>CALRLF020000012.1:0-67500 GCA_943368475.1 Allobosea thiooxidans
GTAATGGAGTATTTCAAACAGTAGCTAATGGTACTGTTACCTATAAGTATCCAGCATCTGGTACCTATACAGTAAATGTTATTGCAAAAAGTAGCACAGGTCAAACAATATCCAAATCAATTCAGGTAACTGTTACTGTAAGCACTTCACTTCTTTGGTCTGAAGAATTTGATGTAGCTGGTGCTCCTAATTCGTCAAGATGGGGTTATGATATTGGTACAGGCTCTGGTGGATGGGGTAATAATGAATTACAATATTATACAAACCGCTTAGATAATGCAGTTGTATCAAATGGTACGCTAAAAATTATTGCTAAAGCAGAAAGTTTTAGTGGAAGCAACTATACGTCGGCCCGTTTATTAACGAAAGATAAATTTTCATTTAAGTATGGAAAAATTGAAGTAAGAGCTAAGTTACCAGCTGGTGTTGGTACTTGGCCTGCAATATGGATGCTGGGTAATAATATTTCTACTGTGGGTTGGCCTGCTTGTGGCGAAATTGATATTATGGAACACAAAGGAAGCCAACTGAATAAAATTTATGGAACATTGCATTATCCTGGATTCTCTGGTGGCAGTGCAGTTGGAGGTACAGTAACTATTACAAATGCAAGTACAGAATTTCACAAGTATAGTGCCATTTGGTCGCCTACAGCAATTCAGTTTTTGGTAGATGATGTGCCGTTTTACAATTTTGCCAATTCGGTATCATTGCCTTTTAACCAAAACTTTTTTGTTATTCTGAATTTTGCAATGGGCGGAAATTTTGGTGGTCCTGTAGATCCTACTTTTAGTACTGCAACTATGGAAGTAGATTATGTTAGAGTGTATCAATAAAGTAGTATAATTTTTTACTGGTTCTTATAACAGTCGTTATAAAGTGGATCGTATCTTCTTTTTTAAGTTAATACCTCCACTTTTTTAAAACTTAATGTCTGCAATTATTTATAAAAAGACATTCAATTATGAAAAATACAGCATATTATATTTTAGGTATTGGTTTGTTTTGTACCAGTTTATTTGCCTGCAAAAGCAGTAAAACTGATACAGTCAATGGCAAAGCCCAATCTTTGTTACAACAAATGTCGTTAGAGCAAAAAGTAGGTCAAATGGCTCAGATAACATTAGATGTACTTGGTAAAAAACAAGCACCCGATTCGCCTTTTCTGTTAGATGAAGCAAAAGTGACCGATGCTATCGTAAAGTATAAGATAGGTTCTGTATTAAATACATCTAACAATAAAGCCATGTCTGCAAATGGATGGAATGAAATTGTAGACGAGTTACAAAAAAAAGCACTTACAACCGAGTTGAAAATTCCATTGGTGTATGGGTTTGATGCAATTCATGGTGCTACTTATGTTTCAGCTGCAACTTTTTTTCCTCAACAAATAGGGCAGGCTGCTACATGGAATCGTCAATTGGTATTCGATGCTGCTGCAATAACTGCTTATGAATCGAGAGCAGCCGGTGTTCCTTGGAATTTTTCACCTGTTTTAGATTTAGGAGTGAATCCTTTATGGCCAAGGCTTTGGGAAACTTTTGGAGAAGATCCTTATATGGTTACGCAAATGGGTATTCAGGCAGTAAACGGCTATCAAAATACGAAAGACAATAAAACTTCAATGGCTGCATGCTTAAAACATTTTTTGGCTTATTCGGATCCTAAATCAGGAAAAGACAGAACCAATGCATGGATTCCTGAACATTATCTTAGAGAATATCATTTACCTGCTTTTAAAGCAGCGGTAAATACAGGAGCAAAAACATTGATGGTCAATTCAGCATTAATCAATGGTATTCCTACACATGTAAACAAATATTTGTTAACCGATGTGCTTAAAAATGAATTGGGGTTTAAAGGCTTGGTGGTAACCGATTGGCAAGATATTGAAAATGTATTCAAAAGAGACAAACTGGCCGCCAGCAATAAAGAAGCTTTAATGATGGCTATTAATGCAGGTATTGATATGGCAATGATTCCTTATGATTACAAAACTTTTTGCGACGATTTAGTGGCTTTAGTAAATGAAGGAAAAGTAAGTAAAGATAGAATTGATGATGCTGTTTTAAGAATTCTACAACTTAAATACGAGTTGGGATTGTTCGAAGCACCTGTAACAAACGCTAAAAATTATCCCAAATTTGCCTCTGCCGAATTTGAGAAAGCTGCTTACGATGCTGCTACAGAGTCAATCACTTTATTAAAAGATAGTAATAATATTTTACCCCTGAAAGCTGGTGTTAAATTGTTGGTTACTGGGCCTAATGCCAATTCTATGCGTACCTTAAATGGTGGTTGGTCTTACTCTTGGCAAGGCGAAAAAACTGAACTATTTGCTACTAAATACAATACCATTTTTAAAGCCTTGCAAAACAAAGTTGGAGCAGCTAATGTAAATTTTGTAGCTGGTGTCGAATATAAAATGAATGGTAAGTATTATGAAGATTCTATTGTAAATATTGATGCTGTTGTACGAGCTGCGTCAAGTGTAGATTATGTGGTTTTATGCGTTGGTGAAAACAGTTATACTGAAAAGCCTGGTGATTTAAACGATTTGAATTTATCCGAAAATCAATTGGCTTTAATTAACGCAGTAATTAAAACCAAGAAACCAGTAATCTTAATTTTAAACGAAGGCCGTCCAAGAATCATCAATAAAATAGAGCCTTACATGAGTGCTATAGTACAAACCTATTTGCCAGGCAATTTTGGTGGCGATGCATTGGCCGATATTTTATTGGGCAATATCAATCCAAGTGGTAAACTACCTTATACCTACCCAAGATTTGTAAATGCATTTACAAATTATATTCATAAACCATCCGATGAGCAAAGCAATCCACA
Organism: Allobosea thiooxidans; assembly: GCA_943368475.1. GTDB lineage: Bacteria > Bacteroidota > Bacteroidia > Chitinophagales > Chitinophagaceae > UBA1930. The sequence goes on from CALRLF020000012.1 coordinate 2,848, forward strand.
AGGTGCTTATGATTATTCTGCTGATTATAATCCACAATACGATTTTGGTTATGGGCTTTCATACACTACATTCGAATACAGTAATCTAAAAATTAGTAAAACCAGTGTTAGTGCAGAAGATTCACTAACGATTTCTGTGAATGTAAAAAATACAGGTAATAAAGCTGGTAAAGAAGTAGTACAACTATTTGTGAGCGACTTGGTTGCTTCATTATCTCCTGATATGAAAAGATTAAGAGGTTTTGAAAAAATTAATTTACTAGTTGGCGAAGAAAAATCAGTAAGTTTTACAATAGCCATTAAAGAATTGGCATTTGTAAATACCAATAATAAATGGCAGTTAGAGCAGGGAACTTTTAAAGTTGCAATAAATAAATTGCACCAAAATTTTGAATTAACGCAAACAACAAGCTGGTAATTTATACAGCTGAAAATACTTTACAAATGAGTTTTATTAGAAATAATACATCTGTTTTATTGTTGATTTTTTTACTGTTAAGTGGCTGTACAGCTACTACACAAATCAAATACAATAAGCTGGTTTGGGCCGATGAATTTAATTACAAAGGTTTGCCCGATAGTGTTAAATGGAATTATGATACGGCAAGAGGCTGTCCCCAAAATTGTGGTTGGGGAAATAACGAACTACAGTATTATACCCATAAGCGTTTAGAAAACGCAAGGGTTGAAAATGGTAGTTTAATAATAGAAGCCAGAAAAGAAAAAATGGGTGATGCTGGCTATACGTCAACCAGATTGGTATCTAAAAATAAAGGGGATTGGAAGTATGGTAGGTTTGAAATAAAAGCCAAAATACCTGCTGGTAAAGGCATGTGGCCTGCAATATGGATGCTGCCTACGCATTGGGAATATGGCAAATGGCCACATAGTGGAGAAATAGATATTATGGAAAATGTAGGCTATTATCCTGACTCTTTATTTGGCAGTATTCATACAGGTGCATACAATGGTATGATTGGTACACAAAAAACAAAGGGCGTTTTGAGAACAGATTTATCAACTGCATTTCATGTGTACGCAATAGAATGGACAGAAGAAAAAATCTCCTTTTTTATGGATGGTAAAATGTACCATGAGTTCGTAAACAATCATACAGGTAGCGAAGCTTGGCCATACGATAAGTATTTTCATTTATTATTAAATATTGCTGTTGGAGGAAATTGGGGTGGTAAATATGGTGTGGATGATGCTATTTTCCCTCAAAAAATGTTGATCGATTATGTGAGAGTGTACCAATAAATAGTGTGTATTAAATCCCCCTATACTTTTTGTTTTTTGAAAGTTTCGTTCGAACTGTTTAAGTACTGTTTAAACGAAACTTTCTTTTTTCTACTCCTTTTTGTTGAGTTATATTCTATTATTCAAAGGCTGTGGGATTGCAGTGAATGCCAATAGCAAAGCTATGGGCAGCAACGAAAAGCCCGCCTGAATGGAACGGGCAGGCCAGAACTATTGCTGGGTAATGTTTTGCAGCCCACAGCCCCCAATTTTAATAACTCAATTTTATATCAAATACCCATCCGTATGCAATGTATAGATACATTTGCTGCATGGCTGTAAAACGTATTTCTATAACGGAGTTTTTATCATTGGCTCAGGAGAATCCTGTGGCAGATGTACGAAGCCCAGCAGAATTTGAACATGCACATATTCCTGGTGCATTTTCTTTGCCATTATTTAACAATGAGGAGCGTAAAGTGGTTGGCACCACTTACAAACAGCAAAGTAGAGAAGATGCCATTAAAATTGGACTGGATTATTTTGGCCCGAAGATGAAGGCAATTGTTGTACAGGTAGAAACCTTATTACAACAAAAAAATACCAAAACAATTTTAGTACACTGTTGGCGTGGAGGCATGCGTAGTGCTGCTATTGCTTGGTTATTAGATTTGTATGGCTTTACTGTTTATACTTTACAAGGTGGGTACAAATCTTTTAGAAATTGGGCATTGCAACAGTTCGAACTGCAATATCCATTGCAAGTAGTTGGTGGTTATACAGGAAGTGGTAAAACAGAAGCTTTGTTGGCTATGCAGCAAAGAGGAGCAGTTGTAATTGATTTAGAAGGCTTGGCCAATCACAAGGGATCGGCATTTGGTAGTTTAGGATTGCCAGCACAACCTTCTACGGAAATGTTTGAAAATGTATTGGCATTGGAGTTGCGTCAGGCTGTTGTTAAATTAAAAAACACACAGCTACATTGTATTTGGATAGAATCTGAAAGTCAACGTATTGGTAACATTAATTTACATGCTTCTTTCTTTAAACAAATGAAAGAAGCTCCTTATTTATTTGTGGATATTCCTTTTGAAGAACGGTTGAAATTTATTATTCAATGGTATGGCAAATTTGATAAAACTGAATTAATTAATGCTACACTTAGGATACGTAAAAGACTGGGAGGTTTAGATACTAAACTTGCTGTAAATTTTTTGCTGGAAGATAATATAGAAGCATGTTTCAGCATTTTGCTAAAATATTACGATAAGTATTATGAACGTAGCAACTTAGCAGAAGCAAAGCCTATAGCAAAACTTGAATTGCCAACAGTTAATGCAGAGCAAAATGCCTATGCAATCATTTCATGGAAATTAGAACAACAATAATATGAGCACAGAAGAACCAATACGACTAACCCAATTTTCTCATGGTGGTGGTTGTGGTTGCAAAATTGCACCACAAGTGTTAGAAACTATTTTAAGTGGAAATATTGCTGATGTATATCCTGAATTATTAGTGGGCAACAGTAGTAAAGATGATGCAGCTGTTTATCAACTCAACGAAACAGAAGGATTAATAAGTACAACTGATTTTTTTACACCTATTGTAGACGATGCTTTTGTGTTTGGACAGGTGGCAGCAGCCAATGCCATTAGTGATGTATATGCAATGGGAGGTACACCGATAATGGCTTTAGCAATATTGGGATGGCCTGTAGATAAGTTGCCTGTAACCCTTGCACAGCAAGTGTTGGCGGGTGCAAGAAGTATTTGTAAGCAGGCTGGTATTCCTTTGGCTGGTGGTCATAGCATTGACACACCAGAACCTATTTTTGGATTGAGTGTAAATGGCAAATTGTTGTTGCAACATTTAAAACATAATGATACAGCTAAAGAAGGTGATGTACTATTATTAACTAAACCAATCGGAGTTGGTATTTTAGCAACAGCTGCTAAACGTGGAGCATTAGAAGAAGAACATAGAATACTATTATACAAGCAACTTACACAATTAAATGCTGTTGGAGAAGCATTAGCCAAATTAGCAGCCGTTACTGCATTAACTGATGTTACAGGCTTTGGTATCATGGGACATTTAATTGAAATGGCTGAAGGAAGTGGTTTGAGTGCTTCTATAAATTATAGTAAAGTGCCATTATTGGTTGAGGCAAAACAATACCTAGCTCAAAATATAATGCCTGATGCTACGTATAGAAATTGGAATGGCTATGGACAAAAAGTAAAATTTGAAACAGGTGTTAATGTAATGGAAGCATTTAAAACATTACCTGATCCGCAAACCAATGGTGGTTTATTGATTGCTGTTAATCCAAGTAATTTAACTCAAGTACAAGCTGTACTTACTAAGAATGGCTATGCAAGTTTTACTGAACCTATCGGTGTGTTTACTGCTAAAGTAGAAAAGTGTGTAACGGTATTGCCTTAATTTATTGAAGAAATAATTTAGTATTGCAACATGCAACAACAACGTATTTTATTAACTACGCTAAATGCCAAATACATTCACATGAATTTGGCGATACGTTTGTTGTATGAATTGAATAAAAACGACGAACGTTTAAGCTGGAAAGAATTTACCATTAAAGAAGATAAAGCAGAAATTGCTCTGTACTGTAGCCAATTTGAAGTAGTATGTTTTAGCTGCTACATTTGGAACATTACACAAACACTGGCAGTTGCCGAATTAATTAAAGCAATCAGTCCAGATACAAAAATTTTATTGGGTGGACCAGAAGTGACTTATGATTGGCAAGACGTAATTCAGTTGCCAGCTATAGATTTTATTGTAACAGGTGAAGGTGAAATTCCTTTTACTAACTTTTTACAGCAATATCCCAATGTACATTCAGTTGCCAATATTGCTTCTAAGATTAATGGAGAAGTGCAGTATCATTTACATTCAGCCAATTTCGAACTTGAACAATATGCCAACACCAATCCCTATCAGAACGATGATGTTACAACATTGCGTAATCGTGTGTTGTACATAGAAACATCGAGGGGTTGCCCTTATAAATGTGAGTTCTGTTTGGCAAGCTTAGATAATCGTGTTCGTTACTTACCAATGGAGCATATTATGAGCAATTTATTGTTCTTAATGACACATGGAAGAACCATAAAATTTTTAGATAGAACATTTAACGTAAAGAAAGATTTTACATTAGATATCTTCCAATTTATTTTGGATAATGGAAAGCCCGATAATGTTTTTCAGTTCGAAATAACTGCCGACATTTTGCATCCTGCTATTATGCAGTTTATAAAAGAGAAAGTTCCTAAAGGAATGTTTCGTTTTGAAATAGGCATTCAAACGGTTAATCAAAAAGCCAATTTAGAAGTAAGCCGCAAACAAAATTTCGAGAAAACCAAAGAAGTCATTCTGCAGCTGAAAGACCATGTAGAAATGCATCTTGACTTAATTGTAGGACTTCCATTAGATTATTGGGCTGATATTAAATTCAGTTTTGAAGAGGTATTTAAGCTCTTTCCTCCCGAATTACAATTGGGCTTTTTGAAATTTTTAAAAGGCACACCTGTTCGTGATAAATATGAACAATATGGATATGTGTTTGATCCTATTGCACCATATCAAATCATCAAGAGTAATTATTTAAGTGAACAAGAGTTGGCAGATATTGTAAAGCTGGAACATGCTTTAGAAATTTATTGGAATAAAAAAAGATTGGTACATGCCTTAACATATGTAACAGAGCATTTAAGCATATTTGACTTTCTTTTAGCCTTAGGTAAATTCTTCGAACAGCGAAGCAGTTTTTTCTCTTTTACTGCCATGGATATTTATACAATTGCTGATGCATTTATTAAAGAACATTACCCAAATGATTCAGTGTTGCATCAGTTATTGGCAATCGATTATTATTTACAACAAAAAATAAAACCAGCTAAAAAATTTATTGCAGAAATTGATAAAAAAGAAAAGTTTGCCTTATTAGAAAAGTTGGCTATACCTCACCAAAAATTGCGTTACACTGTAATTCCAATTGATTTCGATTATAACTTTTTTCTACAAGAAAATGTAATTATAGCTCATCAACAATTATTGATAATTGAATATACAGGAACTCGTAAACCAACTGTAAAGGCTGCAATTGAAACAGTGAAACTGGGTTTAATTAGTTTGTAAATAGGAAAATAGCTATTGCAAAATGAATGGTTTTAGGATCACTCTTTTTCCCAAAATCAATATTTTTTCTATACTCCATCTGTTATTTTTACTAAAACTAATAAATATGAGACTATTTTTTACACTAATTACAGTTTGCTGTATTACAAATTCAGCCATGGCTCAAGGCCTTTTTTATGAAGACTTCAACTATGGTACCACAGCAGGTTCTATTATTACATTATCAGCAGGTAAATGGGTAGAAAATACAACTGTATCTACTACCAATATTGTTCAATACGACCCAAGTAGTAGCTTAAGTTTCCCAAGTTTTACAAGTAATGGTGGAAAGTTGATTACTTTAAATACTGGCCAAGATATTACTTCAGCACTTTCTTCAGCGGTTACAAGTAATAATTTGTATGCAGCATTTTTGGTAAACTTTTCTGCTGCACAAGCAACTGGGGATTACTTTTTTCATTTTATGCCTAATACAACTACCAATACTTTTGTAGGTAGGGTTTTTGTTAAACTAAATGGTAGTAATATCAATTTTGGATTAATGAAAAACAATGGTGGTGCTGTACCTTATTCAAACATAGCTTACAGTTTAAATACCACCTATTGCGTAGTTTTAAAATATGCTTTTAATCCAGATGGTACTACCAATGATGTTGCTTCCTTATTTGTGTTTGATGCAGCAACAGGTTTACCACCAGCTGAACCAACAAATGCAGAATTGGCGATTAGTACAAATACCGATGCCACTTCATTGGGAGCAATCGCCATACGTCAAGGAGCTGCAACAGCAGGTGCGTCGGCCTCTTTTGATAAGATTGTGGTAGATACAACATGGCCAAATTTTTATTCAACATTACCTACTACACTTCAATCATTCAATGCTAAATCTTTAAAAAATGGAGTAGAATTAAATTGGAAATCGATTCACGAAACAAACTTTAATTTTTATCAGTTAGAAAATAGTACTAATGGAGTTAACTTTTCTACATTGGCTGTAATTAATGGCAAATCAGTTAATGGAAATGAAACTGATTACAGTTTTTTCGATGCTGCTGTTATTGCTGATAAGCAGTTTTACAGATTGAAAATGGTGGATAAAGATGGCAAAAGCAAATACAGCCAAATTGTTAATGTTAGCACTAAACCAATATTAAATATTGCATTGTATCCTAATCCTGCAACAAGCAATATTGTAGTTACACATCCACTGATATTAGATAAAGATATGTTGAATATTTATAGTGCAAATGGTAAGCTGATAAAAACAGTTTTTCCTGCATTGGGTTCGATACAAACTTCTTTTTCTATAGCAGATTTTCCAAAAGGGAGTTACACTTTAAGTTATGTTAAGAATGGTACAATAAATAGTATTTCATTTATTAAATAAATTGAAAGAACAATTAAAAGGTCTGTAACATTTTGGTTGCAGACCTTTTTTTATACAGTTGTTGTTAAACTAAGGGAACATGCACAGCCACTAATGTGCCTTTATTTGCAGATGAATCCCACTCAACACTACCTTGTAAATAGGTTATTCTTGCTTTAATATTTTTAATACCAATGCCTTCGTTTAAAGAAACAGATGCTGAATTAAAGCCAATTCCGTTGTCTTCAATAGTACAGCTTATGCCATCTTTATCTTTTATTAAAGAAATATCCAACTGATTGGCATTTGCATGCTTAATTACATTGTTTACAGTTTCTTGAATAACACGGTATAAAATGATTTCAACATTATCCGACAACCGATTTTCTAATCCTTCGGTATGTAAATTTACTTTTAGTTTTTTATGATCCAGCTTATCCAAAAAGCTTTTTACTGCCGATGATAATCCAGATTTTAATAAAGCATTGGGCATCATATTATGACTAACACTTCTCACTTCTTTACAACTTTCATCTACCAATGCTAATGTTTTTTCTAGCAATGCAACATCTTGTTCATTACTTATTTGAAGCTTAGATGCCAAGCTGGATAAATTCATTTTTACAGCACTCATCATTTGTCCAACACCATCATGCAAATCGCCTGCAATACGTTTGCGTTCTTTTTCTTCGGCTGTTAATACAGCTTTTGTGGCAAGATTTTGTTGCTCTAAAATAGCAGTTTGCATTTTGGTTTCTAGTACACTTTGTTTACGTTTATATAATGCAAAAAGCAAAGCAATAGTAAGTATGGAACAAAGAGTGATAGCTGTAATAATAAGCTTTTGCTTTTCTATTTGTGCTTTTTGTAGTGCAAATTCTTTAGCTTGTTTATCAGCTTCGTAAGTAGCTCTTAAAGCATTAACTGTAGTTGTGTTAACACTGTCTTTCACCTTCACCATTTTATTTAAAAAAAGCAAAGCCTTTGCGTCTTCACCTTTAGATTGATAAGCTTCACTCATCAACTGTAAAGCTTTTTGAGTACTATTTTTATCGCTGGCTGTGTTAATCGTTATGTTCAATATGTTAATTGCCGAGTCTACTTTTTTTTCTTCTAAATATTTTGTTGCAGCAGTTACCATACTGTCAATATTCGTTTGTGAATACGCAGTAGCAGAAAAAAAGAGTATACTTGTAAGTAAATATTGTTTCATTGCTAATAACCACTAAAATAAAAACGGTATTGCTAAAAAGCAATACCGTCTATTGGGTACATCGGTGAATATTATTAATTTTTTCTAAAAGCCCATTGCCACATGGTTTTCCACGTTGCTTTTTTACCATACATTAAAATGCCTGTTCTGTAAATTTTACCAGCTAACCAGGTAGTAGCTAAAAAGCCTACAACTAGGCAAACCATACTTGCTATTAGTTGAAAAACAGTAACGCCATCTGGCACACCATGTGCAATTCTTGCCATCATTACAATTGGAGAGGTTAGCGGAAAAATACTTCCAAAAATAGCTAAGCCACTATTTGGGTCGTTTACAGCTTTGGTCATAATAACCATTGCAAAAATGATTGGCATGGTTATAGGCAACATTAAACTCTGAGCATCTTGTGGGTCTTCGTTTACTGTACTACCAACTGCTGCAAATAACGATGAGTATAAAAAATATCCACCTAAAAAGTAAAAGATAAAACAACCCAAAATTAATGGCCAGTTTATTTGACTCATGCCTTGCATAATGCCAGCCAATGCTCCACTTTGTTGTACTGCATTACCAGCACCAACCATACCTGGTTGCATAGGCTGATTTTGCATTTGTCCCATCATACCAGGAAAAATTAGTGGCAATAAAAATTGTACACCAACCATTAAAACAATCCATATTAAAAATTGCACCAATCCTACAGTGCCAATGCCTGTTATTTTACCCATCATTAATTGAAAAGGTTTTACACTACTTACAATTACCTCAGCAATACGATTGGTTTTTTCTTCCATTACACCTCTCATTACCATACTACCATAAATGAAGAGAATAATGTAAATTAAGAATCCTGAAATAAAACCAACACCATAGCTTAAGCCAGCTTTGGTTTCACTATCAGCTTTGCCTTGGGTAGACGCAAAGGTTACTTCATTTGTTTGTTGTAAACTATCCAATTGTGCTTTGGTTAAACCACTACTGGCCAGCATTTTCTTTTCTTCAATTACATTTTTAATACGACGCTGAATTTTTTCTCTCGTCATAATGCCAATGCTTTTACCCGAAACAACTTGTAAAGAATCTTTATTGCTGTTTACGTCAAAGCTTTTTGGCACAAATACAAAGGCATCAATTTTTTTGCTTTCAATTTGTTTGTTTAACGATGCTGGTGTTTCACCTTTTACAAACTGAAAAATAATTTCATTGTCTTTATTTTTCAATTTGCCATCAAATACATTGGCTTCATCGGCTACAGCAATAGTAAAATTGTCGGAACTTTTTACCGAGAAGTAAATAATCGCTGCATAAAAAACAAAAATCAATAAAGGCAAACCAATGGTAGTAAGCAAAAAGGTTTTCTTTTGAACCCTGCTTAAAAATTCACGTTGTGCAATTAATAATATCTTATTCATAAAATTCGTTGATTGTATTTTGGTTTTATTTTTTTTAGTCAACTGAGTTATCTCTAATGAACTTCAGTTGCGTCGCACACTTGTACAATATAACTTTATTCAACAGGTTGAAAAGCCCTTGTTTTTGCTTTTGTACCTTCTACCAATCCAATAAATATTTCGTTTAAACTCGGCAATATTTCGTTGAAAGATTCTATCGTTATTTGTTGATCTAAAAAGTGTTTTAACACATCATTGCTTTTATAACCTTCGTTAATTCTAACAGTTAATGCATTGGCTTTTTGTTCATCAACAGCAAACGCAGTACTATTAATATTGGCTGGTACTTCGTGCAACTTAATGCTGTACTTATTTTCTTTAAACTGTTGTTTTACTTCGGTTACAGTGCCATCTAAAATTTTCTTGCCTAAGTTTACCAAAACAATATGGTCGCAAATTTCTTCAACCTGTTCCATACGATGTGTACTAAAAATAATGGTGCTTCCACGTTGAGCCAAGCCATAAATTTCATCTTTAATTAAGTTGGCATTTACAGGATCTAAACCACTAAAAGGTTCATCGAGAATAATTAGTTTAGGTTCGTGCAAAACAGTAATTACAAATTGTAGTTTTTGGCTCATGCCTTTACTCAAATCTTCTACTTTTTTATTCCACCAACTCTCCATTTCTAGGCGTTTGAACCACCACTTGATTTTTTCCATGGCTTCGGTTTTGCTTAAACCTTTAAGTTGTGCTAAGTACAAAGCCTGTTCGCCAATTTTCATTTTTTTGTACAGCCCACGTTCTTCGGGCATATAACCAATTTTCACTGCATCGTTCAAGGCATCAAAAGGTTTACCATCAAATGTAATGCTGCCATTATCTGGATAAAAAATTCCCGTAATCATTCTGATGAGGGTGGTTTTACCAGCTCCATTAGGGCCTAATAAACCAAAGATGCTTCCTTTAGCTATGTTGAAACTTATGTCATCAACTGCTTTTTGGGTTGCAAAGTATTTTTGTAAATTTTTTAGTTCCAGAATTTTTTCCATACAATTTTTTTTGAGATTAAAATGCAATGCTTTGCACTATTTGTAGAAGATTTTTAAAAATATTACAGTTTGCGTAAACCTACAAGTAAAATATTGTATTGCCATAAGCCAGTTCTAGTTTTAAGTTCATTTACTGTACATTGCAATCCTCAAAATAGTTGAACATGGAAAAAGGATTTGTAAGAGTTGTGTTAGTAGTATTGTGTTTTGGATTAATTAGTTGGGGTTCGTTGGTACATAAAACGGTTCATCAGTTGGCTATTTATCAGCTGCCAGATGCAATGCATCCTTTTTTTTATGCCCATGCCGATTACTTAATTAAAAATGCTACCCGACCCGATAGCAGAAGAAATCAAGATTCAACAGAAGCTACCAAACACTTTATTGATTTTGAATTATATGGTAAAGATGCAGCTCATACCATGCCGTTTAATTGGAATGATGCTGTTGCCAAATACAACGAAGACACCCTTAAGAAATATGGTTATGTGCCTTATGTTATAATTGACATGCAAAAAAAATTAACCCATGCGTTTAAAATGGGATTAAAGGATAGTATTTTATTTTATGCTGCCGATTTAGGGCATTACATTGGCGATGCTCATGTGCCATTGCACACTACTGAAAATTATGATGGTCAGTTAACCAATCAAAAAGGTATTCACTCTTTGTGGGAGTCAATGGTGCCAGAAATTGAGTTGGAACAATTTAACCTCTACACTACACATAAAGCTACTTACATTAAAAATAAAGAGGCTGCTATTTGGGGTGTTTTGAGAAAGTCTTATTCGTTGGTAAAAGATGTGCTTGAAAAAGAAATTGAAGTAACACAAATAGTTGGGGCAGATAAAAAATATCGCATTCAAATACGAAGAGGGAAAGAAGTTAAGTACTACACCAGCGAATTTGCCAAAGCCTATTATCAGGTATTGAAAAGTAGCATTAATGAGCAATTATTATCATCTAGCCAAATGATTACTGATTTTTGGTTCACAGCTTGGGTAGATGCAGGCAAGCCAAATCTTACAAAATTGTTCAACGAATCTTTATCTGTAGAACAACAAAAAAATATGGATAACGAATTGCAATCGTTTCAGAATAACTCACTATTGAAAGACAAACTACTTAAAGCTAAAGAAAAAGTCAAAGAAGAGGAGTAGTCTTGATGTTTTCGTTCATGAATATCTGTGCAGTATTTGTTTTACATTTGAGAAGATGTAAAACAAATACTATCATGTACAAAAAGCTACTTATTTTAATCGCATTATTTTTTTCTTTTAATAGCAGCATGCTTGCTCAAAAGAAAATTGCATTAATTGTTGCTGTTGCTAAGTATCCCCAAGAACAACGTGATTGGAAAAAACTCAGCTCGGATAAAGATTTATTTTACATAAGGCAAGCATTATTAAGCAATGGATTTGCTTTACAAGACATTGATACATTAACCGATGCAAAAGCTACTAAAGATGCAATGGTTAAAGCATTGGATGCTTTAACAGCAAAGGCAAAAACTGGAGATATTGTTTACTTTCATTTTTCGGGACATGGGCAGCAAATTCAAGACGACCCTAAAGATGGAGTTTTAGATGAAGCTGATGGATACGATGAAGCATTAATTCCCTATGATGCAAAAGGCAAGTGGGATAATGTAGATTATCATGGTGAAAAGCATTTTAGAGATGATTTGTTGGGTGATAAGTTAACTGCATTAAGAAAAAAAGTAGGGTTGTTGGGTAGTGTTGTTGTTGTTATAGATGCATGCCATAGTGGAACAGCTACCAGAAGTGCAGGCATAGTAAGAGGCGATCCAATTCCTTGTCAGCGTTATGGCTATAAGCCCAATGTTGTGATTGATTTAAACAAGAATCCTGAAGTTGGATTGCTTGAAAATATGGGTAAAGACATGGGGGCTCTGGTTGTTTTTAGTGGAAGTAGTCCCAACCAAGTAAACAGAGAAACGAAAGATGATAAAGGCAATAATGTGGGTTCTTTATCCTATGCATTTGCAAAAAGTATTACCAATTTACCAGCAAATGCCAACTATCAAAAACTCTTCGAAAAAATAAAAGCAATTATTCAGGCCGATGAACCTACACAGGTTCCAATGTTTGAAGGTAATGCTGCATTAAAAGTATTCAGTAATCAATACACTGTATTAAAGGAAATTATTATTGCTGATATGTTTTTGAACAATGCTAAAAATGGGTTTAACGATACTACTTTTTTTATTGGTAGAGGTGCTTATAACAATATTCGTACAGGCACAACCATTAAAGTATTAAAGCAAGGTGATACAGCAATTTTTTGCAGGGCTGTTGTAAAGGAAGTAAATGCTTTTCAAAGTATTTGTGTTGCCGAGAAATCAATGCCTAAAACAAACACTTATGAAGTGAAAATTGATGAGCTGAGTTATGGTTCTATTGCAGCGTCTTACTTAATTCGAAATAAGGCTAAGGCTAAAAAAATTGAAAACCAGTTAAGCGATTTTTTTAAGCCTCAAGCTTTTCTCTCAATGAATGAAAATCCAGATTATACAATAAGCATTGATACTGCTGCAAAAGGCAAACTATTTAAAATTGAACTATATGAAAAGAACGACAGTGTTCGATATGCGGTATCAATAAAAAATTCGGATAGTTTATCACTGGATGATTTAGAAACGATGTTGGAAGATATTAAGAAAGGCATGCGGGTTCGATATTTAAGAAAAATGGACGATGGTGGTAGCCTTGCGTCGTATGTGAAAGTAGAGATAGTTCCTGAAAATAAAAAAGACACCACTAATGAGTTGATATTGTATCCAAATGATGATTTTAGTTTGGTATTAACTAGTAACTACGAAGGAGAACTTTATTACACTATATTGGATTTATTGCCTGATAATGATGTAAAAGTATTGATACCCGATTCAGCTCGTTATGCTGCTGATTATTCTATACGTAAAGGGCAGGTAATTAAAATACCAATGGGTGCCGATAGTACTAGTTTAACTGGTAAGGAATTTTTAAAAGTTATTTTTACAACCAAGCCAATCGACTTACGTCCTTCTTTCGAAAAGTTTAGAACAAGAAGTGTTGCAGCAAAACCTATGGAAAAAATGATGGATGATTTATTTCCAAAAGATAAGTATACGAAAACAAGAGCTGGTATTGTTAAGCTAGATGATATTGCCATAGCAACTGCTGGCTTTACATTGAAGAAGCGATGAAGATGAGAGCCAATCAATAAAAAAGTCTTGCAATTTACTGCAAGACTTTTTTATTGATATGATATTTTAAGTTATCATTTTACCATTACTGCACTACTAGGGTTAAATGTAATTAACTCTTTTAGTTCATCATCTTTAATTAAGAAAACCCTAAACCAAACTTTTACTTTTTTACCAGAAACGGTAGTTGGTAATTCTGTAGATGGAATAAATATTTCAAAATCTTTTTTGCTCTTATTTAGGCTAAAACTTTGCCCTGCTGGTAATGTTATTTTTTTAAGACTACCTGCATTGTTGTTAATGTTGTAGTTTTTGCTGGTGGTAGGAATGAATCTATTTTCTTCATCTAAAATAAAACTTACATAATATAAACTAGCTTCTTTGCCTGCACAACTAATCGAAAATGAAGGGTAAATACTTAATCCATTTTTACTGCTGTTATTTTCTACCATAGTAGCTCCTAGATTAGAAATGGCAACCCTTGCAACCTCATTGGTTCTTTCTCCTTTAGGATATAAAGCAGCTACCAAAGCTTTATCACCTTCCGATAATTCATAATTCCAACCAACTGCATAACCATCTTGCGTATCCCAACGAGAAATAGGGTAGTGCATAATAGATTTTGCATCGTACTTAGTACCATTGGTATAGCTCATGTTGTACTTTTGAAACAACTGACCATCTACCATGTTTTTATCCCAACCTTGGGTAAGTTTTAAACGGGCATATACAATTTCTTTATTCCATTTAATGCCCGAAGCTGGACTCATGTGTTCGTGCATTAAACCAATAGCATGACCAAATTCATGTAATACAGTTCCTTTTAGAGATTTGTCAGTTACTAAATTGGTGGTATCAAAGTGCATGGTAAATTCATTGGCATCTCTCATTAAACATCTAATGCCCAAGCCCATTGTAACGTGGCCATGATTGCCTTTTGTATCACCTAAATAAACACGTATTTGTGCCTCACCACTTTCTACAAAGTTGAATTTTAAGTTGCCATATTTTTCCCATTCTTTAGCATAGCTTTTTACCTTTTCTTTAAGTTTAGGGCTACCACTCAATAACCTAACATTTAAGGTTTTCCCATTATCCCATAAAAAACTATTGTCTGCCAATCCACGACTTGGTTTAGTGGTATCCAATGCAAAACTGTTGGTGGGGTCTTCAGTACCACAACCAACAAAATTTGTTTTTTGTGTAGCTGGTTTTGAAGGTGTTTTTACTTTAACTTGTGCTTGTGTGGTTTGTATAGCAAATAAACCAATTGTTGCAAACAAGAGATAGGGAAGCTTACGTGTCATTTTTTAAAGTTTTAAGTTGTTGTAAAGTAAATGTATCAGTATGGATATTACAATACCCAATTCATGGTATTTGAAAATTTTATTAATACATCCACAATAAGATTGGTTTTTTAGAATTTGCTATATGTGCAGAAAGTTCTTTTAGAAATGTATAAGAAACCATAGGGCAACCTAAACTATTACAAATGAGATAATCCGTTTCTTCATCAGGAACACAATCGTAAGCATGTAAAACTATAAATCGTTCATAAGCATTGTTATTGGTACTATCTAATCCATGTAGTTTAAATGCAGTACCAAAACGGCCATCGTATTTTTTTCCTACCTTATATTTTCCTATTGCACTGCAACCACATTCAGGGGTGTTCGAAAATTGAGCATTACGTAAATAAATATTGTTGCAACTGCCATGTGCAACCAATCCTTTTGATACAATTGTATCATTCACTAAATCATAAACAAAAAATCTGTTTTTGTTGCTAGGTAAACTCATATCTACCAAGAAACAAATTGTATTGTTGTATTTTTTTTGCTGAATAAATTGCTTTGCTGCTATTGCTTTTGTCTGAAGTTTTTTTACATAAGCATTATTCGTAAAATTTATAGCTGTAGTTGAATAATTATGCTGTTTTGCAAGTGTGGGAACAGTATAATAAATATCAGAAGTACATGCACACAAAAGGAATATCGTTAATTGACATTTTCTCATGCTGCTAAAGATTCAGCATAGCGTTTTTCCCATAAAAAAAGCTATCCAAAAAGTGGATAGCTTTTGATGTATTTATTTTGTAACATTACCCTGCAATGCTAGTTACCATTACTTTATCACTCACCATGCTTTGCACAGTTTCTACAACAGCTTGTGCATCATAACCACATTCTCTATGCAGTTCTTTCAATGTGCCATGCTCTACCAATCTATCAGGAATGCCCAACATTTTTACTTGTGCAGTATAATTATTGGCAGCCATAAATTCTAATACAGCACTGCCAAAACCACCAACGATGGTTCCATCTTCTATAGTAATTACTTTGTTGTATTTACTGAATACTTCATGCAACATTGCTTCATCAATCGGTTTTACAAAACGCATGTCGTAATGTGCAGGATTAATACCAGCAGTTCTCAATTCACGAATAGCAGCTTGTGCAAAATTACCTGTATGACCTAAAGATAAAATGGCAATTTCTTCTCCATCTTTCAATTTACGTCCTTTGCCAATTTCTATTGCTTCAAATGGTGTTTTCCATTCTGGCATAACACCTTCACCTCTTGGATATCGAATTACAAAAGGGTATTGGGTACTTTCTAATTGAGAAGTGTACATTAAATTCCTCAACTCCTGTTCATTCATAGGAGCTGAAACAATCATATTTGGAATACAACGGAAATAAGGAATATCGTAACAACCATGATGTGTGGGTCCATCATCACCCACCAAACCTGCTCTGTCTAAACAAAGGGTTACAGGTAGTTTTTGTATAGCAATATCATGTACCACTTGGTCATACGCTCTTTGCATAAAGGATGAATAAATGTTGCAAAAAACCCTCATGCCTTGCGTTGCCAATCCTGCACTTAATGTTGCTGCATGTTGCTCACAAATGCCCACATCAAAAGCCCTATGTGGCATTTTTTCCATCATAAATTTTAAGGATGAACCACTTGGCATGGCTGGCGTAACACCCATTATTTTATCATTCATTTCTGCCAACTCAATTATCGTATGCCCAAAAACATCTTGATATTTTGGTGGTTGTGGTGTTGCTGGAACTTTCTTATAAATTTCGCCAGTTACTTTATCAAATAATCCTGGTGCATGCCATTTGGTTTGATCTTTTTCTGCCAACGCATAACCTTTCCCTTTCACAGTTACAATGTGCAATAATTTAGGACCAGGAATTTTTTTCAAATCTTTCAATGTATCTACCAACTTGGTAATATTATGCCCATCAATTGGTCCAAAATACCTGAAGTTTAATGCTTCAAATAAATTGCTGCTTTTACTAACCATCCCTTTTACACTTGCTTCTAATTTAGAGGCCATTTCACGGGTAAAAGTTTTGCCAACTGGTAATTTGCCCATCAATTTCCAAACATCGTCTCTTACTTTATTATATGTTGGGCTAGTAGTAATATCGGTTAAATATTCTTTCAAAGCTCCTACATTGGGGTCAATACCAATGCCATTGTCATTTAAAATAACCAACATGTCAGCATCGGCAACACCTGCATGATTCATTGCTTCAAAAGCCATACCTGCAGTCATGCTACCATCACCAATAACGGCAACACTTTTTCGGTCTTCGCCCTTATATTTTGCAGCCATTGCCATACCCAAAGCAGCAGAAATAGAAGTGGATGAATGTCCAACACCAAATGTGTCGTATTCACTTTCACTACGTTTAGGAAAACCACTTAACCCTTTGTATTTTCTATTGGTTGCAAAATTATCTCTA
The DNA here is from genome assembly GCA_943368475.1 of Allobosea thiooxidans. Lineage (GTDB taxonomy): Bacteria > Bacteroidota > Bacteroidia > Chitinophagales > Chitinophagaceae > UBA1930. Next base: position 20,251 of record CALRLF020000012.1, read on the forward strand.
CGACCGGTTAATATTTTATGTCCATAGGCTTGATGGCCAACATCCCAAACCAATTGGTCGTAAGGGGTATTGTATATATAATGTAACGCAACAGTTAATTCAACAACGCCTAAGCTAGCTGCAAAATGACCCCCATGAACACTTACCACATCAATAATATATTGACGTAATTCGTTACAAACCTGATGTAATTGTTCTTTGGTAAGTTTTTTTAAGTCGGCTGGGTTGTTTATGTTTTTCAACAATTTACCGGGAGTAATCTCCATGCATGAAAAATTTTGTTTTGTAAAAATAGCATTTTACCTGTGGCTTATGCCTTAATTTATTAACTTAACGCTTAGAATTGGGGATTGTTTAGCGTTCATTAACCGTTATTGTACCAAATACCCATGTAATTTACCATTAATCACATAGAAAGCTGTTTGCCACAGTTAAGAATTTTATTTTTACTGCTTATGAAAGAGAATAAGGCCAAATATTGGATTTGTCAGTTAGGAGGTTGGCTCTTTTATGCATTAACCATGTTGTTCTTTGCTTACTGGTTCGATAAAACAGTAAGCCCAATGTTTTGGAAGAGAATATTTTTATTTATTTCTCTGGGATTAATTTCTACCCATTTATTGCGTTTCTCATTACATCAGTTTAAACTATTACCTCCATTAAAAGGCAATATGTGGTTGATGTTTTTTGTGTTAATTATTCTTACCTGTGTTTGTTACAGCTTAAGCAGTAGTGTAATTATTCAATGGTTGGGTTGGTTTGATGCTGCACTAAAAGGCAATGTACAGAAAAGATTTGTGTATAATTTGTTTGTCGACTCACCCATCATTTTTGTGTGGACTTCTATTTACTACATCTGGCATTATGTTGAAAATGCAAGAAAAACGGAAGTGGATAATGTAAAGTTGGAAAGTTTAGTGAAGGAGCTGGAATTGAAGACCATAAAATCGCACATCAATCCGCATTTTATTTTTAACGCATTAAATAGTATTCGGGCATTGGTAGATGAAAATCCTGAACGTGCTAGAACTGCAATCACCGAGCTGAGTAATATTTTAAGAAGTAGCATGCAAACTGAAAAAGCAGAAACTACTTCTTTAGAAAGGGAACTGAGCATAGTAAAAGATTATTTGGCTTTAGAGCATATTCGTTTTGAAGACAGATTGCAAATTGAATATGATATTGATGAAGATACTTTAGACCAACCTGTACCACCAATGATGTTACAAACTTTGGTAGAAAATGCCATTAAACACGGCATTAGTAAACAAAAGGAAGGTGGATTGGTTAAAGTGATTTCAGATTTTAATGGCGATCATCACGAACTAATTGTACAAAATTCTGGCAAATTAAATGGTACTTATAACAGTGATGGTTTTGGTATTGCAAGCACCGAAAACCGATTGTTATTGCTGTTTGGTAAAAAAGCAAGTTTTGCATTAAGAGATATTAGTGGCAATATGGTAGAAGCAAAAGTGATTATGCCTGTTTCAATTTAAGACATTGTTATTCTTATATATTACAACCTATAAACAAGAGAGATATGCCCATTAAAACAATTATTATTGATGATGAGCGATTGGCTAGAAATGAATTGAAGAAATTATTACAAGAGTATGGCGATATTGAAGTAATTGATGAAGCATCGAACGTAGATGAAGGCATTGAAAAAATTGAATTGCTATCGCCTGAATTAATTTTTTTAGACATTCAAATGCCAGGCAAAACTGGATTTGATTTATTGGCTGAAGTTGAAAAAGCACCACGTGTAATTTTTACTACTGCTTACGATGAATATGCCATTAAAGCATTTGAAGTAAATGCATTGGATTATTTAATGAAGCCAGTTGAGCCAAAAAGATTAAGCGATGCTATACAAAAATTACAATACGAAATTCAAAAAGAAAATGCTGGCAACGCCAATAACCGTGGGCCTTTAACTGAAGAAGATCAGGTTTTTGTAAAAGATGGAGAGCGTTGCTGGTTTGTGAAATTGCATGAAATTCGTTTGTTTGAAAGTGTAGGCAATTATGCAAAAGTTTTCTTTGCCAACAATAAGCCGTTAATATTAAAATCATTGAATGCATTAGAAGAAAGGTTAGATGAACGTACATTTTTTAGAGCCAACAGAAAGCACATTATCAACCTGCGTTGGATAGAAAAAATTGAACCTTATTTTAATGGAGGTTTATTGGTTGAATTAAAAGGAGGTGAAAAAATTGAAGTAAGCCGCCGACAAACTGTGAAGTTTAAAGAAATGATGAGTTTATAAATGAAGTGCCACATTTTTAAAATGTGGCACTTTTATTTTACAGCAATTTTATATTCTATTTCCATAATAAACTTCCATCTCCATAACTCAAGAAACGAAAATCGTTTACCAAAGCATATTGGTAAATCTCTTTCCATTTATCACCAACAATAGCTGCAATTAATAATAGCAAAGTAGATTGTGGTTGGTGAAAATTCGTAATCAAACCGTCAGCAACTTTTAATGTATAACCAGGTGCAATAATAATTTGTGTTTTACAAATAATACGGTTCAAATCATTTGCATTCATCCAGTTCAGCAAAGCTTGTAAAGCTATTTGTTTATCTACATGTTGGGGCAGCTCATAAGCATCCCATTGTTGTATAGCAATATCTTCAACTTTTAAGCTTCCACTTTCTAACTTCCATCTTTTTTCTTCCTCCTTAAGCCCTCCACCCTCCACCTTCCACCTTAATTTAACTCCCATCCAATACAAACTCTCTATTGTTCTTAACGACGTAGTGCCTGTTGCAACAATGGTTTGGCTGTTTATCAATTGTTCAATTGCTTCTTTGGTAACATCAATAAACTCCGCATGCATTTCATGCTCTTGCATAGTGGCTGCCTTTACAGGTTTAAAAGTACCAGCACCAACATGTAGTGTTACAAATAAAGGATGAATATTTTTTTTACTTAAATCGGCCAATAAGTTTTCTGTAAAATGCAAGCCAGCAGTTGGTGCAGCAACAGAACCATCATGCTTGGCATAAATGGTTTGATAAGTTTTTTTATCCTGCTCTTCTGCTGTTCTGTGTAAATAAGGTGGCAAGGGAATTACACCAGCAGCATGTAAAATTTCAGCAAAAGATAAATCAGCGTTGTTCCAGCTTAATTCAATCAAAAAATAATCGTTTCTTTTTTCAGCAATTTTGGCTTGTAGTGCAATAGAATTTTCTTGATAAATAATTTGCTTTAATAAAAATTCTTCTTTCCATTTTTTTGCTCCTCCTACCAAACACTTCCAAAATACTTTTTCTTTTTGCAGCATGGCTGTGGTAATATCAGTATAGCGTTCATCGGGTTCTAAACAAAAAATTTCAATTACACTGCCTGTGCTTTTTTCAAATAATAATCTGGCTTCTACTACTTTAGTATTGTTGAACACCAAGGTGGTGTTTTCAGGAAGAAAGGAAGGCAAATTTTTATAGATTGAAGTTTCAATTTCTTTATTCTTAAATACAAGTAGTTTGCTGCTATCTCTTTCTGCTAAAGGATATTTGGCAATTCTTTCTTCAGGTAAATTGTAGGTATAATCGAAAATTGAAATGTCTTTTGGATGCATGGGGCAAAAATAGCGGAATGCTGTTTTTTACACATAGAAACATAGGTATGGAGGATACGATAGAAAATAATATTGGTTAACGCTAAGAATGCTTTAAACTATTTTCCTTAAAAACCTTTGCTACCTATGTGGTTAAAAAGATTACCACTTTTTACCACAAAACCCGTTTTTACGACTATTTTTTCCTGATTGTATTTCAACTTTCCTCAATCACACCCAACTAATTATCTAAAAATAGTATTGACTAACTACTTATTAGTTGGGCTATAATTACAATTTTCCACAAATGATTGTGATTTTTTGTACTTTTTTTCCCACTAGTGGTATAAATATGATCATTATCAGTGTTCGTCAACTGCTTTTCCACAGTAATTCACATTTTACGCAGGTGTAAAACATGTATTTAATACTAAACATCAATGATAGCAAGGGTTTTAATCCGCTTTTTCTTGTGGATAAATAGAAGGTGCTAACTGAGGGTTAGAAGTGGGAAAAAGTGTTATTTTGTGTCAATAAATGGTAAAATACGTTTTAATTATTCACAAATGCTAAATCTTCTCGGCGAATACGAAGCAACGATTGACTCAAAAGGTCGATTTCTTGTTCCCGGCAGTTTGAAAAAACAGCTTCCGGAAGGAGAGAGCCGTTTAGTAATAAGCCGTGGATTTGAAAAATGTTTAACTCTTTATCCTTTATCAAGTTGGGAGCCATTGGTTGCACGAATTCGTCAATTAAATGATTTCGACCCGAAAGTACGAGAATTTAAACGTTTGTTTTTAGGTGGAGCAACAGAAGTTGAATTGGATAGTGCTGGACGATTATTGTTACCACCACAGCTAAAAGAATTTGCAGGTTTAAGTAAGGATATAACCCTTGCGGCCGACCTTGATAAAATAAATATCTGGGATTCAAGTAAGTACAAACAGTTCTTTGAGGATTTTTCACCCGAAGCATTCAGTAATCTGGCTGCAGATGTGATGGCAGAGAAAGTTGATAAGGCATAAGCAAAAAGGAATAAGGTAAAACAAATGAAAACGAACATGAACGAAACAAACAACCTTAAACCTTCAACCTTAAACCCTCAACCTTCCGATTATCACATTCCTGTCCTCTACAACGAAACACTCGAAGGTTTAGCAATTAAGCCAGATGGGGTTTATGTAGATTGTACGTTTGGTGGTGGTGGCCATAGTAAAGGCATTTTGGAACAATTAAACAATAATGGACGATTGTTTGCTTTTGATCAGGATGTAGATGCACAAAAGAACATTCCTGACGATGAAAGAGTCATTTTTGTTCCTCACAATTTTCGCCACCTGCAGCGTTTTTTGCGTTTGCACAAAGTACAACAGGTTGATGGTGTTTTGGCCGATTTAGGTGTTAGCTCTCATCAGTTCGATGAAGGTAGCCGAGGTTTTTCGATTCGTTTCGATGGGCCTTTGGATATGCGTATGGACGTAAATCAACCTTCAAGTGCTGTTGATATTATTCAAACATATTCTGAACAGCAGTTGCATAAACTGTTTGAAGTATATGGAGAGGTAACCAACGCTAAAACATTGGCTAAACAAATTGTACACAATCGCAATCATGTACAAACGCAAACCATTGCTCAGTTTAAGACACTGATATACGATGCGGTGAAAGGAAATCCTAATAAATACTTGGCTCAGGTGTTTCAGGCATTGCGTATTGAAGTGAACGATGAAATTGGGGCGTTAAAGGAAATGTTATTGCAACTAAATGCAATCATTAAACCAGGTGGACGTGCAGCCATTATCACCTTCCATTCTTTAGAAGACAGGGTTGTTAAGAATTTTTTCCGCAACGGCAGTTTTGACGAAGAGCCGGAAAACCCCTTTATGCCTAATGTGAAGGAAAAGATTTGGCAAAACGTAACTAAAAAACCAATAACTGCTACTGATGTAGAGTTGAAAAGAAATACAAGAAGCAGGAGTGCAAAATTGAGGGTAGCTGAAAGATTGGGTTGAAAATAATAAATGATTTCTAATGTATGGCTGAAGTTGAAAACGATAAGAATACAGAGCAAGAAAAAGAAAAGAGAAGTGCTTTCAAAAATATTGGTAACCTGTTTAATTCAAATTGGTTAACAGGCAATTTAAACTTTTTTCTTTTTCTGTGTTTGCTAGCCGTAATCTATATAGCCAATGGGCACTGGGCAGATAAGACAGTTAGAAATATTGATAAAACAAAAAGGGAATTAAGGGATTTGCAATTTGAATATAAGACCGTGAAGAGTGAGTTGATGTATAAAAGTGAAGAAGCCCAAGTGTTGAAAGTAGCTGAACCATTGGGTTTGAAGATAAGTAACGAAGTGCCTCAACGATTGCAGGTACAAAAAACAAAGTAGGCGAAAGTAGATAATGGATGTAAAAAAGGATATACTATTCAGGGTTTATCTATGCTTTATAGGTATAGTAATAGTAAGCTTTTGTGTTTTGGGTAAAGCATTTTATATACAACAGGTGCAAGGCAATTATTGGAGAAGCATGAGTGATAGTTTGCACCAACGCATTGAAGAAGTTGACGCAGAACGTGGTACAATTTATAGCGAAGATGGACAAATGTTAAGTACCAGTATTCCTCAGTTTGATGTGTATATAGATTTTGGAGCAGAGGGATTAAGAGAAAAAAGTGGAAAACGTTTTAGGGAAAACTTAGATTCTTTGAGTTATTATTTGAGCAATTTATTTAAAGACAAAACAGAAGGTGAATACCGACTGCTTTTGAATAAAGGTTATAAAGAACAGGATCGTTATTTTTCTTTAAGAAAAAATATTTCGTACAGAGATTATCAGCAGTTGAGAACATTTCCTTTGGTGCGTTTAGGGAAAAATAAAAGTGGATTTATTGCAGATAATAAAAGTATCAGATTGAATCCATATAAAATGTTAGCCTTTAGAACCATTGGTTTAGCAAGAGATTCTTTTAAAGTGGGATTGGAAATGAGTTATGATAGTTTATTGAAAGGAAGAACTGGTAAACGTTTGGTTCGTTCAATTGCAGGTGGTGTTTCTGTTCCTGTTGATGATTATCAGATAGAGCCAGAAAGTGGAAAAGACATTGTAACAACATTAGACGTTTTCATTCAGGAAGTAACTGAAAACGCTTTAATGAAAATGATGGTGAAGAATGAAGCAGAACATGGATGTGCATTGGTAATGGAAACCAAGACTGGTAAAATTAAAGCCATCGCTAATTTAGGTAAGAGAACAGATGGAACTTATTTCGAAGATTACAACTATGCTATCAATCCTTCGGAACCTGGTTCAACTTTTAAGTTGGCAACAATGATTGCATTATTAGAAGACAAAAAAGTGAATTTGAATAATGTAGTAAATCTTCAAGGCGGTACCTGGCAAATTAATGGACAAACAGTTTATGATAGTGAGCAACATGGACGTAACGATGTAACGGTTAAACAAGCTTTTGAGTTAAGTAGTAATGTGGGCATGGCAAAATTGGCTTGGGCAAATTATGGTTCGGCTCCATCGAAGTTTTTAAATCATTTGCACTTGCTGCACATGGATACCTTAACAGGAATAGATATTACAGGAGAACGCAAACCTGTTATTTATAAGCCAGGAAGTAGATATTGGAGTGCAACAACATTACCATGGATGGCATTTGGATATAATTTATCGATAACGCCATTGCAAACATTAACACTATACAATGCAGTTGCAAATAATGGTGTAATGATGAAGCCTTATTTATTGAATGCTGTGAAAGATGAAGGTACAACAGTACAGGAGTTTAGTCCTATAATTAAGGCTCAAAAAATTTGTAGCGATGCAACATTGCAACAACTGAGAGAATGTTTAGAAGGGGTATGCATAGCTGGAACAGCAAAAGAGTTGTTTAAAAATACACCTTATAAAGTTGCAGGAAAAACAGGAACAGCATTGGTTGCAAATGGAAGCAGAGGTTATGCCGATAAAGTGTATCAAAGTTCATTCGCAGGATATTTTCCAGCCGATAATCCGCAGTACACAATTGTAGTGGTTATCAAAAATAAACCACATGCTGTTGTGTTTTATGGAGGTTCCGTTGCTGGTCCTGTGTTCAAAGAAATTTCAGATAGGTTGTACACTACCTATGTGAGGGAAGCAAATTTTAAAGGTATTGCTACTATAAAAACAGATAGTTCTAATTATAGTTATACTGGTAATAAAAATGATATTAAACAAGTTGCTAGCAAACTAAAATTTAAATATAAAGATGCCAGTGCTTTAGAAAATGAATGGGCAAGTGTATCGGGTAATGCAAGTGGATTTATGCTGAATGGAAAACCTGTTGACGCAACCCGAATGCCAGCTTTAAAAGGGTTAGGATTAAAAGATGCAATTACACTTTGTGAAAATATTGGATTGAAAGTACAGGTAAAAGGAAAAGGTAAAGTAATGAATCAATCTATTGTTGCTGGACAATCAATCGCAAAAGGACAACTGATTAATATCGAATTAAACTAACAATGGCAAAACTTCAAGACATATTATATAAGGTTCACTTAAAAGAAGTGCATGGAAGCACATCTGTAGAAGTGAACGATATACAAATTGATTCTAGAAGAGTGAGTAAGGGTTCTGTTTTTGTTGCAATTAAAGGCGAACAAACGGATGGCCATAAGTTCTTTGATAAGGCAATTGAATTAGGTGCAATTGTTTTAGTTGGTGAGGTTATCCCTGAAAAATTTATAGAAGGAATTACTTATTTGCAGGTTCCAAATACGCATGAAGCTGTGGCTTATATGGCTCACAACTTTTATGGAGAGCCTTCTCGAAAAGTAAAACTAGTGGGTGTTACTGGTACAAATGGAAAAACAACAATTGCAACTGTGTTATTCAAATTGTTTAATCAATTGGGATATAAATGTGGTTTGATTAGTACAGTTCAAAATCAAATTGCTGAAGAAATTATTCCATCAACACATACAACTCCTGATGCTGTTAGCTTAAATGAGTTGTTGGCTAAAATGGTTAATGCAGGTTGTCAGTATGTTTTCATGGAAGTGAGCAGTCATGCTATTCATCAGCATCGAGTTACTGGTTTACATTTTGTTGGTGGACTATTTAGCAACATCACACACGATCATTTAGATTATCATAAAACGTTCGACGAGTATATAAAAGTTAAGAAAAAGTTCTTTGACGATTTGTCTACAACATCTTTTGCAATCAGTAATGCAGATGATAAAAGAGGAACTGTTATGCTGCAAAATACCCATGCAAAAAAGTATTACTATAGTTTAAAAACAATTGCTGAGTTTAAAGGAAAAATTCTTGATAATGCACTTACTGGTTTACAAATGTTGGTGAATGATAAAGAAGTGCATTTCAGGTTAATTGGGGAGTTCAATGCATACAATCTTTTGGCTGTATATGGTGCAGCGGTTTGTTTAGGTGAAAAGCCAGAAGAAGTATTAACAGCATTAAGCATGCTAAGTGGTGCAGAAGGAAGATTTGATTACATTATCAGCGGAGAATTGATTATTGGAATTGTTGATTATGCTCACACACCAGATGCATTGGAAAATGTATTATCTACCATTAAGAAATTAAGAAAAGGGCATGAACAAATTATCACTGTAGTTGGCTGTGGTGGCGATAGAGATAAAACCAAACGTCCAATAATGGCTCAGAGTGCTTGTGATTTAAGTGACAGGGTAATATTGACCAGTGATAATCCTAGGACGGAAGACCCCAATCAGATTTTGAAAGATATGGAAGAAGGGTTAACCAGTGCTGCAAAACGAAAATACATTTCAATTGCCGATAGAAGAGAAGCCATTAAAACGGCTGTGAGCTTGGCAAATAAAGAAGATATCATTTTAGTAGCTGGTAAGGGGCATGAGAAATATCAAGATATCAACGGAATAAAATATCCTTTTGATGATAAAGCAGTGTTGAAAGAAATGTTTGAGATTTTAGGAAAGTAAGATAAAAGTCCATGGACGATAGCCCATAGTTCATGGATAAAAAATAATGGGTTTATAATGGACTATTGGCCATAAACTATTAACTGATGTTATACCATTTATTCACTTGGCTGAACAAAGAGTTTCACATTCCTGGGTTGGGATTGTTTCAATTCCTTACGTTCAGAATTGCAATGGCAGTTTTACTGTCCCTTGTAATTGCAACTGTATATGGTAAACGTGTTATTCTTTTCCTTCAGAAAAAACAAATTGGCGAAACTGTTCGTGATCTTGGATTAGAAGGCCAAATGCAAAAGAAAGGTACGCCAACAATGGGTGGTATCATTATTCTGATGAGTATTTTAATTCCAACATTGTTGTTTGCCAATTTAGATAAAGTGTACATCCGTTTAATGGTATTGTGTACTGTATGGCTTGGTATTATTGGCTTTTTGGATGACTACTTTAAGATACGTGCAAGGAAGATTGCTAAAGAAAAAGGGGAGGCATATAAAAAGAAAGATAGTGATGGATTAGCAGGGATTTCAAAAATAATTGGTCAGGTTGGTTTAGGTATAATCATTGGTTCAACCTTGTATTTCAGCAATGCCGTAACTGTAGAGAGAGAAGTAATTGGTACTACCTATCAAAAACAAACAGCTGAAAAATTTGCGAAAGATTCATCGATAGTTACCAGAAAAATTGATGGTGTAGAAAAGCGATTTGTAAAAGTAAAAACACCAATCACAACCATTCCATTTGTAAAGAATCATGAATTCAATTACAGCAAATTAATTAGTTGGATGGGTACTGGTGCTGAAAAATATACCTGGATTATTTACATCTTAATTGTAACGCTTATCATAACTGCAGTTAGTAATGGTGCAAATCTTACAGATGGATTAGATGGATTAGCTGCAGGTGTAAGTGCAATTATTGGAATTGGAATTGGTGTATTTGTATATGTAAGTGGTAACTACAAGTTTGCTGATTACTTAAATATTATGTACATCCCTAACCTTGGTGAGTTGAGCATTTTTGTCGCTGCTTTTGTAGGTGCATGTATTGGCTTCTTGTGGTATAATGCTTATCCAGCACAGGTTTTCATGGGTGATACAGGAAGTTTGGCCTTGGGTGGAATAATTGCATCATTAGCCATTATTGTAAGAAAAGAATGGTTGATTCCTATTTTCTGTGGCATATTCTTAGTAGAAAATTTGAGTGTAATTATTCAGGTGGGATACTTCAAATACACGAAGAAAAAGTATGGTGAAGGAAGGAGGGTTTTCTTGATGAGTCCACTACATCATCATTATCAAAAGAAAGGATATCATGAAAATAAAATTGCTATTAGGTTTTGGATTATAACAGTGTTGTTGGTAGTAGCAAGTATAATGACATTAAAAATTAGATAACTAATAAATATCGTAGCGTTCGTTGCAATCGTTGCTTCGTTGCGTGAAATAAAAAATGACACATCGTTTAGTAATACTTGGAGCAGGTGAAAGTGGAGTTGGGTCAGCCTTATTAGGTAAACAAAAAGGTTACAAAGTTTTTGTAAGCGATGGTGGAATCATAAAAGAAAAGTATAAAAAAGAGCTCTTTGATAACGGAATTGAATTTGAAGAAGGCACACATACTGCTGATAAAATTTTGAATGCTACTGAGGTGATGAAAAGCCCTGGTATACCTGATAAAAATGAAATGGTAAAAGCCATTCGAGCAAAAGGAATAACAGTGATTAGTGAGTTTGAATTGGCATACAGATTTAAAGGCAACAGTAAGATAATTGGTATTACAGGTAGCAACGGCAAAAGCACTTGTACATCACTCATCTATCACATCTGTAAAACTGCTGGATTGAGTTGTGCATTGGTTGGCAATATTGGTTACAGCATTGCTAAGCAAATGGCAGAAGATCCTAAAGAATGGTATGTGGCTGAAATCAGTTCTTTCCAATTAGATGATATCATCAGTTTTCGTCCTGACGTAGCTGTGCTGCTAAATATTACAGAAGATCATTTAGACAGATACAATTACCAGTTCGAAAACTACATCAACGCAAAATTCAATATCATAAAAAACCAAACAAGTAGTGATTATTTCATTTACAATTTAGACGATGAAGTAATTACTAAAAAATTAGAGTCATTAAACCCAAATACTAACCCATTACCATTTTCCATGAAACACGAAGTAAAAAAAGGCGGCTACATTAAAGGCGATCAGATGATGTTACGCATTCAAGAAGAAAGAGTAAGCATGAGCATTTACGATTTTGCTCTGAAAGGAAAACACAACAATTACAACACCATGGCAGCAGGTATTGCAGCAGCCACCATTGGCATTAGGAAGGAAAAAATTCGTGAAGCGGTAAAAGATTTTCAAAGTCTTGAACACCGAATGGAGTTTGTTGCAACGGTTCGTGGCGTTGAATTTATTAACGACAGTAAAGCAACCAATATCAACAGCACTTGGTTTGCACTGGAAAGTATGAACAAACCTACTGTACTTATTTTGGGTGGTACAGATAAAGGTAATGACTACACATTAATGGAAGAATTGGTTCAACAAAAAGTAAAAGCTATTGTCTGTATGGGTTTAGACAATAAGAAAATCATCGAAGCTTTTAAAGATAAAGTAGCCACAATTATTGAAACGGATAGTGCTAAAAAAGCGGTGAATGCAGCCTTCAAATTAAGCACAAAAGGTGATGTGGTTTTATTGAGTCCTGCTTGTGCAAGTTTTGATTTATTTAAAAATTATGAAGATAGAGGCAAGCAGTTTAAAGAAGCAGTTAAGGAATTGTAAATCGTGAATGGTGAGAAGTAAGTGGGTGAATAAATTGGAAATTATTAATTAGAAATTTTTCTTGGCAGATTCAATTAACATAAAAGATATTTCATTCGCTTCTTTAAATAAAGAAGCCATATTGAAACGTACCCATGGTGATAAGTTCATCTGGGGTATTGTGTTAATTCTTGCACTGATCTCTGTGTTGGTGGTGTACAGTGCAACAGGTTCTTTGGCATATAAAATGAATAAAGGCAACAACGAAATTTATTTGTTCAAGCAGTTATCATTTACAGTAATTGGGTTAATGATTATGTACTTTTTGCATCGGGTAAACTATACATTGTTTTCACGTATTGCAACCATTTTATTTTTTGCATCCATTCCATTATTGTTATACACGTTAATATTTGGAGCAAAAATTAACGAAGGTAGTCGTTGGATAAAATTGCCAGTTATAAACATGACGATTCAAACCAGTGATTTTGCAAAGCTTGCACTGTTTATGTATATCTCAAAAATGATGAGCAAAAAACAGGAAATGATTAAAGACTTTAAAAAAGGATTTCTACCAGTTGTAACACCAGTCATTATTATTTGTGCATTAATTATGCCAGCCAATTTAAGTAATGCATTGTTAACAGGTGCAACATCGTTAATGCTCATGTTTATTGGCAGGGTAAGTTTAAAGCATATTGGTTTAACTATTTTGGTAGCAATGATTCCTGTTGCATTAATTGTTTCAGTTGCAATGCTGACGTATGACGGTAAGCAGGAAACAGAAAAGAAAAAAACAACTTCTGCCGAAAAATTAAAATCAGTTGGTCGTTTTGGTACTTGGGTAAAACGTGTGCAAGATTTTATGTATGCTGGCACTAGCGAAACACCTTATCAGGTGCAACAGGCAAAAATTGCTATTGCAAAAGGTGGAATATTTTTAGGTAAAGGACCAGGCAATAGTGAGCAACGTAATTTTTTACCACAGGCTTATAACGATTTTATATATAGCATCATTATTGAAGAATATGGGTTGTTAGGAGGAGCATTTATCATTTTTATTTATTTGGCATTCTTGTTTAGATGTATAAGAATTTTTCGACGATGTCCTTATGCATTTGGTGCATTCCTTGCATTGGCACTCAGTTTTACATTGGTCATTCAAGCAGTTGCAAACATGGCTGTTAATGTAAATATTGTTCCAGTAACCGGGGTTACGTTGCCATTGGTAAGTATGGGTGGTAGTTCATTTTTATTCACCTGTGCAGCCATCGGAATTATCTTAAGTGTAGCAAGAAATGTAGAACAAATGGAAGGTAAAGAACCAGTGTTAGAACCATTAATAACAGTTAAAGAAAATAAAGAAGCAAGTGTTATGTAACCAACTGTAGAATAAGCATGAAACTGTAGTGGCGTCGCACACTTCAACTTTAATTTCTTTAATCAACTATATAAATACAGTTGAATGAAATTTAATTGAAGAAGAGAATTTTAAAATAGATTAACTCACGTAGCGTTCATTGTAATCGTTGTTTCGTTGCGTGAAATAAAAAATGAGTAAGAAAATTATCATAGCAGGTGGAGGAACAGGAGGTCATATTTTTCCTGCAATAGCAATTGCTAATGCAATTATGCAACAAGAACCAAGCACACAAATCTTGTTTGTTGGTGCTGCAGGAAAAATGGAAATGGAAAAAGTACCACAGGCTGGGTATGAAATTAAAGGTTTAGATATCGCAGGTTTCAACAGAAGTTCTTTGATAAAAAATATTGGCTTACCCTATAAGCTCATCAAAAGTTTTGTACAGGTTAGAAACATTATCAATCAGTTTAAGCCAGATGCTGTAATAGGTGTTGGAGGTTATTCAACTTTTCCTGTGCTCAAATATGCACAAAGCAAAAGCATACCAACATTTATACATGAGAGTAATTCGTTTGCAGGAAAATCCAATATCATGTTGGGTAAAAATGCAACCAAAATTTTTGTAGCAGGCGAAGGCATGGAAAAATTCTTCCCAAAAGAAAAATTGATGATAACGGGCAATCCAGTTCGCAAAGCAATTGCACAATCATCCATTCGCAGGACTGACGCAATTCAATTTTTCGGATTGGATGAAACAAAAAAAACTGTATTGGCAGTTGGAGGAAGTTTAGGTGCAAGAAGTATTAATGAAGCATTGGCTACACACTTAAATGAGTTTGAGCAAAACGAATTACAGATCATTTGGCAAACAGGAAAAACAACAGCTACCGAGTTTAAAGCAAAAGCTGAGGGTAAGCAAAATATTTGGTGTAATGAATTTATTACTCAAATGGAAATGGCTTATGCAGCAGCTGATATAGTAATCAGCAGGGCAGGAGCAATGGCAGTAACTGAATTGTGTGTAACCGAAAAGCCATCAGTATTCGTACCATTTCCGTTGGCTGCTGAAGATCATCAAACAGCCAATGCAAAACATTTGGTCGATAGAAATGCAGCATTGATGATTAAGGATAGTGAGGCAAAAGAGAAGTTGGTGGGTACAATTATAGCCTTATCGAAAGATGAAGCATTGCAATATCAATTAAAATCAAACATTGCTTCATTGGCGATAAATAATGCTGATGAGATAATTGCTGCTAAAGTATTTGAGTCAATAAGGTAAAAAAGTTAATAGAGTTAATAAATAGAAAATAATGAGTAATCAGTCTCAACATATTGAACAAAAAAATGCCTCTCCTTTGGAGAGGTTGGAGTGGCTGTATTTCGTTGGCATAGGTGGCATTGGTATGAGTGCATTGGCAAGATATTTTAAATCTAAAAATGCACAGGTAAGTGGTTACGATAAAACATCTACACCATTAACAAGAGACTTAGAACAGGCTGGTATAGAAATACATTATGAAGAAAGGGTGGATTTGATTCCTAAAGATGTGCAGGCTGTAGTATATACACCAGCTATTCCAAAGAATCATAAAGAGTTGGTGTATTATCAAGAGCATGGATACTTAGTGGTTAAACGTAGTGATGTATTGCAATGGATTACTGAAAGTTCTTTCAATATATGTGTGGGTGGTACGCATGGTAAAACAACAGTTACCAGTATGATTGCTCACATATTAAGACACACTGGTTTTGGTTGTAATGCTTTTTTAGGCGGTATTGCTGCAAACTACAATACCAATTTTTGGAGTAGTGAGAAAAATGTAGTAGTTGTTGAAGCAGATGAGTACGACAGAAGTTTTTTGAAATTAGTTCCTGACGTAGCTGTTGTTACAGCTATGGATCCTGATCATTTGGATATTTATGGAACGCCCGAAGAAGTAGAGAATGCGTTTATCCAATTTTCTCAAAAAATTAAAGCTGGTGGTTGTTTAATTAATAAACATGGCTTAAAAAGGGGAGATGAATTAAATGCTGCTCATCATTATACCTACAGTTTTGAAGATAGAAATGCTGGTGTACACGCTGCTGAAATTCGTGTAATAAATGGCAGTTATGTTTTTGATGTAATTGCAAAAGAATGGATACTGCAAAATGTAGTATTACACATGGGCGGTTTGCACAACATTGAGAATGTGGTAGCAGCAATAGCTGTAGCAAAATATCTGGATATCGAAGATGTGAAAATTAAAAATGCAGTTGAAACATTTAAAGGTGTAAGAAGAAGGTTTGAATATGTATTGAAAAATGAAAATGTTGTTTTAATTGATGACTATGCTCATCATCCTGAAGAATTAAGGGCATTGATTACTGGAGTGAAAAGCATTTTCAACAAAAGAAAAATAACCGTGATTTTTCAACCGCATTTATTTAGTAGAACAAAAGATTTAGCTACTGAATTTGCTCAAAGTTTAGACTTGGCCGATGAAGTAATTCTGTTGCCAATTTATCCAGCAAGAGAATTGCCAATGGAAGGAGTGACAAGTGAAATGATAACAGCTAAAATGGCATTGTCTCATAAGCAAGTATTGGGCGAAGAAGAAATGAAACAGTGGATAGAAATTAATAAACCCGACTTAGTAGTAATGGCAGGTGCAGGAGATATTGATGCCTTATTACAACCAGTAAAAGAAGTAATGATTAAGTATTAATAGAAGTGTGGAAGAAACGGATTATACAAGCTTTATGGATTACTGCAGGCATTGGAACTGTGGTATTGCTAGGTGCTGCCATGCAAAAAAAGAACCACAAAGTTTGTAAAGAAGTAAAGATTGAAATCACAGGTGCAGAGGAACACATGTTTATAGATGAAAAAGATGTGTTGAACATTTTAAATGCATCTGGTGAAATAGTTGGCAAGGATATAGCTTCTATTACACTACGCCAAATGGAGGAGGAGTTGGAAACCAATGCATGGGTTAAAAATGCTGAATTGTTCTTTGATAACCAACAGGTGTTAATGGTGAGTATAGAGGAACGTCAGCCAACGGCAAGAATCTTTACAACCCAAGGGAGTTCTTTTTATTTAGATACAGCTGGAGTAAGATTACCACTAAGTGAAAAAATAAGTGCAAGAGTACCAGTGTTTACCAATTTTTCAAGCGATAAAAAGGTAATGTCTGCTGGCGATAGTTTATTGCTCAAAGATGTAATTAAACTTGGCAATTTTATTATGGCTGATAGTTTTTGGATGGCACAAATTGCTCAGGTAGACGTACAGCCAAATGCAACATTTGAAATTATACCAGTAATTGGTGACCATGTGGTTGCAATAGGTAGTGCAGATGATTTAGAAAATAAATTTAATCGCTTGTACACTTTTTATAAAGAAGCTTGGATGCAAAACGGCATTAATAAATATGAAAAGTTAGATGTTCAATTTGCAAACCAGGTAGTGGCAATAAAAAAAGGAATGAGTAAACTTAAAGCTGATACAGCAAAAGCAACAGCATTGGCAAATGGCTTGGCTGTAGTGCCAACAACTGATTCTTTACTTGTATCTAAACCAGAATCAGAAGAGAAGAAAAAAGATACAGTTGGAAGAAGAACGTCCAAACCTATTATTGATAAGCCTGTAAAAAGGCCTAATAATAAAACACCTGTTCGAATAGCACCTAAACCAGTTATTGGTAAACCGGCTCAGCCAAAACCAACCAATAACAAACCTAGGGCAGTTATGAATAATGGTCATTAAATAATGAAATGAAAATTAAAGAATTAATCAACCCAAACGAAAACAACAAAAACACATATCTATGAATCACAATGAAGCTCCCATTATCGTTGGACTCGATATTGGAACTACAAAAATCGCAGCAATTGCCGGACGGAAAAATGAATTCGGCAAATTAGAGATTCTTGGTTTTGGAAGAGCCAATAGCAATGGTGTGCAACATGGTCAGGTATTAAATATCGATCAAACCATCAAAGCTATTCAACAGGCTTTATTAAATTGTTATGAAAGCAACCCCGACTTAGAAATAAGTGAAGTGTATGTGGGCATTGCTGGTCATCACATTAAAAGTTTACAAACCCGTGGCGACATGGTGAGGCAAGATCCTGAGAATGAAATTCAAGCTTGGGAAATTGATCAGTTAATCGAAAATCAACGCAAAACTTTTATACCCGCAGGCGATCAAATTATCGATGTTATTCCACAAGAATTTCATGTAGATAATTTGCCCAATGTAAAAGATCCAATTGGATACAATGGTGTTAAAGTGGGTGCCAATTTTCACATCATTACTGGTGATAGAAATGCCATAAGAAATATTAATAGAGCTGTAGAAAGAAGCGAGTTGAAAACCAAAGATTTAGTATTGCAACCCTTGGCCAGTGCCAGTGCTGTAATGAGTGAAATTGATATGGAAGCTGGTGTTGCTATTTTAGATATTGGTGGTGGAACAAGTGATTTGGCAGTATTCTACGATGGTATTTTAAAGCATACAGCAGTTATACCTTTTGGTGGTGAAAACATAACAAACGACATACGTCTAGGTCTTGGTGTATTAAAGCAACAAGCTGAGGCCATGAAGGTACAGTTTGGTAGTGCATTAGCCGATGAAGCAAAAGCAAATGCGTTCATTACCATTCCTGGTTTAAAAGGAATGCCAGCCAAAGAAATCAGTGTTAAAAACTTAGCACAAATCATTCAGGCTCGTATGAGTGAGATTTTAGACTTTGTTTCTTATCACTTAAAACAAGTGGGTTTAGATAGTAGAGCATTGAATGGTGGAATTATCTTGACGGGAGGGGGTTCTCAGCTAAAACACTTAATTCAATTAACAGAATATACAACTGGTTTAAATGCAAGAATTGGTTTGCCAAACGAACATTTGGCTCCAAACCATATCGATGAATTGAAAAAACCAATGTATGCTACTTGTCTTGGATTGATTTTAAAAGGTTACAGTGATTATGAGCACAAATACAAAGAGTTTTCTGAAAAATACAAGAAAATCGAAATGCCCAAAAAGCTAAAAGCTGAAGTTGTTGTTGAAGAGCAACCTGTTCAACAACAAACTACACCAGAGCCAACTTCTGTAGATGTTACTGACAGAAAACAGAAACTGAAATTCTGGGATAAATTCAAAGACAATCTAATTGATTTATTTAAAGAAGAAGAAGACAAGATGATAAAGTAAAAGGTTAAAGGAATAAGGTATAGGGTTTAAGTTGTCGAAACACTAATCTTACACCTTCTACCTTAACCCTTACATCCTAATAACAATTACTACTAACTAACCCATTAAAATTTAGATTATGATTCACTTTGATTTGCCAAAACAAAAATCTTCCATCATTAAGGTGGTAGGTGTTGGAGGTGGTGGAAGCAATGCTGTAAACTTTATGTTCTCTCAAGATGTTGAGGGCGTAGATTTTATTATTTGTAACACCGATGCTAAAGCAATTGAGCAAAGTAAAGTTCCAAATAAAATTCAATTAGGTCCACACCTTACTCAAGGTTTGGGAGCAGGTGCCAATCCAGAAGTTGGAAGAGCTGCAACCGAAGAAAGTTTAGAAGAAATTAAACGCATACTAGAAGTAAATACCAAAATGGCATTTATCACTGTTGGTATGGGTGGTGGAACAGGAACTGGTGGTGCTCCCATCATTTCTAAAATTTGTAAAGATTTAGGAATATTAACTGTTGGTATTGTTACTACACCATTTGGTTTCGAAGGTCCACGCCGTATGTTACAGGCACAAGAAGGGATCAACCAATTAAAGCCTTATGTAGATACATTGCTAGTTATCAGCAATGATAAATTACGTATGCAATTTGGCAACTTAAAAATGAAAGAAGCTTTTACAAAAGCCGATAACGTTTTAGCTACTGCTGCAAAATGTATCACAGATATTATCAATAGTCGTGGTCATATCATTGTCGATTTTGCTGATGTGTGTACCGTAATGAAAAATGGTGGTGTTGCCATTTTGGGTAAGGCAGAAGTAGAAGGAGAAGACAGAGCTCAACGTGCTATCGAAGAAGCATTAAATTCTCCATTGCTGAATGATAGCGATATCAAAGGTGCTAAATGGATTTTAATTAATATCAATAGTGCAGAAGGTGATGATGAATGCACCATGGATGAATTAGAAATTATCAACAACTACTTGCGTATGCAAGCTGGTGAACATACAGATGTTATTGTTGGTACTGGTTACGACAATACTTTGGGTGCAAAAATTGGTATTACCTTAATTGCTACTGGCTTCGATGCAAAAGATCCATTTGCAAAACCAGTTGTAGAAAAGAAACCAGAACCTAAGCCAGAAAAAATTGTAATGACTTTAGATGTTGCTGGCGAAGCAAAGAAAGTAGAAGAAAAACCTGTTTTTGTTCAGCAAGAAAGATCAGTTGTTACACAAGATCCATTTGCACCAACAATGGTAGAAACTGCAACAGAAACAATGCAGTCAACCAGTCATTCAACATTCACTACTGATTACTTTTCCACTACTATTCCACAAAACGTAGAAATACGTGGTGAAGAAGAAAAGGAATCTGCTATTTTGCATTTTGAGTTAAGTACAGAAATGTCAACTGATGTTGTTACACCTCAACTACCATTAACTGAACCAACAGTTACTATGGAAAATGAGTTAAATAATCAACCATCGGTTAGCGATAATACTGCTGAATCTGTTGCAAACAACAGCTTTTTAACAAGACCATCCAATATCTATGCAGAGCCTAACTATGAGAAGCCGTCGTCAATGTCCGGACATCTTATGGAAACTCCTCCTGCTACTCAACCAGTTGAAGAGCATCCGGAGCTTGAAATGAAGTTGGTAGTAAGAGATGAAACTCCAGGTACGGCGGATGTGACCCCAGTTAAAGCTCAGCAACAGGATCTACCTTCAAATTTGTCTGCAGAGGAACCGGCTTTGCTGGACGATGTAGAAGAGCAAAAAAGAAGGGCGGCAGAAAGAATACAGAAATTACGTAATCTGTCTTTCAACGTTAACAATGCCAGTGATTCTAATCATGAGTTCGACGCTGTGCCGGCTTACATCCGTCGTAACATGGAATTATTTGGAAACACACTTACGTCAGTAGAGAATTTTTACAGTAAGTACACGGTTAATAAAGACGAAAACGATAACAGTCACATTTCTACCATCAACACTTTTTTAGATGGTAAAAAACCCGATTAATATAATTATTTGTTCTGCCTAATGCGATTAAGTAAAACAAATATGTTTAGCCTTTGATTCTTTAGTACAAGTGTTTTTTGTTGTTAATCCTCTTCATGAAAATGGAGAGGATTTTTTTGTTACCAGCTGTAGAATAACTATTAAGCTTTTGTGGCGTCGCACCCTTCAACCTTTAGTACAATTGTCAACAGATTAAGAAGCCCATGTGCATACCCGTAGAAGTTATTATAAATATTTTTACAATAAAACCAATGTAAAGGTTGCAAGTAAAACACTACAATGCTTTACCTCTAAAAGATGAAGCTGGCAAACCATTTTTGTTAAATAGGGTGCCATCAACTGCATTTTTAAAACAATACCTTACGTAAATTGGATTTTTAACATTGCTATTCGAAACAATGATGGCAGTATTATTATCTACAATCGTTGCTGTTCCTGGTTGAAATACTTCATCAGCTCCTGCAATTTCAAAATCGGCTAAGGGCTTATCAAAACTCGTTAAACCTGCACCACAATAATTAAAAGTGAGTTTTAGTTGGTCGTTGCTTTTAATAATTTCTCTAACTACAGGGCCACTAGCAACTCCTGCTTTTCCATAATTTTTTACCAATGCCCATTGTGCCAAGCGATCACCAATAACTTTTTTTTGAGGATAATGTTCTTGCACTTTAGAACCAATATCCAATATGACAGCCATACCTGTTGACTTTACAGTAAGCATCGTATTCAATTGAGCTTCTCTGAAAAGTGCACCAATCAAATTATCAGTACCACCTCTAGGTGCCAACTGTGCAAAATAAAATGGAAAATTACCTTGCTGCCAATTGCTTCTCCATAAGCTAATCATTTTTGTAAACAGCTCTAAGTATTCATGATTGTTTTTTCTATTGGCTTCTCCTTGTGACCAAGTAACACCTTTAATTGTATAGCCAATAAAAGGATGCAAAAAAGTATTGTACATCATGGTAGGCGTATTGTGTGCTAATTTCCATTCAAGAACACTAGGTATTACAACGGGTTTTACAGTTGCAAGTGTTGAACTGTCCATCCAGCTTTCAATACTGGAGCCACCTCTTGCAACTAGAATAATTCCAATGGGAATATTTAATTCGAGTTGTAATTTTCTAGCAAAGAAATAAGCTGTAGCACTAATATCGGGCGTTGTTGTTGGCGAAGCTGAAAGCCATTTGCCAGAAATTGCATCGTAAGCAGTTGTACGACTGGGCGGATTCCAACCTGGCTTAAATACCCTGAGTTTAGGGTTTAAAGAATTGACAATAAAGTATTCGCTGCTGTCTACGGGTTGTGGAGGTTTACCGTTATAGCCTTTCATGGGCATTTCCATATTCGATTGTCCTGCACATAGCCAAACCTCACCAATCAATACATCTTTTAAAACAATTTCTGTACTTCCTTTTACAGTTACTGTATAAGGTCCTCCAGCTGCTGGAGTTGGTAGTTTAAGTTTCCACTTACCTGAATCATCTGTAGTTGTTTTGCTGGTTTTACCCCAACTGCCTATAACTGTAATTTTTTTGTTAGCTGCATCTGTACCCCAAATGGCAGCATCGGTTTTTTGCTGCAATACCATACTGTCGGAGAAAAATAGAGGCATTTTAGTTTGTGCAAAACACATGAAAATCATGCATGTAAAAACTGTTGTTAGTGAAAGTGTTTTTTTCATTATTTCTACTTTTTGCATTCTGATAAACGCATCATAAAATATTAATTAATTCTGTTTGTTTGTTTTTATCTGGAGTGATAATATGCACAACTGCA
This sequence comes from Allobosea thiooxidans, assembly GCA_943368475.1. Taxonomy (GTDB): domain Bacteria; phylum Bacteroidota; class Bacteroidia; order Chitinophagales; family Chitinophagaceae; genus UBA1930. Next base: position 42,935 of record CALRLF020000012.1, read on the forward strand.
GTTCCTTTAAATGTTATTGGCAATTCGATTTTTAAATTACCATTGAAGTTGTTGATTTGTTTGGTGGCTATTGTTTTGCCAATATAATCAGTTACAATAATTGAGCCTGTGAATGAATTTGAGCAAATTAGGTTTATCCCATTGTAAGATGGGTTGATGATTTTTATAGTATTTCCTGAATCAAGAAAAGTACTCGTTACAATTTTACTATAATTGCTTAAACCATTGTTATTGTTGGCTTTTAATCTATAATAAACAGTTTTATTGTTTAAGTTAGTGTTGTCTTCAAAACGATAATTTGTGTTGCTGCCAGTTGCTGCAATTTTTGTAATAGGTTTAAAATTTATCCCATCAACAGAGCTTTCAACTTCGTAATTATCCATATTAATTTCAACCAATACATTCCATGTAATTATCCTGCTGCCATTTTTATTTGTAACATTAATATTTCCAAATGTTACTGGCAGAGCAGTAAAAATATTTTCTGTTCTAAAAGATGAGGCAGGCAAACCAGCTCTGTTAAACAATGAACCTTCTACATAATTCTTAAAAGCATAGTTTACGTACATGGGGTTGCTAACACTACTGCTTCTAATATTTAGTGAGTAATTAAAATCTGCAGCAGTTACAGTTGCAGGATAAAATACTTTGTTGACACCAGCAATTTCAAAATCACTTAATCCAAGTCCAAAACTGGTTAATCCTAAATCGGTATAATTGAATTTTAAATTGATCGTATCATTTTTTATGGTCATGCTTTTTACAACAGGGCCACTTGGCGTTCCTGATATTCCATAATTTTTTACCAAAGCCCATAGAGCCAAACGATCTCCTACAACTTTCTTTTTAGGATAATGGTCTAATCCCTGAACACCAATATCCATCGTAGTAGCCATACCTGTAGAATTTACTCTAAGCATGGTATTCAGTTGTGCTTCTCTTAAGCCTGCTGCATTTAAATTGGTAGTTCCACCATTAGGTGCTACTTGTGCAAAATAAAAAGGGAATTCACCTTGATTCCATTGAGTTCTCCACGAGTTAATCAGTTTTGTAAACTTTGTTTGATAGGACTGATAATTACTTCTATTGGCTTCTCCTTGCGACCAAATAATACCCTTTATACTAAATCCAATAAATGGATAAAGCATGGTATTATAAATTATGGTAGGGGTGGCTTGTGCATCCTGCCAATTAACCACACTTGGTATGATTACAGGTTCTACTGTAGCTAAAGTTGTACTATCCATCCAGCTTTCAATGCTTGAACCTCCTCTTGCAGTTACAATAACTCCAACAGGTATACCCAATGTTTCTTGTAACTTTCTTGCAAAAAAATATGCTGTAGCACTAAAATCTGGCGTTGTTGCTGGCGATGCTGTTTCCCAATTGCCTGTTGAAAGGTCACTAACAGGAATTCTGCTTGTGCCATTCCAGCCCGACATAAAAACCCTCAGTTTTGGATTTAAAGAATTGTCTATGAAAAAAGCACTGCTATCAACCAGTTGTGGTGGAGTAGAAGTGAGATAGCCTTTCATGGGCATTTCCATATTCGATTGTCCTGCACATAACCAAACTTCTCCTATTTGAACATCTTTTATAATAACCGTTGTAGTTCCTGTTGCTATGAGTGTAAATGGACCACCTGCTGCTGGTGTTTGTAATTGCAATTTCCATTTACCTGAATTATCGCTTATAACACTATCTGTTTTACCCCAACTACCTGAAACAATGATTTTTTTATTGGCAATATCGGAACCCCAAATTACAGCATTGGTATTTCGTTGTAACACCATACTATCTGAAAAAAATCGAGGCAATTTTGTTTGAGCAAAACAGCTAACCATAGAGCCAATAAAAACAGTAATAAGTAAAATAGACTTTTTTGTTTTAGGCAAGTACATGAGAGCAAATAATTCAGTTAATTGTTTGAATTGGAGAAAATGAAATTAGAAGTTTGTTGTTTGGAAAGATGTTCATCTTAGTTCAAAATAGCGGTATTAATAGTTCAAGTAAAAAATAAATAGTCTAAATTATTCTGATTAAATGTTAGGGGGAAGTATCAACTTTTTATAGTGATAGATATTTTAGTCAGGATGCGTCAGGATTGACTTCTATTGCTTAGCTGTTAGTTTTAATCAATTAATCATTTTGATTTATTGATTAAAACTTTTACCAGCCATATGAATAAATACTTTTTCAAAGGACTAATATTAATTATTTTAGTTCTAATTCGGTTTCAGTCTTTTTCAACTATATACTATGTTGCCAATACAGGAAGCGATTCCAATACAGGTACAATTACTTCACCATTTTTAAGTATTCAAAGAGCTCAAAATGCTGTTGTTGCTGGAGATACAGTTTATGTACGTGGTGGTACGTTTGCAATGGCTGAATCTCAAATTGCACAATACTCTTCTATTTGGGCTTATGTAACCTTATTAAACAAAAGTGGCACATCGGGTAAGAGAATTAATTACTGGGCTTATCCTGGTGAAAAACCAGTGTTCAATTATGCTGCTGTAAATCCTGCTGGTTATCGTATTCATGCTTTTCAGGTAACAGGTTCTTGGATACATATTAAAGGTTTAGAAGTTGTTGGTGTGCAGGTAAATATTACTGCACATACACAAAGTGAATGTTTCGAAAATCAAGGAAGTAACAATATTTATGAAATGCTGAGTATGCATGATGGTAAAGCCATTGGCTTCTATTTAACCAAAGGTGGTAATAACCTAATTTTAAATTGTGATGCGTACAATAACTGGGACAATATTTCAGAAAATAAATTGGGCGGAAATACCGACGGTTTTGGCTTTCATGCAAACAATGATGGTGTAGGGTACACCAATAATGTTTTCAGAGGTTGCCGGGCATGGTTTAACAGCGATGATGGATTTGATTGTATCAATGCTTTTGAAGCAGTACGTTTTGAAAACTGTTGGGCATTTTACAATGGCTACTCCACTTCATTTGCTAGCTTAGGCGATGGGAATGGTTTTAAAGCTGGTGGTTATGGGGTTTCAACAGCACCAAGTGTGCCAGCTGTTATTCCACGTAATACCGTACAATTTTGTTTGGCAGTGCGTAATAAATCCAGTGGTTTTTATGCCAATCACCATTTGGGTGGAAATAACTGGTACAATAACTCGGCTTATTATAATGCGACCAATTATAATATGCTTAATAGAACTGCTGATTATACAGCTGACGTTGCAGGTTACGACCACAACATGAAAAATAATTTAGGCTGGGGAGCAAGAAGTACTGAATACAGTAATATTAATTTTACTACTTGTAATGCCGATACCAACGCTTTTAACTTGCCTGTAACCATTAATAGTGCTGATTTTTTAAGTACTGATATGGCTTTACTTACAACTGTAAGAAATGCGGATGGAAGTTTGCCCAACATCAACTTTATGCAATTGGCTGCCAATAGCGATGCTATTGATAAGGGCTTAAACATTGGGTTTGCTTATAATGGAGTAGCACCAGATTTAGGCTGTTTTGAAAGTAATTACAATACTTTACCTGTTGCGTTACTTTCATTTACTGCGTTTGTAAATAAACAAAATGCAGTTGTATTGAATTGGCAAATTAGTGATCAGCTAAACAATAAAGGATGGGAGATTGAACGATGTGTATTAAACAATACTGCAATGGTTGAATGGAAGAAGATTGGTTTTGTTGCAGCTACAGAATTTACGAATGGCAATAAATTTAGTTATACTGACGTGAATCTGTTATCAGGTAATACCTACCAATATCGTTTAAAGCAAATAGATAATGATGGAAGTTTTAAGTACAGTAAAATACTAATTGTAAAATTGATTAGCGATAAAACTACTGGATTAAAAGTATATCCCAACCCAATACAGGAAAACTCTGTTGTGCAGTACAATTTAAATAAGCCTTCCATTGTTCAATTAAGTGTATATAATTTACAAGGTGGTTTAATTAAACAATGGACAAATGCAACGCAACAAGCAGGAATGCAATTTGTACAATTAAATCAACTGAATTTGCCAATAAATGGTAACTGTGTTATACGATTGAAGCATGATGAAATAGAGGAATCGTTACTGCTAATAAAATAACCAATCTCTTTTTATGTAATTGTAGGTGAAAAATTATCTTCAAGCATTAAGTATTGCTTTTTATGAAGAGAATATTTCTTTCGCTGCTGATAATTTATACAGTATCAACACAATTACAAGCTCAACAATCTGTTGTATGTTTAACCAAACAATACAATCCTCATTATTCTAATGGACTGGGCTGGAATGGTAAAATGGCATGTGTAGCTGATAACTATTTTTTATGGGATAATGGCAAAACATTAAGAGTAAAGTTTTTAAGTGGAAGCAAGGTTATACAACAAAATATTCAGCAAATTGTAAAAGAATTTGAGCAATATGTAAACCTGAAATTTCAATTTGTTGAGGATTTAGCACACTTAAGAATCGATTTCAATAACCAAAAAATAATTAGCTCAGCTATTGGAACAATGAGTTTAATGTTTGAGCAAGAAGAATCAACATTAACCATTGATACAAGTTTTTATACAAACAAAGCAATCTTTCGAATGCATGTATTGCATACCCTTTGCCATGCAATTGGCATACAGGATGAAATTATTGATGAAGCTGTAAATTGGAATACCAACAACCTGAAAACTTACTTTTCTACTTTAAAAAATGATAAATCATATTACTTAACACTTGAAGAGCTAAAACAAAAATACCTGCTCAATTTCACAAGCAGTATGAAGTATGATGCAGCTTCTATTATGACAGCCCCATTGCCTAAGGCAGTTATACAATCAACTACAGCTGTACAATGGAATACAACATTTTCTCAAAAAGATAAACAACATTTAGCAGCACTTTATCCCAAAAGAGAAACAACAAAAGTAGATATCACCATACCTGTACTTAGCTTTAAGAATTTAGTAATCAAACGTTCAGCCACCAAACAAGGTGTTTCGTTTTATCCTCAATTTGAAATGACTACCTGCAATAAAAATACTATTTACAATTTGTTATTGTTTGTGTATAACGAGCAGGGTAAGCCATTGTACAATAAAAATGAAATGTATAATTTAGACAATCAATTAGGCGATGTTTTTGTACTGGAAAGATGTACAGGTAATGAAGGCAAAATAAATAGCCCCAAGCTAGATGGCATTCAATTCTTTTTACCAGATTATTTGATAAAAAGAAATGCTACTCAGCCCAAATTATTTGTTTCATTTAAAGTGTATTATCAGGATTATGATTATGAAGGCAAATGGTTGTATGAAAGCAAACTTTTTGAATTGAAATATTAATTAGTTGGTAAAAATGATCCACAAAGTACAAAGCCCTGACTAGTGCCCTGCTAGTCAGCAGGATTTTCAACAACGCCACCCGATAGCTATCGGGTAATGTCTAATTGAAATACTACAGCTGGTTGCATAAAATAATTTGTATTGAATTCTTTTGTAAATGGATAAAGCTTATCTTCAACCTGCACATTTTTAAACCAGCTTCATATGAAACATTTTAGATTTTACGACAAGCAACAGGTTTTGGCTTATACTAAAATTCGCAGGTTTGAAACTAAGTTAGGGGAACGAATTAGGTGTATTTCCCCTGCCTCTAATTTAGAAGAAGCATTGCAACAACCTTCTATTAAATATGTATTATTTGGTGTGCCTGAAGATATTGGTGTAAAAGCCAATAATGGAATGGGTGGTGCAGATAGTGCATGGCATCCCTTTTTGCAATCTTTCTTAAATACGCAAAGCAATGATTTTTTAGATGGAAATGAAGTGCTTTTATTGGGTCATTTTGATTTTAACGATGTAGCCAGTTTAATTGATAACAATGCCGATAATTATGAAGAGAAGTTAGCAGCTTACCGTCATGCTGTAAATATGATTGATGATGAAGTAGAGCAGCTGATGCACATGATTACACAAAATAGAAAAATGCCTATTGTAATTGGTGGTGGTCACAACAATGCTTACCCATGTATTAAAGGTGCTGCAAAGGGTTGGTATAAAGCTGGTGTGATAGAATTGGCGCAAATAAATGTAATGAATTTAGATGCTCATGCTGATTACCGACCAATGGAAGGAAGGCACAGTGGCAATGCTTTCAGGTATGCAGAAGAAGATGGTTATTTAGAAAAGTATTGTGTACTTGGTTTGCATGAAAATTATATTCAGCAAAATGTATGGATGGATATTGTGAATAATCCTTTTATGGATTGTATTACGTATGAGGATATTTTTTTGCATGAAAAAAGAACTTTTACCCAAGCCATTGCTCATGCAGTTGACTTTACAGATGACACTTTGGTGGGCATAGAATTAGACTTAGATTGTATTGAACATACTTTAAGCAGTGCTGCAACGCCTGTTGGTATTACAGTAAATCATGCAAGGCAGTACATACATTTTGCAACTGCTGAAAGTAAGCCTGCCTACCTGCATATTTGTGAAGGTGCAACACAATTAAGTGATGGACGAACAGATGTTTCTACAGGTAAACTAATTAGTTATTTGGTTAGCGATTTTTTAAAAGCCATGGCTATTTAGTGTAAAATTGATTTTTTTTATACTAATATTGTAAACAATCCGTTGTATAATTAATTGCCCCCCAGTAATTTATAAGCATAACCCTAAGTCTATTGATGCTAAGATTAGTATGTATACTGTTCTTCTGTAGCTGTGCATGTAACTTATGTGCACAAGACTTTATTGTTGAAATTCCCAAACAAAAGAAAAACGAGTTTGCTAAAAGCTTCGTTAAACTCTTAAACGATGCTCCTCAAAATTTTAAAGAAACTAAAGAGAAGCCTGTTAAGGGTGGCGACTCTGCTCATCCAGGTGTAACAGTACTGCATAGTGGCGTTAAACTTAAAGGAGCATTACCTGGTAAAATTGTATTGGATACGATTCCTTTTGCAGAATACGTTTTTGGTCGTTTTGAAACAATGGATGATGCCGAAGCTGCATTTGTAAACTTAAGCAACAGTATTGCAGAGGGCATGAATCGAAAAGTATTGTTTAAAAATGAAGATGGCAATGGCAAAACCAGTTTGGTAAAGCAAACCAAAATTGCGTTTACCCAAAACAGTGGTTTTTTTCTGTACAATATTTTTGTGCAATTACACCGAAATACAAACGATAGTTCTTTACAATTACTGTTAAAAATTAAAGCAGGCAAGCCGCCTTATTACCACAAAATAATGTCGAACGAACCTGTAAGTAGTTTTATGTTTGTAGGACAGTTAAAGAATCAATTACCTGTTTTTCAAAAGCAAAGCTGGCAAGGTTGCTTAGGTAATTTGCAACCCTTTATTTGTAAAGGAACCAGAAAAAGTAAAGACACCATTATTGTAGTTTATACAAAAAATGGAATGCAAGATTTACCCGATGCTCGAAAAGAATTTGAAGCTGCATTAAGCAATATGAGGGTTTGTATGAATAACGATTATGTGTATTATTTGCCAATTACAAGCGGTAATAAGTTAAAAGAAGTTGCTTTTGTAAAGTTTGATGATATCGAGAAAAAAAATCCACGCATTTTAAAGCTTACCATGATTGAAGAAAGCAAAACTGAATATGTCTTAGAGTTGGGCTTTGTGTACAAATAGTATTTTTCATCAGAGAGTAACAGAGTAACAAAGAATATTTTTAGCTTTCTCTGTGCAACCCCTTAACTCCATAACTCTGTGATAAAGTGTTATCCAATCTTAGCTTCCAGCTCCATAATTTGTTCAAACATTTTTTCGTAGCGATTATCAGCCTGAACTTTTTCTTCTTTTACTTTCTTGTATTCAGCTTCCAGTTTGGCAAACTCAACATGGTTGGTATAGTTTTCAGGTTTTGCCAAATCCAATTCTATTTGTTCTTTCTTTTTGTTAATGTTGTTTACTTCTTCTTCAACCTTAGCAAACTTTTTTTGCAACTGCTTTAAATCATTTTTCAGCGTAGTTAATTCATGGTTGCTTTGTTGTGGTTTCTCTTCTTTCTTTTTCTCCACCACAGTTTCTTTTTTGGCAGGTGCAGCAGCCTCTTTTTCGGCTAAGGCTTTTTGTTTGGCCATACGTTCGTTCCACTCAACCCATTCTTGATAAGAACCTTTAAATTCTTTGATTTCATGGTCAACAATTTCCCAAATTTTATTGGCCGTTTTCGAAATAAAGTAACGGTCGTGACTTACTAAAATTAAACTGCCTTCGTACTTGTTCAATGCATCAGCCAATAACTCAACACTGTGCATGTCTAAGTGGTTCGTAGGTTCATCTAGCATTAAAAAGTTGCTTTTACTCACAATTACTTTTGCCAATGCAACCCTTGCTTTTTCACCACCACTCAATACTTTAATTTTCTTATCAGCATCATCGCCACTAAATAAAAAGCAACCCAATAAAGCCCTTAATTCAAGCTCGGTTTTTTTACTACCACATTCTAGCATTTCATCTAAAATGGTATTGTTCAAGTTCAATGCTTCTAGCTGATGTTGGGCATAAAAACTTTCCTGAACATTATGCCCCCATTCTCTTGCACCTTCAAAAGTTTCGGTGCCAGCAATAATTCTTAGTAAAGTAGATTTACCCTTTCCGTTGGCACCAATTAAAGCAATTTTATCGCCTCTATCAATTTCGGCAGTACCATTTTTTACAATTTCAATATCACCAAAACTTTTGCTCACATGTTTTAAAGAAGCAATAATTTTTCCCGGTTGTTTATCTACCTGAAAATTAATTTTAATGTTGGGTCTTTCTAAACTAACGTTTTCAATACGTTCAATTTTATCCAGTCGTTTTACAATACTTTGTGCAGCAGCAGCTTTGCTGGCTTTGGCTTTAAAGCGTTCAACAAATCGTTCTTGTTGGCGAATATAATCCTGCTGATTTTCGTAAGCCTTTTGCTGCATGTCTATACGAATGGCTTTCTCTGTTTCGTAATATTCATAATCGCCACTGTAAATGTGTAACTCTTGTTGATACACTTCTACAATTTTATTTACCATTCTATTTAAGAAAAATTTATCATGGCTCACAATCACTACACTGCCTTGATAATGCAACAAATATTTTTCTAACCACTCAATACTTGGTAAATCCAGGTGATTGGTAGGTTCATCTAACAACAAAACATCGGGCTGTTGTAAAATCATTTTAGCCAATAAAACTCGCATTCTCCAACCCCCACTAAATTCTTTGTAGGGTCTGTGCAAATGCTGGTTTTCGAAACCCAATCCTTGCAATACTTCTTCTGTTCTATGATGTATGGTGTAACCACCAGCAACTTCTAAATCGTGTAAACGTTCACTGTATAACAACAACAATGCTTCGTCTTCATATTCAGTTTCTAAACGTTTGCCCAACTCTTCAATTTCTTTTTCTAATGCTTTCACACGTTCAAAAGCACCCATAGCTACTTCTAAAATAGATTCGTTGGTATCAAAGCTCAATAAGTCTTGATGCAAATAACCAATGGTGGTTTCTCTGCCTTTTTCAACAGTGCCTTTGCTGGGTGTGTACTGACCAACCAACACTTTAAGTAAGGTTGATTTTCCTGTACCATTATATCCAATTAATCCAACTCTGTCTCCTGGTTGAATATGCCATGTAGCATCTTCTACAATTACCCTTGCACCAAATTCGAACGTAACATTTTGTAACCCTAATAACATACTATTAATTTTTTGTAACCAGCTTTTGAATTGCTATTTGGCTTTAGTTGCGTTGTTGAAAATCCTGCTGACCAGCAGGACACCCTTCATCGCTTTATTCAACACTCAACTGTTTTATGATGAGATTAAAGCCTTTAGTCCATTATTTTTCAGCCGCAAATGTAACCCTTGCAGGCATTCTAAATTGCACCTAAACAGTATTTGCTTTTAAAGCAAACAGAAATATCTGTTTATTAATTTACATTTGCCCAATAAAACAGTATAATATGAGAAAAATAGCTTGTATAATAGCAGTAGTATTGCTGGCAGCATGTGGCGGTAAAGACGAAAAAGCAAAAGTAGAACCAACACCAGTTGCTCCATTAACCACTAGTAAAAATTCAGAAGTGTTTAATAAGTCTTTTGGCGAAGTATTGGATGCTTACTTTCATTTAAAAGACAATTTTATTACCGAAAGCGATACCATGATTGTTTTGTATGCCAAAAAAATGATGGTATACACCGATAACCTGAAAATAGATGAACTAAAAGGCGATGCAGGCATTGCTGAGAACGCAAAAGCTTTTGCACAAAGTATTTCAGCCGAATTAAAGGGCTTGTTTGGTGAAAAAGAGTTATTGAAAAGAAGAAAATCTTTCAATATGCTTACTGACCAATTGTACAATTTAATACGTATCGTACAGTACGATCAAATGACCATTTACCATTTACATACCGATAAAGCTTTTGATGATGGAGATGGCAACGCCTATTGGTTAAGTAAAACATCGGACATTAAAAATCCGTACAAACCACAAAATATGCTTACCACAGGCGATGTAGCAGATTCTTTAGTGTATAAAAAATAAACAATTAATTATACCAAAAAATTAACAAAGCCTCCTTGCAACTTTGCAGGAGGTTTTTTGTTTGATAATTTTCAATACAGGTTTATAATATTTTGCAATGAAACGTACATTTTTACTTTGTTTTTTCACTATAGGTTTATTGTTCTTTTTCTCAATAACAGCAACGGCACAAGAGAAATTTACCATCAATGGATACATAAAGGATTCTTTAAATGGTGAAACTTTAATTGGTGCCAATATTTCTGTAAAGCCTGAAGGTCGTGGTACAACCAGCAATCAATATGGTTTTTACTCACTTACGTTGCCCAAAGGCAAATACCAAATGATTGTTTCTTTTGTGGGTTTTCAAGCTAAAGAAATAGAAATTGATCTTACAAAAAATATGCAGCAAAATATTTTAATGCTCAACAACAGTGGTTTTATAAGTGAAGTAACAGTTACAGGTAAAAAAAGAGACAACAATGTAAAAACTGCCCAAATGGGTAAAATAGATTTAAGTGTGGCAACCGCAAAAGCGTTGCCTGCATTTTTGGGTGAAGTAGATGTTTTAAAAACCTTGCAATTATTGCCAGGCGTAAGAAATGCAGGAGAGGGAAATGCAGGTTTTTATGTTCGTGGAGGTGGACCAGATCAAAACTTAATTTTATTAGACGATGCTGTGGTGTACAATACAGGTCACTTGTTTGGTTTCTTTTCTGTATTTAATGCCGATGCCATTAAAAATGTTTCCCTAATTAAAGGAGGAATGCCTGCACAGTATGGTGGACGTATATCGAGTGTTGTGGATATTAGCATGAAAGATGGCAATATCAATAAAACAGAAGTAGATGGTGGCATTGGTTTAATAGCTTCTCGTTTATCTGTTCAAGGACCTATCAAAAAAGACAAAGCTTCTTTCATTGTTTCTGCTCGTAGAACGTATATCGATGCATTGGTAAAACCATTTATAAAGCCCGACAATCAGTTTTATGGCAGTGGTTATTTTTTCTACGATTTGAATGCCAAAATGAACTATAAAATTTCTGAAAAAGATCGCTTGTATTTAAGTGGTTATTTTGGTAGAGATAAATTTAACTTCAACAATGCTAAAAGAAATTTTAGTACTACCATTCCTTGGGGTAATTCAACAGCAACTTTACGTTGGAATCATATTTTTAGTAAGAAATTATTTTCTAACATAACCTTGGTGTACAACGATTACCAATTTGCATTGGAAGGCAGACAGGAAAATTTCAACATCAAATTTTCATCTGGTGTAAGAGATGCCAATGCCAAAGCCGATTTCGATTGGTTTGTAACACCTGAGCATAAACTAAAATTTGGGTTTCAATATACTTACCATACTTTCTTTCCAAGTGTATTAAATGGTAACCAAGATTCGGTTGTTTTTGAACCAAGAAATGCATTAAAAAAATATGCCAACGAATATGCATTGTACTTGCAAGACGATTGGGAAATTTCTAGTAAACTGAAATTGAATTATGGGTTACGCTATAGCATGTTTCAACAAGTGGGTAGTTATGCAACCTATTCTTATGATGCCAATGGTAATAGAATTGATAGTGTGTTGTACGCCAAAGGACAAACCGTTAAAACTTATGGAGGCTTAGAACCCAGAGCCACATTGCGTTACACAATAGATGAGAATAGCAGTTTTAAAGCAGCCGTTACCCGTAACATGCAATACATACATTTGGTTACCAATGCTGGCACAACGCTGCCAACCGATTTATGGGTGCCCAGTACCTTACGTGTTAAGCCACAAATTAGCTGGCAATATTCTTTAGGTTATTTCAAAAACTTTAGCAATAACATGTTCGAAACCTCGGTAGAAGTGTATTACAAAGACATGGAAAATCAAATTGAATATCGTGAAGGTTATACACCCAATACTTTAAAAGATACCGAAGAAGATTTTGTGTTTGGTAAAGGCTGGAGTTATGGTGCAGAGTTTTTTGTAAATAAAGTAAAAGGTCGTTTAACTGGTTGGGTGGGTTACACACTCAGCTATACTTGGAGAAGATTTAACGATTTAAACGATGGCAATAAATATCCAAGTCGTTATGATAGACGACATGACCTTTCCGTCGTGGGTACTTATGCACTAACAAAAAAATGGAAACTATCTTCTGTATTTGTATATGGTAGTGGGCAAGCTACATCCTTACCTGAACGTTTTTATTTTGTAAATGGTGTATTAACACAAGAGTTTAGCACCATAAATAAATATCGTTTGGCACCGTATCATCGCTTAGATTTTTCAGCAACCTATAATCCACAACCCAAGAAACCCAGAAAATACCAAAGCTATTGGGTGTTCAGCATTTACAATGTGTACAGCCGTTTGAATCCTTATTTTGTGTACTACGACCAAGAAGGAAGTGTTGCCACCAACGATTTAAAAGTGAGTGCCAAACAAGTTTCTTTGTTTCCTATTATACCAAGTGTTACGTGGAATTGTAAGTTTTAAAAGGGGCTGTGAACATTAGAATAAAAATCAACTGAATTCACGGCTTTTCGCAAGTAGTTATGCCATTGGCATAAGCTACTTTGCTGCAATCTGTCAGCCTGTGGGCTGTGAATTTCTATTGAACAGTTAAACCAACAACCCCATCACCAAACAAAATCCAATTGCAGCAATTAATGCAGCAATAAAAGCATACTTATCCCACAACATGCTTCGTTTTTTTTGTTTCAGCAATGCAGTAAATTGAATAGCTATTTCTTTAAAGTTATTAGTGATGGTCAACTCAACTGTAAGTAGATGTTCATAGTTCAATGCATCGACAATTAATAAGATTGCATCGGTTGTTTTTTTTCTAAGGATTGTATTTTTTGAATGTTTAATAATTTCCAAATTGGTAGTGCTCAATAGTTTTTCAAGGTGTGTAGTTACCAACACATAATCCATTCTAAAAACATCGCTGTAGTTTACAAATTGTTTTAATTGGTTGGCTTGTTCATAAATTTCTTCAATGGTGGTTACTGCTTGCTGGTAAGTAGAAAAATAAAACGCCTCATGAAATTGTTTTCTTTTTACAGGATTTATCAATACTTCATAAGCTTCTTTAATGGCAGCAAATTTTTCTGTAAGTGCAGCATCTCCTTTTGTTATATCTGGGTGATATTGTAATGCCAATTTTCTATATGCTTTTTTAATAGCATCAGCTGTGCTATTGGGAGAAACCTGTAAAATTTGGTAATAATTTGTTGAAGGCATTGCTGCAAAAATACTATTTAGATTTTAGTAAAAACTAACCACATAGATACATAGGCACATAGATTCATTTTTCTTATATGCTCATTTCTTTTATTAAAATTTCTGCGTTATCAGCGTTTTCTGCGAGCAAAATAATTACCACATAGACATATAGACACATAGGTTTGATTTTCTTTTTAACAATTACTCGTGATATCTGTATTTTCTATAAGAAAAAAATTTACCGCAAAGTCCTCGAAGTTTATCGCAAAGGAAACGCAAAGAAAATATTTAAGTAAAAGACTTTTTTTGTATAACCAAAATTTCTGGGTTATCAGCGTTTTCTGCGAGCAAAACATTTACCACATAGAAACTTCAGCACATAGATTTTTCTTTGAGATGTAACACTTCAATAAAAAGCAATTATATTTTCTTGAAAAACTGTAATTTCAGCCATCTAAATAAACGATATGCGTATTGTTCCATTGTTGATTTCAGCTTTAATTACAGCAGGTCTTATTACAGCTTTAAATGTTCAATTGCCATCTGGAAAATCTAAAACACCACGTTTGGGTTATTTCCTTTCGCCACAATACGGATTTTGGCAAAATGCCGAACCCGCCAATATTTCTTTTAATGAAGACATCAAAATTAATGGTGTACGTAAACAGGTAGATGTATATTTTGATGAGCGTTTAGTGCCTCATATTTATGCTGAGAATAATGCTGATGCTTATTTTATACAAGGCTTTTTGCATGCCAAGTTCAGGTTATGGCAAATGGAATTTCAAACCTATGTTGCTGGTGGTCGTTTAAGTGAAATTGTAGGAGATGAAAGGTTGGGTACAGATAAATATTTTAGAAGATTGGGCATGGTATATGGTGCAGAAAATTCGTTGAAAGAAATTGAAGCCAATCCCGAAACCAAAGAAGCTTGCGATGCTTATACAGCAGGTGTAAATTCCTATATCAAATCAATGGCTCCTGAAAATTTACCTTTCGAATACAAGTTGTTAGATTATAAACCCGAGCCTTGGACCAACATGAAAACGGCTTTATTTTTAAAGTTTATGAGTTGGGATTTATCAGGACAAGGAGATGATTTAACCTTCACCAATGCAAAAAATTATTTTGGATACGATGATTTTATGAAATTATTTCCATCTGTTCAAGATACATTAGATCCCATTATTCCAAGAGGAACTGCATTCGAAAAACCAGCCATTGACGTAAATCCACCTGCAACAATGGACAGTGCGTATTTTAATAGAAAAGACAGTATTGCCAATACACCTCAATTAAAACCAGATAGAAACAATGGTAGTAATAACTGGGCAGTTGCTGGTAGTAAAACAAAGAGTGGCAAACCTATTTTGTGTAACGATCCACACCTTGGATTAAACCTGCCTTCTTTGTGGTTCGAAATGCAAATTACCACACCAGAATACAGCAGTTATGGGGCAACTTTTCCTGGTGCACCTGCTGTAATTATTGGTTTTAACGATAGTTGTTCATGGGGAGTAACCAACTCAGGACGTGATGTTAAAGACTACTATGAAATTAAGTTTAAAGACAGCACCATGCAAGAGTATTGGTTTAATGGAAGCTGGAAAACTGCTGAAATGCGAAAAGAAATCATTAAAGTAAAAGGCAAGCCTGATGTAGAAGAAAAAATGGCGTTAACAATATTTGGACCTGTAATGTTCGATCAGCAATATAAAACCAACACCAACGATGGTAAATACATTGCTGTTCGTTGGAAAGCCCATGATGCAAGCAATGAACTTAGAACTTTTTATAAGTTGAATCGCATGAAAAATTATGCCGATTATGCCGATGCAGTTTCAACTTTTCAATGTCCGGGACAAAACTTTGTATTTGCATGTCATTCAGGTGATATTGCTATTCGTCAGCAAGGTGCATTTGTAGCCAAATGGAAACAACAAGGCGATTTTGTAATGCCAGGAACCGATAGCAGTTACATGTGGCAAGGCATTATTCCTGTGAGAGAAAATCCACAGATGAGTAATCCCGAACGTGGTTTTGTAAGTAGTGCCAATCAACAATCTGTCGATGATACCTATCCTTACTATTTAGGCAGACCAAGCAATTTTCCTCCTTATCGTGGTTTTATTATCAATAGAAAGTTGGCAGCTATGAATAATATTACTCCCCAAGACATGCAAATGTTGCAAACGGACAATTACAATGTTTTTGCAGAAATAGCTAGACCAGTGCTCTTAAAATATTTGAATGAAAATAGTTTAAACGCTGAGCAAAAAAAGTATGTACAAATCTTTAAAGATTGGAACTTACGCAACGATGTAAACGAAAAAGGTGCAACTGTTTTCAGGGTTTGGTGGGATAGTTTAGAAGTACAAACTTGGGGCGATGAATTTGCAAATACAAAAATGCAATTGCCTTGGCCCGATGAAAGTACTTTAGTTGAATGTTTAATAAAAGATAGTGCTTACCAATTTGCTGATGATATTAGTACAACCAATAAAAAAGAAACCATAGCCGACGTAATGCTTGCATCATTTATTAAAGCTGCAAAACAACTAGCGATTCTAGAAAAAGAAAAAAATCTAGATTGGGCTAAATACAAAGACACAAAAGTTCAACATTTATTAAAATTGCCAGCATTAAGTAGTATGCATTTGCCCATTGGTGGTGGCCAACACATTATTAATGCAACTACTGCTGTACATGGTCCAAGCTGGAGAATGATTGTGCACATGACTGATAATGTAGAAGCATATGGTGTTTATCCTGGAGGACAAAGTGGAAATCCAGGCAGTAAATATTACGACAATTTTGTGCAGCATTGGGCTGCTGGAAGATATTACAGCATTGTGTTTGTAAAAAAACAAGAAGCACGTAAAGACGAACGTATGAAATGGCATATGGCCTTTGTACATGCTTAGATTAGCCGAGAAGACGGTAAGTCGGAGATTTAATTATCTTTTTTAATTACCAGTTTGTTGAGTTGTAAGTATTGATGCCACTGGCTCAGCAGGACATCGATTTTCAATGATTACTTTTTAAATTATAAATATGAAATTTTTAGTAGCAACAGCATTAACAGCATTACTCAGTTTTGCTATTGGATTGTTTACTGTATTACCTTGGTTCAGTTTTGTTTTTTGTGCATTAATTGTGGCCGTTGCAGTGCATCAAAAACCATTCAAAGCTTTTGTTGCTGGATTTATTGCAGTATTTATTTTATGGATTGTATTGGTAGCCATGATCGATGCTGCCAATGAGCATTTATTATCTAAAAAAGTAGCAGCCATTTTACCATTGGGCGGTAACAATATTGCTTTAATAATTGTTACAGGTTTTGTAGGTGGATTGTTGGCTGGTATGGCAGCTTTAACGGGCAGCTTTTTACGAAAAGTTAAGTAGGTATTTTCCTTCACCCCAAATCCATTCTAATTGTTGTGCAGCGTTGTTGTCGTTATTAAATATTTTGTGCAACAAATCTCTTCGCATACCAATTTCACTGTTGCTAATTGGCTGATCGTATAATTGCTCAATACTGTTTTGCATAGCAGTTGCATTGTTGGCTATATGGCACAGTTTTTCTAATCCTGTTCCTTCAACAGTAGCATCATTTACAATGCAATGCTTTCCATTAAATAGTGCATTTACCAATTTCAACTTAATGCCAGTATTGGTAAATGAAGGAAGAATATTAATGTGAGCCTTACCAATCATATCCTTCATTTCTTTCTCACCAGGATTGGCAACAATACAAGTATGCTGAAATGAATGAGCCAGATTTTCTAGTTTTTTTGATGGGTTTTTACCAGCAATTACAAATGGAATTTCTAGTTTATTAAATACATTTTCCAATAACCAAATAGCTGCTTGCTCATTTGCGTCAACACTTAAATCGGCTTGGTATAAACAGTAATTTCCTTTGCCTTCTTTGGTTTGTACAGTCCAATCAGTTGGTAAATACAATGGCAAAAAATCTATAGTAGTGCAACCCAATTCATTTCTGTAAGTGTCCACATCTTTAGTAGTTACACCCCAAAATGCAGTGGCTTTTGGTACAATTTGCTCCTCATATTTTCTAAGCAATTTACTTTCTCTTTGGTAGTATATTTTCTTAAAAAACGAAGTTGCATTTTGTGCCAAATGTTCATAATAATTATACTCCACATTATGTACACGAACAAACTTTCTTCTGTTTGTAAAACGTTCATCGTTTAATAAATAAGTACTGTGTACGCCCTCCATAAAAATGGGATAATCATCTTGCAGCAAATTGCTAAACAGCTCTTCGTTTTTACGTGTTGCAACAATATAGGGTAATGTTGTGCTAATGCCTTTGTGTCCTGTTAAGCGTTTGTAGTATTGCACACTTGCACAATATTTATTTAGTTCATGTTGTTCACCACGACCATAATCAAAACAATGCAAGTGAATTTTAACACCAGCTTTTTGTAAAGCTGGTAATTTCCAAAATAAATCTATCACACCACCATAATCAGCGGGGTAGGGAACAGTAAAATCAATTATATGTAAATGCTTTTCCAATTTTGTGATTCGAGTAGTGAATGCAAATATTAATACAATACAAATAAATACACCTAATTGTTTGCAGTTAGTAAATGGGTTGTGTTTTTTTAAATGAACAGTTGTACTACTATCAACAACTGTTGTGTCACTCCCTTCAACTTTGGGCAATGCTATTCAGCAATTACTTTCTTCCAAAATTCAATCAATTTAATGGCTTCATTTTCCCAGTTTAAAACTGCTCTAGCTTTTATACAGTTTTGTTGTAACTGATTGTACAGTTCCTTGTCTTCAATCAATGTATTAATTGCATTGGCAATGGTGTATTCATCAGTTTCATCAATCAACAAAGCAATTTGATGTTCATCGTTAATGGCTTTGTATTCAGGATAACCCACACAAACTTGTGGAATGCCAGCCATTATATAATCAAAAAATCTGTTCGATAAAGAATAGTATTGGTTTAATCCTATTTTTTCAAATAGTGTTAATCCAAATATTGCAGTTGGTGTAAGTTGTTTCAATTCAGCTGGAGCAACATAACCCCTTAACTCAATTTTATGTTGTAATTTATGTTCAGCAATCAAAGCTTTGGTTTGTTCAAAAAAATTGCCTTCGCCGCAAATCAATAGTTTACAATTCACTTGTTTCATTGCCGGAATTAAGGTTTCAAAACTTCTACCTTCATTTACTGCTCCTTGATAAATGATGAATTGCTGATTTCTGATTGCTGATTGCTGATTTCCAATTTCAGTACTACCCAACCTTTCATCCTTCTCCCTTCCACCTTCCACCTTCTCCCTTTCACCTTCCACCTTCTCCCTTTCACCTTCCACCTTCCACCCTTCACCTTTCACCTTCCACCCTTCACCTTTCACCTTATTTTCTCCACCTTCCACCTTAACAGGAATATTCCTCACAATTTCATAATTCATCCCATATCTTCTGTTCAATTCTTCTTTAATAAAAAGATTTACGGTGTAGCCATGTTTAAATTTCGGCACACAAAACCGTTCAATTGTCAACCAAATTTTATGAACTGCAGGTCGGGTAACAATTTCTTTTTGTTCAGTAAATAATTCATGGGCATCGTAAATCCTTTTTTTATTTTTCAATACAGAAACAAAATAAACTGGAACAATGGTGTCTAAATCAATGGCACAAAAACAATTGGTTTTAGAAAAAAGTAAAAAGAAAAACAGTCGAATATTGTACTCAGTATAAAATGTAAATCCTTTTGTAAACCAGCAGTTTAATCTTTTTCCTGTAAACTTAAATTCAGGTAATTCTGTAGAGGATTTTAGTTTTCTGCCCACCAAAACCACTTCAAAACCAGCTGTTGCAACCGAAGTACAAATGCGTTGCATTCGTTGGTCGTAGGTGAGGTCGTTGGTAACGCAAAAAATAATTTTGGGCGTTTTTTGTGGCATATTTGTACAAATATAGGCTTCAAAAAGGGCTAAATTGGGCTAAAATAAAGGCTTTGGCAAAAATTATCTTAACCGAAAAGTAAATTTTTCAACAAAACGCTTACTTTTGCCGCCACTATAAAAAAGAAATAACAAAACACGGACGCTCAAAAAAGAAAAAAATGTCAATTACTAAAGAAAAAAAAGCTACCATTTTTACGCAATATGGTGGTGCAGCTACTAACACTGGTTCTATCGAAGCACAAGTTGCTTTACTTACAGAACGTATCTTAGATATCAGCAACCATTTAAAAGTGAACAAAAAAGATTTCTCTACGCAACGTGGATTAATGAAAATGGTTGGTCAGCGTAAGCGTTTATTGGCTTACTTACAAAAGCACAACTTAACTGGTTACAGAGCTTTAATCGAAAAATTAGGTTTAAGAAAATAATCCTGCAATCCCCAAAAGGGGAGAACGGATTACTTTGCCTAATGTTGATTAAACTTTTTTAACCAACCTATATAGCTGTATTCCCAACTTCCCAAGGATGTTGGGAATATTTTATTTGTGCTATACAATTATTTTACAAGCAGAAAGGTAAAATAGATATCTTGCTGCAATACAATCTTACAAATTATGTTAAAACCTATACAAACCAGCTTTCAGTTGCCCAATGGTGCTGAAGTGGTAATAGAAACAGGTAAACTTGCCCGTCAGGCCGATGGAGCAGTTACTGTTCGTCAAGGCAACTGTGTTATTTTAGCTACAGTTGTTGCTAATAAAGAACCAAAAGATGGTCAATCTTTTTTCCCATTATCGGTAGATTATCAGGAAAAATTTGCATCTGCAGGTCGTATTCCTGGTTCATTTTTTAAACGTGAAGCTCGTTTAAACGATTACGAAATTTTAACCAGCCGTTTGGTGGATAGAGCTTTACGTCCACTTTTCCCAGAAGATTATTTATGTGATGTTCAGGTATTAATTACCTTAATTTCTTCTGATAAAGAAGTAATGCCTGATGCATTGGCTTGCTTAGCTGCAAGTGCAGCATTAGCAGTTTCAGATATTCCTATTAAAGAAGTTATTTCTGAAGTCCGTGTTGCAAGAATTGATGGTGCATTTGTAGTGAATCCTACTCGTACTCAGTTGGAAACTGCTGATATGGATTTCATCATTGCAGCGACTGAAAAGAACTTGATGATGGTGGAAGGTGAAAGTAAAGAGTGCAGCGAAGAAGATTTAGTAAAAGTTTTAGAAATTGCTCATGATGCAATTCGTGTGCAAATTAAAGCCCAGCAAGATTTAGCAGTTAAGGTTGGTAGTACTGTAAAAAGAGACTACACCAAACCTTATACAAATGATGAGTTGGAGCAAAAAATTACTGAGTTTGCTAAAGATAAAGTATATGCAATTGCCAAAAGTGCAAGTGCAAAACACGAACGCAGCGATGCTTTTGCAGCATTAGAAAAAGAAGTAAAAGAACATTTTACCGATTTAGAAGATGCTGATAAAAAATTAGTAGGCAAATATTTTCATGACCTTCAATATTATGTGGTAAGAGACATGATTTTGAATGATAGAATTCGTTTAGATGGCAGAAATTTAGATGTTGTTCGTCCATTACAAATGGAAACAGATATTTTACCTTCTCCACATGGTTCTTCTTTATTTACAAGAGGCGAAACACAATCTTTAACAACAGTAACATTGGGTACTCCATTAGATGAGTTGTTGGTAGAAAGTGCAGCAAGCAGTGTGTACAGCGATTTTATTTTGCATTATAATTTTCCTCCATTCTCAACTGGTGAAGTGAAAATGATTAGAGGCGTTGGACGTAGAGAAGTGGGTCATGGTAATTTAGCCATGCGTTCTTTAAAACAAATGATGCCAACTGAAGGATATGCTTACACAACACGTGTGGTAAGCGATATTTTAGAAAGTAATGGTTCATCATCTATGGCTACAGTTTGTGCTGGTAGTTTGGCTTTAATGGATGCAGGAGTGCCTTTCCCAAAACACGTTAGTGGTGTTGCAATGGGTTTAATAACTAAAGGCGACCAATATGCAATTTTAACTGATATTTTAGGTGATGAAGATCATTTAGGTGATATGGATTTTAAAGTTACAGGTACTAGAGATGGTATTTGTGGCGTACAAATGGATATCAAAGTAGATGGTTTAAGTATGGAAGTAATGAGAGCAGCATTGGCACAAGCTAAAGCTGGTCGTATGCACATTTTAGATGCCATGTATGAGTGCATTTCTGCACCTCGTCCAGAAGTTAAACCTCATACACCACGTATGGAAAAATTAGTCATCGATAAAGAATTTATTGGTGCAGTAATAGGCCCAGGTGGTAAAGTAATTCAAGAAATTCAAAGAGAAACTGGAACAACCATTAATATTGAAGAAGTAGGTAATACAGGTGAAGTAAGCATTTTCTCTACTACTAAAGAAGCTTTAGAAAAAGCATTGAATTGGGTGAGAGGCATTGTAGCTGTACCACAAGTTGGGGAGGTTTATGAAGGAACTGTAAAAAGTGTGAAAGAGTTTGGTGCTTTTGTAGAATTTTTACCTAAGAAAGAAGGCTTATTACACATTAGTGAAATTAGCTGGAAACGTTTAGATACAATGGAAGGTATTTTTAACGAAGGTGATAAAGTGAAAGTGAAATTGATGGAAGTTGATCCTCGTACTGGCAAGTTTAAATTAAGCCGTAAAGCCTTAATGCCAAAGCCTGAACAACAACCTCAAACTCCAAGAGAACCAAGACCAGATAGACCACAAATAACACCGAAGTCTGCTGAAAATAATCAGCCACAAGGTGAGTAAATAAATTAAACCCTCGATTATTTCGGGGGTTTGTTTTTTTGAGTTTTGAAACACAGATAACACGGATTGGATAGAATTTTCACAGATTTCTTTTAAACTAAATTTGATGTAAATGAAAAGTGAAAGGCATTAAAAATTTAAACAACCCTCTTTTCCTCTTTCTCTCCTTAATGCTCTTAGCAACTCCTTTAACCTCTTAGCCAAAAAAATACCATGAACTACATAGAAATAACCATTTCCACCACCAACGAATCAACACAAGAAATATTGGTTGCTTTATTAGAAAACCAAGGTTATGAAGGCTTTGAAACCAATGAAACTGCAGTAAAAGCATATATCTCATCTGAGTTATTCAATAGTGATGAGCTGCAAGAAACACTCAATACTTTTGAATTAACCTTCAAACAACAAACTATTGAAAAGCAAAATTGGAATGCTGTTTGGGAATCCAACTTTGACCCAGTAATTGTAGATGATTTTGTAGGCATCAGGGCTCATTTTCATCAACCCATTCAAAATGTGCAACACGAAATATTGATTACCCCTAAAATGAGTTTTGGCACTGGTCATCATGCTACTACTTTCTCTGTAATGCAGTTAATGAAAAATATTGATTTTGTAAATAAATCAGTATTCGATTTTGGAACTGGAACTGGCATTTTAGCCATTCTTGCAGAAAAATTAGGAGCCATAAAAGTGTTGGCTGTAGATTATGACGATTGGTGCATTGAAAACAGTATCGAAAATGTAGCAACCAACAATTGCAAAAATATTTTGGTAGAAAAAGGCGATACCGCTTACACCAAAGAACTTTTTGATGTTGTTTTGGCCAATATCAATAAAAATATCATCCTCGATAATTTAGTATTGCTCAGTAAATCAATAGCACCCAAAGGTACAATTGTACTAAGTGGTTTATTAATTGAAGACGAAGCCGATATACATTTAGCTGTTAAAAAATACAACTGGCAACATCAAACAACTATTACAAAAGGTGCTTGGATTGCCATGCATTTTACCATTTAGCTGCATAGCAGTTATTAAGAAATTGTGAATTAAACAATCACTTTCAGCCTTATATTTGTTATTCGCAAACTTCAACCAAAGAATGAACGAATTAATACTCATCATATTAGCGTACTTAATTGGCTCTATTCCTACCTCAATTTGGGTTAGTAAAAAATTCTTCAATATAGATATAAGGGATTATGGTAGTGGTAATGCTGGTGCTACCAATACTTACCGTGTTTTGGGGCCTAAATGGGGAACATTTGTAATGGTGGTCGATATGTTGAAAGGTGTAATTGCAACCTCTCTATATTTTTTCTTTTTACCAAGTTATTTAGGCAGCGAAGGCAATAACGAGTTACATAGAACTAACTTAATGATTGGTTTAGGATTAGCTGCAGTATTGGGTCACATTTTTCCTATTTGGGCTAATTTTAAAGGAGGAAAAGGTGTTGCAACCTTATTTGGAATGGCTGTAGCCATTCAACCTTTGGTGGCAGTTTGCTGTATAGCAGTTTTTTTATTAGTTTTATATTTAACTCGTTTTGTATCGTTAAGTTCAATGCTAGCAGGTGTTGCATTTATGGTTTTTATTCTTTTCATCTTTAACGAAAAAGAAACCCTGTACCGAATTTTTGCAGTTTTAGTTGCTTTAATGATTGTACTAACCCACCAAAAAAATATTGGTAGAATTCTAAAAGGAACTGAAGGTAAAGTCCCTATTCTGAAATTTAGAGACTCACGAAAAAAACGTAAGTAGAATAATTGTTATTAGGGGCTTTCAACTAATGCTTTCAAATCAACTGCATATATTTGACTTTTCGCTGCTACTACGCCACCAAAGCCAACACACAAAACCTTCAGCGTGGTATTCGCTACAATCCAAAGCCTTTCAACAGTATTATCAATATCGTCTGTTATAACCACCTCCACCACCAAAATTGTTATTTCTTCTCGGTCCCCCACCATTGTTATTATTTCTCGGACCATTCGATTGTTGTTCAGCTTCCTGAACACTCATGGTTTTACGCCCCATTTGTGCCCCATTT
>CALRLF020000013.1:0-72406 GCA_943368475.1 Allobosea thiooxidans
GATAATTCTATAACTCTTGCTAATCCCTTTCTAAAAAGGCGATGATCATCAATTAAGCCAATTCTTATTTTTTCAGTGCTCATGTTTCGCTATTACGCAACAAATATACGTAATTAAGCAACACCAATTCATTTTTTATTTAAAAAAAATACGTTTTTGCGTAAATTTCATGATTATTTCCTTTCTAGCAATTTCTTCTCTTCAGCCATTCTGAGCTAGCCAGAGACATTTTCCCAGCTCATCGTAGTTTCTCACTGAGCGTAAGGCTCTGCCTACGCTCGTTTATTTTGGCTGTTATCCTATCTTGCTTCAAACAACAAATAAACCCAGTTAAACAGTTAGCTTTGAAGAGTAGAGTAACTAAAGTTTAATTTTTATGAGCAATACACTCCATAAAAACGAAAGTTTTGAAGCGAAACAACTTGGCTTTATTAATATTGTTACAGGAGCTTTCTTTACGCTATGTGCCTTGTTTGTATTTATTTTTTTTCGTTTAGGATTTATTACCATTCTAGCCATACTTAGTCTATCAGCAGCTGCTTTTGCTGCATTTAAAAGTGGAAAATCTCAAAAAGTTAGTTTTAAAATAAATGCAGAAGGTATATTTTATTTTGATAAACGTATCACCAATTGGAGCAACTATAAACGCAGTTATTTCAAAAGAGAAATTGGAGGAATTAGTGGAATGAGTGAAGAAACTTTTTTAAGTATAGAATACTATAAAGATGACGCCAATGGATTTTTTATTAAAAGAATAAAACTTGGAAATGAGGATAAAGATGAAACCGATATAATAGATGCCATTGAGTTTTATTACAATGCAAGTAAAGAATAGAATTATATCAAATTATCAATAAAAAAGTATGCAGCAAAAAGTAGTAATTATAGGAGGTGGTTTTGCAGGAATACAACTGGCTAAACATTTAGATGAAAAGCTTTTTGATATTTTATTAATAGATAAAATTAACCATCATCAGTTTCAACCATTATTTTATCAGGTTGCCACTTCTCAAATAGAACCATCGAGTATTTCATTTCCGCTGCGTTACCTTTTTAAGCATCAAAAGAATATACAAATTCGATTGGCCGAAGTGCAGGCAATACAAGCAGAACAAAAAATTATTGAAACTTCCATTGGAAATTTTGAATATGACACTTTAGTAATTGCTATGGGTTGTACAACCAATTTCTTTGGCAATCAAACTATTGAAAAATATGCATTCACTTTAAAATCTACTTACGATGCAATTCAAATAAGAAACCATATTCTTCAAACTTTTGAAGATATCATTTCTGCCTCAGCAGAAGCAAAAGAAGGTTTAATGAATTTAGTAATTGTTGGTGCAGGACCCACTGGCGTTGAATTAGCAGGTTCTTTTGCCGAGATAAAAGCATTTATTCTGCCAAAAGATTATCCTAAAATAGATTTCAGCCAATTTAATATTACTTTAGTAGAAGGCAGTAAATATACGCTAAGCAATATGAGTGAAAATGCCAGAACAGCGTCGGAAGCATATTTATTAAAAATGGGGGTTCACTTAAAAAAAGAAGTTTTTGTACAAAATTATGATGGAGAAATATTAACCTTAAGTAATAACGAAACCATTAAAAGCAAAACAGTTATTTGGGCAGCTGGAGTTACAGGAAATTCAATTGATGGTTTGCCAAATGAATCATTGGTACGTGGTAATAGAATTAAAGTAGATAGAACCAGTAAAGTAACTGGTTGTGAAAATATTTATGCCATTGGAGATATCAGTTATATGGAAACTCCTTTGTATGCAAAAGGACATCCGCAAGTAGCAAATGTGGCTATCAATCAGGCTAAATTATTGGCTAAAAACTTAAAAGCAATGGCCAATCAAAAAGCAACTGAAATATATGAATATAAAGATTTAGGTTCTATGGCTACTATTGGCAGAAACAAGGCTGTTGTAGATGTTGGTTCAATAAAACTCAAAGGTTATTTTGCTTGGTTAATATGGATGTTCTTGCATTTAATGCTTATTTTAAGTGTAAAAAACAAGTTGATTATTTTTATAAACTGGGCTTGGGCTTATATAAGCAAAAACACTTCTTTACGATTAATACTTAAGAATAATAATAAAGCTTAATTAAATAATAAACTAAATAGTGCTATCCAAAATATTTATTGGTATTATTCTATCGGTTGGCATATCACCAACCGATAGAATTCGTTCTATTGACTTTACCAATCAAATTACTTTTTCTTAGCAGGTACAGCAACTTTTTTCACTACTTTTTTTGCTACCACAGCTTTCTTAGGGGCTGCTGCTTTTTTTGCTGAAACCTCCTTTTTTTCAGGCTCTACAACTTTTACATCAGCTACTTTTTCTTTTGGCTGTTTGGCAGTTTCAGTTGAACTCATTTTGATGAGTATTTCAATTTCTTCTAGCATTTTTTTGTACTCTTTAATTGGCAATACAACAAACTGTTTTTTTCCTTTTTTATTGGTAATGTACTGTGCGTGGCTCATATATTTTATTTAGTCGATGAAGTTACATATTCCTGCTATCAATACTCAGCTTAGATCATTTTTCTAAAAATATTTAACATTGAAAATACCCTATTCTACGTAGAAGAATACTGCCTGCTTCAAATTAGATTTGATATTTAAATTCGCTTATGAAAGCAATCCTGTTTATCTGCCTTACATTCATCAGTTTCAACTGCATAGCACAGTACAAGGAAACATTGCAAACAATAAATCCAAAACAAATTATTGGTTCTACTACGCCAATAATTATCGACAAAAAAAGAAATTATTATCAACTAAATGCAAATAGTGGTTCAACAAAAATGTTGTTAGATTGGATGGTAAAATCAAATCAAACTGATGGTATAATTTACAACGGCTATGAGCCATTTCATAATAAAAGTGGTAATACTGTTGTACAAATTTTAAAGCAAAACAAGGTTGATAAAATGGTTGTTACCAATATTGAGCAAAAGAAAAAGAAAGTAATAAAACTTTCAGAAAAAATAGATTATCCAAATGTAAATACGATAACAGAAAATGGTTCTGCCTTATTTACTATTACAGAAATTGTAAACCTTTCAACAGGAAAAATAATTAAACTAAACTTTACCAATAAAAAATTAATTGGATTAACAAGCGATTTAAAAAATGGTGTTTTTTGGGAAGGAGATTGGGACAACAGAACCTACAGTATTCTGAATATTACTACAGGTAAATTGGTACATAAAATTAATGATACTTACTCGAATGCCTTTTGTTTAAATGACTGGTTGGTACTGCAAAAAACAAATGCTTCTACTGGTTTTAAAGACATAGAAGCTATAAACATAAATACTCTAAAAACAATAAAATTTCCTTTAAAAACTGAAACAAGCTCAATGAGCTACTCCACTTTAAATAATAATTGTTGCTACTTCGAATACAAGGCTACAAATTCTACAATAAATAAAATACTGTGGGATTGTTCAAACAACAAAGCCTTCGATTTAAAGATCATTCCCGAAGAATATTTAAAAGGCAACGTTTACGAAATGGCCATTGGAACTAAGAATACTATATACAACTTTTTTTCTAAAGATTCTCTATATGCAACTATTTCGGGGCTACGTAAAATTGACTATTCAACTGGAAAAATAGTACAGGAATGGAGATGGAGTAACCACTATTCCTATTTTCATTATCCGATTTATGTGAAAGTATCGAATCTTGTGAATTTGTATAAAGAAGAAATGCATGGCAACCCATTTAACAGTTTATCCAACTACACCAATAACGCTTCCAGTTATGATGTTACTATTAGTAACAATAAAGAAAGTGAAAAAAGAAAAAAGCTTTATCAAACAAGCTTACTCAGCAATGATGATCAACAAATTGAAGTTGAATATGGAAACATCAACAAAGATAATTTCAAAGACTTGCTTATTAAAAATAATAAAACCGAAGGCGTACATATTTTACTAAATGATGGCTTCAATAATTTTACAAAAAAGATAACGCTACTACCAAACTTTAGCCAATATGGTTTTAATAAAATTTTCTTAAAAGACATTAATAAAGACAATGTTGATGAGATTCTTTTAATAGAATATTCAAGTGGTGGAGATCTAAATAAAATTGGAATTTTTTCTACTGCCGATGTAACAAAAGGCTTTCAATACAGTGAAGTAAAAAAAGATTTATTAAATGAATTTATGGATCATTACAATATAAGTCTGGAATCCTTTCCCTACTACAAAACAAATGGGGCTGATTTCGACAATGATGGCGTTATTGATAATATAAACATTAATCAAGAATCGGTTATCATTCCCAACTTGCCCAAACAGTCTGTTGAAATACAGAAGAAAATCAACAATAAAGAAGCTAAGGTAATGACCTCTTTATGCTTTACATTTCACCAAACTGTACACAGCGTATTCATAGATGATTTTGATAAAGATGGCAATACAGATTTTTTGGTCACAGTAAAATCAGATCCAGGATATCCTTATAAAAACTGGCCCCATTTTAGAGATTACTATTCTTACATTTTTTTCAACAAAAAAAATGGGCAAGAATTTGACGTACAGCAACTGCAATCTGGATTAATGAATATTGATACCATGCGTATTAACAACCAACTTACTTATGTAGGTCGATCGACAAAAGACTTATTTGCGTTCACATGTACAACAGACAAACAAATTAAACAAGATACTATTGTAAGCAATATTGTAAGAAGCAACTATAACTATAATGCGTTTGTAGATTTAAACAATGATGGCTACAAAGAACTAACCAATATTTGTTATAACCCTGATCTTGCAGAAGGTTATCCAAACAGCGTAAATATAACGGTGTATGAACCTTTAAAAACAAACACAAAAATTGGATATGTTGGTTTATGCATAGATGAAAGAAAAGAATATATTGAAAAAGAAGAGGCAAAAACAAAAGCCGCTAGAGCAAAAGCTCAGGAAGAATATGATAGAATAAACCCTAAAAAACAAACCACTACAACAAGTACAGGCAGTGGCAGTAAAAAAGAAACAACAAGCACAGCCACAAAAGAACCTGAAATTGATTATTCTAAATTAAGCAAAGGATTGGGCGTATTTTCAGGTGTAAGCAGCTCAGGTTTACGTATAGAAGTTGAAGCAACAGTTTGGTATAAAAATGTACAAACCAAAGGCATGTTGGGCTTTAAATACAAAGAGGTTTACAAAGCAGAATGCATAAGATTCAGGTATCCTACAAATTCAAAAACTTGGTATTCACTTTCTGGTTCGGATTGTATTTATAAATGTCAAAATAGAAGCATGACATTTTCAAAATGCATATCGATACAAGGTATGGAGTTTGCAATTGGAGAACCTACCATCTACTAAATATTTTATCTGCAACACACAATGCATAAATGTGTTGAGTAGTAAAAAAAGGTTTTCTTTGTACTATATGGCTTTACAAATTTGTTCACTTAATTCGGGCAGTAATGGCAATTGCTATTATGTAGGCAATGCTACTGAAGCTGTATTAATTGATGCTGGCATTTCTTGTAAAGAAATTGAATTAAGAATGCAGCAAGTGGGGCTTAGTATGCAAACTGTGAAAGCCATTTTTATTTCACACGAACACATCGATCATATTAAAGGAATTGCAACATTGGCCAATAAATACGATATGCCTGTTTACATGACCAATGCTACAGCAACGCATGCTCCAAAATCTATACAACCATTAATAAAAACTTTTTCTGCTAACCATACAGTAAGTATTGCACAATTACAAGTAACGCCTTTTGCTAAAAAACATGATGCCATAGACCCACATAGTTTTATTGTAAGCTATAACGGAATTACAGTTGGTATTTTTACAGATATTGGCATTGTATGCAATCAGCTAACACATTATTTTAAACAATGCCATGCTGCATTTTTAGAAAGTAACTATGATGAAGTTTTGCTGGAAAATGGACGCTATCCAGCACACCTAAAAAAAAGAATTCGTGGTGGTGAAGGGCATTTATCGAACAGGCAAGCAGCCAATTTATTTAAAGAATATCGTCCACCCTTTATGACGCATCTTTTATTATCTCATTTATCACAGGAAAATAATACACCGCAACTAGCTGAGGCTGCATTTGCACCACATGCTAATAAAACAAACATTGTTGTTGCTAGCAGGCATCAGGCATCAGCAGTTTATACAATTAGCTCTAACCAACCAATAGAAACACATTTTGCAAAGCAAAATATAAAAGCAAAGCAATTGGCTTTATTCTCATAGGTTACATTAATAATAATATATAGAACCTATCTGTTTTATATAGTTAAAAGACTCATCTACTTTACAATTTAATCTATTTCCATAACTTCACATTTACCAATCAGCTCATGGAAAATTTTCTTTTATTATTAATTGTACTTTTTATTGTTTGTTTATATACCTTATTGGCTAATTGGTTTTTAAAGAAATCAATTTCCTCAACAAAAAAAAGATATATTATTTCTACAATTGCAGGTGTTATTTTAACTGCAATTACCTGCTTTTTATTTGCACTTTACCTTATCTCAAAAATAGGAGGCTGTTAAACTATGCATTCATTAAATCAACTGCTTTTAACAACAGAACAAAAAAATCAATTTCAAAACTTAGGATTTTTAAAAATTCCTAATTCAGTGAACGCAGCAACATTAGAACAACTTAGAACATCTGTAGATTTTTATAGCAATTCAACACCTGCGAATGATAACATTGCCTTAGTAACAGGTATCAATCAACAAGAGTATGTAGTTGGTATTCAGCATTTATGTAAAATACCTGAAACTCCTTTTTTAGCATTATTGGGCAGCCCTTTAGTTTTGTCGATTGCACAACAAATTTGTGGTAATGATTTTTTTCCAATTCAGGAGTTTGCAGTTATTAAAACACTAGGCGATAATAGCATGGTAGAATGGCACCAAGATGTAGTTAATAAATTGAAAGGGCACACCTTCATGATGGGCATTTACTTAGATGAAGCCAACGATGCCAATGGTGCATTACGTGTTATTTCTGCCAGCCACAAAAGTGAGTTACCCATTTGCGAACTTAAGAAACTACCATACGAAACAATTGAAATGCAGGCTGGTGATATTTTGATTCACGATTTAATGCTTGCTCACAGCTCGGGCATGCTTACACAGTTTGCTAAGCGAAGGGTCATTTATT
This sequence comes from Allobosea thiooxidans, assembly GCA_943368475.1. GTDB lineage: Bacteria > Bacteroidota > Bacteroidia > Chitinophagales > Chitinophagaceae > UBA1930. The sequence continues at coordinate 7,190 of CALRLF020000013.1, forward strand.
TTGAATTTATGAGTAGCAACCAAGCTAAAAACGAGCAGATTTATACTAATGAAATGATTGAAAAAAGAACAGCTTTGATACCATTAGCAATCAATGCTTACAAAAGATCAAACAACACTAATGAAGCTTTTAACTGGCAACACCCAAACAAAGAAAGCTATTATAACAATGGAGATGTGTTAGAAACAATAGAAACTATATATACCACTCATTTAAAAGTTAAACCTGCCAATTACTGTTTCGATTTTGCCAATAATCAATAGCAAATTACTTACCAAAGAATTGTTCAAACTCTTGCTTAGTGATTGTAAAAACAGTACCATGACGTATGCCCTTTGGCAAACTGATTTTATTCGAAATATCTGTCCAGTTTTTTAAATCAACAGATGAAACTGCACCATAAATATGATTGCGGTATTTATCAAAAAAAACAATCCACCCCGCTCCTACTTTTATAGCTGTTGGACCTTCTGCCCAATAATTGCCAGTAATAGGTTTAGATGGTTTAGAAAATCCCTTGGTCAATTTTCTACTCGTTGCAATTTTAATATTTTTTTCCGGCTTTGGACTAATGGTTTCATCTTTTAAAAACATAATAAACTTCCGCTTTCCAGCTGCAACAATACTTGCGTCAATAATATTGAACCCTTTATTATACAGGAGCTTTGTTTTTGAAAATGTTTTAAAATCTTTAGTAGTAATGTAATACAATCGGTGATTATATCCACTTTCCAAAGTATCTCTTTTACCATATTTTCCAGCAATTGTGGTTGCCCAGTAAATCATATATTCTTTTCTTCTGTCATCATACGTAATTTCTGGAGCCCATGTATTACGTGCAGAATCTTCATGCATCATTACAGGAATAAATTGTTGTTCACTCCAATGCACCAAATCTTTAGACGATGCATAACCAATACCCCTATCTTTCCAACTCACTGTCCACACCATGTGAAATAAGCCATCAGCTGCTCGTACGATACAAGGGTCTCTCATTAGTTTATCATTGGCAACTGTTGGCTTTAAAAACGAGCTATCATTGTTTAAAGCAGTGTATTTATAGCCATCTAAACTATAAGCCAAATGCAACCCATCTTTACTATTACCTTTAAAATAACAAAACATATACACTTTACCGGTATCGTTTTGTGCAAATAATAAACTACTTAATAGTATTAAATAAATGGTTCCTATTAATTTCATTTTTTCTTTTTTTGATACCAGCTTTAGTAAATAAATTTAGCTGCAATTACGTTGTTGTAAATCCTGCTAAACGGCAGGGCACTCTTCGGCAACATAACTTTACTGAATATTTATTTTAAAGTAAATAAATGCTTAGGTATAAACTCTAAAATTTTAACTGGCTGCATATTAATGTTCACAATTTTTTCTCCATCGCCTTGTGCATTCATTTGCACAAATACTTGTAGTTGCTTAGTTTGCTTCCACAATTCTGTGTCATAGCTGGGTTCCCATGCACCAAGGTTTTCTTTCAACAGATCTACAGCTTTCCACTTTTTTAAGTTACGATCCGTATTCCTATAAATGGTTACAGCATTTGCTCTTTCTTCATCTCTACAAATCAAAAAAACTTTTTTATTATTTACCAAAACCTGTGGTCGGGAAATTGGGATTCTTTTTGTGCCCACCCCACTCAATGAAAATGTGCCAATACGATTAGAAACTTGTTTTACATACCACTGATTTTGCTTTTGATAAATCAAGTGATATTCAGGCTTCTTTGTTTTAGCAGAAGTAAAATATGTAGCAATATAGGGTTCACCTTTTTCATTCACATACATCGATGTTTGATTTATCAATTCACTTTTTTGAGGAATGCTGCACACAATTTCTGCATTCGAAATATTTATTGGCAAACTATAATTTTCGTTGGTAGATTTTTTCCAGGTAATTCCACCATCAAAACTCACTGCATAATTCATATCATGGTTGCTGCTAACATCACTACTTTCTCTCCAAACCCAACTAATATGTATGGCATCTTTATCGTCTACAAATGCCTGCCAGTAAGCATTTCGTTTGCCTTCTCCATCTATTAAATTGTGTTGTAATTGCACCCACTTTGCTTCTTTTAAAATATACCTATTCATCACTAAATTTCCTTTACCTGATGCTCCATCTCTATACAAAAACAACAAATCGCCATTGCTGAATTTATAAAATTCAGGATAGGTAACACTCTTTTCATGTAAAGTAGTCATGCTTTCATTGTCTATTAATTCTAATGACAATGGACTTAAACTTTTGCTATAAAACAATTTATTGCCATGATGATTCCATGAAATATGTAAATAGCCATCTCCATCAACCATAATGCTTATGCTATTATGGGCATCTTTAATATTTCCTTTCTTTGAAGTAACTTTTATCTCCCAACTATCAGTTCCTAACTTTCTTTTGGCTAATACTACTGCTCCTGTAGAATCATAATAAGCAGCAAACTGGTAACCCTTATAACTCACTACGCTATTTTTTCTAAATACAACGGTATTAATAGATGTTGAAGCCCAACCATTACCAATTGTTGATTGATGTTGACTAAAGCCAGCAAACACAAAACACCAAAAAAATAGTGCAATAAAATATTTCAAGAATTACTTTTTTAGATGCTTGTACAATTCAGTTCCTGCTAATAAAAATGCACCCACACCATAAATTTCAGTGCTTTCGTAACTCACTTTATCTGGCGATGCTCCAATAGGCTGCACATAGCCCAACATACCATTTTCATGTATAGAACTCAGCATTGCATGCCATGCTTTTTCAACAACTGGCCAATAGGTTTTCTTATCTAATAATTTATTGTTAATACCCCATAAAATAGCATAGGTATAAAAGCCGGTACCACTTGTTTCTTTAATATTGTAGTTATCAGGATCAAGTAACGACGCATGCCATGTTCCATCTTTTTGTTGCAAAGAAGCTATCTTAGCACTCATATCTTTAAACAAATTTTCCCATCTTTTTCTATCTGTATAATTTTTAGGCGTACTCTCTAAAACCCTTGCCAATCCTGCTAAAACCCAGCCATTACCCCTGCTCCAAAAAACTTTCTCACCATTTTTTTCTTTCTTATTCAAATAGCTTCCATCTCTGCTGTACAAGTGTGCAGCACTATCATACAAATAGTCAGTTGTCTTCCACCAAAGCTTTGCAGTAATATCTAAATATTTTTTGTTCCCTGTTGCTTTGTATAAATAGCTCAATGCTGGTGGCCCCATAAACAATGCATCGCACCATGCCCATTCTCTATTTTCAATTTTATTTTTCCAATCCAAACTCTCACTATGTGGATTTGCATATATACTATCTGCTAATTGTATAAAACTGCTCACCATTTTTTCGTCTTTATACTTCATGTATAATAAAGAAAAAGTTTGAGCCACACAATAATCATCTGCATGAAATCTTCTTCGCCCAGTTTGCCAATTTAATAGCTCACATTTTTTGTACAAAGTTTGCTCATACAAATCATTTTTACTAACTGTACTTAATGCCTGTAAGCCAGTAAAACCAGCAGCATTTGTCCAATCGTTCCACCTGTATTTACTTCCACTATCCTGCCAACGTTTTAATTGCCAATTGGCTACCCGTTCCATTTGTGCCAACACTGATTTTTTATTGAATACAGTATCTCCAGCAAATGCATTAAACAGTAGAGCTAAGAACAGTGTTGTAAAAAAAACTTTCCTTTTCATAATCATGTATTTTTTATGGCTATCAACTTAACAACAAAATTAAACTACAGTTACCGCTTTTCGTTACAAGTCCTCGTCTACACCTATCGTTGTAGTCTGTGGGCTTTTCACTGCAATCGGTCAGCCCTTGGGCTAAATAATGTTTATCAACTTTTATATAATAACAGAGTTTATAGATTTCGTTTCTGTAGTTTAATCACTTGTACTGAAATAAGTACCAATTAAATTTTCGAATGCTAACATAAATAATTTTAAACTAAGTAGAGTTGTAAATTATTCATTCAAAAAAAGAAATTAAAATTCGTTTCGTCCTAAACAAATTTTAGTTAATGCAATTTTACAATTCACTTATTCTTGCAGAAGTCTTATTGGCTTTGCATTTCAGGATGGAACAGGACTGACAATTGGAACCTCAACGTAATTTGCAATTTTATAAAATATAATCGATTGCTGTATTTTATGCAATTGCCGTTTGCCTATTGATATCTTATAGCTACAATGGCATTGTAAAAGCTACTAATTATTGTTAAACATTCGTTGGTATGAAAAAAAGTTTCTCTTCTAAATTACTGTTGTATAATAACAGTTTTACACTAAGGGCACTTTGCATAAGTGTATTATTCAGTATTTTCTTTCTAAACTCAAAAGCCCAGCAATGGAGTGTTTTAGGCAATGAAAGTCAAATTTCTAGTGCTGCTGCATCTTATACTACAATTGCTGTTTTAGAAGATACTGCATTTGCATGCTTTAGAGAGGGTACAGTTACAAAAGTAAAAAAGAAGAATCCTGTTTCTGGAAACTGGAATCAAGTAGGTCCAGATATTGGTACAAATACTTTATATGGGAGGGTGTATTTTGATAAACAAAACAATTTAATTGTTGCTTATTTAGATGGTGCTAGTAGCAATAAACTTGCATTACAAATGTATAATCCTGCAACAGGTTTATGGGAGCCATTTAACAACGACCCCAACAATTTATATATTTCTACAGCTTCAGTAAATAATGGTGTATCACAATACAGTTCAACACCAAGATTTTCGTTGGTATTTGACTCTAACAATGTTCCCTATATTGCATTTGGAGAAGGAACCAACCTTACACCATTCGTTAAAAAATTCGATGGCACTTCATGGGTCACAGTGGGCACTGGTGCTGTAGATGCATCAGCAAAAGCAGTGGCAGTAAGCCTTGTAATTGATGAGTCAGATGTGCCATGGCTGACATTTGTAAGTTTATCTACTGCTACATCATCTACAGGAACCCTTGCTTTGTACAAACTAAACAATACCAACTGGACTTCTATTACAACTTCAGTAACGAATGCCATTCGTCACACCAATATGGTACTAAACTCAAGTAATAATTTTACAATAGCATATTTTAATACGGGTAATTTAAACAGAGCAACCACAATTACCTATAATAAAACAACGAATATTTGGGGTAGTACTTCTGTGCTTTCTTCAAGAGACGCACCCAATCTAAGTTTGATAAAAGATATTTCAGGAAACTTATATTGTTCGTTTATAGATTATATGTCTAGCACTGCACGTTTTGTTGCAAAAGTTTTTAAACAAGCAGCAGACTCAACAGCTTGGGTAGAATTAAAAGACCCACTTTATACAACAGGTGGCATTGATGAGCCAATAGGAAATTTGTCAATAGCAACAGGAAGTGACACTTCTAGTGCATATCTCATTTATACAAAAACAAATTCGAATAGTTTAAATACACCAGTTGTAAGAAAATATTTACCTCCTGCACCACCCGCTACTTTATCAACCAATACGATTACCAATTTTACCACTACAACAGCGATAGCTGGAGGGAATATTACTGCCGATGGTGGTTCAACCATTACTGAACGTGGTGTAGTTTATGGAGCAACAGTTAATCCAACAATTGCAAACACAAAAATTATAGAAGGCGGAACTGGTATTGGCAATTTTTCTGTTACAATTACAGGTTTGCAACCAGCAACTTTTTACAATGTAAGAGCCTATGCAAAAAGTGGAACCAATACAATTACCTATGGAAATAATGTAAGGGTAAACACTTTGATTACGCCAGATGCAGTGGTTACTGCTCCTAAACAAATGGAGTACTTGAATAGAGGTGTTGTAGCAGTACGTTCTTCATCAACTAAAGTATATTTAAGTTGGCGTTTATTGGGAACAGATTCTACCAACACCACGTTTAATGTTTATCGTAATGGAACATTGTTAAACAGCAGTCCAATTAGTACTTCAACCAACTATGAAGATGTAATAGCTACCAATAGTAGCTATGTTGTAAAAGCAGTGGTTAATGGAGTTGAAGTTGATGCATCTTCACCAACCAATGTTTGGGCAAACAATCAATTGTCTATCCCACTACAAATACCTCCAGGGGGTATTACACCAGATGGACAAACCTATGATTATCATGCAAATGATTGCAGTGTTGGTGATGTAGATGGCGATGGGGAATATGAAATATTTGTAAAATGGACACCCTCTGTAAAAACAGATAATTTAGACGGTTATACAGGTTTACAATTAATTGATTGTTATAAACTGAATGGTACAAAATTGTGGCAAATAAACTTAGGAAAAAATATTAGAGCTGGCGACCATTATACCCAATTTTTAGTATATGACTTTGATGGTGATGGTAAGGCTGAAATGATTTGCAAAACAGCTGATGGAACCAAAGATGGTAGAGGTGTTTATATTGGAGACTCTGTTGTAGATTATCGTTCTACCAGTGGGTGGGTTCACAATGGACCAGAGTTTTTAACTGTATTCAATGGACTTACAGGAGCAGCAATGGCATCTGTAAACTATCAGCCTGCAAGAGGTGCTGTTACTGATTGGGGAGATGGTTATGGAAACAGATGTGACCGTTTTGTTTCGGCTGTTGCCTACTTAGATGGTATTCGCCCAAGTGCAATTATAGGCAGAGGTTATTATAACAAACTTGTAAGAGCTGCATACGATTGGAGAGGTGGACAACTTACTTTACGTTGGATATTTAATAGCAAAGCAACTGGTAACGATGCCTACTCTAGTCAGGGTAATCATCAAATGACTATTGGTGATGCAGATGGTGATGGTAAAGATGAAATTTTTAATGGATCAAGTGCTATTAATGATAATGGACAACGTTTTTGGAGTAGTGGCAATGGTCATGGCGACGCATTGCACATGACAGATATGGATCCTGAAATACCAGGACAAGAAATGTGGCAATGCTTAGAATCTCCAACTGAGTACGCTCCTCTTGGACTACGTTTTAACAATGCAAAAACTGGTGCAACTTTATGGGGTGTACCAACCAGTGGAGATGTTGGACGTGCCATGGCTGCTGACATAGATTCTACCCACAAAGGATATGAAGTGTGGGGTTCATCGGGTAATTTATATACTTGCAAAGGCGTTCAAATAAGTACCAATAAACCAACTTACAATTTTGGTATTTGGTGGGATGGTGATTTGGCACGTGAATTATTAGATGGCCATGTAATTGACAAATGGAATCCTAATACACAATCATCGAGCAGGTTATTTACCATTTATAATGCTGCACCAGTTACACATAATAATAGTACAAAGAAGAACCCATGTTTAATGGCCGATTTAATTGGCGACTGGAGAGAAGAAGTGATATTACGCAGATATGACAATACAGCTCTTATACTTTTTACAACTACAAGCCCAACCAATCATCGCATTCATACTTTAATGCATGATGCCCAATATAGAACTGCAATTGCTTGGCAAAATTCTGGATATAACCAACCACCTTATCCTAGTTTTTATTTGGGCTATAATATGATCACTCCTCCAAAGCCCAATATCTATATACCTTCTACTGCTTTACCTGTTCAATTATTGTCTTTTAATGCAACACCAAAAAACAAAACAGTTGTTTTAAATTGGCAAACAACCAATGAAATAAATAACAAACATTTTGTTGTAGAACATTCTATCAATGGTAGAAATTTTGAACCCTTGACGATTGTAAACAGTACTGGATTAGCTGGTTTTTTGAACAACTATACAGCAACTGACTATACTCCTGTTACAGGAATTAACTACTATCGTTTAAAGCAAGTTGATATGGATGGCAAGTTCGTTTATTCCGAAATTAAGTCGGTTAAATTTTCACAAACTAAACAACTGACTATTTATCCTAACCCTGCTTCTACACAAATTAAATTAGAAATAGACAGCGATGCAACAAACTTGAAATTAAACATCAACACAATAGATGGAAAATTAATTTATCAAGGCAAGGGTTCTTTAGCATTGTTGAATACAGATGTAAATAAGCTATTTGTTAAACTATCTTCTGGTATATACAATGTTACATTAGTAGAAGGAAACTCAAGCTATAATACTAAACTGGTAAAACAGTAATTTAGTATCGCTAAAAAGCAAATAAGAAAGGACACCTAGTAGGTGTCCTTTCTTATTATATACATATGATTGCTACAATTGGTACTACTAAACTAAAAACTACTATTGCAAAATATTTTCTATTTGCAGCAACTCTTCAGTGGAGAATTGGATATTATCTAAACACTTAATAGAGTCTAACAATTGTTCTGATTTGCTTGCTCCTATTAATACTGACGTAACCCGATTATCCTTCAACAGCCAAGACAATGCCATTTGTGCCAATGTTTGTCCACGCTGTTCAGCTAGCACATTCAGAGCTTTAATCTTAGCCAATTTTTCTTCCGTAATTTGTTCTGGCTTTAAAAAAACACCCTTAGTAGCTCTTGAACCTTCGGGAATTCCATTGATGTATTTATTGGTTAATAAACCCTGAGCCAATGGAGAGAATGGAATACAACCCACACCAAATTGTTCTACCACATCCAACAATCCACCTTCAACCCAACGTTCGAACATAGAGTATTTGGGTTGATGAATTAAACAGGGTGTTCCTAAATCTTTTAATATCTGAAATGCTTTAGCTGCTTCTTCTGCTTTGTAATTAGAAATGCCCACATACAAGGCTTTACCCTGACGAACAAATAAATCCAAAGTTGCCATGGTTTCTTCCAAAGGAGTATTTGGATCGGGGCGATGATGATAGAAAATATCTACATAATCCAACTTCATTCTTTTCAGGCTTTGATCCATACTGGCAACCAAATTTTTCTTACTACCCCATTCCCCATAAGGACCTTCCCACATAAAGTAACCAGCTTTGCTTGAGATGATCATTTCATCTCTATAGGCAGCAAAATCTTGGTGCAAGATTCTTCCAAAATTAGTTTCAGCACTGCCTGCTGGTGGACCATAATTATTGGCTAAATCAAAGTGAGTGATACCATTATCGAATGCTGTATGTAAAGTTTTCCTGTACACATTTTCATCATCTACATCGCCAAAGTTGTGCCACAAGCCCAATGATAATGCCGATAATTGTATGCCTGATTTACCACAACGACGATATTGCATATTGCTGTATCTGGTTGAATTTCCTGTATAAGACATGAAAATTATTTTTTTAGTTTTTGCGAAACTAGCATATCTCTTTCACAAGTAATTATACCATTTTCCTCCTGTAATTCTGCTAACTGTATCACACTTCTTTTATCATCAAAGCTTCCTTTGGGTGCTGGATTTTGTTTATCGTGACCGGGATGTGTGAAATAATAAATAAAAGCCTTTCCATTATTTACTACCACTTCACAATGCCCTCCAATAGCCTGATCATCTTTCCCTTTTCCAGCATTTTCCAGGATGCGTTGAGGTTGTTTTTTCCAATTAATTAAATCAACTGAACTGTACACATCCATGCCTTTCCAAATATCAACTATCATAAAATATTTGTTGTGCCAATAGAAAACTTTTGGTCCTTCTCCCCTGCCAATTGCTTGTTCTTTACCTTTATCTGTCCAATGATACAAATCGTTACTCACAGCTTTATAAATGGCTTTACCACCTTTTTCGTTATTATAAAACATTACCCAAGAAGTATCAGATAGTTTTATAACAGAAGCATCAATAATTTTATGTGAAGCCAATTCTAATACTGTTTCAAATTTCCAATTCAGCAAGTCATTACTGGTAAGATGTACAATTTCACGTGGATGATTCCAATCTTTAAATATGCCTGGAACATAAGTTAAATGCATGTGATAAATGCCGTTGTGTTCTGTAACATCTGGTGCCCAAAAAGTGTATCCTTCATTTGGACGATAATTAATGTTAGCGGTGTCTTTATACTTCCAATGTAAACCATCTTTACTTTCGGCAATACCAATTCTTGTTCCATGTACCCAAGCTACAGTGCTATCTTGAATTGATGCTCTTCTATTGGTATAAAACATCCACCATTTTTTTACTTTTTTGTTGTAGATGATTACAGGGTCAGCAGCTCCATGATAAATGGGGTCATCGAATAATGGTTTTGGAGCAGTCACTTGTGCAAATAATTGCATACTAATAAAGAAAAAAAATAGTGTAGTTAATTGTTTCATTTTTTGTTCACTTGTTTTAGGCTCACTGATTTACACAGGTTTTCCCAGATTCTATTGGTAATAAAATACGCTTCGGTAATAGCTGATTCATATTCATTAGTACAAGTGTGCGACGCCAATGCAGCCACATTTTTGTTCTACTGTTTGTTACAAAAAATATTCTACTTCAATGCAGTGATGGTAACAGCCCCACCCAAACCTGAAGGTTGCACTTTCCACGTACTTGCATCGAAAGGTTTGTAATTAATGTTTACAAAATTGATTTCATTATAGTTACGCCACAATTGCTTGTTTATGTCCATATTACGCATACGATTGGCCATAAGGTTACACACTTCTATACTGATGGTATTTTTTCCCTGTTTTAAATAATCACCAATTTTCATTTCATAAGGTAAACTCCAGATAATGCCAGCATCTTTTCCATTGATGATAATTCTAGCACTTTCGTACAACTTATCTAACTGCAATAAATAATCCTGTGCCCTTTCTTTAATATTAAAAGTAGTAGTATAAACTGCAGTTCCTGAGAATGATTGAGTAGTACTATCATCTGTAAAATCAGTCCAGGGTTGTAGTTTACTTAATGTTCTTTCTTTAGGTAAGGATGGCCCACCTTCTGTGAACTTCAAAGTCCATTGGTTGTTCTCTAAACTGATTTTTTTATCAGTTACATCTATATAATTCCAGCCTCTTTGCTTAAGCATTGCTTTTAGGTTTGCCCTTACAATAATTGATTGACCAGACTTTAACTGCAAACGAAGATTGGTAACCCTACCATTCTGTTTTTCGTACGACGGACCTCCACCTTCACCATTCAATGGATTAATAAAAGTGATGGCTGTTGGAGAAACATTGAGTGAAATATTTTCATCAATATCTTTTGAAGTATTGTTAGAAATGAAGTAAAACTTTACATCACCTTTTTTTGAAGTAATGAATTTTAATCCCAGCTTAGTTAAAGAGGATTCATTAGCAATTGAAAGATATTCCAAAGCCTTGGCTACATCATTGCATACAATGATTTTTCCGAATAATTCCATTTTACTTTCACTAATCAAATCCGATACTTTGGTAATCTTCAAACTATCAATTATTTTTTTCAAAGCCAATCTATCTTGCTGCAGCATATTAAAACCTGGAACATCTTTTGGCAATGCTTCTATTATTACATAAGTGATACTATTTCTAGCAAGAGCAACAATATTTCTTAACGTTTGCAAAGGCATTAAATCACAAGCTGGAATAACCAATGTTTTTCCTCCACCAAACATCCTATCAAATAGTGCATCAGTGGCTAATTTGCTCACCATTTTATCACTTACAAAATCTACTTCGTAACCTGCAGTTTGTAAGTGCTGAACATTTTTATAGAAAGCTGTTGGGTGTAACCACTCTTTTATATGATGCACAGCCAATGGCATGTCTAAGCCTTTTGCATCATGCCAAGTATCATAAACAGGCCAATACATTTTAATATTATTAGAAGGGCTTCCTTGCAATACAGTTTGCACTCTTGTAATGTATTCATTCAATCCTTTCAAATGTTTCCACATACTATTGTATGGCACAAAATTTACCGAAGCATAAAATAACCAACCAGGAAAATTCACATCAGCAGGCGTATAAGTTGTACCATGATAAAACACATGATTAATGCCTGATAAAAACACTTGATCTACTTCTGGTTTGCACTGGCTCCAACTGGTTTTAAAATGCTCTCCCAACCATGTAAAAGTTTCACTACTGGTTAAAGGTTTATTGTAAAAATGTGCTGCACTACTGGCAAACTTCAACATGATGGGGTCAGGATCAACATTTCTTATATCACCACTATCTCTTCTTAAACCTTTTACGCCAAATGCAGTGCTGCCAAAGGTTTCACATTCAGGTATATCAAATGCTCCATACAAATCCAATAAATTTCCAGGAGAACCGTGAGCCTGATTGACAGATTTTGTGTTTCGTTTATTCGTCCATCTGGTAAATACAGTAGAGAAGTTTTTTAACATTAAGTCAGAGATCGTTTCTCTATAATCACTTTTCAATCTTGCTACTGTATCATTCTCTGCTTTACTGGTAAAATAGTTTAAGTATTTTCTCAAATCATAACCTCGGCGTTTTTGAAATTCTTCAAAAAAAGCAGGTGTCCAATCGGCATTGTACACTTCATAACTATCGTTAAAAAAAGCTTTTACCCCATGTGATGAATTGCCAAATGCGGTATCAAATATTTTAAAATAATTAGCCGTTGCTTCTTGACTAAAATGATCAATGGTAAAACCTTCTCCACCCGGAGCTGCACGTTTTACAGCCTGTCTTGTTTTACTAACAAAAGCTGCAATAAGCTCTACGTCTTCCTTAAAAGTTAAATTCAATTTACCTGTTGCATCTACCTGCTTTGTTACATCAATGGTTTTACCCGTTGCTGTATATGCCATTACTGTATTTAAAATAGCAAAGCTTTTTTGCTTAACATCATTGATTACAATTTTATCAGCTAAAGCTTCATTGGCTTTCAGTTTGTATTTCTGAATAACCAATTTAGTGGCTGCATCTTCTGTAGTAACATGGCTGCCACCAATGGGCCAACCTGTACCTACCGAAATATATACACCCATATTCAAAGCATTGGCTTGTGCAACAGTATAATCCAGCATTTTCATCCATTGTGGAGAAAGGTATTTTATGTACCTGCTCTCAAAACCCTTGGCTCCATAAATTGGTACAATTTCCACACCACCAAAGCCCGCAGCTGCCAATTGTGTTAACTGTTTTTTAATACCAGCTTCATCAACAGCACTGCCCATCCACCACCAACGTGTCCATGGTTTAGCTGTTTGTGTTTGAGCATTTACCATTAAACAAGAAAACAGCAACAATCCGAGAAAATATTTTTTCATCAATGTAATTTTGTTTTTTAAATAGCCCTATAGTCAAGGGGCGAAAAGTCCAAAAGAAAATAAATCAAAATCAGTCTTTCTATTTCCCTCATCCTCCTTTTACCCTTTACCTTTTACCTTCTAACTTCTCCCTCTTACCTTCTACCTTCTACCTTCTACCTTCTACCCTTTATCTTCTACCCTTTACCTTCCACCTTCTCTAACCCCTCTTCACTTCCACAGCATATACAGCATCAACACCTTCAAAATTAGCTCTGAATATAACCCATTTACCATCAGGACTAAAATGTACATTGGGTTCTAAATGATAGTTATGAAACTTCATATTCACCAAACGTTCAGCTTTCATCTTATCGCCATCTGGTGTAAATAAATAAATCCATTGACCATCTTTTGCTTTTGCAACCTGACCTGCGTCGCCCCCATCTCCACAAAATAACTTACCGTCATTGCTTCTGTTAAAATGTATACTCCATTCATCTCTTTGTAATTCATATTTCACTTCTTTACCAGTATGTACATTGGTACCAGCTACAAAAAAAGTTTTGCCTTTAGGCATTTGCAAATCATACCAAATGGTTTTTCCATCAACAGATAACCATTCATGCCCAGCAATTTCCATATCCATGGTTCTTTTGTGCATTAGCTTCACCGCTTTTGTTTGCACATCAATTGTCCAAATCCTATCCAATTTATGCCAAGGACCTTCATGACAAAACATTAACAGGTTGGGTTCTGTTGGCGAAAACTGTACATGGCCCAACCAGGTATTTTCAGTATGAATATTTGAAAGGGTTGCTGTTTTAATATCTATTTTCCACAAATCATTGGGCAAGTGAGCATCAAAAATCCGATCAAAAAATTCACTTTTTTTAGGGTATTTTCTACTAATCTCTTTTTGCTCATCACTGGCTTTAGAACCAGCCAATAAAGTTTCATCGGCATTCACCGTTGCAATGCTTCCTTTATAATCGGCAGGAAAAACAAAAATCAGTTTCGTTTCTTTTGTAAACGCATTTACCCTATACACACTGTCTTTAATTTGATAATAAATATTTCCACTTTTTGCTGCAACAATTTCTCCAGTCATAGCATTTATATGATTGGTTAGTTGCTCTGCCTGCAATGTTGCTAAGTCCAACAAAAATATCTGCCTATTAAAAGGATTTCCTTTGGTAACAGGGGCTCGTAATTTTTCAGACTCCTGTGCTCCTTTGGCTTTGCTATTGTTATAGAAAACCATTTTATTACCAATAAACGGGTTGTTGTGAAAATAAAAACTCAAACTATTACCAGGAATATTCGACAAACGCATCACTTTATGATGGGTGTCTTTATCAATCCAAACTTGTGGCATGGTGGTATCTCTGGTAGCTAAAATGGGCTGTGCTTTTGTCTGCAGGCTGCAAACAACTAAAGCAAAAAAAAGATATGATGTACGCATATATGGCAATGTGCAATAAAGTAATTAATAAGCTCAGTAACTACAATCCTGAAGCATCCTGAAAAGGTACAATTAAATGATGAATGGAAGTATAAATCGGGGGCTATCAGCACCATAACAAAACCAGCAGCAGTTACCGCTTTACGCAGTAGTGCCAGCACAGCTGGCAGCTACTTGCTGCAATCGGTGAGCCCTTGGGCAACAGAATGCTATTTAACTGCACTTGTAAGCTAAACAACATCACATGCTTTTTACCCCTAACGAAATTGAGTACGCCATTTAATTTAGCAGTATCTATGTAAAAGTTCACCCTAATTCATCAGCACAACATGAAGCTATTTTTAACTACACTAATATTTGTACTCATCAGTAGTGCAACCATTGCACAAAAGAGTAAAAAGCAAAAAACGCCATTCGGTATTTCGCCAGTAGAACAATCCATCAATCAAACTGACTCTTTTATAAGAAATTTATTAAAAGACACCAACTTGGTTAGTTTAACCATACCTGCATTGGGTAAAGAGTTACACAATATCTTCCCCAATAAGAAAGATACTTTGTTTAACACAATTACAGCAGTTTGGCAAAACGGACAACTATTTATGCTGCTGCTGTTTAAAACACCAACTCAATTCAGGAAAATGGAAAGCATGGGTATTTATTTTATGAACAACAAACCTGTTCTTTTGCAGGAAGATAAATTCAGTAATGAAATCATGGGATCATGTGGTGCAGTAAACGCATCTTTTTATCACTACTTTAATGATACAGCTGCTTATGCAGGTCTTTTACAAGGAACAAATAAATCTTACGCCTTGTGTTATGGCTGGATGTTAACAAAACCCAATACAACAACTTTTTTTAACCAAACGCATCAATTAAGAAAACTGCTTGCAACCAAAGCCCCCAATTTATTACAATTCAACTCAACTAATATGAACAAACCAGTTTTAAAATTTCTATTTACAAAGTTGTTGCAACCAATAGAACCAGCTGATAAGTATGGGTTTTAGCATAAATGATATTATTCTGCTACAATACCAAAGTAACTCTATTCACCAAAACATTCTCCAACTTAATATCGGTGTACTTGGTTTTAAAGTCAGCGGTTTCAGCAGTGGCTTTTTCCCAGCATTGTCTTCTTACAGAAATTAGCTAAGCTAGGGGCATTGCGTTTTCAAATAACGCATCTTCCTTTGCCCATTCCACCAAGCCATGCAAAGAGAAGATACTTGAAAGTGCTTTGAGCTAAAGATTTCTTGAAGACATTGCATGAAAGAAATCCTTCCCCACTTGCATAAAACCCAATGTTTTACGTTCGTTCTATTTGTCTAACCACTTAAAAATTTCGTCAATTACAATATTAGCTTTAAAACCTAAACCTATTTCTTCTCCAAACTTTCTTGCCGTTTCATTATAAATATGGTCGTAGTTAGGATAAACTTTATAGGTCAAATTTTGCTTACCCTTTCGTATAAATTCCAATGCTGCATAGTCTGTATTTGCAATGTATGAACCCTCAACATCTCGTCCACTTGCTATTAGTAAAATTGGAATATTAAGTTTTAGCATATTTTCCAAAGGCGTTTCCTTTGAATAGCTATACCATTTGTTGTATGGCTCATCCCAAAATGTCAATTTGGTGTCGTTTGGTGATTTATAAATTTCTTTTTGAACTTTCAATAAGCTGTCTACCACATATTGGGCTTCGTCAAAACTCATTTGATTGTTAAGTGCTTGTTGCCTTGCTAATAATAGCCTGTCATAAATATGGTCAAGTGAATTGCTTGACATCATAATTATTTTTTTCACTTTCTTGTTTATTACGGCAACTTTTGGAACTACCTGTCCCCCTTGTGAATGTCCAACTAAAATTATATTAGTTGTGTCAACTTGTAATACTTTTACTAAATAGTCAATTGCTTTTGAAGCACTCTCTGAACGCCAATCCATTGTATTGTTTTCTTCTGCAAATTTGTTAGCCTTGTAAGGTTCGTTAGAAGTATTAACAGTGTCATAAAGTGGAATACCTGCTTTGCTTATAAATGCAATGTGATATTTGTCTTGATACTTTGTAAACCTTGAAAAACCTGTGTAATACACTTGTTTGTCAGCTTTATTGTATTTAAAAGTTGGTTCAAGTCCTGAACCACCCAAAAATAATAACAATGGTTTTTTCTTGTCTATGTCTTTATTAAAAACGCAAAACTGAATTTCTTTCAGCTTCGGGTCATAGAGTTTATACAGTTTTATTTGGTCTAGAAAATCACTTTGTCCGTTCACAAGAAATGGAAATAAAACTGTCAAAATAAGTGATAATACTTTTACCATTTTGGGGGCTTTAAGAATAACGTACAACGAACAGGGCTTTGTGCAGGTTGGGAAATAGAATTCCGTCTGCCCGTAACCAAAGCCCAATAATTGCAATATTGCTGATGTTTTATTCATAGCCAAATTTATAACGTCCTGCCCGAACTGAAGCACAATAAAGAACAAATGCTGAGGCAATATTCGTCAAGCCCCAATAATGCCAAACCTAATGTTGCCTGCAGGTGTTTTTATACTTTGGCTCTAAATCAAATGTTTGGTGTAAAAAAGTGTGTCTAATGTGTTTATAGTAAAGTCAGTTGGCAATTCATTTTTATTGCATTTTACAAATCCGTTCTTTTCGTAAAATCTTTGTCCTGCTGTAAATTGTGTCATTGTTCCAAGGTAAATTTGTCTGCATTTGTTTTGTATTACCCAATTTGTCAAAGTTTTTAAAAGCAAATTACTGATACCTTGTCCACGATACATTTTGTCTACGAACATTGACTTTAGAACAATATTTTCATTCGCTAGTTTTAGCATTCCAATTGTCCCAACCACTTTGTTACTATCTATTGCAACCCAAAATTTATTATATGGCATCGAATAAACATCAATTATTTTTTTTGATTTTTCAGTAAATATTGGTTCTTTAAATTCTAATGCAATATTTTCCATCATTGCATTTATATCATTTTGATGTTCTGTTTGAAAAGGTAATATTCCAATTTTTGAGTTCATAATTTGTTAATGACAATGTCTATTCGCTACATTTTTTCAGTTGCTGCTATTTGTCAAGTTCTTATCAGTTGTGGGTTTCACTACACTTGCAGGCAACAATTAAATATACGCCAAAGATTTAATTCATTAAAATCAAAATAAATTGATTTTAAGTACAATTTATTTTGCCTTTTTCAATTATCATGTCGATTTTTGTTTTGTTACATTATGAAGCCTTTTAGCAATACATCGTTTAAAGAGCTGGATATTTATATCAATTGTTCCTTCTTAACATGGATATTTCACTGAAAGGCCGACAATCTTTTTAAAGTTGCAGCCTTTTCATCAAAAAGCTCCTACCCCACCATTCTTCTCCCCACTGCTCCTATTTCCAGTTCCAGTAGTTCAATTTGCAGCAGCAGGCTTTGTTTGGCTTTGTGCCCACAGGTTTTTAGTTGGTGCAGGGTTTCTACTTCCAGCAGTTTCAGCCATGCCCTGTCTTTTTTGCCTTGGGCATTATTGGTAAGGGTGGGCAGCAGCTCGTTTACCAGTTGCAGCTTAGTCATACAGGTAGCATAGTTGGCATCTAGTTCTTTCAGTTTTACATGGGCATTGGTTAGTTGCAAATGGCAGCGGTCCAGCCTTGCCTGCAGCATTTTGTTCAGTGCCTTGGTTTGCTGGTCTTGCTGCACGGCCTCCTGCGGTGGTGCTGGTTTGTTCTTTTTGTAAATAACGGCCAGCAATTGGTTGGCTCTATACAGGGCTGCGGCTGGCAAAGTTCGTTCGTCCGTTTCTATAAGTGACAATAAGCTGCGGCTAATGCCCATATAGCTGGCCAGCATATACTGGCTAAGGCTCAGTTGTTGGCGTATGTCTTTCATGCAGGTTTATTTTGTAGCAAAATATAAACTAAAAATGGAATTGCTACATTTTTGTAGCAAAATAAAAAGTGAAAATAAATTTGCTACAATTATGTAGCAGGATAAAAATAACTTTTCAATTTGCCACAACTACACCTTAAATTTTCATGAAACAAATGACAGCAAAGGGTTACAGCAGCTTTTTATTCATTTTTATCGTCTTCCCATATAACCGAGCTAATTTTCCACCCATCATTTGTCTTTACATACTGAAATAACTTATTGCCTTTCTCCTTAAAATAAGTTCCGTTAAAATATCCGTGCTTTTGAAAATTAGAATATCGTTGTGCAATATTATTAAGTATTCTAGTTTCTTCAAATATTTCATATTCTTCAAATTCAGTAAGCGTTCCATCTGATAATATTTTTTTCCTTGGCTCTATGAAAGTGTTTAGGTTATACACTTCTTCTTCATTACTGCTTTTTTTTAATATTGTAGTTTCAGGCAAACAAATAGTATGAATTAAACTCCAATTTGGCTCTTGTTTATTACTATTTGTGAAAACGTTGAAAAATGATTTAGTTAATTGGTCAATGTTATATTTATCGGCAGTAATAGAATATACCATCAATTGTTCCATATCGTTTTCAATTTCTTTGTAAAATTGTAAACCTAATTTTTTCAAAAGTTTGATTGAGTTAGTATTTGTTGTTACTGTTGTTGCAAGAATATTTTTGTGATTGAAATGCTTTATTGCATCGTTTAAAACTGCATTTGAGGCTTCATAAGCAAATCCTTTATTGGTATATTTAGACAGAAAGGCAAAGCCAATGTCATAGTATTCTAAATAATCTTTTTTAATGAAAGTAATAATACCAATTGCTAATTGTTGGTTTTTAGTTCTTACAACCCAAAAATTAGTTTTCGGATTAGTAATTATTTTATCGATGTATTCATTTGCTTCTGTAATGTTTCCAATATTTCTTTTTCCAATAAATTTTATCCATTCAGGTGTGTTTACTAATTCCAAAATAAATTCAGCGTCATTTGCATTTATTTCATTTAATACAAGTCGTTGTGTTTCGTAATTATTTTGCATTGTTGGTTATTTTGATTAAGTCTGTCAACATAAAATCTGCTTTGGCTTTCTTTATATTATTGTCCAAATGTCCGTTTAATTGCCTTTTCTTTTGTTGTTTTAAATAGTGTGTCTAATTCTCAGCAATGTCTCCTCTATAGCCCTGTGTAAAGCTAGGGACATTGCGTTTTCAATTAACGCATCTTCCTTTGTCTAACACACATTTAGCCATGCAAAGAGCAGATGCTGGAAAGTTCTTCGGATTTATGTCTTGCTGGGAAGACATTGCTTAGAAGAAAATTGATGCAATTGTGGCGTTATTGTAAACGGCGAGTGCCACAAACCCAACGCTCATTGGCTAACACGACACTCGCCTGCGAATGAGGCGGTCGTTTCTTTTAGTAATTTCATTAAAGAGGAATAGCAACAAGGGCAAAGGGGGGAGTGAGAAAATACGGAGAAGTAATATAGAATTAGTTGGGGTTTATCTAATAAGTAAATGATACCAAACAAATAGGCTTTGATCACTTCTCTACTCGTATTGTGTTACAAGACTAAAGCTATCAAAAAAAGCGAAGCCTAGACTTCGCAGTAAAATATTGAAAGGAACAAATTGTAGGAGGATTTACAAGCTCTAAATTCTTTTATAGTATGATTAAAATTTAGACGAATTCTGAATTCTACAATAGTTAACTGCTTGAACTATTGATTGTTTTTTACAGTGATGAAGTAATCATAAAACGATTCAAAGGTTTAGCTTAGAATTTTATGCTAAAATTTCTGAATAAGCTGGATAAAAGTTAAACTCTACCGCCACCATTTACAATTACTTGTTGTCCATTTACCCATGCACCTTCTGGACCAGCTAAGAATGCAACCAAACCAGCAATGTCTTCTGGTTCGCCCATTCTTCCTAAGTTCATTGCTTGTCCTATTCTTTCTAATTCTTCTTTTGAGACCTCCTTTTCCATTAAAGGCGTTTTGGTTGGGCCAGGAAAAACACTGTTTACGGATATTTGTCGATGACCAAGTTCTTGTGCCAAAATTTCTGTAACCACTTTGCCTGCAGCCTTACTGGGTGCGTAAATACCAAGCCCTGCCGCTGGATAAAGAGAACTCGTTGAAGAAATTTGAATAATTCGTCCGCCATTTCTGACGTGTTTAGCAGCTTGTTGCAACACAAAATAGGTTCCCTTGTGGTTTACAGCATTGATTCTGTCGAAGTCTTCCTCTGTAACTTCAGCAATGGGAACACCCATTTTTGCGATTCCTGCGTTTGCTACAACGATATCAATTCCACCGAACTTATCAATAACGGCATCATAAAGACCAATGATTTCTTTAACAACACCCACATTGGCTTCAAAAGCTTCGGCGGTACCGCCAGCTTCTGTTATTTCAGTCACAACTTTGTTGGCAAGTGCTGGATCTCCAATGTAATTAACGGCTATTGCTATATCGTCTTTTGCCAAACGAATGGCAATTGCACGACCAATACCTGTTGCAGCTCCTGTTATTAAGGCTACTTTTGTTGATGAGCTTGTCATAATTCTTAACTATTTTAAGCTTCTAAATCAGCCTTTATTTTCTCAATTTTTGCCTTAAAGTCGGCATTGAATGCTGTATTTATAATACCACTTTCAATATTAAAATTTTGGTAAAAACTTGGTAAAGAAAATGATCCTATCACTTTTGCACCATAGAATGGAAGTGTGGTTGTTGCCAAATTCAGTACTGATGCTCCACCTCTAGGACCTGGAGAAGTAGCCATGATGAAAGTGGGTTTATCACCCCAAAATGCTTTACGTTCAGGAATTATGGATATATAATCGAAAATATTTTTGAAAGCAACCGTGTATGCTCCGTTGTTTTCAGCCAGGGAAATAAGAAGCAAATCACTTTCGTCAATCTTTTTGGCAAAATCTGTTGCCAATTGTGGCAAGCCGTTTTTTGCTAATTTATCTACACTAAACAAAGGCATTTCGTAATCATTCAAATCCAAAATCTCTACCGAATGCTCAGTGAAAAATGTAGTGGCGTAGGTTACTAATTGCTTGTTGATGGAAGCAAAACTGTTGCTGCCTGCGAATGCTAGTATTTTCATTATCTAAAATTTAGGTTTATTTGATAAGTATTAGCCAAATAATTTATTATTAGGCAAAACTTCCACCGCTCATTGCTTTCTGAAAAGCCTGTGGATTCCAGTATTCACGGTAGTTTGTTATTAGACCATCACGGAAAGTAACGAAAGTAGCATAGCTCATTTCATAAGGATTACCATTGCCAATTACAACACCCGATGCACTCCATTCTGCTATGGCAACATTGGCATCATCAGTTCCATAAATTTTTAAGGTTGGTAATGATTTTACATCAATAAAACTTGGGTAGTCTTTTAGATAAGCATATAGTGCTTCCTTGCCTTCAAATCTGTTTTGCATACCTTCTGGTGCAAAAGGGAATTCAGCCACTACATCATCAGCACAAAGCTCTGACCAGCCTTTCATGTCTTTGGCTAAAAAAGTATCTAGACTGTTGCGAAGAAGTTGAGTAACAGGTGTGTCTTTTAAATTTTGATTGCTCATTTCTGTAATTTTTGGATGTGTTTTTTAATTTTTTAACAATGTAAAATTGCATCGTACAAGGGGTTAGCTACGATGAGAAATGATAAAAAAAAGCGTTGATAAATATCAACGCTTTTAATAAAAATCAAAATATATGTGCTGGATTACTTCATAGCCTGTTTCCTGATTCTGCTAAGTGTTTCTTTAGTAATGCCTAAATAAGAAGCAATGATATGCTGCGGGAAACGCTGCGTAAACTGGGGATGATTTTCGGCAAATTCTTCGTACCGTTTTTCTGCCGTGTTGCTGATGGTAGAACTTAGCCTACGTTGATTGGCAATGGCATTTCTTTCATCCATCAACCGTATCATTGTTACCAAGGCTGGAACACTTTCCATTAGATTAAGCATCTCGGCCCTTGTAATAATCAGCATTTCAGTATCTTCCCAAGCATCGATATTATAAACAGAAGGTGTAAGCATAATAGAACTTTCACGATCACCAGCCCAATAGTTTTCAATATACAAATGCACAATATGCTCTACACCCCTATCATCTACACTGTATTGTTTCATGGCACCTTTTACAATAAATCCTACGTACTTGCACACTTCCCCTTCCTGCAAGAAGTATTGCTTTTTCCGCAATTTCTTGGGCTGAAATGCCGCCAGTACCAACGCCTCCTCCTCTTTTGTAATGGGCGAATTATTATGCTGATTGATATAGTCGATAAGATTTTTGTGCATTGATGTTGATTAATTATTTAAACCAACACAAAAATAACAGAATGCTTGTGAATGTTAGTTCATTGCATCGTTTATTACTTTACTATCTACAAACTGTTCAAAGCTTACTATTTTTCCGTTATTCAATTTCCAAACATGAGCTACCCTTGCAGAAATAGCTTTTCCAGTTTTTTTGTAAGTGCCTGTGTAGCTTCCATAAGCCACTACTTTATCATCGCTCGCAACATAGTCTTCAGGAGTAAATTTATAATCAATCCATTCACTACCCAATCGGCTAAAAACATTTTTGGCAATACTTTCCAAACCGATGTAAGTGCCTGCATATGGAAAGCCTTTTGCCTCTGTCCATGCTATATTTTCAGCTACATACTTAGCCAAATTTTTACCGTTTTCTTCTGAAGTTTTTCCTTCGTAAGTGCTTTTAATAATTTCAAGATTTGTCATTTTCTTTTCGTTTAAAGAACAACTTGACAACACTAAAAGTATTGCCAAGTTGAAGATGAGTTGTTTTACCATTTCATTTCTCTTGTGTTCACTTTGGCTCCAATTTGCAAAGCGGTTTCAAAAGTAAGTGTTGGGTATTTTGATTTCAATACCCCAATGAGGGTTTCCGAAGTCTTGCTAGTCTTCAATACTTCTTCATAAAACTGAATATAGCTTTTGGTATGTTGTACTGTTGAAATATCCAAAGCTGTGCCCGATTTTCCATGTGCAGGAATTACAATTTCTGGTTGTAGATTTTCAATTTTATTTAATACAGCAATCCATTGATTTCTTGCTTCTGTTGTTTGTGCATCTGCCATCCAAAGATGAAATGAAGTACCAAAAACATTGATCCCCCCAACAACAGCTTTTATAGATGGTATCCAAACAAAAGTTTTTGTTGGGAATTCTTCTAAGCCAATTATTTCTATCTTTTGTCCCTCTAAATCAATGCTATTACCTTTTAATACCTGTGGCAATACAATATTAGATGTAATTGCTTTTCCTAATCTTTCGCCCCAAACCTCTAATTTTTTTTGAGCGGTGGCTTTAATATGTTCCACTGTTGAGGAAGATGCATAAACAGTAACTTCTGGAAAATATTTTTTGAATATTTCTAAGCCGAAATAAAAATCAGGATCGCCATGAGAAACATAAATGGTGGTTAATTTTTTACTACTATTTTTAATTTCCTGTGCCACTTTTTCGGCATCTGCCAAAGTGAATTGTGCATCAATTAATACAACATCTGTTTTGCCACTTAAGAGTACTGATGCTACACCAAAACTATTTTCTGATGCGTTGTAAACTTGTACGTTTAAATTTCTTGTTTCAATTGTTTTGAAACTCTGAGCTAGTGCGTCCATTTTGAATAAAATTAAAATTGTTAAAAATACTGTTGAAATAATTAGTTTCATTTTTGCCGTGTTTAAAATTGATAATGCAAAAATGCTATCAGTCAATGCTCAAAAACATTGAACAAGTTCAATAAATGAATTTCAACCTATTTTTTACTGGAGATTTTTTTTCTTATTTTACTCAAAAATTCGTGGCTAATACCCAAATAGGCAGCAATTTGCAAATTGGTTAATCGCTGAAAAAGTTGAGGATATTTTTCAATAAAATCAATGTAGCGTTGATCAGCAGTTTTACTCAAATTATCTATCATCCTGCGTTGCAAAGCAATATGAGTTTTTTGAGTCATTACCCTAAATAATTTTTCTATTTTCGGAATGTTGCTGTAAGCAAATTCTTTATCCTTTTTGGAAATCAACAATACTTCACTGTCTTCTAATGCTTCAATGTAAAGGTTAGAAGGTTTTTGATTTGTAAAACTGTCCATATCTGTAATCCACCAATTTTCAATGGCGAAATAAAGCACCTGCTCAAAACCATTGTGGTCTAAATGAAACACACGGAAAAGTCCTTTGTTAACAAACCCTTCAAATTTGCAAACTTCACCCTCTCTCAATAAAAAGCTCTTCTTTTTGATGATTTTACTTTGAAACAAATTACAAAACGCTTCCATTTCTTTTTCAGTAAGAGAAATATGGTTGCTTATATTTTGTTTTAAAAGGGCTGTCATTTTTAATGCTTAGATGGTACTTTTTATTCTATTTCAATTAGCAATAATCAGAATTTGATGGTAAGATTAAGGTATAAAAACTATAAAGTTTGGTATCTTATTACAACACCAATGCTACGCCATTCACCAAAACATTTTCCAATTTAATATCGGTGTACTTGGTTTTAAAGTCAGCGGTTTCGGCTGTGGCTTTTACATTTTTAAAACTAATATTACTTACTTGGTCAGCAGGATTGCCTTCCATATCTCCAAACTTTTTACAGGTAACATTGATATTGCTAAAGCTGATATTACGAACTATGCCATAAGGTTTTTCTGTGCTTCCATTCAAGTTAAAAAACTGTTTCCAAGGAGCCATGGATACTATTGTACCACATTTTCCAGTAATATTTTCAATGCTGATATTTTCAAAAACCTGATAGGTATCTGGCCGCATTTTCAATCGTAAAATGGGTGTATTGCTTTCTACTTTACAATCTCGTAAGGTGATATTTTTTGCATGAATACTTTCACTGCCTAAAGTGAGTACTCCATGAGAATCTCCAAAGTTGCAATGTTCTACCAATATATCTTCTACAATACCATTTTCTGCACGTTGGTGTGCATCTGGGCCTTTGCCACCTTTTATGCAAACAGCATCGTCATTTACCGAAATGTAACAATTACGAACTGTTACTTTTTTACACACATCAATATCAATACCATCAGTACTGGGTGCTGGAACTGGTTTGTAAGGGGAGCGTATATCACAATCTTCGATGGTTACATTATTGCATTGGTATAGATGGGTAGTCCAAAAACCTGCATTGTGTAAGCTCACATTTTTTATATTCACGTTGTTGCAGCCCCAAATAAAAACAAGCCGTGGACGATGCACTTCTAAATTGGTGGCTGATTTTTTGATGGCTTTCATAGAGTCACGATAAGCCCCAAAATATTTCCAGAACTTCAATCCATTACCATCAATTTTTCCTGGCCCTGTAATGCTGAAACTATCTATATAATATGCATTGATGAGTGCTGCATAGTACAACTGACTTTGCCCTTCCATACGAGACGGAATGAGTGGATAATTATTAATATCGTCAGAGCCTTTTAATACTGCTCCTTCCATTAAAACCAATTTTGTTTTAGGCTTGAAAAATAAGGCTCCTGTTAAAAAAACGCCTTTGGGAATGACTATTGTTCCTCCCCCATTTTCATGGGCTTTATCTATTATTTTTTGAATGGCAAGTGTGTTGGGTTTTATACTATCTGCCAAAACACCATAATTGGTAATGATGTATTGCTGGGATTGAGCAGTTAACGTAATTGATAGTAGTGCTAAACAAAAGAAGATTTTTTTCATAAAAGTTGATTCGTTGGTAAATTTAGTTTTCAAGTTGAGATGATTGAAACTATTTATTAAAAAAATATTCTTGATTAACCGACCTCGACAAGCTCAGGCTGACAATATTTATCAATTCAAGATTCTCAAAATTCAAATTTTGCCCTGTTGAACAAAGATTCTTTAGATTAATGGCTGCATAGCTTTTTATTTTTTGTGTATGCTTCGACGTTGCTCAGCTTGACAAGTAAAAACTACTACAGAAGACGTGGACAGGTGCTGATATTTGTTCTACTGATAACAGCCCATTGCCAGCTACTTCACAGGCTTTACTCCTTCGCTGGTCATTACAATTCTTTTAATGGTTCCATCTTTGTTATAGAACAATTCATCTATACAAACCGAACGATGAAAGCTTGCATGATCGGCTGTTAATGCACCATTGTGATACACAAAATAATGCTTGCCCTTAAAAGTTACAATGGCTTGATGATTGGTATTGCTATTGCCTGCAATCTCATTCAAGATGCCTTTGTATTGCCATGGGCCATTGATGTTTTTGCTCATGGCATAGGCAATTTTTTCAGGGAATTGATAGGCATAAGATAAGTAATACCAACCTTTATACTTATGCACCCAGGGAGCTTCAGTAAAGTTGGGGAGATTGGAAACGGTTTGTATTGCTCCATCCATTTCAATCATATTTTCTTTCAGCTTTACATAATGCAATGTGGTGTTGCCCCAAAATAAATAGGCTTGTCCGTCATCGTCTATAAAAACTGTAGGGTCAATATCATCCCAACTAATTTTTGATTCAGTAGTCATATCATTTGTTATCAAAGCCTTACCCAGTGCATCTTTAAAAGGCCCTTTTGGATTATCGGCTACTGCAACACCAATGGCTTTGCCATGAATGGTGACATGACTAATGGCCACATACCAATAAAATTTTCCATTGCGTTCAATCACTTGACTTGCCCAGGCATCGTCTTTTGCCCAAGTAAAATCTTTTACATTCAAAGGAGATGGATGCTCTTTCCAATGAACCATATCGGTGGTACTAAAACACAACCAATCATGCATTTCGTAACGTGCCTGATTTTTGGGTGCAACATCGTGACCAGTATATAAATAAAAAGTATCCTTGTGCACCATGGCAGCAGGATCAGCAGTGTATTTGTGTGTGATAATGGGATTGCCGTTACTTTTAAACGAGGTATCTTTTTGTTGTGCAAATGCTGCACCAATTGTAAGAATCTTTAGTAGGGTTAATACTGCTTTTTTCATATTGATTCCTTTGTGTTCTTTGCGAAACCCTTTGTGTACTTTGCGGTTATTTTTTATCTTATAGAAACAGCGTTTAAGAGATTCACAGAGTTTTGATGAAGGTTGCTAAACCTAATTACCATCGGGTTTTACAGCAGGCTGTAAAATACTTAATGGCCAATACCAATTTTCTAATTGATCGGGTTGTGCAGGATTAAAATTACCGATATCTTTTCTTAAATATTTAGCAAATGGCAGCTGCTGTTCTTTTATAGATTGCACCACACATCTTGCCAACTCATAAGCTCCATAAGTGCTAAAATGTGTATTGTCGGCTATGGCTTTATCTTGTCCAGGAAAACTATTTGCAGGATAATGTACAAATGCTTTTAATGAGGTTGTTGGTCCCCATGCTTCGTATAAAGTTTTACTCATAGCATTTAAATCTATCAACAAAATATTTTCGTCTTTTGCCAGTTTACGCATTGCGTCAGGGTATTCTAACAATGTATTTAAAATTTTGCCGGCTGCATCAAAATTTCTTCTGTGCATGGAGGTTACCAATACAGGTGTAATGGCATGTTTTTTTGCATCTGCAATCCATTCTTTTAATGTTGCAGTATAGGTTGTAAAAGGATCTAAATGATTGCCTCCAGGTTTTTGATCGTTATGAGCAAACTCAATAAACAAATAATCTCCCGGTTTAGCCATACTGAATATTTTGTCTACTCTTCTTGCTCCTTTAAAACCTTTTAAGGTTTCACCACTTTCGGCATAGTTGGCAACACAAATATTTTTTGCCTCAAAAAATGATGGAAACATTTGTCCCCATGCAGCCCAGGGCTCTCTATCTTGATCTACAACAGTTGAATTACCAGCAAGAAAAATAGTGGCAGCTTTTTTGTTAGGTGTAATTTCTACTGCACAAACTTTGGCTGCTGTGTCATTAAATTCAAGTGTTAAAAGATTGTCCCAATGCCTGTATTCGTATTCTCTTTGTTTCAGTTTTACTTTATACAAAACCTTACCTGCAGCATCTCGTATTAAACTATCTTTCACATGCACGGTAAAAGTTTTAGTAAGTACTTCACCCTTTTTTGTTTGTACATTTTGTAAAAACAATCTTCTGCATTCGGCTCGTACTGTTGTGGCCGACTCACCTGCGATATCACCCAACGTAACTTTTACATCATAATTTCCTTCGGGTAATTGTACAGAAAAAAAGAAAGGTTTAGTAGAGGTGATAAAATCATTGGTTACTGGATTTTTACCCTTTCTGGCAACGGCTTTTACCGTATCGGTTTTACTAAAACCAAAGCCTGTTGTATAATTAAAAATAGTTTGTGGTGTTACTTTGGTAAAACCTTTTGCAGTGGTTTTACCTTCTCCAAAATCGAATTGATAGTTTTGTGCCAAAAGGGCAATTGAACTATTGGTAAAACAAATGAGGAGAATTATTTTTTGAAACATAATGAATGGTTAAATAGCTATCGTTAAGGTATGAAAGTAGTTTTGAAAAGATAGTTATTCATCCTGAGCTATCCTGAAAAAAAGAGCAATCATTTTTATTGATTGCTCTTTATGGGTTTAGGGGACTATGTCGAAAAAAATTACATTTTAAAAGGTAGGTACCAGTTGCTTTGTGTCATTAGTTTTGCTCTAACAGCAGCTGCATTTGGGTTACCAGCTTTTACTAGTTTGTTGTACACTTTATCAGCTAAAAAAGCAGGATCATTTCTTCTCAATGCTACACGAACCAATTCGCCCCAACGATGTCCTTCGAATGCCATTTCTAAAGCATTCTCGTCTATTAAGGAGTTTTCTATAGATAATGTACTATCGGCTCCCGTAACACCAGTTGCAATAACTCTTGCATTACCTCTTACACCAGCATTTCTATACCAATCGGCTCTATATCTTGGCACTTCACCTTCTCTACCATCAAAATTGTAAGGAACTGATTCGTATAAGGTATTCATAATATTAGTTACATCTCTTCCTGAAACACCTGGTGTTGGATCGAAAGTTGTTTTAATACCATTGTTTAATAAGGCATAAGCAATTCTTCTTCTACCGTCTCTATTTGCAGCTTCTGCAAAATGCAAATGCACATTGGCTGAACGATTCAAAAACCAGCGTCCATCTTTTTTTAATGGATTTACAGGCAAGAAAGAAGTTGCATCTAAATAGTTGTATAAATATTTAACAACAACTGGTTGTCCGTTAAATGTTCTCCATGAAAAATTACCACGGGCATCGAAAGGAAATCCATTTGCCTGTGTTTGCGTATTCCAGTTGCTAATTGCAGCATCTGAAGGCTTTAATAAGTAACTGCCGCCACGGTTAGAAAATAAATTAATAAAAGGATTTTCAGGTGCAAAGTTGCTATTGAAAGGTAAACTCCAAACCCACTGTTGCAACCACAAATTGTCTTGAGATCTGGCAAACATTGAACGCCAGCCCTGATTATTGTTATCAATTAAAGAATAAATATCGGCTTCTCTAAAACGAATATACCCTACACACAAATCATTATTACCAGCAACTTCAGCATAAGGCTGTCTGAAAGCCTGAAAAAATTGATCGCCATTGGTGTACAAACCATTTGGAGAATCTAAATCGTAGCCTTCATGCTCCATTAACTTTCTATAATAAACTGCAGCCTGATTATAGTTGCCTCTCCATAAATTCAAATCACCCAATAAAGTAAACTTATCAATAAAAAAACGTTTGGTATTGTAACCATCATAGTTGGTAATTAAACCAGTATTAATAGTAGCACCAGTTGGATAAGGTCTGGCAAATGGCAATGTATTGGAAAAAGAAATCAAAGAATCTAATAACTGATTAAAAGTTAATACAGGAAATTTAGATGGATCTTTAACTGCATCAATTGTTTCTAAAGGATCCGTAACATAAGGTACATTTCCCCAATGAATTCCCAATTGTAAATACAACCAGCAACGCAATGCACCAACATCGGAATAACGTTGTTGATATTCGGA
Source organism: Allobosea thiooxidans (assembly GCA_943368475.1). GTDB lineage: Bacteria > Bacteroidota > Bacteroidia > Chitinophagales > Chitinophagaceae > UBA1930. The sequence goes on from CALRLF020000013.1 coordinate 37,679, forward strand.
TTCATTGAACTTTTTATCCTTCAACATAATGTCGAAGTTTTTAAGAATATCGTTACAGTTATTAATGACTGCATAAAAAGGACGAGGATCGGCGTAAGGATTTGTTGCTTTTACATTGTGTTCATTCAAATCTCTTAAATCGGCATCTGCATTTTGGGTTACGTCGAGTAAATCGGCTCTTAACTCATTTAATACCACATACTGTTTTGCAAGCCCCATGAACTTACCATATAAACCAACAATAGCTGCATCGGCATCGAACACATTTCTATACACCTGAGTTGTACTTAAAGCATTTTCAGGTGTTTTATCGAGTACTTTGTTACAAGACAACATCATAGCACCAGCCACAATAGATGTAAGCAACAAACCTGTTTTTTTAAATTGTATATATTTCATAAATCCAACAACTTTTTCTAATAATAATTTTTTTATAAACCCATTTTAATACCTAGAATAACCGATTTAAACTGAGGTTCTAAACCCAAATCAATTCCTTTAGCCAAAGCAGTTTCGGCTGGATAAAACTCAGGATCATATCCTAAATATTTAGTAAAAGTAATTAGGTTATTTCCTGTAGCATAAATGGTTAAACTTTTAATAGCTTTTTTTCCTTTAACAGGTAATTCGTAACTAACAGATAATGTTTTTAAACGGAAGAAAGAACCATCTTCAATCCATCTGTCAGAGAAACTGCTGTTGCCCATTGGATCGCCCCAAGAAGCTCTTGGCATATTGGTAATTTGCCCTGGTGTTCTCCATCTGTTTACTACACTCTGTAATTGATTATTTGCGTTAGATTGAGACTCTAATGATGCCCTTACTCCATTATACACTTGATTGCCTTGACTGAATGTGCAAACGGCTTCTATGGTTAATGCTTTATATACAATTCGATTGGTAAAACCACCAACAAAATCAGGCGTTGGATTACCAATTACTTGTCGGTCGTTTTCATCAATTACTTTATCGCCATTTACATCAACAAACTTTACATCTCCAGCTTTATATGGGGCATAAGATGCATCGTATTGTCTTTTGGTTAAACCAGCAGCAGTTGCCTCAGCATCGGTACTGTAAACACCGTTTGTTTTGTAACCATAAAATAAACCTGATGGAGAACCAACTTGTGAAATAATTGAAGCTCCTGCATAATCGTAAACAGATGAATTACCCGGTAATTGTGTAACTCTGTTGGTATATGCAGTAATCGTTACACCCATATCCCATTTCAGTTGTTTTTTATTAATAATTCTTCCTGCAATACTGTAATCAATTCCCTTGGTTTTCATAGAACCACCATTGGTAATTGCATAAGTAAAACCAGTAGCAGCAGGTAATGCCTCATAACTAATCATGTTGGTTGTTTTGTTTTGATACACATCAATACTAACATTCAACCTTTCGTTAAAGAATGATGCATCTAAACCTAAGTTCATTTTTGTATTACTCTCCCATTGTAAAGCAGGGTTTGAAATATTGCCTCTTACCAAACCTTGTACACCCAATAAGTTTTGTGATACATAAGATTGTTGGGCTGTATAATTGCCAATATCATCGTTACCAGTTTTAGCAATCGAAGCCCTTAATTTTAGCACATTGACTTGCTTTACATTCTTCATAAATTTCTCAGAAGAAATTAACCAAGATGCACCAAATGAAGGCAATACAGCATATTTATTGTTGCCTATTGTTAACGCATTACTAATGCCTTTTCCAAAACGTGAAGAAGCATCGGCAGCAATATTGAATGCAAAGAAATATTTGTTTTGTAATGCATAATCAGCTCCAATATAAGTATTCATCCAAGCATACTTTCCAATATCTCCACCCACTTTTCTCAAAGTAGTAACACCCGTACCTACACTGATAAAATCGTCGGTTGCTGAGTTAAATCCATAAACAAAATCTTGTTCGCTGGTACTATTTAAAAAACGAACTCCAGCTCTTGCATTTAGTTTGTGAACTTGATTGAATGTTTTGGTAAAATCTAAATAGGTTTCATTGTACACTGCAAAAATTCTTTTTGTTTGACTAGCAGAACGATTGATGGCAACTGCATTTGTCAATGTATCGTTGGCTACACCTTTACCTGGAATAAAACTTTGCTCTCTTACTTTATCGGAGGTGATACCACCCAAAGTATAAATAGTGAAATCTTTGGTTAGCTTATACTTTAAATTGATAGAACCAAAGAATCTGTACACCTTACTATTCCCCAACATATTCTCTATTACAACAACAGGATTACTTACTCTAAAGGTATCTCTATCGGCTAAATTTGGGGAAACAATTCCATTTGCATCAATTGCATTTTTATTGAGTAAAGGAGACTTAATTAGTGCCAATAAAAGTGGGTTTGTTTTATATGCAAATCCTTGGCTCTTTAATCTTTGTTCGTAGTAAGAATAAGTTAAATTGGTAGATGCAGTTAAACGAGTACTCAAGTTTAAATCGGCATTAAAACGTACATTGTATTTTGTAGCATCTGTATTTTTGGTAACACTACCATTTTTCATGTAGCCCATCGTTAAGGCATACTTGGCTATATTATCTCCACCAGTAACTTTAAGGAAATAATTACTGGTTACAGAGTTTTTAAGCACTTCATCTTGCCAGTTGGTGTTATTGTGATAGTTGTAGTACAAAGGGTTCGACTTACTATCATCAAATGCAGGATGAGCCTGAATTTGCAAGTCCGTCATACCATTAGATTTAAAAACATCAGACAAGTAGGTTCTATAGGCATCGGCTTCCATTACTGGCAATCCTTTTGGTCTGAAATTAATTCCTGTATAAGCAGAGAAATCTATTTTAGTTGCCAATTTAGTAGCATGATTGGTAGTAATTAAAATTACGCCATTGGCTGCTTTTGAACCATAGGTTGAAACACCATCTTTAATAACTGTAATATTCTCAATATCTCTAGGGTCAATATTTGCAAATGCATTGGTATAGTGGTTAGAAATAATAGACGTTCCATAATCATTGTAATCGAACAACATGCCATCTACAATTACCAATGGTTGGTTATTGGTATATAAAGAGTTGATGCCTCTTAGCATTAAATAAGCACCAGCATTGGGTGTACCTGAACGCATGTTTACAGCAAGACCAGCTACTTTACCTTGTAAAAAACCATCTGGAGTTTCAGTACTTCTGTTCCATGCACCATTTGTATTGATAGACGTAACTGCATTTACAGTTTGAGTTTGTGATTTTGTACCAAATGGCAATTGTGCATTATCATAAAGTGTTACAGCAGCATCTTCAAAAAGGAGAACAGTAACATTGTTGCTACCTTTTAAAGCCACTTGTTTCGATTGAAAACCTTCTGCATTTAAAAATAAAGTAGCATCATAAGAAGTAACTTTAATTTTAAATTTTCCATTATCATCAGTAAGCCCTGCAGAAAATTCAGGAATCGTGACCTTAACAGCAGCCAAAGGCTTACCAGTAGCAGCATCTTTTACAATACCTGTTGCAAAATATTCAGCTTTCGATTGTGTAGCTGTATTGGCGGCAGCAGGTTTTTTTTGAGCATAGGTTACAGAGGCTAAACAAACACTACTCCCAACAATCAATAATGCTTTTTGTATATTTCTTGATAATTTCATGATATTCTAAAAATTAGTCTATTAATTCGAACTTAAGTCCATTAAAAAGCAGGTACCAGTTTTATATAATCCAGCACAATAGAGTTATTTCCACCACTGGTAGAAGCTGTTGTTGGCCCCATTACATAGAGATTCACATTTCTGTAGTTGGTAATATTTAATTGTCCTAAAGCTACTTCGCTGTAATTTTTATAAGCTACTGTTACAAAAGGCAAATTCGTAGTCGCAGAGTTACTGCTATCAATTGCCAAACGTTGGTTCCATAATGGAGTTGTTTGCACATCGTTTACAGCTACCCAAAAAGCATTGTATCTCATAGAAGGCACATTTCTTACTAAATACCTGATGAAGTAGTTTGCATAGTTATAATTCTGCATTAAAATATCATTGAAGTTTAATCCAGTTAAGGTATTAAACCTTACTCTATATTGTGTATTACCAGATCTATCTGCAGCAAATGAAGTAGGCTGTTCTCCCTGAATAACCAATGGAGGGAATTTATAAGCAAGTGTAAAATCTACTTTACTCATAAGATGCACCCAACCATTGCTTGTTTTATAAGAGGCAATGATTGATGGTTTATTCACTGGAACCTTTACACCTGTTAACGATACTAATGTATCAGGTAATTGAGCTTGTGTATAAGCACCTTTAAAAACCAAGTCTTTGGTTAACCAAAAAGAAGTTAGGTTATTGGTGCTATCTGGCGTACCTGTTTTAAACCAAGGAGACAATTTGTTATATTCTGTTGTAAATGATGCATCATTCATTAGAATAAGGGTGTACTGATTTTTTTCATCACTTACATCTAATACATCTTCTAAAAATTTATTCTTTTTAACTAATCCAGTTGCTGTATCATAAATTGGGTCTCCTTGTGCATTAACACCAGTTTGTGTTGCAATTGTTGGATCAAAATAGTTATAATCCTGCGATAATAAATACGTTTTCATTAAAGGTACAGTACTGCTGTTTTTCATAAACTCCCAGCAGTTATCATAACGAGGTATAAACTTATCAATTACATGATATACTCCATTTGCAGCCAAAACATCGGGTGTTGTAATTGAGGCTGAATCGAATTTATTATTTCCAACAGTGTTATACTTACCATTTAACATGGCAACACGTTGTTCAGCAATAGCAGAAAGATAAGTTTGATTAGAGATATGATTTGCTACAAACAATTTCAACTTAGCTGTATCTGCAACAATAGTTGCGTCAAGACTAGCCAATGCAGTATTTGTTGGAGCCCAAACCGTATAAATTTTAGAGCCAGCAATTACTTTATCATAACCAGTTTTTACCAAATACTCAGCAAACTTCGACAAGTTTGTATTCTTACTGATATTATCATATACATTATTGGCTACAGATGCATCGGTAATTGCATTGTGATCGTCCCACTTTTTATTACAGGTAGCTGCAATCAGGGCTAAGCCCAATATTGCTGTAATAAATTTTAATCTTTTAGGTATTAACATCTTATTTCTTTTTCAGTCGTTTCTCAGATAAATATTCTAATCTTAATTAAGGTACTAAAGAGCCATCTTTTTTATACCAAGGTCTTGTAGGATCCATGGTAATTGGTACAAACTGTATAAAATCTAACGTAACGGCTTGTCCAACTCCAGATCCATTATCTCTCACCGCTTGTAATTTTATAAAGTGCCTATCTGTAGTCGTAACATTGATAGTACCTGCAAATTGTGAAACATTGTTGCTGTTAGGATTGTTCCAAGCATAACGCTTAAAACCTTGAGATATTAATGCTGCATCTGTAGCACTTGTACTTGGTAAACTTTGTGTAAAATCTACAATTCTGCCGGTAGGTACACCATCAAAAGAAACTTGTGTAAATGCACCCATATTTGCACGGCGATACATGATCCAAACATTATATCTTCCTTTTACCAATAGAGGTGTTTTAAATTCTACCCAGTTATTTGCAGCAGCATTTCCAAATCTCAGGTTCAAACCAAAGCCATCATTCCACCAGTAGTTATTGGTTCCTGTTGCAGCATCGCAATAATAATTTACTGCATTCAAGTTGGTATTTTGCCAGGTAACATCGGCCAATTGACCATAAGCAAATGCCTGACTTTTACCTGCTTTTCTGTAGAGAGAAGTTAATTTTAAAATCTCAGGTTGTGCAGCCAAATCAAAATCTACTCTGAATGGAGAACGTACTTTTAGGGAAATTCCTCCACTTAATTCATGTAGTACGCCATTGTTACAAGAGTTATCGCTTCTTGGTCTATTTATTGGTACACCTTGTTCTAATACGCCATTAAACTCGGCTTCGTTCAACAATACTTTTTGACCATCTAAGCTAACCGTAACAACTTCTAAAGGAGCCATTGTTAAGTGTGATTGCTGACCAACTATATCAGCAATATATTTTATACCTGGCAAAATGTGATACGCCACATATAAATTTAAACTGTCGTTAGGATTTAAAGGATTGCCGGTATTGTTGTATTTGGCTTTTAATGCTGCATAACTAGCAATTCCGTTTACATTTAAAATAGAATCTGATTCTGCTAATAATGAACGCCATCTACGTGTAGTATCTGGATTGTTTACAATATTCAATGAATCGTAATAGCCAGTTGCTTTTAATGCCTGTGTAAAAATTGAATATCTGGAATTTTGCTCTACCATTTGTGCAACAGTTAATGTTGCAGGTATTAAAACTTTGTCTATTACATGTACATATCCATTACCAGTTAATACATTGGGTTTGGTAATTGCTGCTCTCCTATTAACAATTGTAACACCAGCCGTATTTACGGTTGTTACTAAAAACTGACCATACATTGTTGGAGCATACAATTTACCATCAACAAATGCCGGTGTACTAATGGTATCTTGTATAATATGCAGCTTACAAAGATTTTTTAAAGTTGTTGTATCCAACTCATCGGTTGAATTTTTGCCAATTTCCAACAAATAAGATTTGATAGCATCATTGGTAGGAGCAAATGCAGTGTAAGCACCATATGCATTTAAGAAAGGACTGATATTTGTTCTATCCAAAATTTTCACATACTCAGAAAACTGCTCAGGATATCTTCTCATATAATCTACAATGTTCACATCCTCGGTTGTGGTCATTGTAATGTGTTGTTTTTTACACCCCGAAATAACCATTACAGCAATAAAGCAAATTGCTGCAAAGCCGATTATTTGTTGAATTTTTTTCATACCGCAGGTTTAAATATTTAAAATGAATTATTGGTAAAAAGGATTTTGTACAAGATTGGGATCTACCTGAATTTCATAGAAATATATGGGTAGGTAGTGACTGTTATAATCTCTGAATTTATTGATGGCCGACTGAAGTCTGTTGGCAGGAACAGATTTGGTTAACATGTTAACCAACAAATCGAATCTTGCATAGTTATTACGTTTTGCATTTCTTAAAACATCGTACCAACGTTTTCCTTCAAAAGCAAATTCACGGGCTCTTTCTTGTAAAATATAATCACCCAATGCATTTTGATCGGTTGGATCAGGATTTGTGTTGGTTAAGTCTAAAGCTTTACCTCTGTTTCTTATTTGGTTTACCAATGCCAAAGCTTCATTTCCTTTACCACCAATTTGATTTAAGGCTTCGGCCTTCATTAACAAAATATCGGCATACCTATACACAAACCAATGAGCATAAGATGCATCGAAAGGGCGTATTTGATTGGCTGTTACACCTAAGTATTTCCAAATGGCATTGTCACTTGTTCTAACGGATCCTCCATCACCTCTTAAATCATATAGCTGATCGTTGGCATAATTAATCATAAATACATCATCCATTACATGTGCAGCAGCATAGTACCTTGCTCTAGATGTGGTAAACATTCCATAAAAGTTATTCAACTTTTGGGCATCGTATTGAAATTCAAAAATGCATTCGTTCGAGTTCCCTCTGTAATAAAGCGTATTAAACCAGCCACTGTTTCCAGCAATTAAACCAAACTGACCAGAGTTAATAATAAAATCGCATGCATCTACTGCTTCTTGATATTTATCTCTCCATAAATACACATCAGCTTTAATAGCTTTAACTGTGTATTTGGTAATTTGACCTTTATCGTATTGAGCATTGCCATGTGTTCTAACAACATTACTATCTGCATAATTTAAATCAGCTTCAATTTGATTTAAAATAGAGTCACCTGATGTTTTTGCCAACTGCTGTAAATCCTCATCGCTACTGGTAGATTTTAATTTCAAAGGCACATCTCTAAAACTTCTTACCAAATAAAAGTACATTAAAGCTCTTAGTGCTCTTGCTTCGCCCAAATAAGCATTGAGTTGTGTTTGGGTTAAAGTATTATCTAAAGACATTACACCAGGTGCAAAATCCAGTAACGCATTACAATAATTAATCGTTCTGTAAACAGCATTCCATTTGGCTACAGTGTTGGTTGGTAAAGTATTTACATTAATGATATCTAACTCATCATTGGTTATTCCCAAGCCTGGGGCAACCATATCTGCTCTTGTTTCTCCCCACATAAACAAATATTCAGACAATTGTCTATCTCTATTTGCAGGATCTGCTAATAAAGAAGCATAACAACCTATTAAGGCTGCCTGAATATTTTCTTTTGTTTTCCAATACTCTTGTCTGGTAATACCATCTTGTGGTTGAAGATCTAACCATTTTGTACATGATGCAAAAACAGCAACGACCATTATAAAACCAGCTATATAAAAAACTCTTTTTTTCATTATTGTCCTTTTTCGTAATGATTTAGAATGATGCTGATAAACCAAATGTGATTGACTTAACAGGAGGTGTAGTAGAGTTATCAGTTACTACAGTAAATGGACCAGTAACGCCTCTTGGTGCAACTTCAGGATCTTGCCCTAAGTAATTAGTAAAGGTTAGCAAGTTCTCTAATGTTAAGTAGGCACTTAAAGTTTTGAATTTGATTTTCTTTACAAACTTGTTGTCAAAAGTGTACCTAGCAGTTACTGTTCTCAATCTTAAGAAAGATGCATCTTGCACATATCTATCGCTACCCAACCAGTTAAAACCTGTATTCCATAAAGCTCTTGGTATATCGGTAACATCTCCTGGATTTTTCCATCTTCTTAAAACAGCGGTACTTTGATTATTGAAACCATACATGTTGGTTGTAGTCATCATGGTGCCATTTACTACATCATAAGAACTTTTAAAATTGAAGAACATACTAATTTTAAAATTCTTCTTATAAGTTATAGTTGTACCAAAACCACCCACAAATTTTGGATTGCTATTGCCTAAGTAAACCACATCTTTATAATCAATATTTCCATCGTGGTTGATATCTTCATACATGGCATCGCCCGGTTGAAACTGGTAGTTTGTTTTAGGATAGTTGAAACGCATGTAAATAGCCTGGCCATTTGGACCAACAATTGGCTTACCATTATAATCGCTAGCAATTGTTGCATTGGCATCTTTATACACACCCAAATATCTAAAGCCATAAATAGAACCAAAAGGATTGTCTTTTTGCAGTAATGTTAGGTAACTACCATTGGTGGTTACATCTCCATTTTTTGCTGGATAAAAAGGTGAAATTTCACGAATCACATTTTCGTTTTGTGCAATGTTGAAATTAAAATCGATGGTTACATTTTTTGTTTTAACAGGTGTTGTCATTACATTAATTTCCCAACCTTGATTGTCTAAAGTACCAACGTTCATATCAACAGATGAATAACCTGTATAAGTAGGAATTTGTAAACCATAGGTTAACAAATCTTTAGTTCTATTTCTGTAAATATCAACATCAACATTAATTCTTCTTTTTAAGAAAACTAAGTTAAACCCAACGTTGGTACCATGTATAACTTCCCATTTCAAGTTTCTTAATTCCATTGTTGAAGGGTAAACTCCAGATTGTCCTTGATAAGACCAATTGTAACTATTGTATTGGTTGTAAAAAGCATAATCGTAACGAGGAGCATTACCCGATTGACCATAACTTGCTCTAACACTTAATTCATTAATAAATTTGTATTTACGCATGAATTTTTCGTCAGACAATCTCCAACGAGTAGAGATAGATGGGAACAATCCATATCTTGAAGCAGGGCCAAATCTTGAGTTTCCATCACCACGTACACCAGCTCGTATAATATACCTTCCTTTATAGTTGTACTGAGCATCTAACAAAGCTCCAATTGAACGAGTTTGAGCATATGTTGAACCTACATTCAATTCCTGATTTTGGGTTCTTGAAGGGTTAGAAGCATCTTGTAAAAATGAAGATGCTGTATTAGAAGTTAAGGCCTGTAAAGTCATGCCTTTATTGTCATAAGTTTGAATAGACAATACAGAAGTTAAATTATGATTAGATGGCATTCTTGGCGTAAAAATGATATTGGTTTTTGTTTGCACATTATAACCATCATAATCACCATCATAAGCCCTGTTTACAACAGTTTCAGTAACTGGACGACCAGTAGCTACTTGAGGTAAGAATGTTTTACTTTTTGTATTACTGATATCAAATTGCACATCGGCATTTGCAACTAAAACACGTGGTATAATATCGTATTGTAAATTAAAATGCGGAGTAATTCTATTCGTAATAATTCTGTTGGTAGCTGTCATTGCCATTGCAACAGGATTATACGTTCCAGGATATTGACCTTGAATATTTGCTGCTGGAGAAAAGAAATTAGGTGTTAAAATACCTTGCTCATTGTATTCGTAAATACTCATGTTTGGCATTTTATTCATTGCTACATTTCTAATTTCTTGTGCAACACTACCTGGACGGTAATTGGCAGGATTATCGGTAAATGTGTAGGCAAAATCAGATCTAAATTTAATTCTTTCAGAAACTATATAATCCAAGTTAATACGTGTAGAAATACGTGTTAAATCTGTTCCAATTGTTGTACCTTTTTGTGTGAAGTATCCTAATGACGCAAAGTACTTAGCATTGGTACCACCACCTGTCATAGAAAGGTTATGATCTTGTATCATACCTGTTCTAGTAACAGCTGCTAACCAATCTGTATTTTGACCATAGTTATAATAAAAGTAAGGATCGTTAGGGTCGTAAGCAAACTCTTTTACTGTTTGTGTATTTAATGGTGTACCAGTTCTGTTCATCACCATTTCTGGTATAAGGTTCGAATACTGATCTCCATTTAATAAAGGAATTGGTGAAGGTTGTTTTTGAATAACTGTTCTTAAAGTGTATGTTAATACAGGCTTACCAATTACACCTCTCTTAGTTGTTATTAATAATACCCCATTTGCAGCCCTAGAACCCCACATAGCTGTTGCGGCGGCATCTTTTAATACTACGATTTCTTTAATGTCGGAAGGTGCAATATTTAATAATTGTGCATACCCTTGGTCATCGGCTGTACCAAAGTTAAAATCTGATGGAATGGTTGTTTCGTAAGGCATACCATCTACTACAATCAATGGATTGGTATTGGCATTGATAGAAGATGTACCACGTATTCTAATAGACATACCAGCTCCGGGATCTCCTGAAGACGACGTAATGTCGACCCCTGCTAAACGACCTTGCAAAGCCTGATCAATAGAAGCCGAACTCATTTCTTCTAAATCTTTTGCATTTATTTTTGCTACAGCAACCGTTAAATCTTTATCAGCCACACTTAAACTTCCATTATCTGTTTTTTTACCAGAAACCACCACTACTTCATCCAAATCAGCCCCACCTGGCTCCATTGTAGCATTAATGGTATTCTTTCCTTTTAAATCAAGTGTTACAGACTTATAACCAATATAAGAAAACGAAATCTTATGTGTTAAATTGGTAAACTTTAATGCATAGTTACCATCGATATCGGTGTTGGTTCCTTTAACCACACGTCCATCGGCATCTACTTCAGTAACAGCAACACCTTCAATAGGTGTGCTATTTTTCTTGGCTACTACTTTACCCCTAATTACTTTGCTTTCTCCACTTGCAGCCGGAGTAGTTGTTTCCTGAGCAAATACACTGGTAGCAGCAATGCTTAATAGAGCCGCAAATAAGCAGTAAAGTTTGGTTCTATTTATTGCTTGTAATATTGTCTTATTCATAAAAATCTTTCTTACAGTTAATGGTTATGTACCTACTTATAAAGCACTTTAATACTTCAGATAATTGTCAATTAAATGAATCACACATCTGTCGGCCAGATTATTACTGCTGGCTATAATTACATTAGAAACTCTGTTGAAATTATCTCTTACTTGTAAAGCTCCTGGACCGGGATTTGTTACAGAAATTAAAGAAGGATCACCTAAAGAATTCTTAAGTAAGGTTTCGAAGCTTCCACTTTTACCATCACCGGGAACAACTGTATTTTTAACCATTAAGTGATATAAAATAAAGCTGTTCACTTTAGACTTATCAGCAAATGCAGTTGGGGCAAAAGTTGGTGTAACTGTTGATCCAGAAATTGTACCAGGCAAATAACCATCTCTAATAGCCTGAAGAATTGCTGCATTGTTTGGTATAAATGCAGTATGATAAGCCCCTAACAATACACCTGTGATATCTCCAGTTGTTGGGTTAAAAATGGAAGAATTAGAAAGATATTGATAAAAAAAGTTAAACTGTGAAGTGGCTGCTGTTGGTGTTGTACCCCACTTTTTAATATTATTACCCAATGTGGTTGTACTGTTAATTAATAATTTATCTGCATAATAAACACGACCATTAAAAGAAGTTTTAGTAGATGATGTTGCAACAACAAAATTGCTATCAATTGTACCAGCAGATGAGAATGTACCTGCATTCCATTTTATGTACTCTCCATTTAAAGTTTCAATAATGCCAGAGCCTGATAAATTATCTAACTCATTGTTTGGCGTTTTAATTATATGCTGAGCTAAGATTCTTTGCAGCAGATCTCTTGGCGTATTACCAACAGTTGTTGTAGTTGTACCAGGAGCAGTGTACGTCCATGCACTTTGAGCAACACTATAATCAAAACCTCTGGCTTTAATAGCTTGATCACTCATCATAATTACTGTGTACTTAACATTTGGAATAGTAATTACATATCTGTAGTTCTGATCCAAAGCTCTTGTCATTAATAAATAACTTGGGTCTAAATAAGAACGTCCATAAACTGTTCTAAAAACATTAGCCTCTTGAACTTTATTTGTACCGTAGAAAAATCCATTGCTACAAATTTGTTTATCTACAACATTGGTATTGTTTAATGTTGGAGCTTCCCCTTGTGAGTTGTTAGAGTTGGCAAATCGACTTGGCCAAACTGTTGTGCCCCACATGTGTGCATTAATAAAATCGATAATAATTTGTTGAGGCACCACATCTAATGATGGATATTTTTCTAATAAAACAGTGTTTATATAGTTGGTTACAACTGCATTTGTTGGAATCATTAAAGTATAACCATCTGATTGACCATCATTATCTTGAAGCTTTGCAAAGTTTTCGTTGTTGGGCGAAAAAGCCAAACTACCATTGAATAATTTGATGTATATATTATCACTTAATCCAGTAATTAATTTGTATTTATTTGAAGCATCTGGATTTAACGTAAATGAAACCATGTATTTGTCGAACAACTTCTTAAACTCACTATATTGAGGATTAGAAGCCAGGTATTTATCTAAACTTGCAAAAGGCATCATTACCTGATCTACTTCATGTATAAATCCATTTTCTGCTACAATATCAGGTGTAACAACTTTAGCTGGTCCAACATTAAAACCAGTGTACGTACTTGTAGGATAAAAGAAATTATAATCAGATGCAGATAACCCTTTTGCATTCATATAATTTGAAGTGAAGTAGGTGATGTATTTATTATTATTATCACCTAATACAAAACCAGGATTTCTGTTAGCACCTAATGCTTTTACTGGTGTACCAGCATAGGTGGTATCGTTATAAAAACCAGTGTAATTGGCTGTTCTCCTTTTAAAAGCATTGTTTAATACCCAACCTGAGCTTGCCTGGTAATCGGGTAATCTTGCAGCACTAAATGCATTGTAAACTAATGCAAAAGTTACAATTTTATTACAGGTAGTTGAATCTAACTGATCTACACTACTAACACCTCTATCTGAAAGAAATTTTGTAAAAGCAACATCATTAGGAGCAAACATGGTGTAGTATCCTGCACCTTTAAGCGTTGCTGCATAGCCTGCTTTGTCTATACAAGCTAATAATAGTTTGAAATTACCTTTGCTTTCCAATTGCTGATAAATAGGAGCAGCAAGACTTTCTGGTCGCCCATAAAACTCATCAAATGCTTTTTTACGACAACCAGTAACAGCAACTAAAACTAGTGCTAAGAACAGAATTTTTCGAGAAATTGTCTTCATATCAATCGTTGTGTAGTGTAAAATCTAAAAATGGTTAATTAAAACTCATTCCCTATTCGAAAAAATGGCTTTAATTGCTTAAAACAGTTATATTATGCATTAAAAATATATCGTAAATATTTGACTGAGAATTTGAAAAATTACTAAAGAAAATTTCTTTGTGGCGTAAGTGTAGCATGGCAATCGTTTTGTTTGGATAGATATAATTTACCCTTTAAATATTGCACAATTTTAGTTTAAAGTATAATGAAAACTATCCTGTTGTATCCTGAGAAGATTTTATATACGAAAGATTTTTTTTGAATTATTTTAAAGTTAAAAAAATAGAGAAACAATTTCTTGTTTCTCTATTTTTAGTATTCGAGTTAATTAACTAATACAATTAATATCCTGTATTTTGATATGCTGCAATTTGTGCAGGGCTTAATGGATTACCATTATTTGTTTGTGAAATAATTTGGGATAATGGAATTGGTCTTAACCTATGATAAGGTGCTAAACTGGTTGCATCGGCATTAAACAGTTTACTTCTATCATAAAAAGTTTCCGTTCTAGCTAAATCCTCCCAACGCAATAGTTCACCACACAATTCTCTTGTTCTTTCATTAAGCATAAAATGAACAAATCTATCAGCAGTACTCGTAACAGTTGCTGGATAAAGTTCACTTGGAGCATTGGTATTAAACAAAGTTGCTGTTGCCAACATTGCTGTAGAGGTTGAGGTTAAATCGTTATATGGCTGACCATAAAACATCCAGTTGTGTGGATTTTTAGGTTCACCAGTTTTATAAGCAGCCCTACTACGAATAATGTTTACGTTTACCAGAGCATTGGTATAATCTCCTTTTCTACCATAAGCTTCAGCTAAAATTAAATAGGTTTCTGCCAAACGTGCAAAAGTTCCATTTCTAATACCTCTGGCTTCATTGGCAGTATTGGTTAATCTTACACCATCCATCCACTTAATCATGTGAATGTTTTTGTTGTTCGAAAAATCTGAAGTAGGTGTTGCCGTTGGTGCTGTTTTTTTATAACGAGCATACGTGGCATAATACCTAAAGTTGGCAATATTTGTTGTTAGCAATGCTTGTGCTGGTGTAACTACAATAAACTGTGCTGCTGTGTCTCCCACTCCTATTCTTGGTTTACCTACAACATCAGGAGTTGGTGCATTTAAAGCTGTATAAGTTGCTAACCCAGTGTTCGATGCTACATTTCTGTAATAGGTTGTTTGAAATGTTTTAAAGAATCGAGAATCATTGGCCCAATCAAAAATATCTATGGTATAATTCGTTGGTATCATTCTTCTGAAAGGTCTACTATTAAAAAAGTCTCTAGTCATACCCGGAATACCTGCATCATATTGTATTCCAAAAAACATATGTACTTGATTATTTAAACCAGCAAGTGCTAAATTTTGGCTGAATTGTGCCGAAAATAAAATTTCATTGCTATTGTTATTTGCATTGATACTAGCTAATGAAGTACTTGGTGCTGATCCATCTGTACCAGCTCTTGGTACTTGATGTGTTGCATAAGCACTATTGAATAAATTACCAAAATTGGATTCTAAAGCATGACCACTGAATTTAACAACTGAATCTGCAAAAACAATTGCACTATCCATATCTGTTGCTTTTTGTCCTCTAACGTCATTAACAGCACTACCCCTAGTTAAATAAGCTTTAGCTAAAAAATGATAAGTTGCAGCTTTAGATGCTCGGCCAAATTGTGTAGTTTGTCTCCATGGTAAAACAATACCAGCTTCTCTAAAATCAGTCATAATTTGCTGATACACTTGTGCAACAGTTGCTCTCGGAAATTCGGTGCTCAACTCTTTAGATGCTGTAACTTTTAATGGTACACCTCCAAATTGTTGTACAAGGGTTAAATAATAAAATGAGCGTAAAAATTTCAACTCAGCAATTCTTAAATTCTTTTGTGTTTGTGTACCCAAAAGTGTTGAAGCTGTATTGCTATAAGCCTGAATATTTTCTATCCCCAAATTGCATCTATGAATTCCTGCATAATAATTAATCCAAAGGTTGTTTAAAAAACCATCATTTCCATTGGAGTTTAAATTTGAATTATAGGTATTAAAATGTTCATTGTTATATTGATCGCCCAATCTAAATTCATCTAAACCAAAATTCCATAATGCATAAGATTGTTCACCTTCAAATTTCCATTTTAATGGCCCATAAGCCGACTTTACCAAATCTTCTAATCCTTGATCAGTTTTATAATAATCTTCAGTAAGAACTGTTACTAAATCTTCTTTAATAAATTTTTTGCAAGATGTAACAGCAACTGCTACAACTGCTAAAGAACCTATGAGTATTCTGTATATTGTTTTCATTTTATTACTTTTTTTGTTTCACAATTAATATCGTTATAAACCAAGTCTAACCCCAATTACTACACTTCTGTAACTGTAAGAGTTAGGGCCAGGGTTTCCTGTGGATGATGCAAAAGATTCAGTGTACTGAATTGTTTCTGGATCATAATCAGAATATTTATGAAACAAGAATGGATTAACCATATTTACATAAACAGCCATACTATTGGCTTTAATTTTTGTAAGTATTGATTGAGGCATTTTATAAGTTAACATGATATTTCTAACTTTTACAAAACTTCCGTTTCTATAACCAAGTGCTTCCCAATACAATGGAATATCTGAAGTACGGGTTGGTTGTTGGTATTCATTAGATGGATTTGTAGGTGTCCAATAATTTGCATAACTCGATTGATATCTTCCAACCATTCCTGGTCTTGGAACACGATACATACCTCCTTGACGAATAAATACATTAAAACTTAATTCAAAATTTTTATACGAAATATTATTTGTAATACTAGCTGTCCAATCGGCGTTGTGACTACCTAAAACCATTTTATCACTTGCATTAATTAATGTATCGCCATTAGCATCTAATACCCTGATTTTGCCAGGACGGTAGGCCGTGTTTGAACCATTGGTTCCTTTTACCCATAAGTAATCTTTTAAATAACCGCCTTTCGCAGTATCGGCATACTGATAAATACTACCACCAGCATAGTTATAATACACTTGCAATGGCTGGCCTAAAATCCATAAATTATTTAAATCATTATTTCCTCTTCCATCTATATCAACAATCTTTTCTTTGTTTTTTGAAAACACAAAATCCGTTGTCCAAGTAAACCCACTTTTAGAAACAATATTGGTTGTACTTAAAGAGATATCGATACCCTTATTGCTGGTTTCTCCTCTATTAACATACATAAAAGAAACTCCATTGGTTGCAGGAATAGTTAATCGTTGAAGTATATCTTTTGTAGAAGTACTATAATAATCGATGCTACCAGTGATTCTATTTTTTAGAATACTAAAATCTAACCCAATATTTCTTGTAGTTGTTTTCTCCCAAGTTAAAGTTGGTGTTCTAAATGTTTGAGGAGCTTGACCAATTGCCGCTGTGCCATTACCCCAATTGTAATTTACTTGAGATAGTGGTCCATTGGTTAAATATGGATCGATAGAAGCATTACCCACTCGTCCAATTCCTAAACGTAGTTTGGCTGAAGTGAAAATATTTTGGTGTTTAAAAAACTGCTCATTATCTACTCTCCAAGCTAATGAAGCAGATGGAAAATAAGCACCTTTATTACCTTCAGATAATACAGAAGAATTATCGTAACGATTACTTACAGTTAATAGGTATTTATTTTTATACCCATACTCTACCCTACCCATATAAGATAAATATTGGGTTGCTGAGTAAGAGCCTGAACCTGTTACAGTTGCTAATGTATTTTGTTGTAAAGAATACCATTTTTGTTCTTCAAAAATTAAATTATCAGCTGAAAGAGAGATTACGTCATTTTTGTTTAAACTCTGAACTTCTTGTAATAAAGTAACATTTAGTGAATGATCTTTTTTAATCTTTACATCATACAAAAGCATATTATCATATACCCAAGATGTGCCATTACTAACAGAATAGTTTGCATTGGCTAAATTACCTTGGCGTACAGATGATTTCGAACCATTAAAACGTCCTTGTTTAGAACTACGATAATCCAATCCAAATACAGTTTTGTACTTCAATCCTTTTAACAAACTTATTTCGGCAAAAATATTACCTACAATTCTGTTTGCTTTTATTTCATTTAATACGGTAGTTTCATCATTCAACCCATTGACAATTTGTTGGTCACCATTTGGGTATAATAAGAAATTACCATTGTCGTCATAAGGTTTTGTAAATGGTAACATGCCCGATGCATTGCCATAAATACTTGTTCCAACATTTTGAACACTGTTTGTGTAAGTAATGCTATTACCCAATGTAATAAACTTAGTTGGTTTAAACTCTGCATTATTACCAAAAGTATATCTTGTAAAGTCCTGCCCTTTTTCAATACCATCTTGTTTAAAATAAGATGCATTAAAGCTAGATTTCACTTTTTCTGAACCAATAGAAACTGTAATTGCATGAGATTTAGTTATACCTTGACGTAAAGCTGCTCCCTGCCAATCGAATGATTTTACTTTTGAAGGATCGTAAGCATCTACCTCTGTTAATACAGGTAATCCAAGATTTGCTAACAATGTTCGCTCTTCTAAAGTTGTTGACCTTTTAACAGCTACATATGTGTTTGTAGCAGCATCAAAAGTGGTAAACTGATAAGCATCTTTTATAAATTCCCACATTCTATTAGTACCATTTCCACCACCAAACAATTTAACATCCGCAGCTGCACTTGGGAAGTAATTGTTTGGGCTTGCTGTAGATTGAGCATAATTATATTGCCTATCTGCATAATATGCTTGTCTCCAACTATCAGCCAATTGTACTGCATTAAAAACAGGCAAATTATTCATGATGGTTTCATAAGAAGTGCTGCCACTATAATCAACTCTTATTTTTCCAGATTTGGCTTTTTTAGTTGTAATTTGAATAACACCATTTGCACCTCTAACACCATAAATTGCAGTTGATGAAGCATCTTTCAACACATCAATACTTTCAATATCATTAGGACTCATATCATCGATGGTGTACGTAACAGGGATACCGTCAACAACATAAAGTGGTCCATTATTAGCACTTAAAGACCTATTACCACGAACTCTAATTGAAGCTCCAGAACCAGGTCTAAAAGAGTTAGGTAGTACTTCGATACCAGCAACTTTTCCTTGTAAAGCAGTTGTAATATTTGTTGTAGGAACTGAACGTAATTTGTCGCCTGTGACAGATGCAATTGCCCCTGTAACATCTCCTTTTTTACGTGAGCCATAACCAACAACCACAACATCTTCTAAAGAAGATGTACTTTGCACTAATCGTATTTCTAGTGAATTTTTACCATTCACTGCAACCTCTAATGTTGCGTATCCAATTGCAGTAATAACTAAAGTACTTTTAGCATCGGCCATTATTGTAAATGATCCATCCGCTTTAGAAATTGCATTCCCCTTTTCAGATTTAATACTAATGGTTACCCCTTCAATGGGTTTAGTGGTTTCATCGACAATTTTACCAGAGATTTGAATTTTAGATGTTTGGCCTTGAGCCTGAATGGTGAGTAAGAGAAGTGATGTAGAGCAAAATAGCACAACAAACACATTACACCAATGGTGTAGTTTTTTTTTCATGATGGCAGTCGTTTTGAGTTTTGTTAAGAGTTAACAATTAAAATTAAAAACTCATTCAACAAAAACTATCCTGCCCTATCATGCAAATTTGATAAAATGTAAAATATACAATTAATAGGTTTTAGCGTGAAACTTCAACTCAATCATATCACTAGGAATTGTCTTTACATTCCAATAATTGTGAATAGATAATGCTGCTCCAATAGCTGTAGCCTGAGAAACAGATGCAGCAAAAACTTCAATTTCAGGGAAAGCAGTTGCTAATAAATTCATGTAAACAGCATTTTTACTAAAACCGCCATCAACAAAAATTCGTTTGATAGAATTGTTATCCAATACAAGTGAAGTAGATGCTTTTTGCTGCAATACAATATCAGCTATTAATTGATGATAAGCTGCTTCACAAGTATCAAAATCACCTAACGCTCTATTGCCAAAAGCAGAGGTATTTACACCAACCAACACATTCTCGTAATTTGAAAAATCAAGCCCCTGTAAAATCGATGCATTGAAAACTATTTGCTTATAAAAATCTTCTGGTAGGTTAAAATGTGCAGCAATTTTTTTTGTTTGTTGCTCATGTTCATAGCCTGCAAATAAACGTGCAGCTTTTACTGGATTACCTTGGTATTCCATATAACATAAACAATCCTTCTGCAATTCTTCGGTAGTGAGTGTTTCATGATTAAATGGATTTAAACTAATGCACCAAGTACCAGTAGAAATTAAAACAAAAGGCTCGGAGAATGCACTTAAATAAGGAATTAACGCAGCCGAACTATCGTGTAAGCCACTACCTACTTGTAAAGTTGTATTATTAAAAACAACTTCTTTGGCTTGATTAGATGGTTGCAAGGATGGTAATTTTTGAAGAATATTTTCTGCTGCTAACCAACTGTGATAAGTATTTGTTTGAAAATTCCAAAGCTGTGTGTGGCAGCCAATACTGGTAATATCTGCACAAATATTACCTGTTATAAGGTAACTAATATATTGTGGTAAATGTAAGGAGTAGTTGATTTGATTAAAAATTTGTGGCTTGTTCCATTTTAGCCAATATAACTGCATAGCTGAATTAAGATTGCCCAAAACAGGCGAAGCAGTTTCTACAGAAATTTTAAGTTCACCACCGTAAGTTGTATAAAATTGTTCTTTTAAATTTTCGGGAAAAGGCTTTAGATAATTATATAATGGTGTAACAACTTTTCCTGCTTTATTGATATGCACAAAGCTTGCCCCATAAGTAGAAAAATTTACTGCTTTGATATCAAATTTATGCTGATTGATTACTTCCGTCAGTGTACTAATTACCCAGCTGGATAAAAGTTGTACATCATCACAACTATCTCCATCTTCATCAACTATTTCATCAAACTGCTGGGTTTCTTCTAACACTATTTTGTACTGTTCGTCGAACAAAAAAAATTTTTTATTGGTTTTACCAATATCAAAAATTGCAATTACGGGAGCCATAATCAATCAAATTTCTTCATCAAAAAAACAAAAAAAGGCTTACTATATTTTTTACTGTAAGCCCCTACTTTTTTATAATCCAGTTGCCACTGTATTAATGCCTCTATCATTAATCAATTGTTCACGTATTTTATTTTCTCTAAACAATTGTAATGGCTGTAATGCACCACCACTTTGCATTCTAGCTTCAGCAACCAATGGTCTAACATCTGTTCTGTAAGCAGTTTGCAAAATTTCCTGTGCTTTTGCAACATCATTATTTTCTCTTGCAACTTCCAATGCTTTTGTATCTACCAATAAAGCCTGAGCATAAGCAATTTTAATGGCTTCTACACTTTGTAATAAATCTTCTAAAGGATCTTTAACATTGTGGCTTGCATCAATCATCCAGCCTAAATCTTTTGCATGATTCATGCCCTTTGCATCCATACCTTCTACCAACTCGTTAAAGATTAAGAAGAGTTGGTAAGGATTAATACTACCTACAGTTAAATCATCATCACCATATTTACTATCATTAAAATGGAAGCCAGCTAATTTTTGTTCATTTAATAACAAAGCAACAATTTGTTCAATATTAGCATTTGGCAAATGATGTCCTAAATCTACCAATGTATATGCCTTGTTACCCAATTTACTTGCATATAAGTAAGATTGTCCCCAATCTCCCACACTCATCGAATAAAAGTTTGGTTCAAAAGCTTTATACTCTACAAATACTTTCCAATTATCGGGCAAAGCAGCATAAATTTCTTGTAAACTTTCTAATGTATTGTTGAATGCATTTCTAAAATTCAATTGGCCAGGAAAACTAGAACCATCGGCCAACCAAACAGTTAAAGATTCTGAACCCAATTCTACACCATGCTTAATTACTTCAATATTGTGTTCTATGGCTTGTTTACGAACAGCTTTATTTACATGTTGCAAAGAGCCAAACTTGTAGCTATGTGCTTGTCCTGCCTGATCTTGAAAAGTATTTGAATTAACCGCATCGAATTTTAAATTGTGTTGTGCTGCTAAATCTCTAATAGCCTTTGCATCTGTTGGTATATCCCAAGGTATATGCAAAGAAATTGCTCCACTCGACTGATTTAGTTTGTGCAACAAACCAACATCTTCAATTTTTTCTTCTAAACTACGTGGCTCACCAGCACCTGCAAAACGCCCAAAACGTGTACCACCAGTACCTAATGCCCAAGATGGAATAGCTATTTGAAATGCTTTCAACTTTTCAAGTACTTCATTGGTATTGTTGATATCTTGAGCTACAAAATCAAAATTGCGTTTATGTTTTGCAAATAAAGCCTCGTTGTGGCTATTTATTTTTGCACTATTCAAAATCATATAAATAAAATTAAATTAATGAATTATGGTAAATAAAATACTTCGGTTAAAGGTAAACTTACAGGAGAATTATCTGCATTGCTTAGCATAATATCTTTCATGTATGCCCACCATTTTTGCATGATAGGCTGAGCAGGTAAACTTTCTAATGCAATTGCATCAGCAATTTTTAAAACACCAAATAAGGCGTTGGTTGATTGATCTAAAAAAATAGAATATTCACTAATGCCGGTTTCTTTTAAAAGGCTTTGCAACTCTGGCCAAATTTCATCATGGCGTTTTTTGTATTCTTCTTCAAACCCTTCATTCAATTGCATTTTAAATGCCACCCTTTGCATAATTGTAGTTTTTAAAAAAGGTTGATAACCACAAGAGTCATCAACCTTTACCCTTCATGATAATAGAAAAAATTAAATAGAAAGAAAAAAAGGAGGTTAACAGATTAAAGAATCATCAACTCTCCCTTTTGCTTGCTTGCTATATGAAAAGTTATAATTATCTTGAAAATGCATTGGCTACTCCACCATCTACATTTAAAACATTTCCAGTTGATTTATTGAGTAATCCACCAACAAATGCATAACATGCATTGGCTATATCATCTGGCAAAATAGCTTCATTTAGTAAAGTTCTTTTTGCGTAATAAGCTGGTAACTCTTCTACAGTAATACCATAAGCTTTTGCTCTACCTTCAGCCCAACCACCTGCCCAAATATTTGAGTCGGCAATTACTGCATCTGGGTTAACTGTATTTACACGAATTTTATCGCTACCTAATTCAGCAGCCATTAAACGTGTGAGGTGTGCTTGTGCTGCTTTTGCAGAACCATAACCTGGATTGTTTGGACCAGCAACCACCGAATTTTTAGAAACAATATTTACAATATCGCCACCAAAACCTTGCTTACGCATTACTTCAATGCCTGCTTTAGAAACCAAGAACTGACCTTTTACTAAAATATCGTACAGCTTATCCCATTCTTCAATACTATGCTCGGCTATAGATTTTGAAATGCTGATACCTGCATTGTTAATAATAATATCTACACCACCAAATGCTAAAGCAGCGTTTGCCATTGCTGACTTAATGGTTGCGTCATCTGTAACATTTAATAAGGTTGATGCTGCAGTATCTTTTCCAAACTGTTTTTTAAATTCTTCAATTGCACCATCTAAACGTTCTTGGTTAATATCGTTTAATACAACACAAGCTCCTTCTTCAGCAAATCTTTTAGCAATCGCTTTTCCAATGCCACCAGCACTTCCTGTAACTAAAGCTACACGTCCACTTAAAGATTTTGGCTTAGGCATACGTTGCAATTTAGCCTCCTCTAATAACCAGTATTCAATATTAAATGCTTCTTGACGAGGCAATGAAGTATATTCAGAAACTGCTTCTGCTCCTTTCATCACATTAATTGCATTGATGTAAAATTCAGCTGCAACTCTTGCAGTTTGCTTGTCTTTTGCAAAAGTGAACATACCAACGCCAGGGTATAAAATAACTACGGGATTTGCATCACGAATTGCAGGGCTGTTTGCATGTTTACAAGTATTGTAATATTCAGTGTACATTTGTCTGTATGCTTCGAAAGCAGGAGTTAAAGTTGCTTTGATTGAAGCTACATCGGATAAATCTTGTGCTGGAGTTAATTCCAAAACAAGTGGGCTGATTTTTGTTCTCAAAAAATGATCAGGGCAAGATGTACCTAAAGGAGCCAATCTTTCTAAATCGTTAGAGTTAATAAATTGTAATACTCTATCATCATCGGTAAAATGGCCAATCATTTTTGTTTGTGAAGAACAAAAGCCACGTAAAGTTGGTGCTAAAGATGCAGCCTGAGTCAAGCGTTGTTCTTTAGGTAAAGCAGTTAATTTTTGTCCACCAAAAATTTCACCTTTTTTGCCATAATTGTCTTCTAAATATTCAGCACAACGTTCTACAACTTCTAATGTGTTCATGTAAGATTCATAAGCTGTATCACCCCAAGTAAATAAACCATGAGAGCCCAACATAATTCCACGAATACCTGGGTTTTCATCTAAACACTGTTTCAATTGTAAGCCTAAATCAAAACCAGGTTTTTGCCACTCAACCCAACCAATGGTTCCACTAAACAATTCTTGTGTAATTTTTTTACCATCTTTTGCAGCTGCAATTGCAATAGCTGCATCTGGATGCAAATGATCGATATGTTTAAATGGAAGAAAGCCATGTAAGGGCGTATCGATAGATGGAGCTTTAGAAGCTAAATCATAAATGCAATGATTGAACAGCTCAACCATTTCATCTTCATGCTCAATACCACGATACACATTTTTTAAGCTACGTAATCGATCTACATATAGAGCAGCCAACCCACTCTTCTTCAATGTTCCAATATCTCCACCACTACCCTTTACCCACATTACTTCAGTTTCTGCACCTGTTAATGGATCTTTAGCCATTGCTTTACAAGATGTATTACCACCACCATAGTTTGTTAATCTTAAATCTGCACCCAATAGGTTAGACCTGTAAATAAGTAAAGCTACTTCATCACCTACCATTGCTGCTGCTTTCTCCTCATCCCATAAATAGCTTACATGTTTAAATGTTGCTGTTGTTGTTGACATACTCTATATTTTTATTAATCTATTTCGTAAAATATTTAAAGAAAATTCATTTTAAATTTACGATTCTTTTAAAACACTAATATCTATTTTTCAATTCTGCTACGCCATGTATTTTTTTACTATGTTGTGGCTATATTAAATTATAATTTTAAGGTTTTAATGAATTGCCATAACCAACAATTATCACAGATAATATAATAGTTGCAATCCCTGCAATAATTGCTGTAGTTGTTTTTTTGCTTACACCTTTCCATTCTTTTAAAAGTAATCCCCACATATTAGCTACCAAAATAATAAACGACATATGCAATATCCATGAACTTGCTCCATTACCCATTTTACTTTCTCCCATACCGTAAAAAAAGAATTGTAAAAACCACATTGTTCCGCCTAATGCACAAAGCAAATAGTTTTTTATAAGTGGCGATTTTTTATTGGTATAATCTGCAAATGTTTTGTTACGGAAATTCAAAATCATACACCAAATAAAATTAGTGGTTAAACCGCCCCAAAGAATTACAACAAAAATTACATTATTTCTATATAAGAATTCGCCTTCTCCCGGATGAGATGCTTTCCAAATATCATTAGCAGTAATACCCATGCTGGTTCCAGCTTCTATACCAAAACTAAAACAGGCACTTAATACACCAGAAATAATAGCAAGTATCAATCCTTTTACTAACTTAAATTCACTACCTGATGCATCGATATGAGAACTGCCAATTTCTTTATCTTTCATGCCACCAGCCTTACCACAAATAACAATTCCTATAATACATACCAATAAACCAACAATTACCCATTGCCCCCATGTGGTACTAATTAAATCATGAAAAGTATCTTTCTCTGGTGTAGGATTAAATTGATAGTAAATAGATGGAACAATTGCACCAAACAATGAACATAAACCAAGTATAATTGAACTACCCAAGGAAACACCAAGATAACGAACACCAAGTCCATAGGTTAATCCACCAATGCCCCAAAGCAAACCCATTAAAAATGTTTTTCCTAAAACTTCTGAAGATGATTGAGTAATAATATCACGAAAACCTGGGATGGTTAGATATGCAGCAACAGGAGGTACAATAAGCCATGAAAACATTCCACCAACAATCCAAAAGCTTTCCCAACTCCATCCCTTAACTTTTTTGTAAGGCATGTAAAAACTTCCGGAGGCAAAACCACCTATAAAATGAAAAATAACACCTAAAATAACACTCATAAATTTAAAATTTCGTATGGCTGAGCAAATTACAATCTGTATCGAAATTAAAATTATGTTCACGCCTGCCTGTCATGCACTATCATGCTTTAGTTACATTATACTTTTGGAATAGAAATTAAGTTTGTAAGTTTGACCTCCCAGTGTGTTATGTGATTTACTAATACTATTGCCTGATGAAAAAAAACAGCATTTTTCAACACCTTTTTATAGACTACTATTCAGCTACTCCAAAATATTTGCAGTTGGCTAATTCTATTATTAAATCCATTAGCGAAGGCAAGATAAAGAAAGATGAAATTTTACCTTCTATTAATGAACTAAGTTTTGAATTCGAAATATCCAGAGATACAGCAGAGAAAGGTTACAAGCACTTAAAAAAAATTGGCATCCTTGGCTCTGTACCAGGTAAAGGTTATTTTGTAAATAATACTTCTGTAAAAAAACAGTTGAAAATATTTTTACTGTTTAATAAGTTAAGTCCACACAAAAAAATTGTGTACGATGCATTTGTTGCAGCCATTGGTGATTTAGCTTTAATTGATTTTTATATATACAACAATGACTTCGATTTTTTTAAAAGACTAATACAAGATAAAAGGAATGATTATACCCATTACGTAATCATTCCTCATTTTATGGATGGTGGCGAAAATGTGCATGAAATTATCAACACCATACCTAAAGACAAATTGATTTTATTAGACAAACTGATTCCAAATGTTACTGGAAACTATGGTGCAGTGTATGAAAATTTTGAGAAAGATTTATACCATGTTTTGGAATCAGCCTTACCGCAGCTTTCAAAATACCACACCATAAAAATTATTTTTCCAGCACACACCTATCATCCTCAAGAAATATTAAAAGGTTTTAAACGCTTTTGCAATCAATATGCCTTTAACTACAAAGTGGTTAACACGGTTGCCAACGAGCCCATTAAAGAAGGAGAAGTGTACATTAATTTAATGGAAGACGATTTGGTGATATTGATAGAAAAAATTCTTGCTACTAAAATGAAAGTTGGAAAACATGTAGGCGTTATCTCGTACAATGAAACCCCATTAAAAAAAATAATTTTAAATGGTATTACCACTATTTCTACAGATTTTGAAATGATGGGTAAAAAAACTGCGGAATTAATTTTAGAACAATCTACCGAACATGTGGAGATTCCTTTCTATCTAACAATCAGGGCTTCATTATAGAACATACTTAAATATCTTAAGTATGTTTTAATGAGTTGGCATGAGTGAGCATGATAGTTCAGCACAGTAGTGCTTATACATTTACAAGATAAATAATTCTATACGATGCTACTTACTGCCAGTAAAAAAACTTTGTTGTTTAGCTTACTTTTTTTATCAGTAGCTAAAGTAAATGCCCAACAGTCTATTCCTATTTTTTTTGAGAAAGTATATCTGCATACAGATAGATCATTTTACGCAGCAGGTGACAATATCTGGTTCAAAGCATATACTATAAATGCCAGAACAAACTCGATTTCTGCAGCCAGCAACAATTTGTATGTAGAACTATTTGCTGCAAATGGAATATTAATTAAAAGAAATACCATACGATTAGAAGATGGCATTGGCAAAGGTGATTTTAAACTACTGGATAGTGCAATTGGAGGAACTTATCATATTAGAGCTTACACCAACTGGATGAAAAATTTTGGCAATCATTTCTTCTTCGAAAAAGACATACAGGTTACAGCAATCGCAACTGCATCAACTAATTCTAGCAAGCCACAAATAAAAAATAACAGTACAAGGGTTTCTAATAATACATCTCAATTAAATAGTATTCAATTTTTCCCTGAAGGTGGCACATTGGTTGCCAATACACCTGCTGTTTTATCTTTCAAAGCTTTGAATGTATTGGGCAAAAGTATTGATGCTACAGGCGTAATCGTTTCTGAAAAAGGAGATACAATCACTAAATTTTCCACCACACATGCAGGTATGGGCAGCTGTAATTTTACACCTTTAGCCGATATTGATTATAAAGCAATAGTTGCATTTAAAGATGGAACGAAATCAGTAATTGATTTACCTTCTGTTTATGCTCAAGGTTATGTTTTATCAGTTGCACAAATAGATACAACCATTGTTTTAAATATCACTGCCAATCAAGCAACAATTGCAGCTAATCCTTCAAAAGAAATTTTAATTGCCACAAGGAATACAGGCAAACTTTTTTACAAAGAAAAAATTGCAATGACTAATAGAAAAGCTACCATCGTAATTGGTAAAAGCTCTTTTCCAAATGGCATAACTGCAATTACAGTTTATGATGATAAACTAAGGCCAAACGCAGAGAGATTGGTTTATGTTGAACACAAAAATCAGCAATACAATTTAACCATTACAACTGATAAAACTGTTTATCAATCAAAAGACAAAGTAACTGTTACCGTTTCTACAACCAATGCAAATAATGAACCTGTAGCAGCCAATTTATCAATAGCAGCTATTGACGAATCGATGTTACAATCTACCAATACAGATATTGTTTCTTATACTTTTCTTGAATCTGAAATTAAAGGCAATATTGAAAATGCAACTGCCTATTTTAATCCAAAAAACGCACAACGTTTGCAGCAATTAGATTTGCTGTTAAGAACACAAGGATGGCGTAATTTTTTATGGAGGCAAATAGCTGATACCAGTTATAGTATTAAATATTTACCGGAAGCAGGCATTTCACTTTCGGGAACAGTGCAAGCTACTTTTGGCAAAAAATTATTGCCCAACATGAATATTACCTTATTGGCTCCAGGTGCAAAAGGAAGTAAATTATACTTTACACAAACCGATAGTACTGGTAAATATTATTTAGATGGATTGCCTTTATTTGGCACACAATCGATTAAAATAAGTTCTAAAAATGATAAGGGTAAAAAAGGTGGAATTATTGAATTAGACTCATTGAATAAAGCATCTAGCAATTACTTATCTGTTGCTACCCAACAAGAAACAAAAGAGTTAATACAATTTAGCGAAGAAGCTAAAAAAAGATGGGCTACTGAAAAGAAAAATTTAGAAAAAGATGTTACCATGCCAGGAGTTGTTGTAAATGCAAATACCAAGCCTAAAGTGAATCGTGACGGAAGTGTGGAATCAAATTTTGGATACTCGTTTGCTGCACAAATAAAACCAGAAGACAAACAATTTGGCACGTTGGATAATTATTTAATTCACAGAACAAGTGCTATTGCCGATGTGGAAATGGAAGGTGTAAATTATCAGGTAAATGGTAAATTGGTTCGTCCTAGATTTGTGGTAGACAATCGGGAAGATTTTTTTGAACGTATCGATTATTATGCAATACCTGTGGATCAAATTGTTTCGGTAAAACTGAACCAAGTTGTAGCAAATGCAAATGGCAGTTTTGTAGATAGAATTGTAATTAATCTTGTTTTAAAACCAGGTGCATATAATCAGGACTTGGCTTTACTAATGACAGAAATTGATGGCTATTATGAAGCCAAAACATTTTATGCCCCAACTTATTTTCTCAACTCAGAAAAAATAAAACCCGACGTAAGAACAACCTTATTCTGGGAGCCCAACCTTCGTACCAATGCAAATGGCAAAACAACAGTTACATTTTTTAATGCCGACCCAAAAGCTACTATTAAAATATATGTTCAGGGAATTGTTGATAAAGGCACTCCAATAGCAGGAATATCTCAATACACAATACAGTAACAATTTTTTCAGCTAAATTCTAACCCTTGTATATGTAGCTGAAAATTTAAAATTCTATCATCGCTTTAATTACTCCAGTTTCGGGATTTAGCCAGCTTTCGAAATTGCTTTGTACTGCATCGAATTTTACACGATGGGTAATATAAGTTGTTGGTTTAACCAAGCCTTGTTTCATACTTGCAATTACATGATCAAAATCTACTTTATTGGCATTTCTACTACTCATTAAAGTACTTTCTCTTTTATGAAATTCTGGATGATTAAAACTGATCTCTCCCTTTTGCAAACCCACTAAAACATATCGTCCTCCATGACCTAAATATTGAAATGCGTTATTAATGGCTTTTAAACTTCCTGTTGCATCTATAATAACAGTTGGCATATCATTATTGGTAATAGCTTGTAATTTCTCTAAAGCATTTTCAGTGATGGGATTAATGGTAAAATCTACACCTAATTTTTCTTTACAGAAGTTAAGTCTATCATCATTTATATCCATTGCAATTACTTTACCACCAGCAATTTTGGCAAATTCCATGGTACCTAAGCCAATAGGACCAGCACCAACCACCAAAACATATTCACCACCAACAACACCTGCTCTTCTTACACCATGAGCACCAATGGCCAATGGTTCTACCAATGCCAACTCATCGAAGCCCAGTCCTTTACTTTTAAGCAATGCATAATTAGGTACAGTAACATATTCTCTCATTCCACCATCAATATGAACGCCAAATACATTGATGCTTGCACAACAGTTTTCTTTACCCATTCTACAGGCAATACATGTACCACAATAGAAATAAGGAATAATGGTTGTTGCTTCTCCATTTGTAAAACCATCTGCTTTTGTTTCAACTATTGTTGCTGCTAATTCATGCCCCAATATTCTTGGATAATTAAAGAACGGTTGGGTGCCTTCGTAAGCATGTAAATCAGTTCCACAAATACCAATGCGTTCTATTTTTAATAATGTTTCACCTTCTTTTGGAACAGGTATTTGGGCAGTTGAATAATCGAATTGATGAGGAGTTGTACAAACTAAAGTTTTCATAATTTATCTCATTTAAAAAATGAATAAAATTTCAATTGTTTTTCATAGCTCAAAAAAGAACAAAGCGTTGAAGAGTGCGACGCCAGTAATGTTTCATAGTAGTACCAAAGCTGGTAACACAAAAAAACTAATCTACTTGATAATGCTCCTCTAACAAACCTTGCTGCTTCATGGCTTGCCAAAACTCATGTGGAATTTGTTTGGTGGCCATTTCAATATTACCTTTTACTTTATTAGGATGAGAGGTGCTTAAAGCAACACTATCAATGCCCGGAATATTGAATCCAAAATTAAAACAAGCTTCAGCTGGCATGATGTTGAAGGTAGTACACAAAGCAAAAAATTGTTCTCTCCAAGCATATAAGGCTTTACCTTCTTCAGTTGCTTTATCTACCAATACATAATTATAATAATCTCTACCAACCAAAAAACCTCCATTAAATACAGCAGAATTGATAATGGTTGTTCCTTTTGCATGCAAGTGTTTCACAAAGTCTAATAAATCTTGTGGATGTGATTTTACCGATAAACTATTGGCAAACATTACCCAATCTAAATATATGTCTTTTGAAATACGTTCAATAGACTTCCAGTTTTTTGCACCTACACCAACAGAAATAATTTTACCTTGAGCTTTTAATTCATTGAGTGCTTTATATGCTTCTAAAATATCGTTGTAACGTTTGGTTTCATCAGCTTCATCTGTAGCTGCTGCAAGGTATTCGTCAGGGTCGTGTATAGATGCCATTTGTGAATCGTACTCACCCAATAAATCATTGCCTTGCTCAAAACATTCAATGATGCCTTGATAGCTAATTTTTTGAACAGCATCATTTTTTAATTCACGCCAAATACCTTTTTCAAAAGTAGGTTCGGGTGTAGTAAGTTCGGTTTGATACCAACCCAATTTATTGCTGATGATTACTTGGTCTTTTGGTACACCCAACTCTTTCAATGCTTTACCCAATACCTCCAAAGCCAAGCCAGCACCATATTTGCCAGCAGTATCAAACATTGCAACACCACCTGGTGCATGTGTAATACATTCTTTGATGATGGCTAATTTTGTTTCGTAGGGAACTGCTTCATATAAATTTCCTAAACCACTTGTTCCAAAAATTACAGAAGGCAATTGTATTGTTGATGACATAATTGTTATTTAAACATGATAAAACGTTGCAGCATTGTTACCAAAAAAACCTTGCTGCTCAGTTAAAGAAAAAGTAGAAAAATATTGTTGTACTATTTGCAACATTTGCTGATAAGATGCAGCAACCAAACATACCGGCCAATCGCTGCCAAACATAATTCTTTTAGTGCCAAATGCTGTTACAACAGCATCTAAATATGGAGTAAAGTCAGCTGATTTCCAACTATAATAATCAGCTTCTGTGACCATTCCACTTATTTTGCAGTGTACATTTTCAAATTGTGCAATTGTTTGAATATCTTTCTTCCATTCATCAATTAAACCTGCTTTTATGTAAGGCTTTGCAATATGGTCTATCACAAATTGTTGATTGGGATTTTGTTGTACCAATTCAATTGCTCCTGATAAATGTTTTGGAAAGATGAGTATATCGTAAGTAAAATTGAATTCTTTTAAAGCTACAATGCCTCTTAAAAAATTTGGTTGCAACATAAAAGAAGGTGCTTCGCCTTGTAATACATGACGAAAGCCTTTTACACTATTGAATTGTTTATAATGGGCTAATCGTTCAACAATATTTTCTGCTCGTAAATCTACCCAACCAACTACTCCTTTAATAAAATCATTTTCGTTGGCTAAATCAATTAAAAAATTGGTTTCTGCTTCTCTTTGATCTGCTTGTACAGCAATGCAACTATCAATATTGTTTTCCTGCAATACAGGACGTAAATCAGTTGGCAGAAAATCTTTTCGTATTACAGCCATTGCATCATCAATCCATTCATGTTGTACAGGATTATAATGCCAAAAATGTTGATGTGCATCTATTCTCATACAAACTAAACGAGGTTAAATATTTTATCCATTTGTATCCACTTCTCTCCTTCTTTTGCCCAAGGTAAGGCCTGCTGAAATTTCCACATTAATTGCTCCCATTCTTGCACTTTAGGATTGGCTGCATCCATGGCTGTTTTTTTAGCAGCATCAAAAGTTTCATGGGTTTCCATAATCATAAACAAACGATTACCTGTACGATAAATTTCTAACTGCGTAATCCCAGCGGTTAAAATACTTTCTTTAATTTCGGTCCACACGTTTTGATGCCAATATTCATATTCTGCAATCAATGCAGCATCATCTACTAAATCTAGGGCAAAACAATGTCTTATCATAATTTACAATTGTTTAGTTGATGTTACTTTATATCCTTTCCAACCAAAAAAGAAGATAACAATAAAGCAAATTAATGGTACTAAATAACCCATTTGTATATTGCCAGTTACATCACTTATTTTACCAAATATTGGAGGTAGAATTGCTCCACCAACAATTGACATAATAATTAAACTACTGCCAAACTCTGTATCACCTTTTAAATCTTTTATTCCCAATGCAAATATTGTTGGAAACATAATTGACATGAAAAAGCAAATGCCAATAACTGTATAAACTGTAATCATTCCTGTTGCTGTAACAGCAACAATGCTTAATAATATATTGATAGCTGCATAAATTGCCAATAGTTTATTGGGTGCAATAAACTTCATTAAAATAGTGCCTAAAAATCTACCTACTAAAAATGCAATACCACAAGCTCCTAAAAAGTCGGCTGCTTTTACTTCTGTTAATCCTGCACTTTTAGTAGCATATAAAATAAACAAACTAAATACCGACACCTGAGCACCTACATAAAAAAACTGTGCTGCAACAGCCCAACTTAGATGCTTATTTTTTAGTGCATGAAAAATACTTTTGCTGGCTTCTTGACCTTCTTCAGCTTGGATTTTAGGTAATTTGGTTAATGCAAAAACAATCGCAATAAATACCAATACCGAACCTAAAATAATGTAAGGCATTTTAACTGTTGAAGCTTCCGATGCCAATGCAATTTTCTTGGCTGCTTCTGTCATTGTACTTAATTCTGCATCTGTATAACCTTTGGTTAAAATAATTCTTGCTCCAACTACAGGAGCTAAAGCAGCAGCCAAGCCATTAAACGACTGTGCTAAATTTAATCTTTGTGTAGAGGTTGAAGGATCGCCTAATGAAGCTGCATAAGGATTTGCAGCTGTTTCTAAAATAGTTAACCCACAAGCTATAATAAACAAAGCAACTAGAAAAAATTCGTAAGACTGATTATTGGCTGCGGGTACAAATAAAAATGAGCCAACTGCAAACAATAATAATCCTGTAATAATGCCAATTTTATAACCAAACTTCTTCATAATAAAACCAGCAGGTAATGCCATTAAAAAATAGGCAATAAATACAGAAGAATCAACCAATGTAGCTTGTGTTGTACTTAATGTAAACGACTTTTTTAAATGTGGAATTAGAATTGGGTCAAGATTATGGGCAAAACCCCATAAAAAAAACAAAGAAGTAATTAAGATAAACGCAAATAAATACTGGTTCTTTTTTTCCATTGGGCAATGTTTATTTCAAGCGTTGAAAATAAAATAAGGCGGTTAATATTATGGTTTAATCAGCGAAATCGGTTTCGAGTAATATGCACAAAAAAGGTAAAACCAATTGGCTTTACCTTTT
>CALRLF020000014.1:0-69282 GCA_943368475.1 Allobosea thiooxidans
CAAACCACCAATGAAGTAAATGTAAGCCACATGAATGTACAAAGAAGCATAGATGGAAGTAGTTTTTCATTTATTGGAAAAGTAGATGCAACAGGTTTGGGAATTTACAATTTTACAGATGCAACATTACCAACCAATACAAAAACCATTTATTACCGTTTAGAAATAGTTGATAAAAATGGAGATAAACAGTTTAGTAAAATTGTTGCTGTACAGTTAGCAAAAAATAATATGTTGGTTAATGTTTACCCTAACCCTGTTAAAGATATTTTGTTTGCAAGTATTACATCTGCCAAACAAGATTTGGTAACAATACAGCTTACAGATTTGCAAGGAAAAGTTTTACAAAATCAATTATTAAAACTAAATTCAGGCAATAACAATTTTAATATAGCAACATCGGCCTTAGCCAAGGGTGTTTATTTATTAGTTATTCGTGGAGAAACTTTACAGCAGCAGTTGTTTGTAAAAGAGTAACTGTTTAGCCTTACATTGAAATAAGTAGCAAAAACTACTCCTTTATAGGTATTGTATAGGAAAGCCATTTTATGCAACTTTATGAACTGGTTTTATCCATATAAAGAGTTTGTAACCATTGCGAATAAGAAAATTTCTATTTAAAAACTGTAAAAAACTAATCTAAACCGTATGAAAAAAATTATCATCGGCATTGTAAGCCTTCTTTTTGTAAGCTTACAACTACAGGCTCAAAACAAAGTAGAAAAATTAACTGTAATGGGTAACACCTATACTGTTACGAAAGTATTTCCCGAAGAAATTATTGGTGAATATACCTATGAAGGCAAAGGTGGTGGACCCAAAGTATTATTAAACGATAATGGAACTGGTTATTTTCAACCACATGGAGTAGCTCCTGTAAACATTATTTTTTGGATTGATTGTGATGAAAAAGGTGTTTGGAGAAAGCAAGTTGGTGCAACAGGCAGGTATCAATACACTTTGGTAATTCAATACCAAGATGGTGGAACAAGTAAGAATTATGAGAAAGGAAAATATGATTTAATGGGCGTAATGGTATTAAAAGATTTAGGAAGAGCCGTTATTTATGGCGAAAGATATAAGCCATTAAAATAATTATAATCCCAACTCTTTTGCAGGATCCCAAAACAGTTTGTCGAAGTTTACAACTGTATCATTTTCTACTTTTATCCTTTCCTTTTCTAATAAGTCCTGCATTTGTGTTGGGCTGCCAAAATGTGCTTTACCACTCAGCATTCCATTTCTATTTACTACTCTATGTGCAGGCACTTTTGGATGAACTGTGTGTGCTCCATTCATTGCCCAGCCTACCATTCTTGCACTGGATTTTGTACCTAAATAATTGGCAATAGCTCCATAACTGGTAACACGACCTTTAGGAATTTGACGTGCAACATCGTACACATCTTCAAAAAAAGATTGCTCTTTTTTAATGGTTGGAAGTGGCTTTATTGTGGAGGAAATTTTCTTTGTCAAAATGAAGATTAATTTATCTGAAAGGTAGGAAGATTTCTTTACCACTGAGGCACAGATGACACGAAGTATCATAGAGAAAATTTAACTCAGTGTGACTCCTTTACTCTGTTAGTTTGTGGTAAAACAAATATTAAGATTCTGATTTTTCAGCAGCTTCATTACGCATTTCTAATGCAATAGTTCTTTTGGGTTCAGGTACACATTCATAATCGTAAGGGCAATGTCTGCAGGCGTGTCCACAGCAAAAACCTTTGTCTATATGGTACTTTTCAGTAAAGACCATATTGCCTTCTTCATAATAAAAGTGAACAGTTTCAATCAAGTCCATTTGCTGTAATTATTGCTTTCAACTGTTCATCTAACACCAAAGGCAGCGGTTTGTTCAAACGAAATTGTAAATAATGAATTCTGTTGCTTTGGGCAATATCTAAACCTTCATAATGGGTTTTAATTTTCAACTCTTCTGCAAGGTTGGGTACTTTGTATGCATCGTTATAATCTACCAACAATTCTAAACCACACAAATCAATCACTGTTTTGGTGAAATGGTATAAATCTGGACTATCGGTTTTTAAATTTACCAATCCATTGGGTTGTAACAATTGTTGATAGCAACGTAAAAATTTTGGATGGGTTAAACGTTTTTTTGCTTTTCCTGTTCGCAATTGAGGATCAGGAAAAGTAATCCATATTTCATCGACTTCATTGGATGCAAAGAAGAGATTAATTTTATCTATTTCAGTTCTTAAAAAAGCTACATTGGTAAGTCCTTCTTCAAGAGCAGTTTTTGCACCACGCCATAAACGATTGCCTTTAATATCTATGCCTATAAAATTTCTGTTGGGGTACATTCTGCCAAGTCCAACAGAATATTCTCCTTTGCCACAAGCCAGCTCTAAAGTAATGGGTTTTTCGTTTTTAAAAAATGTATGCCAGTTACCCTGCATGTTTTCAGGATATTCCAACACATTTTCAAATTGTTTGATGGCTTCGAAGCGGATGAGTTTTTTGTGTCCCATAAGTTGGCGAAGATAATGGGTTGAAAAGAAGGGTTTTTAATCTTTTGTTTTTAAATGAATAGAGTTAAGATGTCCACAATTAAATTATAGTTGAAAAAATGTTTATAAATGAACGCTGTTCTATGTCCTATAATTTTTTTGAACGTTGTTAACCTTTAATTTAGCAAAAGGGTCAAAGATGGTTCTTTAACATAAGGGAAAGGTGAAAAAATTAGCTGTATGAATAAAATAATTAAAGCCCTAAAAAGGGCTTTAATACAAACAATTTTGATCACCATTAAAAATCCCTTTATGCAAAAGGAATCAAAAATGATTACTTTAATAAGTGGGGGTGAAAAAGACGAAAAGCTAGAGATTTTGACCGATCCTTACGGCTTTTTGTTTTTTCTCACTCAGTATCCTTATCAAGAGAACTGTTTACCTCCACCTCAGTAATTTCAAACAAAGCTCCAATAGTGGGGCTTTGTTATTTTATACAGTAAAGTAAAGGGCTTTTTTGCAAAAAAATATTTTTTTTAGAGAAATTTATTTTCAATTAGGCAGTTTCCTAAGCCGATTCTTAAAAATTTCTGTGAATTTTATGCACAAGCTTCATGTTTCCAAGAATCAATTTCTTCCATTGTTGCAACTTTGGTTCCTTTAAGGGGATTGGCAATAGTTTTTATTTTCTTTTTTTGAAATTCTTTTAGTTTAAGATGGTACAATAAAACAGTCCTTTCTTCTTCAGAAAGTTTTTTTATTACATTGGATAATTCGTTAATAGTGGTATCATTAGATTTTGCCATAATAACCTTCAATTTACAAAAGTAAATTACTGAAACTTTTTAATAAACTTATACAAATTATGTTCTACTGAAGTTGCTAATTGTTCCTTCAACTGCTTTTTATCGATATCCTTCATTCTTTTTTGCTGAATTAAATGGTAGGCTTTTTCGGCAAGCAGCCAATATTTTCTGTCGGTTGTTTGAATTAACTGTTGGTGTAGCATAATGTTTTCCAACAATTCTTTGATGCCCTCTTTTTGCGAAGCAATGGTTTTAATAACTGCGATTTCATTTTGTGTGTGCATAAAAGCAGGTGCCAACATTTGGCGAAGATTTTTTACAAATGTATCAGCATCGGGTCTATCGGCTTTGTTCACCACAAACACATCAGCAATTTCCATTAAGCCGGCTTTCATAGTTTGTACTTCATCGCCAGCTTCTGGTACAACTACCACAACAGTAGTATCGGCTAGGCCTGCAATTTCAATTTCACTTTGTCCAACCCCAACGGTTTCTACAATAATAAAATCGAAAGCTGCTGTCTTAAGTACATCGGTAATTTCAATAATTTTAGGATGCAGTCCGCCCAAACTACCACGTGTTGCCAATGAACGAATGAACACATTTGGGTTGTTGTACCACTCACTCATTCTAATTCTATCGCCCAATAATGCACCTAAATTAAAAGGAGAAGAGGGATCGACACACAATACACCCACTGTTTTTTGTTGTGCAATAATTTCACCAATCAATGCATCGACCAAAGTACTTTTTCCTGCACCTGGCGGACCAGTAATGCCAATAATTTTTGTAGATGAATGTGGTAAATTTTGTAAGAAAGATTCGTACCCTGTATATTCGTTTTCTACCAAAGAAATGGTACGTGCCAACGATTTAATGTTGCCTTCTTGTATTTCTTGTAATAATTGCTGCCACATACTTTGGTGTAGTAAAATGAATACACGAATTTAGTTGCTGAATGGTATCATCGCTTAAAAATAATTGGAAACAAAATTTGGCGTTTGTAGTAACGGCTGCATTAATACTTGGTTTGGTGTATAGCAGGGCTGTACTTTCCATTGCAGCTATTGGTTTAGGTGTTATTGCAATAGAGAACAGGCAAAATTTACAACTATACAAAAATATATTTTTAGGCATAGC
This sequence comes from Allobosea thiooxidans, assembly GCA_943368475.1. Classification (GTDB taxonomy): domain Bacteria; phylum Bacteroidota; class Bacteroidia; order Chitinophagales; family Chitinophagaceae; genus UBA1930. The sequence goes on from CALRLF020000014.1 coordinate 4,421, forward strand.
TCTGATATTATTGCCTGTATTGGCTTCGGGCCTAGGTAGTGAAGATACAACAGCCTGGTGGCGAAGTGTAGAAGTAAAACTTTCTTTATTTACGATAGTTGCAGGAATATTAGCAGCAGAATTTTCTATGAAACAAATAAAACAATTGGTTTGGTGGTTAACGATTGTTGTTGTTTCATCGGCATTATACAGTTGTTATGAATATTGGATGAATGAGGAACTGATTTTGGAAAACTATCTCGTTGCTAAAGTAATGCCTGTATTAATGGATGATGACCATATACGCTACAGCTGGCTAATTGTTTTAAATATTATAGCACTATTGTGGATGTTTTTTTTACCACAAAAACACAAAGAACAAAAAGGGAAAGTTGAAAAATGGATTGCTGCGATTTTCATTCTATTTTTCATTGCTTATTTACATTTTTTAGCTGCAAAAACAGGCTTGCTTTGCTTGTATGTAAGCCTTACTATTACTACATTGTACTTAATTGTAAAAGCGAAGTGGTGGGTAGGATTATTGCTTATTGTATTGATTGGTTTGCTTGCTTTTGTAGCGTATAATAATTTACCTTCTTTAAAAAATCGTGTGCAATATGTATTGTACGATTTTAACAATTACAGCAAAGGAAATTATACAGAAGGGTCAAGTGATGGAGCTAGGGTTTTATCATTAAAAGCTGGCATAGACATTACTCAACAACATTTATTGGGTGGTGTTGGTTTTGGCGATATACAAACCGAAGTTATACAATGGCATGATATGCAACATCCGTCAAGTAAAGAGTATGAACGTTTTTTGCCTACCAATCAATGGTTAATTTATAGTGCAGGAAGTGGGCTGTTGGGGGTATTATGTTTTAGTATTGGATTGATTTTATTGCTGCAGCCATTATTTTCTAAAAATATATTTTCTGTTGTGCTGATTACAGTTTTGATTTTGCCTTTAATCACTGATGATAGTTTTGAAGGACAGTTTGGGGTGAGTGTTTTTGGATTGTTGGTGGGATTGGGAGTTGGGGTTAAGAGATTGAAAGAGGTGAAGAGAGGCTAAGAGAATAAAAGAGGGAAAGAGATAAAGAGAAGGAGGACTAAGAGGTTGAAGGAGTTAAAGAGAAAAAGAGGAGGAAGAAAAGAAGATATAGAATAAGAGAGAGAAAAGAATATTTGAACTACATTGTTTTTCTATTCTTTGCGTTCGTTGTATCCTTTGTTTCGTTGCGTGAAATACTTCTTTGTGAGCTTTGTATCCTTAGTTGCTTTGTGTGAAATTATTTTGTAAGTGCAGTAGTTTAGCATATTTCATTCTGGTTTGCCAGCCAATAATTTTTGCTAGTACATATCCGTCAGCTCCATCTAAAAATCCAGCTTTTAAAATATAACCATTAAAAAAAGCAATGGCAGGATTTAACACCAAATTTAATAACGTTGCTCTTTTGCCTTGTTCGTACATGGCTTTTGCCTGAATGCTGGTAAATTTATTGGCCTGTGCAATTACTTCTTCTAAATTGTTGTAGCTATAATGCAGGATATCTCCTTTTAAATAAGTTGTTGAAGTGTTTGGTAAGGTTTCAATTCTATCATGAGGATTTACACCAGCCCATTTGGCTTTATTTTTATTAAATAATCTTATTTTTTTATCAGGATACCAAGTGCCATGTTTAATCCATTTGCCACAAAAACTAGTACAGCGATTCATGTTATAACAATCACTTTGTAAACCATTGTTTTTTGCTTGAATAATGGATTGTTGTAGCGTTTCATCCAATGCTTCATCGGCATCTAAACTTAATACAAAATTGTAATTGGCTTGTTCAATTGCAAAATTTTTCTGTTCAATATATCCAAGAAAAGACTGTTCAATAAATTGTACATTGAACTCGTTGCAAATTGCTTTGGTAGTATCTGTAGAAAGAGAATCGACCACCACAATTTCATCGGCAATACCTTGTAAACTTTGCAGGCAACGACGAATATTTTTTTCTTCGTTATAAGTGATAACGGTGGCCGAAATTTTTTGCATAACTAGTTCGAAGATAAATAAAGCAATAGAATTAAACCCATACTGGTTTTTGATTTGCTGTATTTAAATTTATTTTTTTAATTGCATTTTGTGAATGCTTAAATGAAAGAACTAAACCTGTAATTTCACCACCATGCAAACAACGCTTTGTTTCGATTTTGGCAACACACGTTTAAAGTGTGCTGTTTTTAATGGAGCCGATTTAAAAGAAGTAATTGTTCTGGAGAATGATGATGCTTCTACCATTCAGGCAATTATTCAACAACACAACGCCACAAAATCGATTCTTTCATCTGTTATTAATCATAATATAGAATTGGAAACTGTTTTAGCTAACACTACGCAGTTTCACAAACTCAATCATACCAGTAAATTACCTATTACCACACCTGTAGGTAAACCTGAAACAATTGGAGCCGATAGATTGGCCATTTGCAGTGCAGCAGTACATTTATATCCCAATCAACATAACTTGGCTATAGGTTTAGGTACATGCATTACCTACAATTTCATCAATAAATTTCATGAATTTTTAGGTGGCAGTATTTCTCCTGGTATGAATATGCGTTTTAGAGCCATGCATGAGCAAACTGCACTTTTACCCATGATTGAAGCCACACACGATTTTCCATTAATTGGCTATGATACCAAAACAAACTTATTAAGTGGTGTATTATTAGGCATGGCAAAAGAAATTGATGGCATAATTGAAGCTTATGCCAATAAATACAGCAACTTTAACGTGCTAATAACAGGCGGAGATATGGCTTTTTTTGTGGCTCACCTTAAAAACAAGATATTTGCCGACCCTTATTTAATTTTTAAAGGATTATATGCAATCAGTGAGTACAACAATGTATAAAATAGGTTTTGTGGTTTTGTGTAGTTGTTTAATTACATCAGCTGCTTTCGCTCAGGAAAATTCACCTTTTTCCCGGTATGGTTTAGGAAACTTAACATTTAGCCAGCACATTGTAAATCGTGGAATGGGAGGTTTAAGTGTAGCTTATGCCGATGCCCAATCTATTAATTTTTCTAACCCTGCAACGTTTTCTAATGCAAGGGTTGTAACCTACGACTTAGGCATTACCATAGATTCAAGAACATTAAGAGAAAACAGCTCTATTGCAAAATATAACTCAACCAACTTTTCTCCTTCTTATTTAGCTATTGCTGCACCTTTAAATGCTAAAAAAGGGTTGGGCGTTTCGTTTGGCTTTAGACCAATTACCCGAATTAATTATTCAGTTATCCGAAGTGAAAGATTGAGTAATATAGATAGTATGCAAACGCTTTTTGAAGGAGGTGGTGGCTTAAATCAGGTGTATATTGGCGTTGGTAAAAAATGGAAACGTCTATCTGTAGGTGTTACAACAGGCTATAATTTTGGCAGAAAAGAAACCAGTACCAAAAGAACTTTTGTAAACGATACAGTAGCTTATTATAAATCTAACTACGCTACCACTACCTCTTTTGGTGGGGCTTTTTTAAGTGGTGGTTTTCAATATGAAATAAGATTAGATTCTACTTTTAATAAAAAAACCGAAATGACCGATCATTATTACTTACGGTTAGGTGGTACGGTAGCATTAGGTCAAAAATTATATGCACAACAAAGTTTTGTAAAAGAAACGTTTGATTATGATAATTCGGGTGGAGTATTTAAAGTAGATAGTGTTTCTAGTGGAACTAATGTAAAAGGAAGAATTCAAATTCCTACTACATATACTGCGGGTTTTCTTATTCAAAAATCTTCTTTAGATGCAACCAATGCTTATGATGTTTGGAGTATTGGTGCTGAGTTTACAACTGCTAAATGGAGTGAATACAGCTTCTATAACCAAAAAGATGCAACAGTAGATAATTGGCAGTTTAAAGTAGGTGGTTCATGGGTGCCAAATCCTAAAAATTTTAGAAGCTATTGGAGCAGGGTTACTTATCGTGCAGGTTTAAATATTGGTAAGGATTATATCAATGCCGATGGTAAAGAACTTAAAACTTTTGGTTTAAGTTTGGGTTTTGGTTTACCTGTTCGTCCTGCAAGATTTAGTTACCAATTTACTACAATACATACTGCTATTGAATTTGGTAAAAGAGGTAGTGCAGCAAATGCTGTTACAGAAAACTATTTTAAACTATCGTTTGGCTTAAGTTTAAGCGATATTTGGTTTATTAAACGTAGATATGATTAATCGTTTCAACAACATAAAAACAATATTGGCAGCCTTAACCATAGGCTGCTTTTTTGTTATGTCTTGTGAAAATGAAATTAAAAAAGTACAGGATTTAGGTAAAAAAACGTTGGGTGTAGAAGAAGGCATAAATATAGAAAGCTACATGAGCCAAAGTGGCAAAATGAGGGCTAAATTAAAAGCTCCTTTTATGTTGCGTTATTTGTTGGATACACCAAAAGTAGAATTTCCTAAAACCATGCATGTAGATTTTTACGACGATACGTTGGCTATAGAAAGCCAGCTAAATTGCAAGTATGGGCGTTATTTAGAAAATGATAATAAAGTATTTTTAAGAGACAGTGTGGTGGTTTTTAATAGAACTGGAGATACTTTATGGACTGATGAATTGTATTGGGATCAGTTAAAATCTGAATTTTATACTGATAAAAGAGTAAGAATAAAAAGAGATTTTAACGGAAAATACATTCATGGAATTGGGATGAAATCCGATCAAAACTTCAGCAATATTACCATTTATAATATTCAACCAGATACCTATATGGTTGTACCAGATAGTACTTATTAAACGGTTAATATTTAGGGCAACGGTAAGAACCAATATTAAAACTTATCCCAATTGTAGTAGTTAAGTAGCTGTCTTTTTGTTTGCTATTGCCACGTTGCCTGCCTTTAATACCAACTGGTGTTCCCCATTCGTAGCTTCTATCTTGCAATAAATAACCAACTGATGGTGCACCATTTGCATCTACAGGAAAAGCATCTGGGGCATAATTGCCACTTACATCATCTAAATAATCGGTGGTGGTAAAACGATAAACAGTTTCTGCAAACACATTCACTTTTTCGTTAATGCTGTATTTTAATCCAAATCCAACAGGAAAGCAAACTGCCATTGTACCATAAGGCTCTAAGTTGGGATAATTGCCTTTGTCTTGTTGCCCTTCGGTACCAATTGGACGTAAATAATACTTTTCGCCATACAAATAAGCATATGGGTCATATGCAAAAGCACCAATACCCAATGAAACGTAAGGTGTAAAGCGATATTCGGAAAAACCTGGTTGAAAACGGAAGAAATTAAAATCGCCACTAACACTTAGTTCCCAAATATTGGAATTGAAACTGAGGTTGCGTTTTTTTTGTACAACATTGTCTTTAAAGCCACTGTATTTATCGGCATAGCCAACAAACGCATAATTGGCTGCTACTTTAAGCCCTACATAGTTGTTAAACTGTTTTCTAAAAAATATACCTGCTGCAAATTTTGGTTTGGTGTTGTATAATTTCATTCCAGCAGTTAAATCGCCTAAATAATGACCAGCACCAACGCTAACACCAAATTCACCTTCATGCACAAAAGCATCCATTAACTGGGCATTACTTTTAGAAAAAACTAAAGTAATAAGAAACGTTATTAAAAAAGCTTTTTTAAACATTGGGTACTAAAATATTTAACGAATGCAATGTAAACGTAAAAATCATTGTTTTCTTGCACAATAAAAGTTAATTAATGATACAAACGAATATGTTTTTGCTGCATTTAGTTTCTTTTATCCATTCCCCAGGTTAATTTGTTGCGTAGGGTAGATAAAAAACTGCCTTCATTTAAGCGTACCAAGCTTACATCGAAGGTTTCTTTTTTAACAGCAAGCTGAATGTCGATATTCACTACTTCTCTTCTTGCATCCAGCATACAAATAAACTCATCGGTTCTTCCTTCAATTTCAAAAGAAATAATGTTATTATCGGGTACAACAATGCTTCTTACATTCAAATTATGAGGAGCAACTGGTGTAATTACAAAACTCGAAGCATCTGGAAAAACAATAGGTCCATTACAACTCATATTGTAACCTGTACTGCCAGTTGGTGTTGATACAATTAACCCATCGGCCCAAAAAGTGTTTAAAAATTCACCATTTAAATAAGTGTGAATTTTAATCATGGGCGAAGTATCTCTTTTGTGTATAGCAAACTCATTTAAACCAAAAGGTGCATTATCAAACAATGGCATATTTGCATCTACATGAATCAATGTTCTTTTGTCTATTACAAAAGTTTGGTTTACCAATGCATCTACAGCTGTGGTTAACTCTTCTCTATTAATGTTGGCCAAAAACCCCAATCTACCAAAATTGATACCCAATAATGGAATGCCTTTGTCTTTAATTAAAGTAACAGAATCTAACATGGTACCATCGCCACCAAGGCTAATTAAACAATCTACCGATTCGTTTAAATCTTCAGATTTTTCAAAAAAAGAAACACCTTGTTTTAACTGATCTGGCACATGGCACAGCTCCTGCAATTGGCTATATAGCAGTACTTCAATTTTATGTTGTGCAAGTTCTTGTAATAAGAACTGTAATGGATTTTCTTGCTCCGCATCCAAACCTCTGCTATAAATTGCTATTTTCATTCATGGAGTTTTGATAAAATGCTTTTGTGCTATATGTGTAAAAGCTGTTGTAAAGATACTGTATCTGCTCAGTTTAAAAATCTCCTCGGGCTCTAAATGCTAAACCTTTATCGCCAAACTGATTAAAACTATATTCTATTCTAAAAACAAAGTCATAAATAGAAACAATATCTATTCCTATTCCTGCTGAACGTAAAAAATTATTCGAAAAAGAATTTGCATTGGCGTTGCTGTTGTGTACGAAACCCATATCGCCAAATGCTTTTAAATAAAATGTAAACGGAATTTTATCGTGGCTTTTACTTTTAAAAGGCGTTTTTAATGTGTACTGAAATAGTTTATGATACAAAGTTGTGTTGCTAAGAAAACCTGCTGTTCCATCGACCACATAATTTTCTAAACCTCTCAAATAGCTATCGCCATAACCCAATAATCCTTGATTGTAAAATGGTTGTTTGTCGCTAAAACGCAACACCCCTAAATTATGAAATTGAACAAAAAAGTTTTTATTAAAAGAAATGGCATTGGTAGTTTCTACAGTAAAAGAAAGCAAATTCATGTTTTTGCTAAAACCACGATTGTACAAGTTTAATTCGTACATAAAACCTTTTTTTGGAAAAGGAATATAATCTACTGCGTAGTACTGAAGTGAAGTTGCAGCTGCTATAAAAGAAAGCTGATTGTTTAGTGTAGGAAAATAATTGGGATTCAATTTCAGCACAGTGTCTTTCACATTGTCTCTAGCATACGTAATGCTGGCGTAAAAGCGATACTTCGAATCTGGTCTGTAAGAATAAGATGCAGCAATACGAGTTGCTTCTCTTACAAAACCATCTAATTTTATAAAAGCTTGTTTATTGTTGATGGTTTTATAATTCATTTCTCTTTGTTGATTGTAACTAAAACCAACAGAAAAACCATGTTTTAAAGATTTATCGGCAAAGGGTTGACTATAATTAAATGCCACCTGTTGGTTGTAACCATTTACTAAGTCGAGGCTGAGTTTGTCGTTACGCCCACTTACATTATTGTGAAAAAATTTCAATCCATAATTCACCCTGTCTAAACTTCTTTTTTGATCGTACCACCATTGGTTAAAATTTCTATCAACCAACTTAAAATAAGGTAAGGGAAATAAATACCATCTTTCTTTTACATCTACATTAACTGTTGCAATATTATTTTTTAAGTTAGCCACATATACAGTAACATCTACAAAAAGTGTAGTATTCATAATTTGCTGTCGGGTTAGCTCCAGCATTTTGGTAAGTTCTTGTGGGCTGATTTTTTGCCCTTCTTTTAAAGTAACTTCCCTAAATACAATATAGTTTTTTGTTCTTTTATTGCCCGATAAAACAATGGAGCCAATGGTATATTGAACTGTATCTGCACCGTTTGCAACAATAGCTGTGTCGTAAGAAAGTAAATTGTCTTTTTGAGCATGTACTGTGTAGTAATTTGCCAAAAAAAAGAAGAATAAAACACAGCAATACTTCATTATTGTAACTTTTCTAGTATTTACGTAAATGTAAGGTTTTGGCTTTAAGCTTTTTTGGCGTTGCTAAAAATTAGTATTAATTATTGGGCAGAAAAAAATACAAAGGGGCAAAATGCATTAAATGTTTAAGTAAAACATTAATTGATTAAAGTTTTCTTTTAACTCGTTACCAAACTGTTCTTCACCAAAATAATACCTAATGGAGTAATCGTAACGTTGAAGTGTGGCTATAATATCACTGATTTCGGGCTTGTTAATTTTAATGGTTACAATTACCAAACCAGTTTCGGTTTCGGTGTTGGTATTTAATTGAGTAATATAGGCATCGTTGGTTTCTACCAAACGGCTGATTTCGCCAAATGAAAAATGACGTTTTTCGGTTTCTAAAACAATAATTCCGCCTGGTTCTTCACAACCTAAAAAATGAGCAGTATATTTTATAAGTTGAGAAGATGAAATAATACCTGTTAATTCCATTTGGTCGTTTACAACAGCAATAACCGATAGTTGATGTTGTGCAATGGTTTTAACTGCAGCTAAAAAGTATTCTTCACTTTTTACAAAAGCCTTAATTAATTGATCTTGAATAGATGCAATTGGGGCAGTTTCATCACCATCTAGTAAATCTTCTTTACCAATAATGCCCACAAATTTTTCTTCATTAATTACAGGTAAATGCTGTACGTCGTAATCATCCATTAATTGAAGGGCAAAACTAATTTTATCAAAAAGCTTTACAGGTGGATAATCGGTTTGTGTTAATTGTTGTGCCAGCATGTGTAATAAAGACAATCAATATGCAATAACTGTTGCAGCAATTATTTGTTTTTGCTTAAAAAATTGGTAAGAATTGTGTTAAACTCTCCAGGAACTTCCATCATTGGTGCATGACCACATTTATCTATAAAATGTAATTCGCTATTTGGAATGAGTTTATTAAACTCTTGACCAACAAATGGAGGCGTAATAATATCGTTATTGCCCCAAACTAATAAGGTGGGTTGTTTTATTTGATTGAGTTCTTCGCCCAAATTATTACGAATGGCACTTTTAGCTAAAGCAATAATTTTAATAACTTTTAAGCGATTATTGGTTATTTCGAAAACCTCATTTACCAAATCTTCAGTTGCCATTGCAGGGTCGTAAAACGTAACTTCTGTTTTTTTACGAATGTAATCTTTGTCGCCACGTTTTGGGTAACTATCGCCCATACCATTTTCAAATAAGCCACTACTACCAGTAAGCGTTAAGGTTTTAATTTTTTCTGGATTTTTTAAAACATGTACCAATCCAACATGCCCACCCAATGAGTTGCCCAATAAGTGAATATTGTTGTAGCCCATTGTTTCAATAAACTTATGAACGTGTTTTTGTAAACCGCCAACCGAAGTATGAAAAATATCCAACTCAAATAAGGGAAGCATAGGCACAATTACTTTATGTGTACCTCTAAAATGTTCAATTAAATCAGCAAAGTTGCTCAATGCACCAAATAAACCATGCAGCAACAACAAAGGTTCTCCCTCTCCTTCTTCCAAATATTTAAACTTATCGTGTTGTTTTATTTCGTAGTTCATTCTTTAAAATTCTTAATCAGCAGTTATGGCAAATAAAGGGAAAAACATTTAATAAAGTTATGCTTACAATCATTTGTTTACGTAAGTATAATGTGCATTGGTGCTAAGTTATTGTTTTGTAACTAAAAAAGTAGAATTGTTGTAAAAGAAAATCAGGCTACCTTATTATTAACAGCAGTAAAAAAACTTTCTAACTGAGTAAACAATCCTTTGAATAAGGGAACTACATAGCCTAAACCATTTACAGCCTTAGGCCCCCACGGCTGTATAAAAGGATAAAATCTAGAATCTGTAATGGTTGATTGTGAAAGCAACCCCATTTTTTCTATGTAAAAAATAAACACACTAAACAGAGTAATGTAAATGCACACATATAGTAAAATGCCTCCAGTTTTGTTTACCCAACCCATTAAAGCAAACTCTACTGTTTTTTGAACCATTTTAGCCAATAAACGAACGCCCAAAATAACCGCAAACATAACTAATGAAAAAGAAATTATAGGCAACCATTGCATGCTTAAATGTGCATTTTGGTTTAAATAATTGGCAACAACAGCACTTAATTTTATTGCAGCTACAATGCCAATTAAAATGGCTAAACTCGAAAAAACAGCTACAATAAGTCCACGGGTGTAACCTTTAATAAAAGCCGAAATCAACAAAATAACAAAGAGGCTGTCTATAAACATGAACAAGTATATTACAAAGTAAAAATTCCAAATTACAGCATACAAAATACTGTAATTTGGAATTTTATAATAAAAGCTGAATAACTATTTAGCTCAATAATTTTTTTACAGTTGCACTAATGGCTTTACCATCGGCTTTGCCTGCCAATTGTTTGGTAGCAACGCCCATTACTTTGCCTAAATCAGCAGCAGAAGCTGCACCAACTTGTGCAATTATGGCTTTTAATGCTTCTTCTAATTCGGCTTCACTCATTTGCTTTGGCAAAAACTTTTCTATTACAGCAATTTCTTCTTGTTCTTTCTGGGCCAAATCGGCACGGTTTTGCTGATTGAAAATTTCTAAACTGTCTTTACGTTGCTTAACGAGTTTTTGTAACAGTTTCAATTCGCCTTCTTCACTAATTTGACCACCAGCACCAGGATCGGTTTTGGCTTTTATAATTTCAGCTTTTATGGCACGTAATCCACGTAAAGTGGCTTCGTCTTTGGCTTTCATGGCATCTTTCATTTGTACCATTATTTCTGTTTCTAAGCTCATATTTTTTTGAGTTTAAAGTTTAATGTTTAAGGTGAGAACGTTCAAGAAGTTGAAAAGTTGAAAAGGTTGATTGAGTTAAATAGTCAATCTCCAATTAGCAATTTCAAATTATTTACACTTTATTTTCCTTTAATTGTTGTTCCCTGAATTTTTTATAGAAGTCTTTTGCAAACGCCTTCATATCGTTTACCAACTCATGGTTGTGGGTTGCTCTATCATAACTATCAGCCATGCCCATCATGGTTTGATAAAAGAAATCGGCCATTTCATCTACCATCATGTCCTTGGTCCAAAGGTCAATACGTAATGCACTTTTATCGGCTCCATCCCAAAAAGAAAGCATCATGGCTTTTGCTTTTTGTGCTGCCTCAGCACTGCTGTTATCGGCACTCCAAGTAATTTGTTCAGGTACTTTATTGTTGTCTAAATGTACGTCTATTGCGATGGTTGATTGTTGCATACAAGTTGAATTTGTAAAAATTAAATGGCTGCAAATGTAATGCAGATTATGCTTTGGCAGTTTGTTCTATTATTTGCCAAAGTTTTTGTGCCGAATCGTTCCAGGAAAACTTGCTAGCCTGAACATGACCTTTTTGTATTAATTCACCCCTTAGTTTTTCGTCCTTATACAATAACATCATTTGTTGGGCAATATCATTTGCATCGTTAGGGTTAAACAACAAAGCTGCATCGCCTGCAACTTCTGGCATGCTGCTGGTATTGCTGCATGCAACAGGCACACCACATTGCATGGCTTCTATAATGGGCACCCCAAAACCCTCAAAATATGATGGATAAATTAATGCATAAGCTGCTGCTGTAACTTTTGCCAACTCGGCTTCGGGCAAATAATCCAGCAAAACAACTTCATCACGATACTTATAGGTTTTCAGTTTTTCAATAATATCTTCAAATTGCCAAGCCAAACGCCCAGCAACCAATAATTTCATACTGCTTAGTTGTCTTTTCTTAAAAATTGAAAAAGCTTTAAGCAGTTGCAGTAAATTTTTTCTAGGATGAATACCGCCAATAAACAAGAAAAACTCATTGCCTGCAGCATAATGCTTTTTCACAAAATCTTTATCGGCATATTCAAAAGGTTTAAATATTGTTCTTGTAGCATTGTACACCACTGCAATTTTGCTGCTATTTATGTTGTATTGATTGATGATATCTTGCTTGCTATATTCACTAACAGTAACAATGGTTTTTGCCTTATTTAAAAAACGTTTTTGATGCAATTTGTAAAAAAGTAAGTGTAGCTTAGGAATTAGTTTTGGGTAGTGAATAAAAGCCAAATCATGTACCGCCAATACTTGTGGAATGCTGCTGGTTAAACTGCAAAAACCATCTAAACTAACAATTACATCGGCTTTAAATCGTTTTGCAGCTAATGTTAGTTTAATATCATACCAAAACCTAAAAGCCAATCCATGCCTAGCTTGTGGCGTAATTATTTGGGTTGTAATATTTTTATTGTAAATGAAAGAGGCATCAAATGGCCTATCGAATAAGAACAAAAACTGATGCTCAGGATGTGCTTTTGTAATGCGTTGCATCAGTTCATGAATATAATATCCATATCCTTCTAAATTATTTTTCTGTAAAAACCTTGTATTTACTGCTATACGCATAAGTGCAAATGTAGAAGAAGCTGTTATTTATGTTATTCAATTGTAAAAAAACAATTAAAACGTTAATGCGTTTAAAAATAAAGTGTAAGTAATGTTAAATTCACCCAATGAATAAGCAGCTAATTGTTGGTTTTGTTTTTTTTATTTGTGCTCAGCAGGTGTTTGGAGCAGACTCATTATATGTTAAACTAAATAAAACAACTTTTAATAAAGGTGATACCTTGAGTGTGGACTGCTTAATGAAGTACAGTAGTAAAGATATGGCAGCTGTAACGCTAAATGTTTGGATTGAAGATATTCAAAAAACAAGAACTTGGAAATTTAGGTATCCAATTTTAAATGGGCAAACTTCGTTCGATATTGCAATTCATGATAGCTTACCCGATGGTCGTTATGCTATAAATTTTTTGGTACAACCTACATTTTTCTATATTAAAGGTAAAGTAAGAGATTATAATAAAAAGTCGAAAGGGTTGTTAATGTGGATGCTTAGTAAAACTAAAAGCAGTTACTTTAATACCATCATTCCTGATAATGCAGGCAATTTTAAAGTAGGCAGATTGGCTTTTGCCGATACCGCACGTTTTATTTTTTCAGAAATTGGAAAAAAAAGAAGCGATTTATACATTGATATTGAAACCCCAATAGATTCGGCTTTTACGCCAATATTGCAACAAACAGAATTGATTACAGTTGGCAATCCCAAATTGATAGCTGCCGATACTGTAAAACCTTATTCGTTAGACACAAAGAAATTTAAAGGTGTTTTTACTTTAGATGAAGTGGTGGTAAAATCTACCAAAAAGAAAAATGTAGAAAAATTTGATGATGAGTATGCATCTGGCTTATTTAAGGGTGGTACTATTTTCGATGGTCTCGATAATCCTGAGCTGGAAAGTGCATTAGATGTTTTTACTTTTTTAAATGGAAGAGTTCCCGGCTTGCAAGTTTTACCAGATGGGGAAGGTGGTTATAATATTAAAAGACGTGGCAGCACAGTAGATATTTATTTAGATGAATTTAGAATGGAACCCGAAAATCCTATTTATGTAAACCCTGCAGATGTGGCTATGATAAAAGTTTTTGGTCCAATGGAAGGGCCTGGAAGAGCAGGTGGCGGTTCTATTGCTATTTATACCAAACGTGGCAATTATGTACAAAACTCTAGTAGAAGAAACAATTTTGCAATAAAAGGATTTACATCGGTAGATACAGTTTGGAAATAGGATAAACAACTCAATATTTTTTACCTTCCAGCATGTTGGTATAAGCTAAACTGCCCAATCTTATGCGAAACGGAATTTTTGTTTTCTTTTCCAACAGAAGCTCTTGCTTACACATAAAACCAAACTTGCTGGTATAGTAATTTGCAGGTAATACTTGTATGTTTTTTTGGAAAACAAATGAACTGTCTTTTTTAAGAGAAATTACGGAAACAGAATCCCCCAAACGTTGGGCTTGTAAAGCAAATGCCATACATAAAAAGAAAAATGTAAATAAACAAATCTGTTTCAACGAATTCTTGCTTTAGTTTGCACGTAAATTTATGCTATAAAATTTCAAATTACCAATTTGAAATTACAAATTGTGTTACATGAGTTTAAGTCAGTCGTTACAACAAAAACTATTACAAAAACTATCACCTCAGCAAATTCAGTTGATGAAGTTGCTGCAAATTCCTACTGCCAATTTAGAAGAACGTATTAAAGAAGAATTAGAAGAAAACCCTGCATTAGAACAAGGCGAAGAAGGCATGGAAGATGAATTTGCAGATGATATAAAAGATGAGTTTAATAATGACGATGATGAAGTGTTGGATGGCAGCGAAGATGAATACGAAAACATTGATATTACCGAATATGTGAGTGAAGGCGATGATGAAATTGGCGATTATAGAATGAAGGATGAAAACTATCCTGAAATGGATGATGGCAAAGTGTTACCCATTAAAAACGAAGTCAGTTTTTATGAACTACTCGTTAACCAATTGGGCATGTTAGATTTAGATGAACGCAAGTTTAAAGTAGCCGAGCAAGTGGTAGGAAGCTTAGATGATGATGGTTATTTAAGAAGAGAATTAAGCAGTATTGTAGATGATTTGGCTTTTAGGCAAAATATTATAACCAACGAAAAAGAACTGAAAGAAATTATTCGACAAATTCAACAGTTCGATCCTGCTGGTATTGGTGCAAAAGATTTGCAAGAGTGTTTATTGTTACAATTGCAACGCAAAACAAGTGAAGGCATTGGTGTTGAACTGGCCATTAAAGTACTCACCAAATACTTTGATGAGTTTACCAAAAAACACTACGATAAAATTCAACGTGGTTTAGATTTAAATGACGATGATTTGAAAGAAGTCATTAATCAAATTATTAAGCTAAACCCTAAGCCAGGTGGCAATATTGGTGGCATGAATAATGCCGAAACTTATATAACGCCAGATTTTTTTATACTAAATAATGCAGGCATTTTAGAACTTACTTTAAATGGTAAAAACGCCCCTGATTTACGCATTAGTGAAGGGTATAGAGACATGCTGAAGGATTATGACAAAGGCAGCAAAAAAGACAAACGCCAAAAAGAAGCGGTGATGTTTATTAAACAAAAAATAGACAGTGCTAAATGGTTTATAGAAATGATACAGCAAAGGCAAGCAACTTTATACAATACCATGCATGCCATTATGAAGCATCAGGAACAGTTTTTTTTAACAGGCGATGAAACCGAACTGAACCCAATGATCTTAAAAGATATTGCAGAAGTTACAGGGCAAGATATTAGTACGGTAAGCCGTGTTGCCAACAGCAAATTTGTACAAACCGAATTTGGTACATATAGACTGAAATTTTTCTTTAGTGAAAGTTTAAGCACCGATAGTGGAGAAGAAGTAAGTACACGTGAAGTAAAGAAAATTTTAAGCGATATTATTGAAGCAGAAGATAAACATAAGCCTTTGGCAGATGAAACATTAACCGATATGCTAAACGAAAAAGGCTATAATATTGCACGTAGAACAGTTGCTAAATACCGTGAACAATTGAATATTCCTGTAGCAAGATTGAGGAAAGAATTGTAATATTTTTATACTTAATTCTATGATAAATATGAAACAAGTAATATCATTTGGCTTTGTATTTCTACTTTGTTTTTACGCATGTACAAAACCAAAGTATAATACAAATGAAAGATTAGATTATTTTCTGAAAATATCTTTACAGATTAAAGATTTGCAAGTATTAGTAGATGATACTAAGGAACAGCTAAACAATTTGTATGTTGTAAAATCAAACACTAAAAACTCCATTGTATTTTCAAATGAAACAAATATGATAAAGGAGGAGTTACAAAATTTATTATTGCAACTCGATAAAAAAGCAAAAATTATTGAAAGTATTACAACACAGAAAGGCGATACTGGATTGAAGAAAAATGCATTAGAATATGTTAGCCAAACAAGGCAAGTAGTAAAACTAGATTTACCAAAATTGTTAGAAACCATAGTTGATGGAAAACAGTTGGTTAACAATAAATCAGCATGGAATAGAAAGTCTAGAATGATGATGGTTAATGCAAATAGGGATTTATTTAAAAATACCCAGAAGATATACTTAAACTTATATAAACTAGATAAAGAGCAACTGGAATTGTATACTTTGTAGTAAGATTGAGGAAAGAATTGTAATTGCCACAGAGGTATTGAAACACTAAAAAATGGAAGCACAAATAGCAGAAACATACCAGCCTAATAAATTGATCACTTTCATAGCAAAGCTGATTTCTTATGTGTTCCATCCACTGTTTATACCCACCTATATTTTTTGGTTTTTGATAGAATATTTTGCTTACGAGTTTCCTGGTATGGAAGGCAAAGTTTTGAGCCTAAGGGTGTTCAGTGTTTTTTGGATGACAGCTTTTTTTCCTGCATTTGCTGTGTTTTTACTGTGGCGTTTAAAATTTATCGATAACATTTTTTTACGTACCCAAAAAGAAAGAATCATTCCATTCTTTGTATCCATGTTTTTTTACTGGTGGATGTTTTATTTGAGTAAAAATTTTAAAGACCAGCCCGAGGTATTGAAGTTTTTCTTCTTCGGAATTTTCATTTCAACCTCAATAGGTGTAATCATCAATAACTACATAAAAATTAGTTTGCATGGCATGGCAATGGGTGGTGCGTTGGCTGCAGTAATTTTATTTGCTGTGTATTACCAAACCAATTTAGGTTTGTCTATTTGTATTGTTACTTTGTTAACAGGATTGGTTGCCACAAGCCGTTTTATAGCAGGTAATCATACCAATCAGGAAATGTATATTGGTTTATTGGTAGGCATCTTGTGCCAATTGGTGGGTTATTGGGTGCTTATGTAAACTATCTTGCTGCTATTACTTTTGTACTTTCTTCGGTTACAGGTGCAAATAATTTTGCATTGATAATTTTAGACTTTTTAGCATACATTTTTGTAGGGTGATAAATAAAAAAACAGCTACCATCTTTAATGCTGTTAATAATTGCTAAATGGTCGCTTTTAGGTACAGCAGGGCAACCTAAACTTCTTGCAATGGTGCCTCTTTCGGCAATGCGTTGTTCGTTTACATAATTGCTTCCATGAAAAACAATATCTCTGTTTCTTACATTATCATTAATGCCATTTTCAACACCATCTAAACGCAAAGCAGTACCATAATTTCCAAAATATATTTCACCAGTAATTAAAAAACCAATACTGCTTTTATTGCTGTCTTTTTCGTTAGAAAAGCTATTGGCAAATTCGTTACCACTATTTTTTCCATGCGATACATAGGTATTAAAAAGCAGTTGCATATTGGTAATATCAATTACGTATAACCTTTTGCTGCTGCTGCTTTGGCTGTAATCGGCAATTGTTAGCACATCGGTATTGTTCAATTTGTTTTTAGTTGCTAAATACAAATAACCTTTATATGCCTGATAAAAAATATCACGTTCTAGTCCTGCATCTTGCAAATGCATGTAATCGTACAAAGAATCAGTAATGGTTATTAATGCTGGAGCATCGGCAGCATCTTTTGGCAAGGCAATTGTAAAATGCCTGATGCTTTGTAAAGATTGAGCATAACTGTTATGCATCAATAGTATAAATACCATTGGTAGTATTACGAACCGCATAGGATATTGGTTTTAAGGCGGACTATCTAAACTGTAAACGACCTGTTTTTATTGTATAGGGCAAGTCTTTTTTTATACTTGAACAAGCTATTCATGCTATATTCTAGCCATTTAGCTGAATATTCATTTCTTTGCAGCTTCTTACTATCGTTTATTTTCAATCTATCGAATATGTGGTATAAGTTGGGTCAGTTTATTTTAAAATACAGAGTAGCTTTATTGGTTTTTTTGTTTGCATTAACTGGCGTTATGGGCTTCTATGCTTCTAAAGTAAAGTTGAGTTATGAATTTACAAGAGCTATTCCAACGGATAATCCTAAGTACAAAGACTACCAAAATTTTAAACAAAAATTTGGGGACGACGGAAGTACACTTGTTTTTGGCATAGAAAGCAAAGATTTTTTTACACCAAAAGTTTTTAATGCAGTTGAAGCATTGCACAATAATTTGAAAAACGTTAATGGTGTATTGAATGTGTTGAGCATTCCAGAAGTAGTGACTTTACAAAAAGATTCGGCTGGCGAAAAGTTACAACCACAAAAAATATTCATCAATAGTTACAGTAGTCAGGCACGGTTAGATAGTGCCAAACAATTGTTCGAAACTCTGCCATTTTACAAATCGCTTTTATACAATCCAGCAACCAATGCTTATATATTGGGCGTTCAGTTAAATAAAGACAGCGTAAACAGCAAAAGTCGCACACGTTTAATTAACGACGTAATGCAGCAGGCAACTGTTTTCGAAAAAGCAACAGGCATTGAATTGCACACAAGTGGTTTGCCTTACATAAGAACCAGCATTGGCAATAGAATTAAAGATGAAATGAACTATTTTTTAATTGGTTCTATTCTTTTATCGGCCATTACATTATTGCTATTTTTTAGAAGCATCAGTGCAACAGCAATCAGTTTGTTTGTAGTGTTGGCAGGTGTAATTTTTAGTTTGGGAACCATTGTATTGTTGGGTTATAAAATTACTTTGTTAACTGCATTAATTCCACCATTGGTAGTAGTAATTGGTGTACCCAATTGCATTTACTTTTTAAACAAGTATCACACTGCTTACAAGGAAACTGGCAATAGAGAAAAAGCATTGGTTACCATGGTTGGTAAAATGGGCATTGTTACCCTGTTTTGCAATATTGCTGCTGCTATTGGATTTGCAGTTTTTGCATTAACCAAAAGTGCTTTGTTACAAGAGTTTGGTGCTGTTGCTGGTATTAACATAATGGCTTTATTTTTTATTTCACTTATATTTATTCCTGCTGCATTAAGTTATTTGCCAGCACCTAAAAAAAGGCATGTACAATACTTAGACAATAAATTGATTGAGGCTGTTTTATTAAAAGTAGAAAGATGGGCTTTGCATCATGCCAAATGGGTGTATACCATTACCATTGTTTGCATGGTATTTGCCATTGCAGGAATTTTTAAATTAAAAAGTGAAGGATTTATTGTAGATGATTTACCCAAAAAAGATAAAATTTATACCGATTTAAAATGGTTTGAAACCAATTTCGAAGGGGTAATGCCATTAGAAATTATGGTAGATACGAAGAAGAAAAATGGATTATTGAGAAGTACTGCTGCAATAAATAAAATTGATGAACTATCGGCCTATATTTCTGAGAAAGGTGAAGCAGCCCGACCATTAAGTTTCGTAGAAGGATTAAAATTTGCCAAGCAAGCTTATTACGATGGAGATAGTGTAAGTTATGCTGTGCCTTACGAGGGTGATATGGCATTTTTAGGTCCCTATTTGAGAACCAAACCAACTGATGATAGTGGTGCTGTGAAAAAACAAAGCCCTGCCAACCTACTCAATGGATTTTTAGATAGCAATAGGCAGGTTGCACGTATAAGTGTAAACATGAAAGATATTGGCAGCGTACAATTGCCTATTTTATTAAAAGAATTTGAAACAAAAGCCAACGAAATTTTTGATACAGTTTCGTATAACATCACATTTACTGGCACAAGTGTTACGTTTTTAGAAGGTAGTAGTTTTATTATTGCAGGGTTAAAAGACAGCATTATTTATGCATTTGCATTAATTACGTTGTGCATGCTGTATTTATTTAAATCTTTCAGAATATTGGTATGTTCACTAATACCCAACTTGGTGCCTTTGGTTTTTACAGCAGGTATTATGGGTTGGATGGGTGTTCGTTTAACACCATCTACAGTTTTGGTGTTTAGTGTGGCATTGGGTATTGTGATAGATGTAACCATACGATTTTTGGTAAATTATAAACAAGAATTACCACATTACAATTATCAGGTTAAGCCAACTTTGGTACAAACCATAAAACATACAGGCATTAGCATTATTTATACTTCCTTGGTATTAATTGCAGGCTTTGTTATTTTTTGCTTCAGCGACTTTGGAGGTACCAAATCTCTTGGTTGGCTAACTTCTTTTACTTTGGTTGTAGGTACAATTACGAATTTGGTATTGTTGCCTGTATTAATTATTGGTGTAAGTTCTTTTAGTAAAAAGAATGCTGATAAAGAAATATCAATCACCAAATAATGTTAAGGTTTTCTTCTTTTCTTTAAAATATCGATAAACAAAAAACGGGTAAATAACTGGTATTCATTTGTTTAAGAAAAATCGTGTTATTGTTGTTTATATGCTGTGTACACTATTATTTTCTTAACAATTGCAGCACTTTGTTAAAATGGATGTCATATTTGTTAAGCATTTGTTAGACTGCTCATGTTTTTCGATTTATAAAATCAGGAAAAATTTTTTTTTTCGGTTGTCATTCATCAAAAAAATGTGAAAAATCTCAACAAATGTTAAATATTTGTTGTTACGCTTAATTGTTCTAATTATTAAAACTAAAAAAAGAGACAAATTATGAGAAAAATTGTATCTCTACTTTTGTGCTTCTGTTTCACACTAGGAACAGTATTTGCACAAAATCGTATTGTTACTGGTAAAGTTCTTGATGAAAAAGGAGCTGCTCTTGTTGGTGTTACAGTATCTGTAAAAGGTGGTACTGCCAAAACTACAACAGGCAACAGTGGTTCTTTTTCCATTTCAGTACCTACCACT
Source organism: Allobosea thiooxidans (assembly GCA_943368475.1). Taxonomy (GTDB): domain Bacteria; phylum Bacteroidota; class Bacteroidia; order Chitinophagales; family Chitinophagaceae; genus UBA1930. The sequence continues at coordinate 25,206 of CALRLF020000014.1, forward strand.
GCTAAAACATTAGAGTTCACTTATGTTGGTTATGGCTCTGCATCTGCATCTATTCCAGCAACAGGTGGTATCTCAATAACCTTAAAAGCTGCTTCTTCAGATATTGAAGGTGTAGTTGTTACAGGTTATTCTAGAGAGAAAAAATCACAATTCTCTGGAGCAGCAACTGTTTTATCTGGCAAAACTGTAGAAACTGTACCAGTTGGTTCTTTCGACCAAGCTTTACAAGGTAGAGTTCCTGGTATGTTGGTAAACTCTGGTTCTGGTCAGCCTGGTAGCAGTGCAACTGTAACTATCAGAGGTATTCAATCTATTCAAGGTGCTGGTACTCAACCACTCTATGTAATTGATGGTGTGCCAATGCCTGCATTTGATATGCAAACCATTAATGCGAATGATTTTGAATCAATCACTGTATTAAAAGATGCAAACTCTACAGCCCTTTATGGAGCTAGGGGTGGTACAGGTGTAATAGTTATTACAACTAAAAAAGGAAAAGCTGGTGTAAACAACTTTAGCTACAGATCTCAATATGGTTATACTCAAAAACCAGATTTTTCTCGTATGAATTTGATGAATACGAAAGAAATGATGGCATATGAAGAAGCTACAAAATTGGCTAACACACCAGGTTGGACTTATTCTCCAAATAACCCTGCAATACCTGCTGGTATGACTGCAGCAAGAAAACAATTCTTATACGATAGTATTGGTGCTATTGATATTGATTATGCAAATGTTTTCTTTAGACAAGGTGTTTCTCAGTCTCATGAAATTAACATGACTTCTGGTACAGAAAAAACTAAAATCTTCTTCTCTGCTGGCTATTTCGATCAACAAGGTATCGATTTAGGCTCTAGCTTAAAAAGATATACAACCAGATTTAACTTAGATCACACAGTTGGTAAATTAACCATTGGTTTCAATACAACTGCTGGTTATTCTATTTCTAAATTTGCTGAAGGTGATATTTATGGTAATAGTCCTAGAAATCCATTCCAAATGATTTATAGAGCTAAGACTTATGAAAATCCTTATAGAGCTGATGGTTCTTTAATCTTTGGAGCAAATACTACTTTGGCTCTTAAGCAAGTTGGTAATTTATTAGAAGGTATCAATAATTCTTCTAGAAATATTTATCAAACCAAAATCAACTCTGGTTTAACGTTATCGTATAAGTTAACTAAAGATATTACCGTTAAAAATTTATTAGGAGTTGACGTAGCAAGTGAATACCACAATCGTTACATCAATGCAAATTCTTATATTGGCTCTTTGCAAGCTTTTCAGTCTGGATTATCTCAAGAAGCTAGTAGAGTTGCCTCTAACTTCATCAATACTTCAAGTGCAGTATTTGCCAAGAAGTTTAACAATGTACACGATGTAGAAGTTGGTGCTTATTTCGAAGTTGTTAGAATTTATCAAAGATCTATTGGATTTACTTTGTATAACTTAGACCCAAGATTATCTCAAACTGGTCAAGGTGCGAGTCCATTACCAACCAATGGTGCTACAACTTACCCTCAAAATGCTACTAGTGCAAAATCTAGCTCAGGTATTCGTTCTTATTTTGCAACTGCTAGATATTCTTACAAGAATAAGTACAGTGTTAACGCTAATGTTAGAAGAGATGGAACTTCAATCATCGTAAATCCTACTAACAAAGAAATCAATACATGGTCTGTTGGTTTCACTTGGAATCCTTTACAAGAGAACTTCTTAAGCAAGCAAACCATATTTTCTGATTTGAAAGTTAGAGCTAGTTATGGTATTGTACCTAATATTGGTAGTATTCCTACTGGTTCTTATGGTACTTACTTAAGTTCTGTTACCAATTACCAAGGTCCTCAATTACCTACTTTTGGTACAACTAGTTATGCAGGTTCAACAGTTGCAGGTTTAGCTCCTACAGCTCCAGGTAACGATCAACTTCAAATCGAGAGTATCAAAAAAACAAATATTGGTATCGACTTTGCAATTTGGAAAAATAGAGCAAGATTTACTGTTGACTACTACCAAAACAAAACTGTTGACTTATTTGTAAATCAACCCCTTTCTGGTACTACTGGTTTCAGCAACTTGAATGTTAATGCTGGTATAATGACCAATAAAGGTGTTGAGATCTTAGCTTCAGTTGATATCGTTAAGAAAAAAGATGTTGATGTAACTTTGGGTTGGAATCACTCAATTAACACCAATAATATCGAAGATTTAGGATTGGTAAATGAATATTTTTTAGGAACATTCGTAATTCGTAAAGGTCTTCCTTATGGATCTCATTACACGTACAACTACTTAGGTGCAGATCCTGCTACTGGTCAACCTCGTTTCGAAGCACCAGATGGTACAGTAACTTTAGATCCTGCAAAAGCTGGTCAATTTGCTAAATTTGGTACTTATTTACCTAAACACCAAGGTGGTTTCACTTTAGATGTTAGATATAAAGCATTCTCAGTATCGGCTTTATTTTCTTATCAGTACGATGTTGTTAGAAGTAACAATACAAGAAACTGGATTACTAGAGGTACACCAGGCTATCATACAGCTGTTAGAGCTTCTAGAGAATTAATTGGCAATCAGTGGATGAAAGCTGGTGATAATGCATTCTTCCAAGCTTCTGCTTACGATAGAGGTTTTACTTCATCTGATTTAGAAGATGCTAAATTCTTCCGTTTCAGAAACTTAGTTGTTTCTTATGCTATTCCTTCAATTAAAACAGCATCTGGAACAGTTATCATAAAATCTGCAAGATTCTATGTTCAAGGTCAAAACTTGGCAATCTGGAGTCCTTGGAGAGGTTTAGATCCTGAAGATAATAACAACATTAGCTTAAATGAGTATCCTAATCCTAAAATGTTTGTTGTAGGTTTAGATATTAATTTCTAATTATTTCTGAGCAAACAATTAATTATTAAGCTTAAAAAACTGAATAGATGAAAATAAATAAATTCTTTATCGCTGGCTTATTGGCAATTTCATTGTCAGGCTGCCAAAAAGTTATAGAAACAGCAGAAACTGATATTATTGCTGGTGATGTAGCTTTATTAACTACAGCAAACAACCAGCAAGCAGTTATTGGTGCTTATGCAGCAATGAATGTTGAAATGGGTATTTTGTTAAATGCTACTTTGGCTGATGAGGTTAGAGTGGGTGAATTTTACAATGCTGGTACAACTCACGAATGGCAATATGCATCTACTGATATTGGTTTGAGAGATAATTTTACAGCTTTTCCTTTGTATTATAGAGTTATCGATCGTGTAAACAGGGTATTGGCTGCATTACCAAAAGCAACTTCTACTGGTGCAGCTGACGATGCATTGAAATTAAGACTAAGAGGCGAAGCCTTATTTTTAAGAGCTTTCTGCCATTTCGAATTGTATCGTTATTATAGTAATAGTGCGGTAGCAACTGATATGGCTTTGGCTTATATGGAAACTCCATCTTTAAGTCCACAAGCAAGAATTGCCGTTGGTCCGTATTTCTTAAAACTAAAAGCTGATTTAGTAGCTGCAAAGCCATTGTTACCTACAGCTTTAACTGACATCTACAGGGCTACAGCTGCATCATGTTCTGGCTTGCAAGCTAGAGTTGCTCTTTACCAAAAAGAGTGGGATGACGCAATAACTTTTAGTACTGAATACATTAATGCATTGCCTTTATCTACAAGAACAAACTTTCCTAATATTTGGATGGATGCAAGTAGTGCTGAATGTGCATTTAAATTAAGCAGAACTTCTTCTATCGGTGGTAGAATTGGTTCATTGTTCAGAGGTACCTCTGCTAGTACAGCAAACATTGGAACCATTACATGGTTGCCATCTAATAAGTTATGGGATAGCTATGACCAAGTGAATGACATTCGTTTTAGTTCATACTTTAAAACTGAAGCTTTATTGCCATCACCTCGTCCTAATAAATTAATCACTAAATATGCAGGTGGTGCTTATGCAACCCCTACAGAAAACGTAGCTGATGCTAAAGTTTTCAGAACTGGTGAAATGTATTTAATTAGAGCTGAAGCTAAAGCAGAGAAAAATGATCTTACAGGTGCTGCCGCTGATTTAAATGCTTTAAGAGCTGCTAGAATTAACGGTTATACAAATGTTTCGTTAGCAAGTACTGCAGCTGCAGTTACAGCTATTATCGATGAGCGTTTCAAAGAATTACCTTATGAAGGCCATCGTTTTTGGGATTTAAAGCGTAGAAACTTACCAGTATCAAGATTGTCTACAGATGCACCAAGTGCAGCTGGTACAACTTTAGCTGCTGGTAATTTTAGATTCTTATTGCCTATTCCAAATACTGAAATACAAGCGAACCCATTGATGACACAAAATCCTGGATATACGAACTAATCTCTTTTGATCAAGTAGTATTTAGTAATTAAATAAAAGATAAAGCCACCTGAAAAGGTGGCTTTATCTTTTATTATACTTTTGCTGGCTAAAATCTGAAGTTTATGATTCATTCTGTGGTAAAATATTTGTTCCTTATAGAGACTACAAATAACTCAACCACCAATCCTTCCTTCTTTGTTTTACTTTCATGAACCAATTACAAGGAAAGTATAAAGCAATTACAATACAAATCCAAGCTAAGTAAACAATAGGTAATCCAAAACCCCAAGCTGTATTTGGGTTGCCAAAACTTCCTTGGTCTAAATGCATAAGCTTTGCAATTAGCAAAGAGCTTCCATGAATAAAAACCAAATGCAATAAATAATAAAAGAAAGGCACTTTGCCATATACCGAAATGATGTTGGTAAAACGATTGTTATACTTTTCAAAAAATGCCAATAGCAAAATTCCTGGTCCAAGTGTCATTAATAAATACAATAGCGATGGAGGATATTTTGTACAATCGATAAACGATAAAATGGTTTTGTACCAAACATCCTGCTCTTGCCAAATGGTTCTGTTACCATAAACATTTACAAAACGAATGACTATAAATAGAGCAATAACACTAAAACCAACCTTTAGTAAAAAACTTTTTCTGTAAGCAGCCTCTTTTTTAAAAACAAAGCCAAATGCAAATCCTGTAGCCATTACACCAATCCATGGAATAAGTGGATACATAACAAACAAACCCCTGTTTGTACCATAAGGATAAAAACCTTGTTCATGTAAAACAAGCCAAAGCCATTTGAAACTTCCAAAGCTTTCGGCACTGATTCCATCCAATAAATTATGACCAAAAATCATGGTTAAGCCAATAATAGCAATGGTTGTAGGATTTAAAAATACCAATCCTGCCAATACAACCATACTCCAACCAATTGCCCAAATTACTTGTACCGCTTGCATGTGATAAGTAATGTCAAAGCTCCACAATAAATCAACAATTGCCAATTCAACAAATATTAACCACAAACCTCTGGTTAATAAAAACTGAGCAGCCTGCTTTTTTGTTTTGCCTTTACTAAACGATAAAAATGCACTTGTGCCAGAAAGAAAAACAAAAACAGGTGCACAGTAATGCGTAATCCAACGAGTAAAAAATAATGGAATAGAGGTTTTGGTTAAATCGAGTGGATCGAACTGAACATTGCTATAAAAATCTCGAACATGGTCTAATGCCATGATAATCATAATCAGTCCACGCAAAATATCAATAGAATTAATTCTCGACGTAGAAGCAGTTGTTGGTTGCATGCAGTTGTAATTTCAACCAAAATACAAACTATATGCAATGCTGCAAATAAATATGATGCTTGTGCTTTTTTGTTCTTGAAGAAAGTATTGAACTTTACCACAGAGGTTAGGAGAAATGGAGTTACACTGAGTATTTTTTTATCTTTGTGAACTTCGTATCCTTTGTTGCTTTGTGTGCAACAAAATGCGTTGCTATCGTTGCCTTCTTTGATTCGTTGCGTGAAAAAAATCAGTGAAAATTCGTTCAACCTATGTCATCCATATTCCAATCACCCCACAGGTTTATTCAAAATTTGCCACAATTTATCTTTCAATTCCAGCAAACCAGTTTGCGTTACCGATGATATAAATAAATGCGGAATATCGCTTGGCAATTCATTACCAATCGCTTCTTTCAATTCATCATCCAGCATATCACTCTTGCTTATGGCAATTAAAAAATCTTTTTGCAACATTTCTGGGTTGTATTCCTTCAACTCATTCAGCAAAATCTCGAACTCTTTTTTATGGTCATTGCTATCAGCAGGAATCACAAATAACAAACAACTATTGCGTTCAATATGTCGTAAAAAACGATGCCCCAAACCTTTACCTTCTGCTGCACCTTCAATAATACCTGGTAAATCGGCAATACAAAAACTTTTTCCATCTCGGTATTCAACCATACCCAATTGAGGAATTAAAGTAGTAAAAGCATAGTTGGCAATTTTAGGTTTTGCAGCAGTAATTACACTTAATAAAGTTGATTTTCCTGCATTGGGAAATCCTACCAAACCCACGTCGGCCAATACTTTCAGCTCCAATTGTTTCCAGCCTTCACTACCTTCTTCTCCTGGTTGTGCATGTTCAGGAACCTGATTGGTGGGTGTTGCAAAATGCTGATTCCCCCATCCACCACGACCACCTTTCATTAAAATTATTTCCTGCCCATGCTCTAAAATTTCTGCTTCAACTTCTCCTGTTTCTTCATTACGAGCAATGGTTCCCAACGGAACATCAATAATAATATCTTCTCCATCTTTACCTGTACAATTGCTTTTGCTACCATTTTCTCCATCATCAGCCAATACATTTTTAAAATATCGCAAATGCAATAGAGTCCACAATTGTGTATTGCCACGTAAAATAATATGCCCTCCACGTCCACCATCACCACCATCAGGTCCACCCATGGCGGTTAATTTATTACGCATAAAATGCCTTGCACCAGCACCACCATGTCCACTTCTACAAAAAATACGTATATAATCAATGAAGTTGTTTCTTTCGCTCACTCGTAAAATATTTGGCAACAAAAATAACTTATTAATTGGGATGGTGAGATTTAATAAAACCAATTGTTTTGGGCGTTACCTTAAGGCTCAGCTTTTTAAAGAATCCTGAGCGTAGTCGAAGGATCCCTAACGCAGCCCAACAAAAGAATAGTAATTCAACTGTTAGCACAGCCAATGAACCACACAAAATCATTTCTTTGCATACAAAGCAATACAGGTGATTACACAAACATTGGAACAACTCGAATCTGGACTATTAAATGGAACAAAGCAGTTAAAACTGAATTGTAATCTCACCGAGTTTCCACAAGCTATATTTTCCCTGGCCGATACTTTAGAAATATTAGATTTATCTGGCAATCAACTTTCTACCTTACCAAATGACTTTACCAGATTAAAGCAATTGAAAATTCTTTTCTTATCCGATAATCAATTCAATGTTTTTCCTGAGGTATTGGGGCAATGTACAAGCATTACCATGATTGGTTTTAAATCCAATCAAATTCATACTATTTCGGAAACTGCTTTACATAGTGAAATTCGTTGGCTTATTTTAACCAATAATCAGCTTACACAATTACCTGCAAGTATTGGTAATTGCTGGAACATGCAAAAGCTGGCTTTAGCTGGTAATAGACTTACGTCGTTGCCAAATGAATTAAGTAACTGTAAAAATTTAGGCTTACTTCGTATTTCAGCAAATCAATTAACTGAGTTTCCTGAGTGGTTATTAACCATGCCCAAGCTCAGTTGGTTGGCTTTTGCAGGTAATCCATTTTGTTACAAACCTTCCATCGAAACCAATTTAGAAGAAATTCATTGGGAAAGTTTATCGCTTGAACATCAATTAGGACAAGGAGCTTCTGGTATTATCAGTAAAGCCATTTGGCAAAAAAATACAACTGAAACAATTGAAGTTGCTGTAAAAGAATTTAAAGGAGCAGTAACCAGCGATGGTTTACCTGAAGATGAAATGAATGCCTGCATATTGGCAGGAGCTCATAAAAATTTAATTCCGCTGTTGGGTAAAATAACCAATCATGCTCATCAAAAAGAAGGATTGGTGTTGGGGTTAATTCCTCCTTCTTTTAAAAATTTAGGTTTGCCACCAAGTTTTGAAACTTGTACCAGAGATGTGTTTGAACCCAATACTTTTTTCACTGCAACACAAATTTTAAAAATAATAAAAGCTGCTGCAAGCGTAGGTGCTCATTTACATAGTAAAGGAATTATGCATGGCGATTTTTATGCCCACAATACGTTAATAAATGCCAATGCTGAAATTTTAATGGGCGATTTTGGAGCAGCTTCTTTATACAATATCAACCATATAACAACGGCTGAAAGCCTTGAAAAGATTGAAGTACATGCATGGGCCTGTTTGTTGGAAGATTTATTATTGAACTTGCATGTAACTGAAAAAAACAGTGAAATTGTGAGTTCTCTAAACTTAATAAAAGAAAAAGCTATTCAAGTTGAAGTAAGAAATAGACCAATGTTCAAAGAGATTTTTGAAATACTAATAAAGATAAATTGCTAGGTTTTATAGATAGTATTACTTCTTCAAAATTACTTTAGTTATAACTGGCACTTTTGCCATTGGTCCATCTTGGTATTCGGGTTGTGTAACAAAAGCATATGTAAGCTCAAACCATTTGCCTTGCAAACTTTTGTTAGATGTCCAACCTTGATTTTCTTCGTTGGCTTTACTGACTGGCAACTCTACACCAAACGAAAATTTTGTGTCTTTACAATTTGCGAAATCCCAAACTTTGCCTGCTTTATCCTTAAAAATATAATGGGAAGCATCGCCTAAACTAAAGTCTATAAACATTGCAGTTATGCTCAATTCATTTTTCTTGATAGTGTCTGTTGTGGGTTTTGAAACTACAGATTTTTGTGAAGTATCAGTTGAAGTGATAATTAAAGTATCTTTTGTTTCTTTTTGTTGAACAGCAATGTTGTTACAAGAAGCAACAACAACTATAATAAGTAATTGAGCAAGTAGAATTTTCACCGTTTTCATAATAGCTTTTAGGGTTGAATGGTGAAGCTAATTGTTTTTATTTTTTAAAACCAATTCTTGGTCTATCATCCCACTTTTTTTGAGCAGCTTTTTCATCCAGCAAATTTTCCATACCTGCCTTGATGAAAAGCAGAGGCATCATAAATTTCACTAAGCTGAATATCGTGAGAGGTGAGTTTGTCTTTTATTGTTTATTGAATAATGTTCAGAAATTACAAGTGTGCGACGCAACAGACGATGCCATGAAAAACTACAGTTCGTTACAAAAAAATTAATACTGATAAAATCCTTTTCCTGTTTTACGACCCAATTCTCCTAACGCTACTTTTTTTTGCTGAAGGATAGATGGCGTAAGCCTTTCAGGCTTTCCTAAAGCTTCCCAAACAATATTGCTTACACCAAAATTGATGTCCATACCAATTAAATCCATGAGTTTAAATGGTCCCATTTTAAAACCTGTAGCTTCCATAATGGCATCTACATTTTCAATTGTGGCTAGGTTTAATTCAACCAATTTCATGGCTTCTAAATAATAATGCCTAGCCACACGATTTACAATAAAACCAGGAGCATCGGTACAAATTACAGGAACTTTATTCAGTTGTTTACAAAGTGCAACAATGGTTTGTACAACTGTTTCATGGGTATGTGTTCCTTTAACTACTTCTACCAATTTCATAATAGTAGCAGGGTTAAAAAAGTGCATACCTATTAGGTTTGCTGGGTTTTCTACTTCGTTGGCAATATCGTTGATGGAGATCGATGAAGTGTTTGTTGCAAAAATTGTTTCTAAGCTATTCAGCTTTGCAAGGCTATTAAACAAACCTACTTTGGCTTCTTTTTTTTCGATGATGGCTTCAATAATTAAATCAGCCACACAATCATTGCTATTGGAAGTAAATACAAGATTATTTAACGTGTTTTGCTGCTGCACTTGCGTCAGCTTGTTTTTATCGACCAATAGTTGCAGGCTTTTTTCTATAGCAGTTTTGCTCTTTTGCAGCATTGCCTCATTTACATCGAATTGAATGGTGTTAAAGCCAGCTTGTGCTGCAACCTGTGCAATGCCACTGCCCATTGTACCTGCACCACAAACGCAAATGGTATGTATTGTATTCATGCTTGCAAGATAATTATTTTGAAGTATGCTGATGATGAATTTGTACAAAGCAACTGCTTTGGTTTTAATGAAGTAATGCTTACTTACATGTTATCCACCAATAAATTAGCAGTTTATGTTTTACAAAATGGCTTAGTTACTTTTACACTATGGCTAAAAAGAAAATACTGCAACAATTGGATTTATTCGGTGCAATGTTTACCGAAGAATCTGCACCTGTTCAGGAAGAAAAGCAGGCAATTTCTAAAGCCGAAGAATCTGAAACAAATGCTATACAAAACATTGTTGCTGAACCTGAAAATGTTATTGAAGATACTCGACCATTTGTGTTTTCAGATGATAAGATTGGGGTTAAAATAAAACTGAAACCACCTATTCAGCCTGTAGTTGAAAATATTGTTGAGGAATTAGAGCCTATAGTTTCAATAACAGAAGAAGAAAAAACTATTGCTGATGAACCGATAGCAATTGTTGAAGAAAAAGAAATTGTAATTGAAGAACCAATTGTAATTATTGAATCAGTTAAGGAAAGTAAATCTAAATCAACCAACAAAAAACTCCAAACTCCAAACTCTAAATCTAAAACGGATAAACCCAAAAGCAAACGTGGTCGTAAGAGCTTTAAGGAAATGGATGAAGAAGTTGGTTTAATTAATATTCCTGATGAAGAAGAGTTGAAGAAAAAATTATACTACCCAATACGTGAAGTAGCAGCTTTTTTTAATGTAAATACTTCGCTAATCAGGGCATGGGAAGTGGAGTTTGATATTTTACAACCCAGAAAAAACAGAAAAGGAGATAGATTGTTTAGGGTAGAGGATATTAAGAACTTACAGATTATTTACTACTTACTGCGTAATAAAAAATTCTCAGTTGATGGGGCTAAAAAATATTTAAAAGAGAATAAAAAGAAAGCAGATGTAAATCAGCAATTATTACAATCTTTAACAAAATTCCGTTCTTTTTTAGTAGAGTTAAAAACGAACTTACAGGCTTAAATTAAATTGATTTATGAAGCATATTTTATCGTTACTAATTATAGTTGTTGTTCTAAGTTCATGCAATACTGTTTATTTAAAACCTTTACTTAAAGACAACTATATTGTTACTAGAGATGAAGGGCATGAAGGCAATGCAAAAATTTTAAGAGGCTCAATAACACGTTCAGTTTTGGAGACAGACACAGCTTTTAAATGGTTTGCTGATAATTATAAATATGGAACACCCGATGCTGTTGCTGTAGAAGCTTTCTCAAAAAATAAAGATAAATTTAGTATCGTTGTTTTTGGTGGTACTTGGTGCCACGATACACAAAACTTATTGCCCTCATTTTATAAATTGATTGATAAAAGTGGATTTCCTGCGGATAAAATTTATTTAATTGGCGTTGATAGAAAGAAAACAACCATTAAAAATTTGCAAACAAAATTTAATATTACCAATGTTCCCACTTTTATTATTCGTGATAATAGTGGTAAAGAAGTTGGTCGAGTTGTTGAATATGGCACAACAGGTGCAATAGACAAAGAATTGGGACAAATTGTAAGCAAGATTCAATAATCTTGCAGCAATCAATCATCATCATATACAAATCATTGCATGGCTGCAGAGTTCGATCAATACGCAAAAGATTACAGAGCATTACATAACGAGAATTTAAAAATTACCGGTTTTGATAGTTTGCATTTTGTAGATGTAAAGGTGAATTGGCTGGCCAGATATGAAAAGAATGAACCTTTGCGTTTGTTGGATTTAGGTTGTGGCGATGGTTACACGGCTGAATACATGTTTAAACAATTTCCACAATGGCAAATTGAAGCAATAGAAGTATCTCAAGAAAGTATTGATGTTGCTAAATTAAAGCATGCACCCAATACCAATTTTCAATGGTTCGATGGTAAGCATGTGCCATTTGAAGATGAAAGTTTCGATGCCATTTTTATTGCCTGCATTTTTCATCATGTGCCATTAAATGAACATTTTGATTTAATGAATGAAGCAAAACGTGTATTGAAAAAAGGTGGCAGATTGTATTTGTTTGAACACAATCCTTATAATTTAGGTACACAATATTTAGTAAAAACCTGTGTGTTCGATGGTACTGCTCATTTGCTAACGGCAGCTCACTTTACTAAATTATTTGCTCAACAAAACTGGCAATTAAACTTCGTAAAATACCTTACTTTTTTACCAGGCTGGAAATGGATTAGACCATTGTTAAAGTTAGAAAAACACTTATCTTGGTTACCTTTCGGCGGACAGTATTTTATTTCGGCTACTAAAAAATAAAATACCCATCAATAATAAAAGAAAAGCATAGCTGAGCATCATTAACTGCTTATAATTTCCTCTATTGTATTCAAGATTTATTTGGTTATTACCTGCTACTACCGGTAACTGCATAAAGCAATCTTTCCAGGTACTAATAGGTAAACCATTTGTTTCTTTCCATTTATAGTAATTGTTTTGTTGTAGAATAATACTCCCTGCTTTGTTGCAATAAATATTCAGTTGAATATTGGTATACGTCAGGTGTGCTGAATTAATTATTACACTATCCACATCTTCACTGAAAGCAAAAGGATGATTTCTTAAAATTCGTTCGTTGCTGGTATCATTGATAAATAATTTTTCATAGCCACTGAAAATGGTATTGCTCATTAAAAAAGTAGCTCCATTCATTATTTTAGAAGCATTGTGATTTTTCCATGGATCGAACATGTACAACTTTCTATTCTCTGCCAATGGTCTTTTCAAATATTCATTGGGCTGCTGCTGATAAAATGTTTTTGCATAATTATTAAATACTGCAGGCTTCACATTTCCTACTCCTGTAATAGCCATACCAATACTGTAATTGATAAGTAAATCAATTACTATAAACAGTAAGAATAACTTTTTTTGAGTGAGTAATTGCCGAGTAAATACTAAAGCAATAAACCAAAGAATAGTTTGTACAACTGTATTTGCATAAAATATTTTATGATGTAATGCTGTTTCAAATACAGCATATTTATTGGTTAATAAAAATACAACTGCAACACCCAAAAGCATAATTGCACAAACCCATTTTAATATTTTAATGCTCGAAGAAGAAAGTTTAAAATCTTGCTTACTTAACTGATAAACACCAGCAGCAGTAAGTATAATCATCAAAAAAACTCTTGCAGCTGCACTCCATTTAAAAGCACCCATTAAAGGTAAAAATTTAAAAACCAAATTGCCCAATGGCGTTAAAAATCCAAATAAGAAAATAAAAGTAAAAATGGCAATTCCTGTAAATAGAATTATAAATGAAGTTTTATTCTTTTTATAATTTAATAGAAATAAAACAAACCCAAGTAAAGGCAATACACCAAAATAAAAATCTCTGTTTGCACTATGACATAAGATATCATAGTTTTTATTGTACACGCTACTTGTTATAAATAAAGACGATAAAAATTGAGGGTAATAACAATCTCTAAAAGGCAAATCAGTTACTAAATCTTTTCCTCTATTGTAAAAAGGCAAGAACTCAACATAAGCAATAATTGCTGGTAAGCTTAAAGCTATTCCTATCACTAAAGCCAGTAATAAAAATTGTAATTCTTTCCAAATAGTATTGCTATGTTTTAGTTGCTGCCACACATGCCATATAAATAATGCCAATAAACAATAAATTGTATAAATAATAAAAGCCGGATAACCACAAACCAGCATTAACCAACTTGTTATTCCTAATAATATACTGTTTCTAAATTTTGGTTGTTGAATAGTTATAAAATAGAAATAAAATACCCAAGGAATAAATCCTAACGAAGCAGTCCAATTAATAAAATTGGCAATACCACTTGCAAATCCACTGCATATATAAACTGTAACACCTGCCAGTAAATAGAACTGATTTTTTGTAATCAATCCCAACAATTTAAACATGCCTGCTGCACCAATAAAAATGTACACAACATATTCTAACAAAAACAGTGAATGGTTGTACTTAAAAAAATAGCACAATACAAATGCAATTGGATTCCAAACTGCACCTTGCATATCTGCGTATTGTGGTATACCATTTAGTAAAAAAGGATTCCAGTAAGGCAATGTTCCTGCATGCAATGCATCACTCAAATACATGCGAACTGGCATGTAAAAAAATGAGTTGTCGTCTTTTAAACACACCAATTGAAAAGTAAAAAACCAGTTGGCTCCCAACACTAGTATTGCAAGTATAAACAAATACCTTAATGAAACAAATGTGTTGGTATTGGTTTGCATCTTTACTGTACTTTATGCAATTTAATATCCGTGCTGGCTGCAGCTAATTCAAGTTGCATCGCTTTTAACAGTGCTAAAATTTCTAAATTAATTTTGCCTTTTTCGTTATTAAACTGCTCAATATCCTGTGGCATAATAGTGAAATAGTCTACAGCATAAATGTGTGCATTTTTACCAGTTTCCATAAAGTACACATGACTGCTTTCTACAGAAAGATACTTTTCTAAAATTGTAATAATTGCAGGAGCTAATTTTTCCAATTGGTCTAATGGTGCATCTAAACCCAACTCTAATCGTATTTCAACTTTACGTTGGGTTCGTAAAGTAATATTATCCAAAATACTATCTACCATTTGCTTATTGGGAACAGTAATATAAGTTTTTGCTTCAGTTCTTATTCGAGTGCTACGCAAACCAATTTTTTCAACTGTGCCAGTAAAGTTGAGCACTTTAACTGTATCACCTGTTATAAATGGTTTATCAAAAAAAATAATGAACGATGCAATTAAATTTTCTAAACTTTCTCTGGTAGCCAATGCAATGGCTGCACCAACAATACTTAGTCCTGTTAGCAGGTTGCCAATATCTCTGTTAAAAGAAAAACGAAGAATCAATAACACACCAATAATCACCAATATTACTTTGAAAAAATCTTTGAAGAATACAATGAGTTGATTATCGGTTAAGTCTTTTGTGGTGTTGGCTTTCTCTTCTAAAACCATGGCAATAAAATCTATCAATCTTAGGCAAAGCCAAATAAATACAATTACCAACGTGCCATTAGCGAAACTTTCGACCAAAGTTTTGGCGGTTATTTTAAAAATTTTAAAATCCAATGCTTCAGGAAAATATAATTTGTCTAAAGCAACAAACGAAACAAACAATACCAAAAAACTATCCAAAGGCTGAACTACTAAATCACAAAACGCCTTCTTTTGAATATGCTTACTGGCTTTTGCCAACAATCTGTACAACAAGCCAGCAATGTATTTGGAAATGTATCTTTTAAAAATGATGGCCAGTAAAATAACGCCAGCAACAATCAGGTAATTTTTAATGGAATTGTTTAAATAAATCTGTTGCAAAAAATGGTTCATACACAAAATCTTTTCTGTTGCAAAAATGCTGAATTTAAGTTGGATAATTTAGATAGCATTTTCACCACAGAGAAAATGAGTTAATCGAGTGAAACAGAGCATTTATAATATCTCTTTGTGTGCTTTGTATTCTTTGTTACTTTGTGTGAAACCTACATTAAACTTGTTAAAACCTGCAAATACCCAACATCCACAAAAACCTATACAAGTTGTAACTATTATCTTTACAGCCTAGTTATGAATCAGGAAAAATACGAAACGGTTATTGGGCTCGAAATTCATGCCCAGTTACAAACCAATAGTAAGTTGTTCAGTGGCGATAGCATTGCATTTGGTGCAGAACCTAATACACATGTGAGTCCTATAGTGTTGGCTCACCCAGGAACACTTCCTAAAACCAATAAAAAAGCAGTGGAGTATGCCATTAAATTGGGCTTGGCATGCAATTGTGCAATTGAGAAAGACAATTATTTTGCAAGGAAAAATTATTTCTATGCCGATTTACCCAAGGGTTATCAAATATCTCAACATACCACACCTATTTGTAAAGGTGGGCACATAACTATCACAACTAGTGAAGGCACTAAGCAAATTGAACTAAACAGAATTCATATAGAAGAAGATGCTGGAAAAAGTATTCACGATTTAGAAGACAATTATAGTTGTATAGATCTAAACAGAGCAGGAACACCATTGGTAGAAATTGTTACTGAACCTTGCTTGCACAGCAGTGAAGAAGCTTATCAGTATGTAACAGAAATTAGAAGATTGGTGCAGTGGATTGGCGTTTGCGATGGCAATATGGAAGAAGGCAGCCTGCGTTGCGATGCCAATGTTTCTATTCGTTTGAAGGGAGCAACAGAGCTAGGCACTAAAGTAGAAGTCAAGAACTTAAACTCCATTCGTAATGTAAAAAAAGCCATTGAGTTTGAAGTTGAACGTATGATTCAAATGGTTGAAAGTGGTGGAACCATTACTCAGCAAACTAGAAGCTTTGATGCCAGTAACGATACCACATTTGCCATTCGGGATAAAGAAGACGCCAACGATTACAGATATTTTGCTGATCCAGATTTAGCTCCATTTCACTTAACTGATGATTTTATCAATAGCATTCAACAGCAATTACCAGCATTACCCAATCAATTAAAGCAACAGTTTATTACTGAATTTGGGTTGAATGAATATGATGCAGCACAATTGTGTGATGATAAATCAACTGCTGAATATTTTGTACACACAGCGGCAACCTGTAAAAATTATAAAGCTATTGTAAATTGGATGACAGGCCCTATACGTCAGTACTTAAATGAACAGAATAGCAATTTTGAAACCATCGAACTAAAGCCGCAAACTCTAGCTCAGTTAATACAAATTGTAGAGGATGGCAAAGTAAATTTCTCTGTGGCTTCTTCAAAGCTGTTACCTGTTTTATTTAAAGAAAACAAACAACCACTACAATTGGCAGAAGAACTAAACTTAATACAGGTAAGCGATAGCAACGAATTAGAAAATTGGGTAAATGAAGTAATAGCAAACATGCCTGATAAAGTTGCTGAATACAAAAAAGGTAAAAAAGGACTAATCGGTTTGTTTGTAGGCGAAGTAAAAAAACTAAGCAAAGGCAAGGCCGATCCTAAAATGGTAACTGAATTATTACAAAATAAACTCAACTAACAAAATTAACAGCTAATTCGATTGAAAACCTCTTTAACTCTTTCCCTCTTTTAATCTCTTAGCAAAAAATAAATCTCACAATGAAAAAAATCTCCATCATAATTTTCGCAGCTGCCGCCATTTTAGCATGTAAACCCAAAGAACATGGTGCATTTACTGTTAGTGGTAATATAGCCAATGCAACTACTGATAAAGTGTATTTAGAAGAAATTCCATTTGCTGGTCAACAGCCCGTTGTTATTGATTCTGCCACTTTAAAAAATGGAAAGTTTGAGTTGAGAGGTATGGCAAAAGACGAAGGTTTATATGCATTGAGTTTATACCAAGGGCCACAAATTCTTTTAGTTAACGATGCTAAAAGTATTCGTGTAAAAATGGATGTAAATAATTATAAAGCTTACGAAACCGAAGGTTCAAAAGCCTCCACTTCATTACACGAATTATTTGGTAGTTACGAAAACCAGTTCGAAAAAGTAAAGCAAGCATTTACACAATTGGATTCGCTGCAGGCACAAAAAGCCAATGATAGTATTATGACTTTTCATAAGCTACAACGCAAAAACGAAATGAGTAAATTAAATGGTCTTTTAACCAGCTTCATTGCAAAAACCGAAAGTCCTGCCGCATGCTTACATGCATTGGGCATGGCTACCAGAAGTATGGAGTTAGACGATTTAAGAACTTTGGTAACCAATGCTGCTGCTAAGTTTAAAGAGTATGAAGGCATGCAAAAGTTTAAGAAAATGTTAGCTGGTCAGCAGTATCCATTATTAGATAAGCAAGCCCCTGAAATTGCATTGCCTACGCCTAATAAAGACACAGTAAAACTCAGCAGTTTCAGAGGCAAATATGTGTTAGTCGATTTTTGGGCAAGCTGGTGTAAACCATGCCGTGCCGAAAACCCAAATGTGGTAGCTGCTTACAATAAATACAAAGACAAAAATTTTATCGTATTGGGTGTTTCATTAGATAGTGATAAAAAAGATTGGACCGATGCTATTGCTGCAGATAATTTAACCTGGGCACATATCAGCGATTTAAAACAATGGCAAAGTCCATTGGTAGGTTTGTACATGTTCGATGGAATTCCCTTCAATGTTTTGGTAGATCCATCAGGAAAAATTATTGCATCAAGCCTACGTGAAGATGCATTGGACAAAAAATTAAGTGAAGTGTTGAAATAGTTTTTCTCGCAGAAAACACAGATAACGCAGAAATAAATATTCGGCGAATTCAGCGTTTTCCGTGAGCAAAAAAATAGAATTCTATCACAAATAATTTAAAACAAAATAAAAGCCCTCAACTACCAAGTAATTGAGGGTTTTCTTATGTAAAATACTATGTGTCTATTTATCTATGTGGTTAAAACTAAACCAAGTTAATATCAAAACTTGCCAACTGTACAAACTCTTGTAAACGGGCATCAATATCGGCTTTGGTTAATTCTCTTAAACGAGTTGTACCAAATTTTTCTACACAATAGCTCGCCATTGCACTACCCACAATAATGGCAGTTTTCATATTCTCGAAACTAATGTCTTTGGTTTTAGCAATATATCCAATAAAACCACCAGCAAAAGTATCACCAGCACCAGTTGGGTCAAATACTTCTTCTAAAGGCAATGCAGGTGCAAAGAATACTTTCTCTTCATGAAACAATAATGCACCATGTTCACCCTTCTTAATAATTAAAAACTTAGGTCCCATTGCCATAATAGTTTTAGCAGCACGTACCAAGCTATAATCACCACTCAATTGTCTGGCTTCACTATCATTTACCATCAACACGTCTACTTTAGCCAATACTTTTTCCAAATCGGCCATGGCAATATCCATCCAAAAATTCATGGTATCTAAAACCACCAATTTGGGTTTATTTTTCAATTGCTCAATTACACTTAATTGTACAGCAGGAGCCAAATTGCCCAACATCAAAAACTCACAATCTTGGTAACTTTCAGGTACAACAGGTTTAAAATCGGCCAATACGTTTAACTCAGTAACCAAAGTATCTCTGGTGTTCATATCCATGTGGTAACGGCCGCTCCAAAAAAATGTTTTTTCGTCCTTCTTTATTTGTACACCTTCTAGGTTTACATTTCTTGCAGTTAGCGTATCCAATTCTTCTTGTGGAAAATCTCCACCTACAACACTAATTTGTTTTACAGGTGTAAAATTGCTTGCACACCATGCAATGTAGGTACCAGCACCACCAATAATTTTATCACTCTTACCAAATGGGGTTTCAATAGCATCAAAAGCCATAGAACCAACAACTACTAAAGACATAAATTATGTTTTTGATTTATGGCGGCGAAACTAAAACATTGTTGGCAGATGAGGGAAAATGTTTTGATGCCAGCTGTAGTATTTCAATCAGGCATTACTGGAGTCGCACAGCCGATAGCTATCGGCTTCAGGGGTTCTGTTCTTTGGGCAGCAGATTAAAGGTGTGCCACACTTTCGAAGATGTGGCACACCTTTATCTTTAATAAAAAATTCTGCGTTATCTGCGAGCAACAAATTTTTCTACTCCGTGTCATCAAGTTCCATCATTTCCATCATTCATAAAACTTACTTTCCATTCAACTGTTACCTTTACAAAAACAATACGATATGAGTAATCTGGTACAAGAATTTAACGACTACCGTGAAAAAATGAATGAAGTAATTCTAAGTAAAAACAACTTAGTAATGAAACGTCTTTGGAACTTAGACACTAACACTTACGACGAAGGAGCAATAGATAAAAAAACCAAAGAAATGTTGGGTTTGGTAGCAAGTATGGTATTGCGTTGCGATGATTGTATTAAATATCATTTGGGCAAATCATATGAACTGGGTGTAACAACAGAACAGATGTACGAAATTTTTGCTGTGGCCAATATTGTTGGTGGAACCATTGTTATTCCTCATACACGTAGAGCAGCCGAGTACTGGGAAGAATTACAAGCCAATTAACTGAATATTGAGCATTAAAACAAATGTTCAACTATCAATTTTTAACTTTCAATATTCAGTTTCTAAACTATTTGGCAACGTTTTCGTACACAACTGTTCAACTTGTTCAATACATGGCTATTTTTACAACATAAATTGTTTGTCATGAGTATAGCAACAGCAGCACCAGCTCTTACAGCTAAAGATTTTGCAACCGATCAAGAAGTTCGTTGGTGTCCAGGATGTGGAGATTACTCCATTTTGGCACAGGTTCAAAAAATTATGCCTGGCATTGGCGTTCCAAAAGAAAATATTGTAATTATCAGTGGTATTGGGTGCTCATCACGATTTCCCTATTATATGAATACGTATGGCATGCACTCTATTCATGGTCGTGCAACTGCTGTTGCAAGTGGTTTAAAAGCAAGTCGCCCAGAGTTAAGTGTATGGATTGTTAGTGGCGATGGTGATAGCATGAGTATTGGTGGTAACCATACCATTCATATGTTACGTAGAAATTTTGATGTAAATTTATTGGTCTTCAATAACCAAATTTATGGTTTAACCAAGGGACAATATTCACCTACATCTGAAACAAATAAAGTAACCAAGAGTACACCTTTTGGCAGTATCGATCATCCGTTTAATCCTGCTGCATTAGCAATGGGTGCAGATGCTACTTTTATTGCTAGAAGTATGGATAGAGATCCTAAACACTTACAATCTATTCTTACACGTAGTCACCAACATAAAGGAGCTTCTTTTGTAGAAATCTATCAAAACTGTAACATCTTTAATGATGGAGCATTTGAAGTATTTACAGAAAAAAGTACCAAAGCCGATAATGTATTGTTCTTAGAACAAGGCAAACCATTGGTTTTTGGTGCAACCAATAATAAAGGTATTAAGTTAAATGGACTGAAACCTGTAATTGTAGATTTGGAAGAAGGTGCAAGTACCGATGATTTATGGATACATGATGAGAAAGATTTTTACAAAGCACAGATCTTAATCAGAATGTTCGATGATCCAAGAGTTGAAGGACATTTCCCTCGTCCGTTTGGTGTGTTTTATGAAACAGACAGACCATGTTACGAAGATGATATGGCCATGCAAATAGAAGATGCAATTGCAACCAAAGGCAAAGGCAACTTAGATAAATTATTAAGAGGTAGAGAAGTTTGGGAAATTGCAGAATAAATTGTATTCAATAAATTATAGAAGCAGGTGTTTGACACCTGCTTTTTTATTGCACTTAAGCCAGGCAATTAAGGCTTTTTTGTTTACAAAAATTGCGTAGATCTACGCAATTTTTTAGGTGGTACTACGCACTGTTCTTTGATTACTTTATTCGAAATTTGTTTTTTAGTTTCAATAGGATATTAAAATAATTAGAAAATATATTTTTAAGCGTAAACATCATTTTCAGCGGGGGTTCTATTCTAAACGACGGCTTTTTAGCCGTTGTTTTCTTTTTAGATCATTTATAAATTAATTCAGCTCAAAATCGCAAATGTTATTAAATTTCATTAAAATTTTCTAGCAATGAAATTTGTTTTTACAATAATTATATCACTCTTTTTGTTTCACAGTTACTCACAAACCAATATCCTAAATAAAAAAGTTGAACAATTATTTGCTCAACAAAAAATTGCGGAAGCACAAACTTTAATTGTTGCTCAGCTTAATCAAGCCCATCAGCAAAAATTGTACAATCAAATGAATACAATTTTTCCGTTGTATATCTCTTCTATGCAACAATATAAATACAACGAAGAATTTGATAAAGCCTTCAGTTCATATAAAATAATCATTCAACAATCGTTTTACAAGCAATTACACGATTCGTTAAAAGCTCAAAACTTAATGGAGTATGGTTTAATATTCAGTAAGAAAGGTCAACACTTTCAAGCAATAGAAATTTACAACGATGTTCTAAATACTTATGCAGCAGTTTTAGAAAATGACATACCATTTAAAGCTTTAGTGTATATAGAAACCTCTTGGTGTTATTCTAACTTAGGCAATCAAAAAAATGAAATAGAATTTGTACAAAAGGCCATTAATTTAATGGAAGCCAATTTTTCGAAGATTAAAGAAATAGACTTTATCATAGCTTACAATAATATATTCTATTACTTGGGTGAGTATGATGACAAGCAAGAGCAACTAAATACTTTCAAAAAATTTAGTGCTTATTTTTTATCTCGTTTTAAAACCAAACCCAATACTAGAGAATATTATTATGCAAAAAGAGTGTACAGAAAAATGCAAATTATTTGTGCAACAATAATTGATAAACCTGAACAATCTCTCGAGTTTTTAAAATTAATGAAGCAAGAAATTGTTCTTGCTCCAAAAAATGAACAACCCGAAGAGATTAGCTATTATTTATCTTGCCTATCGGAAATATGTTATTATTATAATTATTACTCTAAAGATTATACGAGTGGGCTAAAAATTTGCACTGAATATTTAGAAGAAGCTACTATACAAAAAGATGCTTTTAATATTATGTTGGCACACTCTAAACTAGCCAATCAATACCGAGAAATGAAACAATACGATAAAGCTTTGTTTCATGTAAATGCTTCGCTAAATAGTTACCAATTTCCACCAACTAGTTTAAGCAAGTTTGCATTAGAAACTATGAAAGCTACCAATCTTTCTAGTACTGCAAAACATGCAGATGCTATTACAATAATGCAGAATAATATTGCAGCTATTGTTTTAGAACATACCAATAAAAAAATAGATATTTTACAAATTAATGCTGCCGACTTAAAACAACTTAATAACAGTAGATACATTAACATTTTTGCTACTTCTTCACTTATTTTTTTAGATGCTTACAAACAACAAAAAAATAAAACCTACTTAGCTAAAGCAGAAAAGTTGGTAGAAACTGCTGCTGTAATGTTTGGTGAATTTTATAAAAAAGGATCTTACAACAGTACACTCAGCACTTTACAAAATAAAATTATTGAAGCATACTTATATATTGTTACAGAAAAATATGCTACCAACCTTAATCAAAAGAAAAAGATTTTACAAGTAATAGAATCGAATGCTTCTTTTCATTTAGCTAAAGAATTTGAACAAAAGTTGTTGAAAAGCAAAGCTGCCATTGGCAATTTATTAAATGAAGAAAGCATATTACTACAACAAAAAGAATTTTGGGCTGCTCAACAAATTGAAAAAGGCAATCAAGAAAACTATTCAGCTAAAATAAAAGAAACAGATAAACAATTAGCCAATATTCAACAACAAATTGCCATTGCCAAAAAAGGATTTACCAATTTAACACTAGCCAATTTTTCGGTAGATGCTTGTTTGAAATTACTAAATAAAAATGAAGCAATTGTAAAATATTATGTAGCACATAATCATGTGTACAGGGTAAATTTTACTAAGAATAATATTGACGTAAAGCTATTATCAACTACCGAAAAATTAGAAACCATTAGTAAAAACTATTTAGTTGCATTAAAACAAATACAGCCTAACTATCAACAATTATCTAATCAGTTATTTACTGCATTAAGTAGTACTATTGAACAGAAAAACATTACCGTTATTCCAGATAATTACTTAAACTATTTACCTTTCGAAAGCTTACAAAACCCTGTTACAAAAGAGTTTTGGGTACAACAAGCCAACATTAGCTACAATTATTCACTATCGCTTTGGTACTTACACCAAATTAATAAAAGCTCAAAACAAGCTATCAATTTAGCAGCATTTGCACCTAACTATAACAATACTTTATTTGATAGTACAAGACTTAACAATTTACCTTTTGCAAAACAAGAAGCCAATTATATAGCACAACTATTTAAAGGGAAAGAGTTTGTAGGAGATGTGGCAACTAAGAATAATTTCTTTGCTAATCAAAAACAGTTTGATGTGGTACATTGCTCTATGCATGCTGTTTTGTACGACAATGATTTTAATAAATCCTGCTTACTATTTAATAATGCACAACCACTTTACTTTAGTGAAATGTACACTACTTCTTTTCCTGCAGAAATGATTGTACTCAGTGCTTGTAATACAGGAGCAGGTAAATTAATGGCCGGAGAAGGTATGATGAGTTTATCTAAAGCTTTTACTTATGCAGGCGTAAAAAGTACTGTAGTTAGTTTATGGCAAGTGCCCGATAAAGAAACGTCTGATTTGATGGTACTATACTATCAACATCTAAAAAAAGGTAAATCTAAAGGCGAAGCTTTGGCACAAGCTAAAAAAGATTTTATTAAAAATAACCCATTAAAAAGTCATCCTTATTATTGGAGTGGATTTATTTTAACTGGCAACGATGAGGCTATAGTAAACAATTATAGTTGGCTCTATTATGTTTTAGGCAGCGTAGGACTATTATTGATAGTATTTTTTATCTTAAAGAGAAAGAAAAGAAGCTATTCATAAGCTTTCAACTTTTCATATAATTTTTCTGCAACAGGTTGTAAAGGATGTTCAGTTTCAGCTACTTCCTGTATCAATGGCAAAGCAAATTTAGGTTCATCAATTTTTAAGTAAGCCATTGCTAAATACCATTTTGCAATTATTGTGTACTCATTGTTTGTTGCAACTGCTTCTTTTAAAGCAGTAATTGCTACTGAAATTTGTTCAAATTGTATATTACAAATTCCAAAATAAACCAATGCAAATGGAGCTTTTGTGTTGGCAGATATTTTTTGAAAAACAATAGCTGCATCATTATACTTACCAGCATCGTATAACACAAATGCAAATTGGGTTGCCGAATCGATATTATTTGTACTTCTTGTAGCTGGTGCAACAACATTTGGATAAGGTTCATAATACAAAGTGTACAATTGTTGTGCATCGGGTTTTTGAAACAGTATCCAAATAGTGCTGGCAATTACCAATATAAAAACAGCTGCAGCAAACCATACACCTCTTTTGTTTATAATTACCACTTTGCTTTTGGCTGGCTCAAATTGTTTCAATTTATTCTTTAGTACTGCACGTTCTGCTAAATGTGCAACTGCTTGAAGATTTTTTCTAAACTCCACATCTTTAGCAAAATTGGAATCACTTATCAACAATTCATTGAAAGTAACTAACTCGGCTTCACTTAAATTATTTTCAAAATAATTATCTATCAATTCTTCATGATTCATGATGCGTTTGAATTAAGTTTTTAAGTTGCTTTATACATCTAGATTTTTGGCTTTTGGCTACTTCTTTATTTTCGTAACCTAGCAATTCAACAATTTCATCAAGCTTTTTTTCCTCGTAATAAAAAAGGGTAATAATTTTTTTACATTGATTGCCTAATTGCATAAAAAATTGTTGCATTAATTGCACTTGCTCTTGTTGTTGTTCATCACTATAATCTTTCCAAAAAAATGTATTTTCAAATTCAGTATTGAGTTCAACTTCTATTGATTTAGTTTTCAATTTTTTAAAAATCATAAACTTACCAATAGCAATTAAATACGTTGAAACGGCACTTTTTAATTCGTTTATTTTTCCTTTACGTATATGTTCAATAAATGCTACAATGGCTTCTTGATAAATATCAATTGCTTCATATTCCTTCATACCATACTTGGCAGCAAACGATAAAAAAGTAGCCCTACAATCGTTATAGAGTTTTTCTATACTTGCGTCATCTCCATGCTTAATCTTTTCTAGCCTATCCAATTCAACAGTATTATTAGTATGCATAATGATAAAAAGTAAACCTAAGCAAAAAAGTTAAAAACTGATGTTTACCTTTTTTAGCTTTTAACACTAAAGTAATACCTCATAACACTCAAATTAAATAAAATGCTTAGAAAAAAAATTGGCTTCATTGCTTTACTTGTACTTATTTGTACTTATGCATCAGCACAAAATGCTGCTGAAAGAGCCAAACAAAAAGCCAAAGACAAAGCCACCCAAAGAACTGAAACTAAAACCGATGAAGCAATTGATAAAGGCTTAGATGGTATTGAAAATGGTATTAAAGGACTCTTCAAAAAGAAAAAAAAGAAAACAGATAGTACCGAAAGCAAGGAAAAAGATACCACTAAACCAAGCGAATCAACAAAAAATACAGATAATACAAGCAACCCTTCTTCAACCAAGCAAGAAAGTAAGACCAGCTTTAAAAGTTATAGCAAGTACGATTTTATTGCTGGCGAAAAAGTGTTGTACTTCGAAAATTTTGAACGTCTTGACGTGGGTGATTTTCCAGCAGAATTTAATACCAATGCAAGTGGTGAAGTAGTAACCATTGAAGGTAAAACAGATAAATGGTTAAACCTTACAAAAAATGGTTCTTTCGTACCTGAAAAAATCAACAATTTACCAGAAAATTTTACCCTAGAGTTTGAAGTAGGAATAGATGGTAATCCTTCTAATAACTACAGTGGATTAGGTTTAAATTTTACAACTATTGCCGAAGAATTGATGAAAGATATGTTTTTCTCAAAAGGCACTTCATTGGTGTATTTACATCCTGGTGCAGCACAAATTTCTATGGCAGTTTATCCAACTAATGGAACAGACATTTCAAATGATTTACCCATGCCACAATGGAATGTAGAAGAAAATAGATTTGCCAAAATATCAGTATGGCGACAAAAAGGAAGATTACGATTGTATGTAAATGAAAATAAGCTATTAGATATACCGAGATTTTTTTCAGAAAATAAATCCTACAGTTTTGCATTTTTTAGAAACTACTTCAATGAATGCAGTCAATTTATTGGCAATATAAAATATGCCATTGGCTTACCCGATACCAGAAACAAATTAATTACCGAAGGTAAGTTTGTTACAACAGGTATTTTATTTGAATTTCAAAAAGCCAATGTAAAGCAAGAAAGCTTTGGCGTTATTAAAGAAATAGCAACTGTATTAAAAGAAAATGCAAGCTTAAAAGTGAAAGTTGTTGGGCATACCAGTAACGATGGAGATGCCAATGCAAACCTAACGCTATCTAAACAAAGAGCACTAGCAGTAAAAGAAATATTGGTAACCGAATTTGGTATTGAAGCCAGTCGTTTAGAAACAGATGGCAAAGGTGGTGCTGAACCTGTAGACAAAACAAATACCCCCACAGGAAAAGCCAATAACAGAAGAGTAGAATTTTTAAGCATTAAATAAAATTATTGTATGAAACTATTTTCGTTACTATACATATTTCTTTTTACAAGCTTAGTTGCACAAGCACAAATGCCTACTATAAATTGTGATTCTTTGCTCAAAGAATTTGATAAAGAAATTGCTCAAGCCAAAAAATCTGGCACCAATCCTAAGGATATTGAACAATTAGAAATTATAAAAAAACAGTTTATTGATAAGTATTGTAACAACAAAACTGAGCCAACAGTTAATAAGCCTAAAACGGCTGTTGGTTCATCAAGCAGCAATACTTTGGTAAAAGTTTTTACTGCTGCACATAAAATTACCATTACTTATAGTGGTGTTACAAAAGAGGAAACGCAAAAGGGTACAATTGCCTATTTCATTGAGAAAAATGGCAAAAGTATTTTACTAAATGAAACTTCATTTAGTAACAATAAAGAACTTCAAAATAGTTTTTTAAATGAGGAAGATGGCAAACTAGATGCTTGGGTGATGAATGATGATGGCTCTAACATACTTTTTGTAACTACCAAAGAAGAAGGTAAAATTAGCATGCAACAAAAACTACCCGGTGGGCTAAACAACAACGAGCAAGCTACCATTAAAGTGAAAAACTTAAATACAACTAAAAAAATTGCTGGTTACGATTGTACACTTTACAATATTCAAAGCAATAATGGTGGCGAACAAGTAAATTTCAATTGTTGGATTACCAATAAAGATTTTCCCATTGCAGCTCCAACAAAAGTACTATTCCCCATTTATACTGCTCAACTACTACAAATACCTAATGCAGGTAAACGTGTTGCTTTAAGTGTAGAAGGCATGAGTGGCAGTGAAAAATTTAATTATACTATTCAATCTATAGAAACCAACAATCAACAATTTTCTTTCAATGGTTATAAGCCAATGAATATTCCTAGTTATTAAAAAAATATATCATGAAAAATATTATAGCTATTTTAATATTAATTACTCAATTCTATTCCAACGTATATAGTCAAGCTAGTTTTACCAAACTAGATATTGCAACAGGTAGTAGTAGTGCTACTCCACGAAAGTTTATTGAATACAACAATCAACTCTATTTTACAGCAATTGGCAATAATGTAAGTGGCATTGGCGATGAGTTGTATGTTACTAATGGTACACAAACAGGTACTCAATTAGTAAGTAATATAAACCCTTCATTTGGTGCAAGCAGTTCACCAGAAAATTTAACTATTTATAATAATGAATTATACTTTTCTGCTTTTACTAATACCAATGGAAGAGAGTTGTATAAAACCAATGGTACAACTGTTACTTTGGTAAAAGATATTGCTGTTGGGACAGAAGATGGAATTGAAAATTCTACATTTATTGAACTAAACGGTTTGTTGTATTTCTTTGCTCAAGATACTGCTGGTACTGGTTTTGATTTATGGCGTACCGATGGTACAACAAATGGTACTGTTAAAATGGTGAACCATAATTCTAATAGTATTGCTGGTAATAAACTATATTTTAGAAAACTAAACAATGAATTATACTTTCTTGCTCAAGATATGAATGACGTTACAGTTGGTATTGAATTGTATAAATACAGTCCCACTAATAATACTATAAGTTTGGTACTAGATGTTGTTGCTGGTAATGGTCAAACATCAACATTTAGTTATGGTTTTTTTACTGTTTTTGATAATAAACTATTTTTTGTAGCTGAGGGTAAACTAAGATATACTGATGGCACAACCACATCAATTG
Source organism: Allobosea thiooxidans (assembly GCA_943368475.1). Taxonomy (GTDB): domain Bacteria; phylum Bacteroidota; class Bacteroidia; order Chitinophagales; family Chitinophagaceae; genus UBA1930. Next base: position 54,104 of record CALRLF020000014.1, read on the forward strand.
TAACCAATGGAGCAAGTAATATTACTGACTATTTTAAACTTAAAGTATTAAATAGTCAATTAATTTTCATTGCAAATTCTAGCAATAACGGTAGTCATGATATTTATAAATGCACTTACGATAATATATTGACTAATTACAAAATAGATTTAGTATACAACTTTATTCAAACAGCTAACCTTCCATTTGCATCTCCCTCTAGCGACGATGGCTTTGAAGCATTTACTGAAGTCAATAATAAATTATACTTTGCTGCTAGAGAATCTAGTTCTCCAAATGCAGGTGTAGTTTTCCAAATTTATGCTACCGATGGTATAACAACCAATGTAGCTGTACCAATTACCTACACAGGCTCACCATCTGTAAGATCAATTATTTTTATTACTGCTGTACAGGGTAAATTATATTACCAAAGTTCTGGCACTAATAGTCCCGATCAATTGTGGGAGGCAAATCCAACAACAGGCACATATACCCAATTAACCAATTATACCCCACAAAGTAATGTACCAGAACAAGTATTTAATAGACCCATGTTTGTATTTAAAAACGAACTGTATTTTGAAGCACAAAAAAGTGGAGATGGATATGAATTATGGAAAATAAATAACACAACATTACCTTCTTACTGTCATTCGTTTACTGGAAAAATAAGCAATCAAAAAATTAATTTGCAATGGACAATAAGCAATCAAATTAATACACAACAGTTTAATATTGAAAAAAGTACAGATGGAATTAATTTTATAACCATCAATACTTTACCTGCTGCAATTAATAGAGTTGAACAAATTACATACAGTTATACTGACGAAATACCAACTGATAATTTTGTTTATTATAGAATTAAACAAATAGATAAAGACGGTACATGGATGTATTTATGTAACACTGTAAAAATGTCGAATTCAAGCCAATTAAAAGAGTGTAGTATTTTTCCAAACCCAGCTAATAAAATTGTAAATGTTCAACTACCTACTCATTTAATAAATGCAACAATTTATATACTTAATACCAGTGGTCAATTGGTTTATAGTCAAAAAGCAACAGCAATTAATCAAATAATTAATGTTAGCAAATTAAATAACGGAACTTACTATATACAAATAACAAAGCAAAATATTAAGCAGCTTAAACAATTGATAATTCAACATTAATTGTTTGAAAAAAGTATCTATCAAATTATTCAATGAGTAAAATATAACTGAGGTTACTTAAGAAGTATTTCTTGTTATGGGGGTCGCCAGCTACAGCAATGTACTGGCTTCTTTGTTTTACAGCTACCTTTGCAGCATGTTATTGCACATACATCCAGATAACCCCAATCCACGAAACGTAAAAGCAGTTGTTGAGTGTTTACTCGATGGAGGTGTAATTATTTACCCAACTGATACCATTTATGGTTTGGGTTGCGATATTTTTCAGCACAAAGCAATTGAAAAAATTGCTAGGATTAAAAATGTAGATCCTGCTAAAGCCCAATTAAGTTTTGTTTGCTACGACTTAAGCGATTTAAGCAAATACACTAAATCCATTTCAACACCATTGTATCGTTTGCTAAAAAATTATTTGCCCGGAGCATTCACTTTTATTTTACCTGCAAGTAAAGAGGTTCCTAAAATTTTAAACAGTAAAAAAAATACCATTGGTTTACGTGTGCCCGATAATAATATTGCCAGAACGATTGTAAAAGAATTGAATCATCCGGTTTTATCTGCCTCATTGCCAGGAGAAATGGTTGAAGAATACACAGACCCTGAACTGATTTACGAAAACTTTAAAAATCAAGTAGATATAGTGGTGAATGGTGGAATTGGTGGAATGACGCCATCTACAATTGTTGACTGTACCAATGAACCTTATACATTAATAAGGCAAGGGCTAGGAATTTGGGATGAATAAGCTACTTTCTGGGATAAAGCAACATTTAGTAAATTAAAAACCACTTTTCACAAAATTTGATTGGAAATAATGGCAAATATTATTTACTTTGTTTCACTTTCAATTGGGGGATTGAAGTAACCTTGGCTGTGTAATTCATTTTACACAGCCTTTTTTATTTCTACATGAGCTTTTTATTCAAAATAATTTGATTTGCTTGGGCAAAATGGCAAAACTTTTTCTATGATACTTGCACAGCCCAATTGCTTCTATTGCTTTTCTATGAATTGCTGTTCCATAGCCTTTATTTTTATCCCATCCATAAGCAGGAAACTCATTATGTAATTGCTGCATATACTCATCTCTGTAGGTTTTAGCCAAAATACTTGCTGCTGCAATTGAAGCATATTTGCCATCGCCTTTAATAATACAATGATGAGGCACTTTTTGATAAGGAATAAAACGATTGCCATCTATCAACAACAATTTTGGCCGTTTATTTAGTCGGTCAATTGCCAAATGCATGGCTTTAAAAGATGCTTTTAAAATGTTGATTTGGTCTATCTCATTATTATCAACCATTTCAACTGCAAAGCTTAGTGCGTTTCGTTCAATAAATAAACGCAATTCGTTTCTATCTTTTTCTTTTACCTGTTTACTGTCGTTGAGTAATGGATGATAAAATTTTTTTGATAAAATAACTGCTGCTGCAAAAACTGGACCTGCATAACAACCACGGCCAGCTTCGTCGCAGCCAGCTTCTACTACTTTGGTTTGATAAAATAGTTCTAATGCCATTGTTGAATAAAGTTATACTGTACAAGGGTGCGACGCAACTGAAGCCCAATTTATTTTCTGTTGCTGGTAACAAAACAATCTTTTGTGGTGAATATGAAAAAACAAAAACTTTATGCTTGATTGCATGTTTTACATTTGCACATTCATTTATTAAAGCTGATGTTATGACTGCAGAAGAACGTAAAACAAAGGTGGTTGCCAACTGGATTTTTTTAGGTGTTGGCATGTTAATAATACAAGTTTTATTGGGTGGTATTACTCGTTTAACAGGCAGTGGGTTAAGTATTACTGAATGGAAACCCATTATGGGTGCATTGCCACCAACCAATGAAATGCAATGGCAGCAAGCATTTGAGCAATATCAAACAATTGCTCAGTATAAATATTTAAATACCCATTTTACAGTAAGTGACTTTAAATTTATCTTTTTTTGGGAGTGGTTTCATCGTTTATGGGCAAGGTTTATTGGGGTGGTTTTTTTAATTCCGTTTATATATTTTATTATTAAAGGATACATTAAAAAGTGGATGGTTAACCCCTTAATAATTTTGTTTTTATTGGGTGCATTACAAGGTGCAATTGGTTGGATTATGGTGCAAAGTGGTTTAAACGATAACGATTTATATGTGAGCCACATTCGTTTAGCCATACATTTTGTGAGTGCAATGGTCTTAATTAGTTATGCATTAATATTTGGTTTAATGTTGGTGGTAAAACCTGAACAAAGAGTACAACAATCCGTTCTTAAAAAAGCATTGCTATGGATGATTGTATTGCTTACAGTTCAACTTTTTTATGGGGCTTTTATGGCTGGTTTAAAAGCTGCAAACGCTGCACCTACTTGGCCAACTATAAATGGAATGATTGTTCCCGATGTGTTGAGTAATGTTTTTCATGATAGAATTACCATTCATTTTATTCATAGAACATTGGCGTATGTTTTGGCAGCAGTGGTTATTTGGTGGTGGTTAAAAGCAAAAATTATAGTTACATCTACAGCTTTTAATAAAGTGAAACATTGGGCTTTTATTTTAGTGCTGTTGCAAATAAGTTTGGGTGTACTTAGCGTATTAACAAGTCCAGGAATTAAGCCAGGTCATTTTGGTTTATTTGAATGGATGGCACAATTACACCAGTTGGTTGGTATGTTGTTACTGCTTGCTATGATTGCACAACTATATGTTTTACGCTTTAACAAAAGCTAATTTTTATTGCTGCAAATATTGCTGTAACTTTTGATGGTAAAGCAATGGTTATGCAAACGTTTGTAAGTTCTATTTCAGGAAAATCTTTTTCAAATAGTGAAAAAATTACTGGTGCTGCTATACGAAATTGTATTGTAGAAGAGATTAAAAAAGCACATCCTAAGTTTACAGAAACCAGTGTAATAAGTGTACAGGAGGTAGATGAATTTAGACAAAAGTATATTCAAAATTCATTAACCAAAGAACTGGGCGATTTAGATACGCTAGAAAAAAAAGTGCTGGAACATTTGCAGAAAAATGAACTCATTTCCGATCATTTGAATGAAGACAATACAGCCGATTTAACATTAAGCCAACGTTGGGCTGATAACGTAGCTGCTTTTGGTGGCAGTTGGCGTTTTATTATTTTATTTGCCATTATTATTTTTATTTGGATTGTTTTGAATGTTGTTGTGTTGGTGAATAAACCATTCGATGCCTATCCTTTTATTTTATTAAACCTTATTCTTTCTTGTGTAGCAGCATTGCAGGCTCCTGTTATTATGATGAGCCAAAACCGGCAGGAAGAAAAAGACAGAGAACGTTCGAAAAACGATTACATGATTAACCTTAAAAGTGAAATGGAAATAAGAATGCTGCATGAAAAAATAGATCATTTAATTGTACATCAGCAAAAGCATTTAATGGAAATTCAGCAAGTGCAAATTGATATGATGAATGACATAATGCAGCGTTTACCTTTAAAATAAAATCAATAAGCCATATGAAGAAATTGTTGATTGGTTTTTGGTACAGCTTGCCTATACAATTGTTTTTACTGCACTTTCGCAGGTACCAAATTTTTTTAGTTTTTTGGTATATTTTGTTTGCTACAGTAGGTGGCAGTTTTATGGAAAGCTTTGGAGCCAGTTCTTTGTATTTAGCTCCTGAATATTACAATGAAGTAAGCTTTTTTAGTACGGCTATTGTAGGTGGTGCAATTGGTGTTTTTATTATGAGCTGGCATATTACCACCTTTATTTTGCATAGAAAACATATTCAGTTTTTGGCAACAACGGCACAGCCTTTTTTAAAATTTTGCATTAACAATAGTATTATTCCATTATTTTTTTTGTTGTACTATTTTTTTACAGCAATTGATTATGATGCCAATAAAGAGTTGATGAATACCTGGCAAATTGTTGTTTTAGTTGGTGGTTTTTTAGTTGGGCTTTTATTATCTATTTTAATTGCTTTTGTTTATTTTTTTGGAGCCGATAGAACCATTTACAAAAGCATGCAGTTAGACATTCATTCGGCCAATGCCAATTATAAAACTGTGGTTGAAACAAATCCTTTACCCAATGAAAAACATGAAATTAGAATTGATTGGTTTTTAAGTGCAAGATTACATTTACGCAAACCAAGAGATATTAGGCATTATAGCCAGGCTTTTTTAGATGGCATTTTTAAGCGTCATCATTTAGTTACGGTAATTGCTTTTTTTATTGCTTTTATTTTTTTAGTTGGCATTGGCTTTACGTCGGATAGCAGGTTGTTTCAAATACCTGCAGCTGCAAGTATCACTATATTTTTTGCATTGCTCATTGCAGTTGGTGGAGCATTTTCGGTATTTCTAAAAAGTTGGAGTATTCCATTGGTAATGCTTATTTATGTTAGTTTAAACTATCTCTACGAGCAAAATATTATCAATCCAACCAATAAAGCCTATGGCATTAATTATTGGAATAAAGAAGAACGCCCCAACTACAACAGAGAAAGTTTATTGGCATTAGCCAGCGATGAAAATATGGAAGCTGATAAAAAAGCATTCGTACAAAGGTTGAATGCTTGGAAAGCAAAACAAAAAGAAGAAAAACCAGTTTTATATATTATCAATACCAGTGGTGGTGGCGTACGTAGTGCAACATTTACCTTTAATGTTTTACAACGTTTAGATAGTTTAATGCAAGGCGATTTAATGAAAAAAACATTATTTATTAATGGAGCTTCTGGTGGGTTGTTAGGTGCTGCTTATTTTAGAGAACTCTATCATTTAAAATCAAAAAATCCAAGAATTAATTTGCAAAACAAAATCTATATCGATGATATTTCTAAAGATTTATTGAACCCCTTATTTTCTTCTTTTGTAAGCAGAGACATTATTGGGCCAGTACAAAAATTTACTGTTGGTGAGTATGAATATATAAAAGACAGGGGCTATGCATTTGAGCAAAAACTACACGACAATACCAATGGTTATTTAAATAAAAGTTTAAAAGAGTATACCGACGCAGAAAATAGAGCTTTAATACCAACCATGTTTTTTAATAGTGTGGTTAGTAGGGATGGTCGAAAAATGATTATGTGTACACAACCTGTTCGTTTTTTAATGAGACCAGCAACCGATAGTAATAAAATTGTTGTACAAGACCCCGATGCTATTGATTTTAATAGTTTCTTTTCTAAGCAAAACAGCATCAACATTCGTATTTCCAGTGCATTAAGAATGAATGCGACTTTCCCTTATGTACTGCCCAATGTTTGGTTGCCAACCAATCCTGTTATTGATGTTATGGATGCTGGTATCAGAGATAATTTTGGACAAGAAAATACGCTGCGTTTTATTGAAGTTTTTAAAGATTGGTTAAAAGAAAATACCAGTAAAGTAGTGATCATTCAAATACGTGATAGAAGCATTAGCGATTGGGATAAACCTTATGAAAGTAAAACTTTGGTAAGCATGTTTACCAAACCAGCTTTTTTATTGCAGTATAATTGGTTTAAGTTGCAAGATTATTATCAAAATGGACAGTTAGAATACCTGAGTGAAAGCTATGGAAACAACATTGAAAGAATTTGCTTTCAATATGTTGCTTCAGCAAAAGATAAAGCAGCCAGTTTAAGTTTTCATTTAACAGCAAGAGAGAAAGCCGAGATTGCTGCGTCGCTAAAAAGCCAAGTAAATAATCAAGAGTTTGGTAAGCTTAAAAAAATGATGAACTAATTTTTCCTTAATTTTAGAAAAATGATTTTCTATGAACGCTACTAAAAAGAATGAGATATTACAAACTTTAGCGGCCACAAACGATGATTCGTTAATAGAAGAAGTATATCAATTAATTCATCCAGAATATCAAGTCGAACAAATTAATATGGAGACTTTACCGGTAGACCTTCAAGGCAAAATACAGAACGCTTTAGAAGATTATAAAGCTGGTAGATACATAACCCAAGAGCAAATGAAACAAAAGGTTGACCAATGGCTTACAAAATAGTTTGGAGTGCTGAAGCTGAAAATGATTTCCTTTCGATTTTCAACTATTTAAAAGAAAACTGGTCGATATTATCAGCCCAAAAGTTTGCTGAGCATACATTTAAACGATTGGATAAAATAGCTGCTACCAATTATTATAAGCCAAGATCAACATCTAAATCTGCTATTCAAATAATTAAGTTGGATAAAAAGAATGTTCTGTTTTTTACAATAGATCAAGATTTTATGGTATTGCTAAGTATTTATCCTTACAAAAAAGACATTACAAAAAGTAAATACTATTAACCTGTAATCAATTTAAAACAATCCTTTAAAATTTGTATATCAAACGAATCGAAAGTTTCTTTTGGCTCTCCGTCTATATGAAAAGGAGCATGCTTTAAATTATTTATTTTAAGCGATGGTGTTTGAAAGTAGAGTATATTTTTTTGGGTAACATCATCTACCAATTGCTGTAATTTATTATTGCCTCTTATTTGTCTAAGTACTGCAAAAGGTAATTTTGCTTTGTTCATTTTTTGAACAATTACAATGTCTAATAATCCATCGTTTAAGCTTGCATGTGGTGCAATGGTAACATTGTTGCCAAACTGGTTACTATTGGCAATGCTTATAAAAAACGCATCAGTATAAAAAGAAAAATCATCAATAATAATTTCAAATTGATAAGGCTGAGCCTTAAAAAAATGAATTAAACTTTGGGTGGTATAGGTAAGCAATCCCCTGCTTGCCTTGGTGCTAAATTCATGAGCCACTTTTGCATCGAACCCAATACCACTAAGCATACAAGAGAATTGACCATTTATTAAAAAAGCATCAGTTGGCTGAGCTGCACCAGTAAAAATTAATGCCAATGCTGCAGCAGGCTTCATGGGTATATTGGCTGCTCTTGCCAATCCATTACCACTGCCAACAGGTATAATACCAAACTGTACAGGCATGTCGTATAAACTGTTTACCAATTGGTTTACAGTACCATCTCCACCAACCATTACTACATCTGTAAAATGTTCGGCAAGAATTCTTTCTTTTAAAAAATTATAATTCCCTTGAGCATTGGTAGCAATAATTTCAAAGGGAATACTGTTAGCGGTATTTTCTTTTTCTATCAAGGCTTTAATGCCTTCTTTTTTTGCTGTACCCGAAATAGGATTAATCAGGTACGCTATCTTTCTACTCATAATCTACCATTTATTTTATCGCAACCTTACAAAGTAAAACTCTTCTAACCCTTACAGTTGCAGCTTCATTGGGATCTGCTGGTGTAGCTATTGTATATAATTTATAGGTTTTACCTTTTTCTGTTTTACTAAAAATTTCTTTTAAATCTGCATCAGTTTTACCAACCATTCTGCCAGTAAAAGCAATTTGCAAATCTTCGTCAGCATCTGTCATCAACATATATTTTCTTATCCAAGTAGTTTCATTTTTAGCATTCGAATTAATAATGCTGAATTTACCTTCATTCTTTTTACTTAATAAACTAATTGAAACAGTATCATTATTACCATCTAATGATGCCTTTACGCTACTACCTTGAGCATAAATTAGTACAGGAACTTTTTCTTGTGCAACACATGCTAAAGAAACAAACATGCATAAAAGCAATACAATTTTTTTCATAAATAATAAAGTATTTGGCAAAGCTATACAAATACATTGCCATACTGTGTTACAATAAAATTCTTTAAAGAAGTATTACCATTTTAGTAAGGCACTTGCCCAAGTAAAACCACTACCAAATGCTGCAAGGCAAACCAAATCTCCATCTTTTATTTTACCAGCCTCCCAAGCTTCACACAATGCAATAGGCACACTTGCAGCTGTGGTGTTGCCATATTTTTGAATATTGTTGTGTACTTGATCATCTCTCAATTGTAGCTTTTGTTGTACAAATTGGGCAATACGCAAATTGGCCTGGTGCGGTATTAGCATATTTAAATCTGCAACAGTTAACCCATTTGCAGTTAACGACTCTACAATTACTTCAGGAAATTTTACAATGGCTTTTTTAAACACACTCGGGCCATCCATAAACGGATAAATCTGTCCATCATCAATCATCGCATGACTAAAAAACATTTGCCCAATTTCAGCATCATCAAAGCTGGCATATTTTTCTTCTTTCCAATGATTGGCATGTGTACCAGGATTGTACATGGCCAATATTTCAGCACTATCGCCATCGCTGTGTAAATGTGTACTTAAAATACCTTTATTGGCATCATCTGTTGGTTGTAAAATAACAGCACCAGCACCATCACCAAAAATGACACTCACATTACGTCCTCTCGTTGTAAAATCTAAACCAAAACTGTGTTTTTCACTACCAATTACCAATATGTTTTTGTACATACCAGTTTTAATAAATTGATCAGCAACACTTAATGCATACACAAATCCACTACACTGGTTACGAATATCCAATGCACCAATTTCTTTCATTTTCATGGCACGTTGTACCAACACACCACAACCAGGAAAATAATAATCGGGAGAAAGGGTTGCAAAAATTATAAAGTCAACATCTTGTGCAGTAATGCCAGCTCTTTCAATAGCAATGGTAGCAGCTTCTACAGCCATTGTAGTGGTGGTTTCTTCAGTACGGTGAGCGTATCTACGTTCTTTAATACCAGTACGTTCTTGTATCCACTCATCGCTGGTTTCCATATACTTCAATAAATCATTATTGGTAACTACATTTTCAGGCACATATTTACCAATACCAGCTATTTTACTTCTAGGCATATCAATCGTTTTTAGTAAGGCAAAGTAAGGATATTTATTTGTTTTGAAACAGGGGCTATAAACTGTAGTACAATATTCAACAAATGTTCCCTGCCCGTCTTCAATTTTTTGTAGCCAACACACAAACCTATCAACAAAAAGATTTACGCCTAAGCAGGGCAGCCAATGGGCAACAGAATAAGCTTCAACAATACATTCACATAATAGCAGCTTTTCTTTATTGCTTATTACTTATTTTCGGTTGGTATAAATTACAATATGCAAATATCACTTAACAAGGTTATACCCATTCCATTAAAAGATAAAATTGTGCAACGCAGCTCCGATGTATGGAACACAACACAACAGTTTTCATCTGGCGAATGGACTAAAATAAAAGCTCCAAGTGGTACAGGTAAAACCACATTAACCAATATTGTTTATAAACTTCGTTTCGATTTCGAAGGAACTGTTTTGTGGGATAATGTTTCAACTGCAACAATCGATGGAGATGCATTGGCAAAAATTCGTCAGCAAAAATTAAGTGTTATTTTTCAAGACTTGCGTTTGTTTGCCAATCTTACTGCTAAAGAAAATATTGAATTGAATCGGGTATTGCAAGAACCTTATTACGATGCAACTGTAATCGAAAAAATGGCCGAACAATTGGGTATAAAACATATTCTTAACCAACGAGCAGGACTTTGCAGTTATGGAGAGCAACAACGCATCGCCATTATCAGAGCATTGGTACAACCTTTCGAGTTTTTATTAATGGATGAACCTTTTAGCCATTTAGATAAAGCCAATACTGCGATTGCTGCTGCTTTAATTGCTGAAGAATGTACCAAACGAAAAGCTGGTTTTATTTTAACTGATTTAGATGACGATGATCATTTTGAATATAGTAGAAAACTGAGCTTGTGATACTTAACCACTGAGTAACAGAGTTAAGGAGTTACACTGAGTTTTTAAAGTAGAAGCTTTGTAACAATTCCTCTGTGCTAACTCTGTTTTCTTTGTGCCTCTGTGGTAAAAAAATAAAAATATTAAAATGTTATTTACGCTTTTAAAAAAGATTATTAAAACTTCTGCAGGACGAACCCGTTTTGTATTAGCATTTGTTGGGTTAAGTATAGCATTATTACTCATACTTTCTGCTATACAATTACAAGCTAATTACAACGATTTGTTAAATGGAAAAACCAATCAAGATAGTACCGCTAATTTTTTGGTGATTAATAAAGAAGTCAACAATTCAACATTAAATGCAACTACATTAAGCGATGAAACCTTAACCGATTTACAAAAACAACCTTTTGTAGAAGCTGTTGGCAATATCAGCCCTGGAAGGTATAAAGCATCAATAGAAAGTTTGATTAAAGCCTTTCCTTTTTACACAGATATTGCTTTTGAAAGTGTTGGCGACGCTTTTATTGATGTGAATAATAAAGATTGGCAATGGGACGAAAACTCCAATTTTATTCCAATGATTATTCCAAATATGTTTTTAGATATTTATAATTTTCAGTTCTCCGTTTCGCAAGGGTATCCTCAAATAACACCCGATGCTTTAAAGATGTTATCGTTTAAGGTAAACCTGTACAACGGGTTTGGTCAGGTGCAAAGCTACACAGGTCGTATAGTGGGTTTCAGTGACAGAATTTCTAGTGTATTGGTACCACAAAGTTTTATGGACTGGGCAAATCAAAAATTTGGCAATCAACAAAGCAGCAAACCTAGCAGGGTTGTTATTAGAACAAAAGATCCCGGTAATCCGGGATTGGTAAATTATTTAAAACAAAAAGGTCTAACAACCGATGCTGATAAAACACGTTTCAGCAAATACCGTAAAATTGTAGAGGTTGTTGTAAATGTAAGTTGGGTAACAGGTGCAGTAATGTTGTTATTTGCTCTGTTGGTGTTTACTTTATTTATTCAGCTCACCATTGCATCTTGCAAAGAAGAAATTCAGTTACTCATTACTTTAGGGGCATCTCCCAACCAGTTGAGAAAATTTTTAATGAAACAATTTTTCCCACCCAATATTATTATTGTTGCTTTCACCTTAGTTACAATTTCTATTATTCAATATTTTTTGTGCAATTATGTAAAGCAACAAAACATCTTTTTAAACAACTTCATTTCAGTTTATACTGTTGCAGCATCGATAGCGGTATTAATGGTTTTGTGGCTGGTTAATTTGGGTACTATAAAAAAATACATCAATAGTAAAAAGGTTAATTAGGTATTGCATTCAATCTTTCAACAAGCTTTATTAACGGCTGTTAATAATAAAATAATACATTAAATATGGATTGATACGTAACTTAGGAAAACCTAAAAAATATGCGTTGGAGAAAGTTTAACGGAGAATCCATTAATCTGCCAATTAAAGAGGCAGTAGCCGAAGCAATTAAAAAGGAAACAGAAAAGGGCATTCGCCTAAAAGTTTGTATTGGCACCGATAGCCAGGTAAAAGGCTCAGACACAGAGTTTGCCACAGTTATTGTTTTTTTAAGAGAACACAGTGGTGGCTTCATGTACATTCACAACGATAAAACAAAACAACGTTACCACATTAAAGAAAGAATGTTGGTAGAAGTAGCTAAAAGCATTGAAATTGCTTACGAGCTATGTGATTTGTTTATTGAGTTTGGTGTCGAAATGGAAGTACATGCCGATATCAATACAAATCCAAACTTTAAAAGCAACGATGCTTTAAAAGAAGCAATGGGTTATATTCTAGGAATGGGTTTTGCATTTAAAGCCAAGCCAGAAGCTTTTGCAAGTAGTTGCTGTGCCGATAAAATTTGTAATTAAAAGATTTTCTTTTTTTTACTAGTTGAAGATGAGGGCTTTCCCTTGTCTAAGCACTTGTCTCCCTATATAAAGCCATTTTTTAGGTTCAATCTAACAACAATCATATTTAAGGCTGCTAAGCGTCATGTTTTAGTGTTTATACATTATGGATTTTTGTATTGCAAAAAACAAAAGCCATGAAAACAATTATAGTTCCTGTCGACTTTTCTGATACTGCATATAATGCTGCAGTGTATGCTATTCGGTTAGCTAGGCAGGTTTCAGCTAATAAAGTTGTATTATATCATGCATATGAATTACCAGTTGTGGCCGATGGAGGATTGGCAATTCCTTTAATGGTAAGTGTAGATGATGTAAAAAGAAACAGTACAGAAGCATTACATAACTTGTTGGAAAAATTAAAAAGCCACATCGATTATTTCCCTTTTGATGTAGAAATACATAATAGCTACAATGCAGTAATCACTGGTATTACAGAAACTGCTAAACAGTTAAAAGCCGATTTAATTGTAATGGGCATTACAGGTGGCAATGCTGTAGAAGAAGTGTTGGTTGGCAGCAATACAATAGATGTTGCAAAGCACACTAAAATTCCTGTGGTTATTGTTCCGCCAAAAGCTGTGTTCAATCCTATACGTAATGTGTTATTATCCTGTAATCTAGAACATATTTATGAAATAACACCTGTTGAATTGATTACTAAATTTTTAGACAACACCAAGGCCACTTTACAAATTTTGCATGTAGAACCAGATCCATCAGTAGCCGATTTTTCAGGTACTTATTTTGAAAGTATGCCTTTAAATACACTTTTCGAAGGGTACGAACCCAAATATCATTTTGTACACAATAGCAATTTTATAGATGGGGTTAATGAATTTACGGATTCCAATTCCATTGATATACTTATTGTTGTTCCACAAAAACATGGCCTCTTCGATAGCTTGTTTAATAAGAGCCACACAAAAATGATGGCTTTTCATAGTCATGTGCCACTACTAATTGCACATGAATAGTTTTTCTAATTAGGTACTAAGCGTAAACAATTAGCCCTCAATATTCTTATTGGGGGCAATTGTGTTGTATAAGCTGTTAAAATCATGCTTTGGTGCAAATACCCTATCTTCGTTATGTTCATATACTCCTTCTTAGAAGACTGGATAACTTTTCCTCCGTTAAAAAGCTCGTCAAGTCATAGGTTGCAGAGCATATATTTTTAACGTTAACCCCATCATTACAAGATTGGTTGGTTAATATCATTTTAAACAATTTATATTGTGTTATTTAAGGATTTACATTTAATTGAGCCTATTGCCAAGGCTTTAGAAGAAGAAGGTTACACCACACCTACACCCATTCAACAACAAGCAATCCCACATATTTTACGTGGTAAAGATGTATTGGGTTGTGCCCAAACAGGAACAGGAAAAACAGCTGCATTTGCAATACCTATTTTGCAAAACTTATTTTTACAAAAACGTAAAGAAGAGGAAGTCTATCACCAGCATATTAAAGTATTAATACTTACCCCAACCCGAGAGTTAGCCATACAAATAGATGAAAGTTTTGCAGCTTATGGTAAGCACACAAAAATTAGCCATACTGTAATTTTTGGAGGCGTTTCTCAGCACAGTCAAGTTAATGCTTTAAAAAGAGGTGTAGATATTTTAATTGCAACCCCAGGCCGTTTATTAGATCTAATGCAACAACGTTTTGTAAGCTTACAACATTTACAAATGTTTGTGTTAGACGAGGCTGATAGAATGTTGGATATGGGTTTTATAAATGATGTACGAAAAATCATCACTAAAATTCCAGAGAAGCGTCAAACATTATTTTTCTCGGCAACCATGCCTAAAGAAATTGCAGGTTTGGCTAGTGCTATCTTAAACAATCCTGTTAAAGTAGAAGTTACACCGGTTTCATCTACGGTTGAAAAAATTAGCCAACAATTGTACTTCGTAGAAAAAGCCAACAAGCGTTTTCTACTAACCCATTTACTAACTGATACCAACATTGAACGTGTTTTGGTTTTTACAACCACCAAACATGGTGCAGATAGAGTTTGTAAAGATTTATTTAGAAGCAATATACCAGCAGAAGCGATACATGGCAATAAATCTCAAAATGCCCGTCAAAGAGCATTGAGCAATTTTAAAGAAGGAAAAATTAGAGTATTGGTAGCAACCGATATTGCTGCAAGAGGAATTGATGTGGACGATTTAACCCACGTAATTAATTACGATTTACCCAATATTCCTGAAACTTATGTACACCGAATTGGACGTACAGGACGTGCAGGTGCAAGTGGAATAGCTATTTCTTTTTGCGATGCAGATGAACGCCCATTTTTGAGAGATATAACGAAGCTGATAGGATTGAATATTCCTGTAGTAGAAGAACATCCGTATAAAATGACGTATGCCAATTTTGCTCCAACTGCACAATCAGCAGCTCCTGCTGCTAAAAGTGGTCATGGTGTTTTTGCA
>CALRLF020000015.1:0-65150 GCA_943368475.1 Allobosea thiooxidans
AAAAATTTATTAGCTTATTGTTTGTACTAGTTGTACTGGTATTACCAGCCATGGCCCAAGATGGTTTTGGCGAAACAGAAGGAGATGTACCTGTAGATGGTGGCTTATCTTTACTGGTTGCAGCTGGTGTTGGTTATGGGGCTAAGAAAATTAAAGACAGAAAAAAATAATAATCAATGGTTCACAAATTGGGTTTTATAGTTTTTTTGATAAGTTGTTTTTTATTCAATCTTGCAGCTCAAAATCCTCCAAAAAGAGAGTTCAGGGCTGCATGGTTGGCAACTTATGCCAATATCGATTGGCCGAGCAGTGGGGCTTCTTCTGCAACAGAACAATCTACCTACATACAACGAATGGAGGAGCATCGAGTTACTGGTATGAATGCAGTTTTTGTGCAAATTCGTAGCCAATGCGATGCAATGTATCCAAGTCCTTATGAACCCTGGAGTGCCGATTTAACTGGCACACAAGGAACTGCTCCAAATCCATACTACGATCCCTTAGAATTCATGATTAATGAAACCAAAAAGAAGGGTATGGAGTTTCATGCATGGATAAATCCTTACCGAGCATTGGCCAATGCATCGGCTGGCAATTTAGCAGCACTAAGTCCCAATCATATCATCAATACACAACCTGCCTGGATTATGTCAGCTGGAACACAGCGAATTTTAAATCCTGGTAATCCTGCTGTATGGGATTATGTAATTAAAGTTGTAATGGATGTGGTAAGAAGATATGATGTTGATGGTATACATTTCGACGATTATTTTTATCCTTATCCAAGTGCAGGAACCTATAACGATGATGCAGAGTTTGCATTATACAACAGAGGAATTGCAACAAAAGCTGATTGGAGAAGATCAAATGTAGATTCATTGGTTCGACGTTTAAATGATAGTATTAAACTGGCAAAACCTTGGGTTAAGTTTGGAATTTCTCCATCGGGTATTTGGTTAAGTGCAAGCACTTCTCCTGCAAATCCCGCAGGTAGTAATACGTCGAGTGGTGCAACACAGCATCACAAAGATTTATTTGCCAATAGTAGGTTATGGATTCAGCAAGGATGGGTTGATTATCTAATACCACAAGTGTATTGGTACATTGGACAAACTGGCTCTGACTATAATATTTTAATTCCATGGTGGAACAACAATGCTTTTGGTAGAAATATTTACAGTGGTATGGCTGGTTATAAAGTAGGTGAGGTGGCTCAGGATGCACAATTCGAAACCGATAAATCTCAGATACCCAATCAGGTAAGATTGAATAGACAAAATGCAAATATTAAAGGTCATGTGATTTACAATACAACGAGTTTAAGAAATAATAAACTTGGGTTTAGAGATAGTTTGCAACAGTTTTTTAATAAGCCTGCATTGCAACCTTTGATGACTTGGAAAGATAATACAGCTCCTAATCCAGCAACATCATTAACTGCAACTCAAAACGGATTAAATATTATTGATTTAGCATGGGTTAAACCAGCTGATGCCGTGAATGAATTGGATAAGGCAAAACGTTTTGCTATTTATCGTTCTACTAGTCCAATTGTAGATGTTTCGAATGCCAATAATTTAATTAGCATTACATGGAAAGATACATCAGGTTATAGAGACAATACAGTTCAACAGGCTACACAATACTATTATGTAGTTACTGCATTAGATCGTTATCAAAACGAAAGTGCCGTAACTAATACAGCTACTGTTACTACATTGCCTTTACAGCTGGTTAGTTTTTCTTTTAAAAGAAAAAACGCTTCTGCTGTTGAATTAAATTGGGCAACAGAAAATGAAATAAATTGTAGCCATTTTGAAATTGAAAAGGCCGATGAAAGTTTAGGTTTTGCCTTTACTAATAAAGTAAATGCAAACAATAATCGGTTGAATAGCTATATTTTTAATGATGATATAAATAAACAAAATAGTGTTGTTTATTACAGAATTAAAATGGTTGATAAAGATGGCAAATTTACCTACAGCCAAATATTACGTGTTTCTTCACTTCAAACCGATGTGATTAAAGTTTATCCTACAATAATTTCAAAAGGTGGATTTATAACACTAAATATTGGTCAAAGTAAAATTGACAAAATCAATTATTCAATTGTTGATGTTACTGGTAAAATTGTTCAAACAGAAACTATTTCAATAAACAATAGTGCAATAATAAAACTAAATAGTAGGCTAACAAGTGGTATATATTATTTAAGGCTAACAGATGAAGGTGAACTTTTAAAACAATTTCCAATAATTATTCAATAGTTTAAAATTTAAAATCCCAATACTTAATATTGGGATTTTTTTATGAATGAAAACAACGAACATTCATCTTAATTTCGGGGAATGAGAAAAATAATTTTATTGTGCTTTTCAATATTTGTTTGTGTACAATTATTTGCTCAAACTGCTAAGGATAGCTTGCCCCCATATTTACAAGTGCCTTTTGTACCACCATTCAAAATTTTATTAACCGACAGCAGTACTTTTTTGAAGGCTGATTTGCCTAAAAACAAACCAACTGTCATTATGTATTTCAGTCCCGATTGTGGTCACTGTCAAATTCAAATAAAAGAACTTATCGATAGTATGCAATTTGCACATAATGTAAATTTTGTTTTAGCATCCTATAAGCCTGTACCTGAAATATTGGCTTTTGAAAAAGAATATAAACTCAAAGAATTTGATAATATAAAAATTGGAAGAGATACCAAATATTTTTTACCTTCTTTTTATAAAGTCAGGTTTACGCCTTTTGTGGCTGTATATAATAAAAATGCGAAGCTGCTAAAAGCTTTTGAACATGGGTTTAGTGTAAAAGAACTAATAAAAATATTGAACTAACAATCAACTTTTTACATCTTTCATGCGTATATAGTTTAAATTGGTATCATGAAAAAACTATACACCTTATTTTGTTTAATTATTGGTTTTGTAACTATGCATGCCCAGCCTGTAATTGGTTACCAATCTGTAGCTACAGGTTTTACTGCTCCTGTAGATGTTGTAAATTCAGGTGATAGCAGATTATTTATCGTAGAGCAGGGTGGGAGAATTAAAATATGGAATGGAACAGCGGTTTTGTCAACTCCATTTTTAGATATTAGTTCTATAGTAAACTACAATGGGGAAATGGGGTTGCTAAGTGCTGTGTTTCATCCTGATTATGCAACCAATAGATACTTTTTTGTATTTTATAATAGTGCAAATGGAAATGTTAATTTAGCCCGTTATCAAACTAAACTAAGCGATCCAAATGAGGCCGATGCTACAACAGCTGTTGTTTTAATGAGCATTCCCAAACCTTTTGCCAACCATAATGGAGCAAAATTAAATTTTGGAGCTGATGGATTATTATACTTTGCAACTGGCGATGGGGGTAGTGGTGGTGATCCTAATAACTATGCTCAAACAGGCTCATCTTATTTGGGAAAAATGCTGCGGATAAATGTAAATAGTTTTACAACCCCTCCTTACTACACAATACCACCCAACAATCCATATATTAATGACCCAATCATAAAACCTGAAATTATTGCATTTGGTTTACGCAATACATGGCGTTGGAGTTTTGATAGACAAACTGGTGATATGTGGCTTGCAGATGTTGGACAAAATTTACTCGAAGAAGTAAACTTCACTGCAGTAGGCAATTTAAACAACAACAACTACGGTTGGCGTTGTTACGAAGCTTCTCAAACCTTTAATTCAACTGGGTGTGCAGGAGCTTCAAATTATACAATGCCCATTTTTGAGTATGGCCATAATAACACCAATGGAGGTTATTCTATAACTGGTGGTTATGTTTATAGAGGTGTCGAGTATCCTTTTTTACAAGGCTATTACATTACTACTGATTATGCAACCAAGAAAAATTGGTTAATTAAAAGCAATGGAAGCGGCGGTTGGTTAACTTATTTATCAACTGTAACAGCACCTGCAAATATTGCTGGTTTTGGAGAATCACTTACTGGCATTTTATATGCAGTAGGGTTAAATAATGGTGTTTTATATAAAATTACAGCAAGTAATCCAGTGCCATTAAAATTGATATCTTTTAATGTGGTAAAACAAAATAACCAGCATCAAATAAACTGGCAGGTTACAGAGCAGCAAATAGGAGATGGCTTTGTAATAGAGAGAAGTTATAATAATGTCGATTTTCAGCCAATACAAACTGTTACTGCAACAGAAGAAAAAATGATAGCCAATTATTCTGTTATGTTGAATCCTATTGTTGAACAATTGTGTTTTTACAGGCTTAAACTTATTAATAAAAATGGAGCTGTATCTTATTCATCTATTGTTGCAGTAAATAAAAAAACAGTCGATATTAAAGTAGTAAAATCTGGTACAAATACATATATCCATTCACCTTTAGATATTCAATCATTTCAGGTAATTGATGCTATTGGACGTACAATTGAACAACAATCTATTTCGCCAACCAAAACCGTTCATTATAACACTTCAAAATTGTCAGCAGGATTGTATTTAATACAATTGAAACATGCAGGAGGAGTTTCTTTAATTAAGTTGATAAACTAACGTTGAATGGGTAGCAGATTATTTCACGAATATGAAAAAAATCATGTTTGGCAGAAATATCAAACCCTACCTTTGCGGCAAGAAAAAATCATCTAATCATTTTATAAAATTTTCATTATGAAAGTAACAGTAGTAGGTGCTGGTGCAGTTGGAGCAACAACAGCCGACAATATTGCTCGTAAAGAGTTAGCATCTGAATTGGTTTTATTAGACATTAAAGAAGGTTTTGCAGAAGGTAAAGCTCAGGATATGATGCAAACTGCAACCTTATTGGGTTTTGATACAAAAATCACAGGTAGCACCAACGATTACAGTAAGACTGCAAATAGTGATGTAGTTGTTATAACTTCAGGTTTACCTCGTAAACCAGGTATGACAAGAGAAGAATTAATTGGTGTAAATGCAGGTATCGTTAAAGGTGTTTGCGAAAATATTTTAAAATTCTCTCCTAATGCCATTATCATCATCATTAGTAATCCAATGGATACGATGACTTATTTGGCATTAACTTCTACTGGTTTGCCAAAACATAGAATTATTGGCATGGGTGGTATTTTAGACAGTGCCCGTTTCAAATATCAGTTAAGCCAGCATTTGGCTTGCAGCCCTAGCGATTTAAATGCAGTTGTTGTAGGTGGTCATGGCGATACAACAATGATTCCTTTAATTAGCAAAGCAACTTGGAATAGTGTTCCTGTTACCGATTTTTTAAGTGCTGATCAACAAGCTCAAATTGTAAAAGATACAATGGTTGGTGGTGCAACTTTAACAGCTTTACTAGGTACAAGTGCTTGGTATGCTCCAGGTGCAGCAGGAGCTGCTTTGGTAGAAGCTATTGTACGTGATGAGAAAAAATTGTTTACTTGCTGTGTAGCTTTAGAAGGCGAATATGGTCAAAATGATATTTGCTTAGGCGTTCCTGTTACTATTGGCAGAAACGGTTGGGAAAAAATTGTTGACTTTAAATTAAATGCCGATGAGCAAGCTGCTTTCAATAAAAGTGCAGATGCAGTAAGAAGCATGAATGATGTTTTGAAAACATTGTAAAAGCACAACTATAAATTAAACGAAAGCCTCAATGATTCTATTTCATTGAGGCTTTTTAGTGCCTTTTATAAATTATAATATCAATAATAATTAGCTGATTATTAGATTATTAAAGCTGATAGCTTCTTTTTAAAAATAGTTAGTTAATTGTATAATTTATCGCTGTTGGTGCAATCATAATTTGTCCACCAGAGGTTGTTGATGATACAGTTTTAGTACTTTGTAAAACATCGTTTACATAAATATTAAATGTTGCAGTCGAATTTGTAGCAACATAAAAAGTTGACACGTTAAAAAGTAAATCAATTGGTCGATAGGCAGTTTCTAATAAATAAACCTTACTCCATAAGCTGCTACCACTTGTAAAGTTGGTAAAAGTTTCTGAGGACGCTAGACCAGTTTTTATTAAAATGGTTGTTGTTGGATTTGTAATTGGCGAAGAAGAAACAACCTCAAACTTTACATTAAATTGATTATTTGATGATTTTTTACAACTAAATGCCAAGAAACTAAAAAAAATAACAAATAAGGTAATGTGTCTTTTCATATTATATTAATTATTTCAAAAGTAAGAAAAAAAGTACTTATTTAAAGAGCATGCTTATTCATTTTTATGCATTTACTCGAGAATAAATGCATAAAATTAATCTAGCATTAAAATCCTTTTCTAACACATATTCACAGGTTATAAACTGATTAATCCACACTTTAGTTTTTGCTCACTACTTATACACAAAACCATGTTACTATTTCTCATAACGCTTTAAAACAGTTATGTTCGCAGGTACTAAAAATGGGTAGTTGGTATGCGATTAAAATCATTAGAAATCAAGGGTTTCAAAAGTTTTGCTGACAAAACTGTAGTAAGTTTTGATGAAGGCATTACGGGAATTATTGGCCCCAATGGTTGTGGAAAAAGTAATATTATTGATAGTATTCGCTGGGTTATTGGCGAACAAAAAATATCGGCTTTAAGAAGTGAAAACTTAGAAGCATTGGTTTTCAATGGTTCTAGAACAAGAAGTGCAAGTGGACTAGCCGAAGTGAGCTTAACTTTTGAAAATACCAAAAATCTATTACCAACCGAATTTAGCACAGTTACAGTCACCCGTCGTTTTTATAAAAATGGGGAGAGTGAATATCGTTTAAACGATGTTCAATGTCGTTTAAAAGACATTCATAATTTGTTTTTGGATACTGGTGTAAGTACTGATAGTTATGCTATTATTGAATTGGGCATGGTAGATGATATTATCAAAGACAAAGAAAACAGCCGTCGTCGAATGTTAGAACAGGCAGCTGGAATTACCATTTACAAAACCCGTAAAAAAGAAGCCAAGAATAAATTAGATGCAACCGAGCAAGATTTGGCTCGTATTGAAGATTTATTATTCGAAATCAACAATCAACTTAAAACATTAGAAAATCAGGCAAAGAAAGCAGAGAAGTATTTTGAAATTAAAAAGGAATATAAAGAAGTTGCTGTTGAGTTGGCAAAAGCATCTTTAGAAGGTTTCAACCATACCTACAAAGAATTAAACGAACAGCAGGACACTGAAACCAATAAGCGTATTCAATTAGAAGCTGAAATTGCAACTGAAGAAGCTGCATTGGAGCAAGAAAAAGTTGGATTTATTGAAAAAGAGAAGGCTTTACAAAGCTTACAACATGAGTTCAACGATTTACTCCAAAACTTACGTACTAAAGAAAACGATAAAAATCTTGCAACGCAAAAGTTGCATTATTTAAAAGAAAAAGAAACCAATTTAAGAGAGTTTTTAAACAGGGCAGAAGGTCAGGTAAAAACAATTGGCGATAGCATAGAATATACACAATTACAAGTTGGTGAAGAAGAAAGTAAATTAATCGAATTATCCGATAATGTTGCTGCTGCTAAAATGGATGTGGAAGCCAAACGTAGCTTATACGATGAACGCAGATCTGCTGTTGATGCATTGCGTAATCAGTTTCAGCAAATTCAACGTAGCCAATTTGATGCTGAGAAAAAAGTAGCTGTTGCCGATACTTCTATCCAAAATTTACAAAGAGCAGCAACCCAATTAACAGAAGAAAAACAAAATAGAGAGTTTCAATTACAACAATTAGAAGTTGAATTGAAAGAGAAAGAAGAATCGTTAGAAAACAAACGAATCGACTTACAGCAACTACAAGAGCAACACGAAAAAACAAAAGAACAAATTTTCGAAACGCAAGGTCAATTAGAAGCATTAAGAAATGAATTGGCCGATGAAAGTAGAAAACTTGACAGCAAGAAAAACGAATATGATTTATTAAAGAGTTTAGTAGACTCAATGGAAGGCTACCCTGAGAGCATTAAATTCTTGCATAATAATTCAGGCTGGAATTCTACATCACCCATTCTTTCAGATATTATTTATGTAAAAGAAGAGTTTAGGGCAGCTGTTGAAAATGTGTTAGAGCCTTACTTAAACTATTATGTTGTAAACAATTTACAGGAAGGTTTACAGGCCGTTCATTTATTAGATGATAATAAAAAAGGGAAAGCTAATTTCTTTTTAATGGATAAAGTTTCTGGCGAAAACCAAAACTATCCTCAGCCTGCCAATTCCATAAAAGCTTTAGATGTTATTGAGGTAGATGATCAATATTTAAAACTGGCAGAACACTTATTGGGCAATGTTTTTATTGCCGAAAATGAAGATGCCATTGATGCAACTACTGGAGCAATTATTTTAGAAAAAACTGGTAAATACGTTAAAGGAAAATATACTTTAACTGGAGGAAGTGTTGGTTTATTTGAAGGAAAGAAAATTGGTAGAGCAAAGAATTTAGAAAAATTACAGGATGAAATTATTTTGCAACAAGCGGTTGTGAATTCATTAAAATCCGAAATTCAAATTCGACACAATGCAGTGATAGGCTTTAATGAGCAGTTAAAAGAAAATGCCATTAAACAAACAGAAAACGAAATCAATCAGCTTACCAACCAGTGTTTTGCTGCAAAAAATAAAATCGAAAACCTACAGGCTGCACAACAAAATGCACAACAACGTTTAGAAGATTTAGAAGCCCGTTTGCAAGACGAACATGATTCTATCTCATCAACTAGAGAGGAACATTCAAGTTTAAATAAAAGTTTACACCAAACTGGCGAAGAGTTGAAAATGTTGGAGCAGGACTATCAACTATCTGAGCAAGATTACAATGCTGCAACGTATATTTTCAACGAAAACAATTTAAACTTAACTAAGCAACAAAGTAAAATTGCTACAGTTAAGCAAGAGTTGGAGTTTAAGCAAAATCAGTTGAATGATTTGCATGCACAAATTCAAAACAATTCATCTCAACTAACTGAAGCATCTGATGCAATTATTGAGGGTGAAACAGTATTGGTGCAAAGTGAAGAATTGTTGTTGCAATTGTTGCAAACAAAAGAAGTTGAAGAGAAAAAATTAAACGAAGCCGATCAAACTTATTACAACTTGCGTAATGCTTTGCAAGAGAAGGAAAGTGAGTTGCGTCATAAAACAAAAACAAAAGAAAATATAGAGCATTTGCTGAGTGCTATAAAAGATAAGTTGAACGATTTGAAGTTGAATTTATCTGGAATGAAAGAACGTATGCAGGTTGAATTTAAGGTTGATTTGAATGAAATTTTAGATCAAGACAGAACCTCAGAAACTCCTTTAGAAGAGCTACAAGCTACCAGTGACAGAATGCGTAAGCGTTTAGATAATATGGGTGAAGTAAACCCAACTGCCATTGAAGCTTATACCGAAATGAAAAAAAGGTATGAGTTTATTATGGAACAAAAGAATGATTTAGTTGAAGCAAAAGAAAGTTTATTACAAACTATTCAAGAGGTGGAAGCAACTGCCAATCAACAATTCTTAGAAACATTTAATAAGGTGAGAGAAAACTTCCAAAAAGTATTTAAAGCTTTATTTACTGAAGAAGATACAGCTGATATGGTTTTAGTTGATCCTGAAAATTTAGCTGAAACTGGAATTGATATTGTGGCAAAACCCAAAGGCAAACGTCCATCATCCATCACTCAATTAAGTGGAGGAGAAAAAACCTTAACAGCTACAGCATTGTTATTTGCCATCTATTTAATTAAGCCAGCACCATTCTGTATTTTAGATGAGGTAGATGCTCCATTAGATGATGCAAACGTTGGTAAGTTCACACAAATGATTAAAAAGTTCAGTGATAACTCACAGTTTATTATTGTAACACATAACAAACAAACCATGAGTTGTGTAGATGTTATTTATGGTGTAACCATGCAAGAGCCAGGCGTTAGTAAATTAGTACCTGTAGATTTTAGAAGTTTGAATTAACTATAGAATGTTTATGTAGCAATACACAAAACATTACGGATTAGTAAGCATTAAAAAGGATTGAAACGTAATGTTTCAATCCTTTTTTATTGAGGGCTTGCTTATGTCCTGAAATGACAATATATAGACATTTCGTTTTGTAAGTTAATTTAATACCCAATAAATATTATTAGTTGATAATTTTAGTTTGTCGCAATCATTTTTAAGCAAACAGGCGAACCAACTTTTATTTCAATATTGGTATAGGTTAATAACCCAGTTTGTTTGTTTCTTTTAAAAACAAAAATATTGTCTGATTTTTGATGGGCTACTAATAAAAAAGTATCGGTTGGATCAATTATAAAATTTCTTGGAGTTTTACCTAAGGAAGATTGTAAACCAACATAAGTTAACTTTCCTGAAACTGCATCTACTTTGTATATAGCAATGGTGTTGTACTTACCACGATTGGTGGCATATAAAAATTTACCGTCGTTGGATAAATGAATATCGCCACTGCCTTTATCTTTATTATTGGTCGTATCTGTGCTAATATTTTGTATTAAAGGTATGCCAGGTTTGTTTGCAAACACATCAATTGTTCCACTTAGTTCATTAATGGCATAAAGCGTTTTTGTTTTTTTATTAAAGGCTATATGTCTTGGTCCATTGCCAGGTGTAGAAATAATATCATTTAATGAATCAACAGTTAAAGGGGTTGTTGAATGATTGCTGTTAAATGCATATAAGCTAATTTTATCAGTACCTAAATCGGTTGCAGCAATAAACTTTTCATCTGGAGAAAACACAACAGTATGTGCATGTGCTTCAGATTGCCTGCTTTTTACAATGCCACTTCCATTGTGTTGAATTAACTGTTGCAATGGAGCAATACTTCCATCTTTATTAATGGGCAAACAAGAAACATTTCCTGATGTGTAATTGGCAGTAAACAGCCATTTGTTTTGTTTATCTACAGTTATATAACATGGGTTTTTGCCTTGTACACTTTCTTTATTAATAAAGCTTAATGAACCTTCTTTTTTATTGAATGTATATGCAGCTGCAGTACTAATTTGCTGTACAATATTTTCGTTTACCGCATATACAAATTTTTCGTTTTTGCTGATGGCTAAATACGATGGGTTATCGGATGCTATTTTGCTTACAAAACTAGCGTCACCAGTTGTTGTATTAAAGCGATATACATAAATACCTTCTCCATTACCCTTGGGTTTGGTGTAGCTGCCAACCAATAAATAATATTCTTTGGTTTGAGCAATAGCTGATAAACTGATAATACTGAAAATGAATGTTGCTAAAAATTTCATAGTGTGTTGTTGAATAAAGTTATACTGTTGAAAGGCAGCTGGTTTGAAGCGATTACCGCCACGACGTAGGAGTGGAGTAAAAGCGTAAAGCCATAACTGCTGTTTAAATTTGTACATTGGTTGATTGCCCCAAAAACTAGTTTTCGTTTTTATATACTTTGCCGTCTTTCATTACAAATTTTACTTTGCTCATACTGTTTACATCTTTGGTTGGGTCGCCTTCAATGGCAATAATATCAGCTAGTTTCCCTTTTTCAATTGTACCTAAAATATCACTGATGCCCAATAAGTCGGCTGCATTAACGGTGGCAGATTGGATGCACTCTAAAATTGGCATACCCACCTCCGTCATGTACACAAATTCCTTCCAGTTTTTTCCATGTGCATACACACCTGCGTCGGTACCAAATGCAATTTTTACACCAGCTTTATAAGCTTTACCAAAAGTGGCTTGTATTTGTGGACCTGTTGCCAATGCTTTAGGAGTAACAATTTCGGTGTAATAACCCGGAATTTTTGCACTGTCGGCAACGGATTTACCTGCAACAATGGTTGGCACGAAATAGGTTCCATATTGTTTCATTAACTGCATGCCTTCTTCATCCATAAAAGTGCCATGCTCTATAGAATTTACACCACCACGAACAGCTCTTTTAATACCTTCTGCTCCATGGGCATGTGCAGCAACTTTATAACCATAATCTTTTGCAGCAGCAACAATGGCTTTTACTTCGGCCTCAGTAAATTGTGCATTGGCACCATCTTTGGCCTGGCTAAGAACACCACCAGTTGCAGTAATTTTAATTACATCGCTGCCTTCTTTATAACGTTGACGAACTGAATGATACGCATCATCTGCACCATTAATTACACCTTCTTTAGGGCCTGGGTCTCCCATTAAATCTTTTCTGTAACTATTTGTTGGGTCAGCATGTCCGCCAGTTGTAGCAATTGATTTTCCTGCAGTATAAATGCGTGGACCTATCACCAGTTTTTTGTTAATAGCATTGCGTAATGCAATATTAACACCACTACCACCTAAATCTCTAACAGTGGTAAAGCCACTCATTAACGTTGTATTTACATACTGAATAGATTCAAATGCAATATCAGCAGGATTTTGTGTGAATTTATCAGCAGCATTCCCTTTTTTAGTTTCACTTTCTACATGTACATGGCAGTCTATTAGTCCTGGCATTACTGTTTTGCTTTTTAAGTCAATTACTTTGTCTGAACTTGTGCCTGTAGTGTACCCTTTTTGAACATCAATAACTTTATTGCCTTCAATTACAATAGTCATTTCGGTGAGCACCTGTAATTGTTTAGGATCGATTAATTTGCCACAATGAATAATGGTTTTTTGGGCAAATAGGATGGAGGGAATGATTAAAAGTAACAGCAAAAGTTGCTTCATGGCATAAAAGTTTGTTTGAAGATAAGGTTTAGTTGTTATCCTATTATCTTATACAACAAAAAACCAACTACTACACACAAATTGTGTGCAGCAGTTGGATATACCCTATACTCGAAAAAACCTATAAAAGAATAATTAACAATAATAGTATTATTATAATTGCACCAACTGAAAGATATACTCCACTACCACTGCTTTTCATTTCTTTTTTGATATTCCTTAATTCAATCCTTAACTCTTTTTTTTCAACTCTAGTTAAGTTTGATTTATCTATATTTTTTATTTCATTCAATCTTGTTAAAAGCTCTGTAGAACGGTTGTTTACTGTTGCAATAGGTGTTCTAGATTGTAAAGAATCAATTGTCATTGCTTGGGTAACAGTAGTGAAGCTTAATGATAAAAGCATAATACATGTTGTTATCCGGGCAATTTTTTTTGTAAGCATGTTTGTATGTTGAATGGTTTATAAGAATACAAAAGTGAGCTTTAAATTGGGTAGCATAACTACAGCAGAATGGCTAAAACTTACATGATTCACAGATTGTGCTATTGCAGAAAACAGGAGCAGGGTTTTTGTTTTACAAACTGATACGCATCAGTAATTACATCAAATAAATGGAGCTCCTTTGTATTATTATTTATTGCAGTTTTCTAAATTAATATATCATGCTACATGATGCAAATCAAGGACTGTCTAGTGAAGAAGTCATTGCCAGCCGGCAATTGAATGGCAATAATTCACTCGACTTAAAAGAAGATAAAGTGTTTCTTCAGGTGTTGAAAGAAATTGTACTAGAGCCCATGTTTATTATACTACTGGCTGCATGCATAGTATATTTTACAGTGGGGCAATTTAAAGAAGGTGTTATAATGTTGGTATCTATTTTTATAGTAGCTGGTATTTCTTTATTTCAGGAATATAGAAGCAAAAATGCAATTCAGGCATTAAAGAAAATTTCAGCAGCCAAAGCCCATGTTTTACGCAATGGGATAGTTGAACAAATAGCTACCGAAGAAATTGTTGTAAACGATGTATTGCTGTTGGAAGAAGGTTATGTGGTAGCAGCAGATGGAATAATTATTGCTGCTAATGATTTCTCAGTAAACGAATCTATTTTAACTGGTGAATCATTTGCAGTTGAAAAAAATACCGATGGCTCAGCTGTTGTTTATAGAGGCACATTGGTAGCTAGTGGTAATGCTACCATTGAAGTAACTGCTGTTGGATTACAAACAGCTTTTGGCAAAATAGGATTATCGCTTAAAGAAATTGTTTCAACTAAAACCCCCTTACAATTACAAATAAAATCGTTTGTAAAAAATATGGTTTGGGTTGGTATTGTTGCTTTTTTAATTGTTGTTGGTTTTAACTATTTCCAATCGGGAGATTTAGTGAAATCTTTTTTACAGGGATTAACATTGGCTATGAGCATTTTGCCAGAAGAAATTCCTGTTGCATTCAGCACATTTCAGGCATTGGGAGCATTTAGGTTATTACGCAATCAAATTATTGTAAAGCAACCACAATTTGTAGAAACCTTGGGTTCAGCAACAGTTATTTGTGCCGATAAAACAGGTACGCTTACGCAAAATAAAATGCAAATTGAGTTTTTGTACGATGCTGCAACGCAACAATCGATTGCTGTAAAAAGTGAAAACACCATTCCGTCGATGCTGGTTGAATGTGCCATGTGGAGCAGTGAAACCAATCCCTTCGATCCAATGGAAAAAGCCATTCATCAATTGTATAAGCAAACAGCAAGTACTGATAAAAGAAACAGGT
The DNA here is from genome assembly GCA_943368475.1 of Allobosea thiooxidans. Lineage (GTDB taxonomy): Bacteria > Bacteroidota > Bacteroidia > Chitinophagales > Chitinophagaceae > UBA1930. The sequence continues at coordinate 14,430 of CALRLF020000015.1, forward strand.
ATAAGCAGGTACATGAATATCCCATAGGAGGCAAGCCGCCCATGATGACGCATGTTTTTAAAAGCGATACTGGTGAAGTTGTTATTGCTGTAAAAGGTGCAGTAGAAGCCATTTTACGCAATACTAAATTACCAATTGCACAATTAAAGCAGGTTGAAACACAGGCATTGAATTATGCAAAATTGGGTTACCGTGTATTGGCTGTTGGTAAAGGCTTATGGCCTAATGAACAATGGCCAGCATCGCAAGAAGAATTTGAGTTTGAATTAATTGGATTAATTGCATTTCAAGACCCTCCCAAAGAAAATATTGCAGCAACGATCGATACATTTTGCAAGGCTGGAATCACTGTAAAAATGATAACAGGCGATTATGCCGAAACTGCATTGGCCATTGCTGCTCAAATTAAATTAACACATAATCAGGAAGTACTTACTGGTGCAGCAGTATTGGAATTATCGAAGGAAGCACTACAGCAAAAAGTAACAACAGTTAATATTTATGCAAGAATGTTTCCTGAAGCCAAATTAAAAGTAATTGAAGCGTTGAAAGCCAATGGAGAAGTCGTAGCCATGACAGGCGATGGCGTAAACGATGGCCCTGCACTTAAAGCAGCACATATTGGTATTGCAATGGGGCTTCGTGGAAGTGAAGTAGCTAAAAGTGCTGCTTCATTAATATTAACCGATGATGATTTGGCTCATATGACTGATGCAGTTGCATTAGGCAGAAAGATATATGATAACCTTAAAAAAGCCATTCAGTATATCGTTTCTATTCATATACCTATCATCTTAATTGTAACACTGCCCTTGCTTTTTCTTTGGAAGTTTACCGATGTGTTTTCTCCAGTGCATGTAATTTTTCTCGAATTAATTATGGGACCAACCTGTTCCATCATTTTTGAAAACGAACCCATAGAAATTGGAACAATGTTAAGACCTCCAAGAAAGTTGAGTACAACTTTCTTAACGTTTAAACAACTTTTTATCAGCATTATTCAGGGTTTGGTGATTACTGCTGGATGTTTAGGAATTGGTTATTATTACATGCAACATGCAGCCAACGATGGGGTTATCCGTTCTGTTATTTTTATCACTTTGTTGTTTTGTAATGTATTTTTAACATTGGTAAATAGGTCATTTTACTATTCCATTATAACAACACTTTTTTATAAAAATAATCTTGTAGTAATTATTATTTTAATCACCCTGCTTTTTATTGCAATGGCACAATTTACACCATTTGTAAGAAATTTATTTCGACTAGAGCTTTTATCGTTTAGTACATTAGTTTGGTGTGCAGCAGTTGCAATGGCAAGTACTTGCTGGTTAGAAATATGGAAGTGGCTACAGCGTATCAAGACGCAAGTGTAATGTTGGGTTATATTGTGCAACTCAATACTGGTAAAGCTTTGGAGAAATATGTGTCTAAGACCTTTAAATAGATTATCTTGCAAAAATGAATAAAGATACAATCGTTCAGTTTATTTGTTTTGAAACTACATTAAGTACTAATTTATTTATTTCTCAATGGAATCAATACAACAAGTCTAGTAATAGCGAATTGGATATGACTTTGCAACAGTCAGAAAAAAATGGTGTGTTTAAATACATAACACAACATCGCTTTAAAAACGATGAAACGCAGTTTGTATTTACCAAACCCAAAAAATCTTCTAGAGTTCCAGAAATAAGTGTAAGAGAAAAGCAGGCTGGCGGTTATGCCATCATTCAATCAGAAAGAAAAGAGGAAGCTCACAAAGATGAGAGCAAGATTTTTGTATTTCTTGCCGATTCACCTTATGATTATGATATGTATAAAGAACTTTGTGCAAAAGCCAAGTTGAACATTTACGAAGCCTATTACCAAAATTCTAAGTATGCAGCTATTTTAGAAATCTTCTGCAAGCAAAAAGATGCAGCAGGTTTGGTTGAACAATTGAAACAAAATACTACTGCCGAAATTGGTGTTTACAACGAATGTGTTATGCAAACTGCATAACACATTATTTTACCAATTTAACGTTCACAGCATTGGCACCTTTAGGCCCCATTTCAACTTCGAAGGTTACCTTGTTTTGCTCTTTAATTTGTTCACTTAAAGAATTTGCATGAACAAATAAGCTTTCCTGGGTTTCAGTATCTCTAATAAAACCATAACCCTTAGCATCATTAAAAAAGGTAACAATGCCTTTTCTAATTAAGTCTTCAGGATTAATAGGAGCTTGTTTGGCCACACCTATTTCAATGTCTTCAACGTTAATTACAATTTTCTTTTTTGGGTCCGGAGGGGTTGCAACCAAATTGCCATTTTCATCCAAATAAGCCATCATGCTTTCTAAGCTATTGCCACTTTTGGCATTGTCTTTACGTTCTTGCTTACGCTCGGCTTTTTCTTTTTTCTCTTGTTGCTTTTTCTTTTCTCTTTCCTTTTTGTTCCATGTTTCCGCCATATTGCTTTACTTGTTTTATTGAATAATAATCTACGGAAAAGAGTGCTATTTTTTTCAACAGATTTGCTTAAAGGTAAGGTATTCTTGGCTGCAACAGTTTTATAAAAGTAAACGCTTGCTGTGGTTGGGTTGTAGCATATTTCAACTAAACCATTTTATACTTTGGGGCTCTCAACACCAATCTGTAACTCGGCTGTTGTTGCTGCTTTTCGCAAGTAGTCCTCGTAAACTGCGGGCTACTTTGCTACAATCAGCCAGCCCATCAGCAACAGTACATATATGAGCAGTTTGAATAATTCAAATACACATTATTTGCAGCAAATAGGAGTGTTTGAAAATTGTACGGCTTAGTTTCAGCTTCTTTAGATTTTCACTTCGTAACAATTTAATTTAAACTTGTTACCATTTTTCGAGCAAAACGAATATTGAAAATCAACTACTTGTTTGTAACAAATTTTTAGTAACATTTTAAATTGTTACCAAAAATTTGTTACAGCATTTAACTACAGCTGCATAAACAATGGTTATTAAGGATACCTGTAGAACAGATAGCTTTAAGTTATTGCTATTGTATTACCAAACCATATATTAGATTACCTGCAAAGCTTTTATTATTTTATCAATGGGAGTAGGTATTGCATGCTTAGTTTCTTTAAATGCTTTTGTAGTAGAGATTGTAAAACATAAAATGTAAACCCCTGCAATGTTTTTGGCTTATGCAATATAGGAATACAGAAGATAGTATAGGGAAGGAAAATTGCGTAGAACTACGTAATTTTTGCATATTAAATATCTATAACTTCATTGCAGCGTTGTATTTTTATGAAGTAGCGGTAAAGCAAGCATTGCAATATAGAGTAGCTCGTATATAAATAGCTATTTTAAAACAATGAAAACATCCGTAAAATGAAGCCGATAGTAAAATTTAAAAAGGCTACATAAGTGCTATTGAAAATGAATGTATTGGCTTTTTGTTAGAATAGATGTATGACGCATATTTTATTGTTGCCTGCAAGGTGACACCTTAAAACTAAATATAATTTTTACTAAATGAAAGTACTGCTTGACACTAATATAATCATTCATAGAGAGGCTAATAAAATAAATAATTTTTATATTGGACAGCTTTTTAATTGGCTAGACAAACTAAGATATTCGAAATATATACATCCAATAACGATTGAAGAGTTAAACAGGTATAAAGACCCTGTTTCTCTTCAAACAATGAATGTCAAAATTGAAAGCTATAACAAAATAATAAATCCAGCAGAAGATAATCCAATTTTAAATGAAGTAAGTAAGACTGTTGACAAAAATGAAAATGATAGAAATGATTCAAAATTATTAAACGAAGTTCTTAGTGAAAGAGTTGACATTTTAATCTCAGAAGATAAAAAAATTCATACAAAAGCAGAAATGCTTGGTATTGCAGACAAAGTTTATACTATTGACCAGTTTTTAGAAACAGTTATTGCAGATAACCCTTCCTTGGTTGACTATAAAGTATTAGCTGTAAAAAAAGAATACTTTGCAAAGATTGATTTAAAAAATTCATTTTTTGACAGTTTTAGAGAGGACTATACAGGCTTTGACAAATGGTTCAATAAAAAAGCTGATGAAATTTCTTATGTATATTATCAAGACTTACAATTATCAGCATTTCTTTTTCTAAAAAATGAAGGGACTGATGAAAATTATTCTGACATCGAGCCTGTATTTAAACCAAAAAAAAGATTAAAAATTGGAACTTTCAAAGTAACAAGTAATGGATATAAAATTGGAGAACGTTTTTTAAAGATAATTTTTGACAATGCCCTTCAATATAAAGTAGACGAAATTTATGTTACCATTTTTGAAAAAAGTCCTGAACAAATTAGGCTTATTAACTTACTCGAAGATTGGGGCTTTAAAAAATGGGGTGTAAAGACAGCAACAAACGAAATTGTATTAGTTAAGGACTTTGATAGAAATCAAGAAGTAGATTTGGAAAACCCCAAAAAAACTTTCCCATTTATCTCAATAACATCAAAAGTATTCATTGTCCCTATTTATCCAGATTATCATACAGACTTATTTCCTGATTCAATTTTACGAAATGAATCGCCGATTGACTTTATTGAAAATAAACCTCACAGAAACGCTTTGAGCAAAGTGTATATCTCTCGTTCTCTTTTTAAAAATTTAAATCCAGGCGATATAATTGTATTTTATATGACAGGAGGAATTTATAAAGGAGTTGTCACTACGTATGGAATTGTTGAGGAAATTATTGACAAGATTCCTAACCTAGAAACATTTATAAAACATTGCAAAAAAAGAAGTGTATTCAGTGATGAAGAATTAAAAAAACATTGGGATTATTATCCAAAACTAAAACCGTTTATTGTAAAGTTCATATATGCACATTCATTTAGAAAAAGACCAAATTTAAAATGGTTAATTGAAAATAAAATCATATCTGACGTAAACAGTGTGCCAAGAGGTTTTCAAGAAATACATAGAGATGACTTTTATAAAATAGCAAAATACGCTCAATCATAATGAAAAGTATAGCGATTTGGTACACACCATCGAAATTAGAGACTAATATTAGTCATAAAATAGAGTTGCATTTTAATTTTTGGAAAATTCCAAATGGCTCTAAACTGCATCATAAATTTTTAGATATTGGTATTAAACTTGAAGCAACACAAAATATAGAATTATTGAACATTTTCTTACCTGTGGTTATTGATAATTCAGATTTTGAGGATATTGTTTCAAAATTTATTGATAAGCCCGACTTAGTAAGTGCTATTTTCAACGAAAATTACAAAGTTCTTTCAGACGGAACGTCAAAGTCATACGCAATTAAAAACGCAAAAGATGAACCTGTTTTTACAATTTATAAAACTTCCACTAGCGATATGGAGTTTAGGAAGTTTGCAAAAGGAACAATAATTTCAATTAAAATTCTAAAACAGGAAGAAAAATCATATTACAGATTTAGATTAAAAGGGGATTTCGTCCAATCATTGTCTACTATTTACAAACCAACAAATGCAATTTTAGAAAGTGCATTTTCAGAAATTGAAATGATTGATTTTAGAATTAATGAGATTAGGGATTTGAATCAAGATTTGTTAGAAACGATTAGAAAAGAAATTTTACCAGCAATAGTTAAGCAGCATTTTTTCTTTATATGCTCGAACGAGGAAGAAGTAATTGGAAATCATCAACCATTTAGCAGTTGTAGAAACTTAGAAAACTACAGATGGGATAATTATGTTGATTTTCCAAAAGAAAAAAGTAGTAAGCTTTGGAACTTGATAAAGCCAAAACAAAATATTTATCTTGCATATCATTGGAAAGAAGAGAAAAAAGAAAGCGTTTCAATACTTATAAAAACAAAATATGAAAAAAATAATTGGAGAACAATTGGAAAGTATTTGTTGTATGGTTTTATTATTGCGGTTTTAATTGAGTTATTTAGTAACTCGTTATATGATTTCTTAAAAGAGGTATTGACGTTTAAATGTAATTAAAATGAAAGTTGTTTTATCGATAAAACCAGAATTTGCTAACAAAATATTTGACGGTTCAAAAAAATTTGAATTTAGAAAGTCAATATTTAAAAACGAGAATGTAAAAACAATTTTAGTTTATTCATCCTCACCAGTACAAAAAGTAATCGGAGAATTTCAAATTGAAAAAATTATTAAACACGACTTAGAAACACTTTGGGAATTGACTAAAGAATTTTCAGGAATTACAGAAGAGTATTTTTATCAATATTTTGGAGACAAAGAACACGGCTTCGCAATAAAAATAAAGACAAAAACGAAATATAGAAAACCAAAATGCTTGAAAGAGGATTTCAATTTGACACCACCTCAATCGTTTGCATATTGGACAAATACCATTGTAGAATAAGCACAGCAGGCAACAAGAGGTTTTGTGAAAGTGTGGCTTGACGAAAGTAAATTCGGTAGAAAATCAATATTGAACTGTATTTCCAGCTTGACGGAACGCTATTGAAAGATAGAAATAACAATGAACAAAAGAATAGAAATTGGGCTTGACGTTATGGGCGGACGGAATTCTATTTCCACACACTCACAAAGCCTATTTCGTTAGCGGTCATTGTAAAAGATAATGCTTAAAACAAATAGACTAAATATTAGAGAATTGACTTTTGCTGACATTGATAATGTTCACCAACTTCATTCATTACCCGAAACTGACGAGTTTAATACATTAGGAATTCCTGAGAATATCCAAACGACTGAAAATATTCTGAACGAATGGTTACTTATACAAAAACAAGAACCAAGAAATTCTTATATTTTTTGCATTGATAAAAATGACGATAATGAATTTATTGGCCTTATTGCGATAAATTTAGGGAAGGTAAACTACAAGACAGCGGAAGTGTGGTTTAAAATTCACAAAGACCATTGGCGACAAGGTTATACAACCGAAGCATTGACACGAATTTTGAAATTTGGATTTATTGATTTGAAATTACATAGAATTGAAGCAGGTTGTGCAGTAGAGAATATTGCATCAAGCAAGACTCTTGAAAAAGCAGGTTTTAAAAGAGAGGGAATAAAACGAAAGAAGTTACCAATTAGAGGAGTATGGAAGGACAACTATTTTTATGGAATATTGGAAGAAGACTTTAATATAATTAACTAAAATAATGTATCAAAGAATAGCACATATTGCCTTAATAGTTGAAAACTATGATGACGCTATTGAATTCTACACACAAAAACTCGACTTTCAAGTAATAGAAGACACCAAGCTAAGTGAAGAAAAGCGATGGGTAATGATAGCACCCAAAGGAGCGAAAGAATGCTGCTTATTACTTGCCAAAGCTGCTAACGAAAGACAGACAGGAAGTATTGGTAATCAAACTGGTGGACGGGTTGGATTTTTTCTCTTCACAGATGATTTTTGGAGAGATTATAATAAAATGATAGACAGGCAAATAAATTTTGTGAGGCCTCCAGAAACCTTTGCATACGGAACAGTTGCGGTATTTGAAGATTTATATGGGAATATGTGGGACTTAATTGAACCCAATGAAAATAATAAAGGATTAATCATTTGACAGATTTTATAACTAAAATTAGAAAACAATCTCAGTGGTAATTCTATTAAAAATAAAACAACGAACCACCAGCATTAGGTTTGGCAATAGTGGGGCAGGTCGTTATAAATCCGATAACTATCGGGTTTAGTTTTGAAAAAAACATCAGTAATATTGCAATCATCAACTTTGGTTATGGGCTGACGGAACTCGAATTTCCCAAGAAAGCCAAGCCTTTTTCGTTAGCTGCAACTATTAATGATAAGCTACAAAGCAAAAAATCAAATCCTTATATAAAATGTTTATTCAAACGACAACAAATAGATTTAAAAACCCAATCTTTTCTTTTCTATTGGTATCAATGTTTTTTACATCTTGTTACGGACAGACTTCAACAAACCAGCTGACAAACAATATAAATTCAAAAACAAAAAAGGAACAACACCCAAAGATTGTTCGTACTTTGGGAACACAGTACGAAAATGTAGTTTGTCAGATTCTTGACAAAGACGGCAACTTATGGTTTAGTATTAGTGGAGAAGGTGCTTATCGCTATGACGGAAAATCATTTATCAATTTTACTACCAAAGATGGTTTGTGCAACAATAATGTAGGTTCAATTATTCAAGACAAAGCAGGTAATATTTTGCTTGGAACAAGTAACGGAATATGCAAGTATGATGGAAAAAACTTTACAAATATTCCTATGACAGATACACTGAATATTACCAGCCTTTTAGAAGACAAGGATGGAAACTTATGGATTGGTGCGATGAGTAAAGGAATTTATCGTTATGATGGAACCAATCTCACTAATTTTCTTAATAAGTACAAGCACCCATTCTATGGTGATAAGTACGAGAAATTTATAAGTGATATTATACAAGATAAAAATGGAAACATTTGGTTTAGTTCATGGAACGGTGGTGGCGTATGGAGATATGACGGAAAAAATTTTAAGAGCTTTCTTCCATCTTTAGACTATTACAAAGCAAACCAAGACAATAGAAGAGTTGGCAATGCTGAAAATTCTATAAACTTTATCCCGAACAACAAGAACTCTTTTATTCAATCGCAAGATTATATTTCTGATGATATGATTTTTTCAATAACAGAAGACCATTTAGGAAATATTTGGTTTGCAACAAGAAATCACGGAGTTTGCCTTTATAATGGAAAAACATTTATTACTATCGGAAGAAATGAGGGTTTTGACAGCGGAGGGGCTTACGCTATTTTGGAAGATAAAAAAGGTAATTTTTGGTTTACGACCGAAAAGGATGGCATATGGCGTTACGATGGCAAGACCATTAAAAACTTTAATGAAAAAGACGGACTAATAAACAATGCAGTAATGAATGTTTTGGAAGACAAAGAAGGGAACCTTTGGTTTGGAACAAAGTTTTCGGGTTTGAGTCGTTATAACGGTAAAACTTTTACGACATTTTCACAATATGACAAATAGATATAAAGCAAAATCCCACCAAACAAAAGATATGGCAGCAACCAAAGGTTTGGTGTTATGATGGCGGACTAAAACGCAATCGTCAACTTTGGTGCATGTGGCAACTGTAATTCCAAGCTTGACGAATATCTCCGAACAACATAATATTTCTTCCAAGCAATGTCTTCTATGCTACACATTAAACGGAAGAATTTCGAGGTATCTTCTCTTTGCATAGCTTTGAGTGTTGGGTAAAGGAAGATGGGTTTATTTGAAAACACAATGTCTTTGGCTTTGCACATAGCTATATAGGAGCTATTGCTGAAAAAAAGACAATACAATCAATAAAATATGAATTCAATAGCACCAAACATTTTCGTAAAAGACATCAATAAGACCATTGACTTTTACAAACAATTAGGATTTAGCGTTGTTACAACAGTTCCAGAACAAGGCGATATTTTTTGGACAATGATGACTTGCGGAAACATAACTTTTATGTTTCAGACTTTTGAAAGTTTAGGGAATGATTTGCCAATGATTTTAAGACAAAATGGAGGATCATTGCTTTTGTATATTCAAACAACTGAAATTAGAAAATTCTTTGACCAAATAAAAGACAATGTAAAAGTGGTTAAAGAACTTGAGCAAACATTTTACGGTGCGACTGAATTTTCAATAGAAGACAATAATGGTTATTTGCTGACTTTTGCTGAAGATGAAAAATAAGACTAACATAAAACTTCCGCTGACAGATATTGAAAAAGCAAATTTGAGAAAGAACAAAATCAAAATTGCCAACATTCTTGACTTTGCAATTGACGAATTAGAAGTGTTATTAAACGCCACATTTGAACGGGCAAAAGAACTTTATGCGTTAGCAGCATTTCAAACCGTTCCATCAGTTGGAATAAAGTTTGCAGAAGACCTTGTTTTCTTAGGTTATTATTCACTAAATGAACTAAAACAAAAAGACGGTGCTAAACTCACAGACGAATACGAGCGGAAAAAAGGTTATTGGATTGACCCTTGCGTTGAAGACCAATTTAGATTAATCGTGAATTTTGCAAACACAAATGACATGAAAAAAACGTGGTGGGACTTTACCGAAGAACGAAAAAAGTTTCGCACTGAAAACGGTTATCCAGCAAGCAGACCTCAAAAAGCATGGTTTGAAACATTAGAATTTGAACGAAAAAACAATAAAAGCAGCCACTAACCAGGTATTGCCCAAATTGGGGAAGGTATGCTAAACCTGAGTATTGAAATTCTAAAAAACATTGCTACTTAGAGTGCCTCAACTTCAACATTATTCAAACCATTAGCAGTCCCCAAACCATGTATACGCCTGTGGATGAAGCTTCAAGCTATGGTTAGTTGGCTTATTTTTAAAGCTAAGTAATAATGGAAATATTGTAACTGCAACTGTTGTAAAATAAGAATACGGGTTTAAATAGGCTTTATAACAAATCATTGTTTGGGCTATCTTCGCTAAAACTTCGAATACCCTAAACAATGGCATCTATTAAGCAATTACTTATTGTTTCATTTATTGCCCAAATACTCTTCTATTCCTGTACTTCCTCTTCCACTAATAAAGCACAAATTACTGAAGGAGATAGTTATACAGTTAAGTACTTGACCCCATTATTAAAGGATGGGCAGCTTGATCAATTAGAAAAGCAAATAACATTAATGCGTACCCATGCAATTGGGAACAAGTATTTAATGCTACAATACTATAGCATAAAGCAAAATCAAGCATTGTCAGCAAAAAAGATGGAGCAGGGTATCTTATTTGCTGACTCCTTGGAGCTGCTCTATAAAAATGTAAATAAGGATTTTCAAAAGGCTTTTGAAATGAATTATATAAACTCTGTTTGTGAAAAGGCCACAATATTATTTGCACAGCATAAATACTTACAGGCTTACGATATTTATTATAATGTAATGGAGTGGCAAGAGCAGCATAGGCAACCATTTGTTGCTAATTTTTTTCTTTTTAACATGGGTATGAATTCTTATCAACAAAAATTGTATGATAAGGCTGCCTATTTTTTTAAAAAAGAACTTGAAACTTTAGCTACAGTATCAGAAACAGATACTTTATTAAATGCACAATTTAAATATTACTATACCCAACAAGCATTAAGTAATATTGGGCTTAGTTACACCAAGCTGAATATGCTAGATAGTGCTTATAACTATTACCAGCAAGCTTTGCAATATATTGATGGTGCAAAGAATAATGCCATTAAAGGGTTTAAACTTCATGCAGATGATTACCATGCATGTCTAGCAGTAATTAGTGGCAACTTAGCAAAAGTATATGCCAAAAAAGGTCAAATCGATTCTTCAGTTGCTGCATATAAAAAATCTCTGTATTTCACTTTAGATGTTCCTGTGTCTATTCCATTTTTTAAGAGAGATACGGTGGATGCTTGTTTATCAATTATTCAACTTTCAGAGTTATACCATAATCAAAAGGATTATTTGAACTTCAAAAAGTCAGTTAAGCAGCTTAATGAACTAGTGCCTCAAAACTTAAGTGGGCATTTACTAGCCATCAATAATGATTATGTTTTAGGAAGCTTTAAAATTAATTATTGGCTCAATGAATTAGAACATAATAATGAGAAAGCTATCTTTTATCTAAATAGATATGTGAATTATAAAGACAGTTTAGATTTGTTGCAAAAAGAGGGAACAGATAAAAACATTATTCAAGCCTTTGAAATACGAACCAATGAAGACAAGCTTAATAAGCTTACTTTAACTAATAAAATTAATCGCTTGTATTTATGGGGTATCGTATTAATTGCTTTGGTTGTAAGTATTGCAGCAATATTGTTTTATCGTTCTGAGAAAAAAGAGAAAAGGGTAAACAAACTCTTAAGTAATCTTAATAACGAAATAAAACAGCAACAAAAAGAAACAGCCTTTGCTTATGAACAAGCTCTGGAAGCAAATAGGGAAAAAGATAAAATTTTACATATAGTGGCACATGATCTTAGAAATCCACTAACTGGTATTGCAACATTGGCTGATTTAATACTTGAAGAAATGGAAGATGATAATCAGGTGGAAATTTTGCAAGCCATCTCAAGTTCTAGTAAGAGAGCTACACAATTAGTAAACGATTTAGTAAATACACAACATCAAAAGCAAGAAAAAATCGAGTTTACAAAAGTTTGTCTAAATAAATTATTGTTTCAACTAAAACCATTGTTTCAACACAAAGCCAGTGAAAAAAGTATAGACTTAGCGTTAAATCTTCCAAGCACTGAAATTTATGTTCTGGCTAATTGGTCAAAATTGGAAAGAGTTGTAAGTAATTTTTTACATAATGCTATTAAGTTTTGTAAAAATCAGGGCAAAGTAGAAATAAAATTAGAACAACTGGATACAAAAGTTTTCATACATGTAGAAGATAATGGAATTGGGATGAGTGAAAATATTATTGCTAGCTTAACAAATTCAAAATCTAGCATAGTACGAGATGGAACAAATGGCGAAAAGAGTTACGGCCTAGGTTGGAATATTTGCAAACAAATTGTTGAGGCACATAATGGTAAATTGTTTGTTACTTCAAAAGAAAATAATGGAACTTTAGTTTCTATAGAGCTTGAAAAATTTTTAAATAATAGGTGTTGCTTTTAGCGTATTGAACTAAATAATTAAGTCATAATATTCATCCCTTGCTTTAACGCAGCTAAATAATTTTCACTTACAAAAAATTGCTTCTTATTGCTGGTTGTTAATACATCGGCATTCAATTCTTCTATAAATAAAAGATTCACATATTCTGCCCTGTTAATTTGTACAAATTGCTTGGCAAAAGTTGTAGGCACAATATTCTTAATGGTGTTTTGCAAAGAGCTTCTTATGTAGCATTCACTTTGGTCGTTCACCAGTTCTAGCAGCGTATACTTCTGTTCAGATTTCAGGCTCACTACATCTTTCCAAAAAACCTTTACATACTTCTTGCCTTTTTTGATGAAGAAGGATTGCTGGTTCAAATCATTCTTCAAAGAAGAAATATCTTCTTTCTTTTCCACAAAATTTTCAATGCCATTTTGAATGGCAATGTACAGGCTGTTTCTGTCTGCTGGCTTCACCAAATAGGCAGATGGCTTGGCTTTGGCAGCTTCGTTTAATGTATGGCTTTCGGTGCTGGCTGTGATGAAAACAAAAGGTTTCTTCAATGTTTCCCTAATCAATTGCCCCAATGCAATGCCACTGTTACTGCCTCCAATGTGGATGTCCAATAGAGCAATGTCAAATTCATTTTTGTTGATTAATGGAATGGCTTCTGCCAATGTACTTGCAATGCCTGCCACTTCAAAACCCAAGGAGTCAAGCAAGGTTTTGAGGGAGAGTACCCATGTCTCTTCATCTTCAACTATCAGTACATTAATCTTATCGTTCATTGGGGCTTGCATGAATTGGTTGGCAATATAGTTCAGGTTGTTTAAACCGCATAAATGGGGCAGGGAAAAAGACATGAATATTGCTTTTAAGGACAAAAAATACTGCTTCGAGGATAGGGCAGCCCCTTGGCCCCAGGCTCATCAGTACCTTACAGCAATAATTCTTACAAAGTCAGATTTTAAGTAACCTACATAACATTATATGAAAGCAACTGCACACCCTTTATCACTTACTATTGTTTCCTTTACTCGCCATTCTTTCTTATTGTTGGTCTTAGTGTTGATGTATTTGACTGGCATAGGCCAAACCACCGTATATGTAGATGCTACTTACGGCAATGATGCCAATAATGGAAACAGTTGGTCCACTGCTTACGCCACCCTAGCCAAGGGGTTGCAGGGCATAAATACTAATGGCAGTACTGCTAGTACTATACTGGTGGCAACTGGTACATATTATCCTACAGGCAACCAAAGCAGTACGGATCGGGACAGTGCATTTACCATACAGCGTGGTGGCATAAGGCTATTGGGAGGCTACCCAGCAGGTGGCGGAACAAGGAACCCCTCATCCAACCCTGTTTACCTCGATGGCGATATTGGTACGGCTGCAAGCAATACGGACAACAGTTGCCATGTAATGGTGATTACCAGTATTGATGCCAGTGCTGATAGTGTTGTAGTGGATGGCTTTACAATACGTAATGGCAATGCCAATGTTAACAGTAACAAACAGTACATTGTGCAGGTTTCAAGAAAATGGGGTGGGGGTGCTGCGTTGTATGGCGTTGTAGCCAACAAAGTGGTTATCAGGAATTGTAGCTTCTCGGGTAATGTTACTAGTGAGTACGGAGGAGCCATTTTCAATGGTGCCTCATCACCCATCATCCGCAATTGTATTTTTACTAACAATACAGGAAGCTATGGTGGGGCTATTGCCAATACAGGTGGTTCGGCGGCTTACATAACCAATTGTACCTTCTCCAGCAATACAGCGACTGCTGGCGGTGGTATCTACAATGACAATTCTGCTCCAACTATAAATAGGTGCATTATATCTGGTAATACAAACAGCGGCTCAGGAGAGGGGGGAGGAATCAAGAATACGAACGCTTCTTCGCTAACCATCAGTAACTCTATCATATCAGGTAATTCTACAACCTATTTTGGAGGGGGTATTGCCAACTACTCCAATTCGTCCATAACTATAACCAATTGTATCATGGCTGGTAACAAGACTGCGTCTCCAAGTTTTGGTAGTGGTGGTATTGGAAACTATGGTAGTTCCACCGCTGCAATCAGGAACTGCATCATTTGGGACAATATTGCACCAGTTGCAGGAAGCTTGACTATTAATTATTCCATTGTTCAAGGAGGCTATTCAGGTACAGGTAACCTAAATGCAGACCCGCTTTTCGTAAATTCCCCAGCCGCTTCCACAGCTCCGTTTACGGGTGGGGATTATAGGCTTAGTACTGGTAGCCCGGCTATTAATACTGGCGACAGTACTGGTGTAAGCAGTCTATTGGGAGTTACTGATTTGGCTGGCAACTACCGCTACCTGAACAATCTGGATATGGGAGCTTATGAGTTCAATTCAAGCCCACCTGTTACCACTCTTGACAAATTGGGCTTAACATCTACCGTTGCTGCTGGAGCTTACAGCCTCCGTTTGCTCAATTCGGCCTATACCGGTCCATTGGTAAGGATAGCCATCGGCAGCAATTTTTACGATGTGTATCCAGATGCTTCCACTGACAAAGCCTTCTCCTTGTCTTCCAAGATATCTGCCCCTTATAGTTCTTACAATGCTACGGCCACAGGAACTACGTCAAACACATTGAGTTCTGTAGTGACAGGCGGCGTTACCAATGCCACGGGTGCTATTTGGTACGATCAAACAGATAATGGCAATGATGCTTACCAGCCCACCACAGCAAATCAACCCCAATTGATTAGTGCAGGCTCAGTTGTTGTTTCAAGCAACAGGCCATCTTTCCGGTTCACTAATTCAAGTACCCATCATTTCCAAACAAGCAACAATATTGCTATCAACGGTTCCTCCTCCATCAATGCAGTTTCCCAAGGTATCAGCAGTGGGGCATCATCCAGCCCCTATGTGGCAATAGCTACACAATCCTATGGAGGTGGCATGATTGGTGGGGCTTTGGGCAGGAATGGAACGTCCAAAGTATCTTATGGCATTTTTAACAGTGTGGCATGGCAGAACAGTTCTGCTCCCACTGATTTTCCAATCACCCCATTCATTGCCACAGGCACCTATGGTGGCATAAGCCTCAACCTTTACATGAATGGCGTTGCATCTTCTACAGGAACTACTGGAGCTGGTCAAGGAGCAAGCCGTACATTTATAATCGGGAAGAGATGGGATAATACCGATGGCTACAATGGCTATATTGGGGAAGTAGTTGTATTCAACAGTACACTGTCTCAAGCAGATAGGCAAGCTATTGAAGCAAGTCAAGGTACTTACTATGCCATTGGCGTTTATTCCACTAATACAGATGCACATCTGTCTGCATTAACCTCTACAGCAGGCCCAATAACACCAAGTTTCGATTCTTCAATAGCTGCTTACAATGCCTCTGTAAGCAATGCTACTACCTCCACTACTATTACACCAACTGTATTTATAAATGGAGCTACTGTTAAGGTAAATAATGTAGCCACTACTAGTGGCAATGCTTCATCATCAATCAGCTTAAATGTTGGTGCAAACAACATACCTGTTGTTGTTACAGCATTGGATGGAACAACAACCAAAACATATACTGTAATTGTTACAAGGGCAGCAAGCACTGTATCCACACTAAGCAACCTAACACTTAGTACTGGAACACTGAACACCACTTTTGCTTCAGGAACAACATCCTATACAGCCACTCTAAGCAATGCTACCAGCAGCATTACAGTTACGCCAACCGTTACCGATGCCACAGCCACAGTAAAAGTGAATACTGTTTCTGTGGTTAGTGGTAACGCTTCATCAGCAATTAATTTAGCCGTTGGAACAAACACTATTACAGTAGTTGGTACAGCACAAGATGGAACAACAACCACTACTTACACCATTACAGTAACAAGGTTGGCAGCAGATGTAGTGTATTACCATTCATTCAGCACAGGTTCTTTAACTGGCAATGATTATACCATAGCACCTGATGTGCTTTCAAGCAACCTAACTGTTGGTACACCACAATGGACAGGTGTAAATGGAACAACTTTCTGTGCAGGCAATGGTGGCTTATCTGTTTCAGTGCCAAATATTGGCAGCACCAGAACCATGACCTTGGTATTGAATGTGGCCAATGGTTACAAGCTAAACCTTACTGGTGTTTCATTTAAGCAGAACAGTACCATTAACAATGGAAGTTATGGTATTAAAGTAAATGGAACTGGTTATGCAAGTTCTTCTAGTGTGCAGAATGCTTGTCCAGGGGTTAAATTGTCTGGTTCAACTACCTTATCGTTAACAGGAACTGTTACCATAGAAGTATATGGAACAAACAGTGGTTCAGGTACGCAAAGCTTATCAATAGATGATTTTACTATTAATGGTTCATTTGCTACTACACTAGGTAACGCCTTAAATTTTGATGGTACAAGTGATATTGTGTATGGAACAGCTACAAGTTTACCACAGGGTGCTACAGCAAGAACTGTGGAAGGCTGGGTTAAAATTCCTAATGGAACAACAAGTGCAATGACTTTGTTTAACTATGGAGGTTATGGCTCAAACTTGGGAAACAACAAACGCTTTTGCCTCTTAGCTTCGGGAGGAGGTGGATATATTTATTTGGCTGGAGATAATAATGATTTCAATACAAATGTTTCCATCAATGATGGTAAGTGGCACCATATTGCAGTAACTTACAATGGCACCACCTTAACAATTTATAAAGATGGCATTTCAGTTGGTTCAACGAGCAAAACATTTGCTACTGTTGGCAATGAGTTTCAAATTGGTGGCAATCCTCGTAACAATAGTACCAGCAATACAACCGGTAATCCATGGGGCGAATTTTTGCAGGGTAGTGTAGAAGAAATACGTGTATGGAACACTGCCCGTTCGCAGTCTGAAATACAGGCAAATATGTTTAGTTTTATTGACCCAACTACTTCAGGTCTTTTAGTTTACTATAATTTCAATCAAGGTGTTGCAGGTGGCACTAACACAGGCATTTCTACATTGAACGACCAAACCCCAAATGCCAACAATGGTACACTCAGCACTTTTGCATTAAGCAGCACCAGCAGTAACTGGATTGCCAGCACAGCATTCAATAAATGGTTGGGTTCTTCCAGTGCAGCATATTCAACAGCAACAAACTGGGAGTTAGGAACAGTGCCCACAACAAATGACAATATTGTAATCCCAACAGGGGCAAGCAATTTGCCAGTAGCCGTAACAGCAGCACAAGGCTTCTTTAATGGTATGGTACAAACAGGAGCATCATTAACCAATACCAGTACTTTAAGTATTGCTGGTAGTTTGTATAACAGTGGTACTATTACTTCAACAGCAGGAACAGTAGCTTATACAGGTTCAACAGCACAGTCCATAGCAGCATCAACTTTTGCAAGTAATACAGTTCAGGGCTTAACGATTAACAATGCAGCAGGAGTAACCTTGGGAGGAGCATTAACTGTAACAGATGTGCTTACACCAACAACAGGTAGCTTAAGCACAGGAGGCTTCTTAACCTTGGCAAGTTCAGCTGCAGGAACTGCAAGGGTAGCAGCTGGTACTGGTACATATATTAGTGGCAATGCAACTGTTCAGCGTTATATTCCAGGAGGAAGAAGGGTGTATAGATTCTTGTCACATCCATTCAACAGTAATTTGTCATTGAGCAGCTTAACGGATAATATTGACATTACTGGAGTAGGAGGCACACCAATGACAACTACTGCAACAAATAATCCAAGTGCTTATCGTTATGACAATAGCATTGGTGATGCATCATTAACCAATGACCCAGGATGGACTGCATTAACAGCGAGCAGCACTTTTAATGCAAAAACTGGTTACAGGATTTTAGTAAGAGGTAGCAAAGGACAAACAGGAAGCTTAACTGGTGGCACTTATACGCCAGACCCTGTAACATTGGATTGGACAGGTGTTTTAAACCAAGGAAGCCAAGTGGTAACTTTAACCAACAATGGAACCAACAAGGATTATACATTGATAGGCAATCCATTTGCAAGCCCTGTAGATTTAAGTTTAATTACAAGAGGAAGTAATATCAACGCCAATTTCAGCGTATGGAATGCCAACGCAGGAAGCCGTGGTGCTTATGTTACGCAAGCCTTCTCTTCTTCCTATTTATTGCCAAGTGGTGCATCGTTCTTTACACAAGTAGCTGCCAATACCAATAATACCATCACATTCACAGAAGCTAGTAAATCTTCAGGAACACCATCATCTTTGTTCAGGAACAATAGTACAGATGAAACATTGACCTTGGAAGTAAATGATGCCAATGGCAACTATGCAGATCAATTAGGCTTTTTCTTCAACAGCAAGGAATACACAGCCAACAATGATGCATTGTGGGATGCTGCGAAGATGACCAATCCTGATGTGAACTTATACAGCTTTAGCAAGGATGGTAACAAACTAGCAATTGATAGAAGGCCAGCAACTGAAGAAAGCATTGCATTAGGCTTTGTTGCAGCAATTGGAAATTACAATATTGTTGTGAAGCAATTACCAGGCAACAACGAATACTATTTAAGGGATAATTATCTTGGTACAAGCACATTGTTAACCAATAGTACAACCATCAACATAGCAGTAATTGCAAATACAGCAAGCTATGGTAATAGCAGATTTGAACTGGTAATGAAAACCAAGCTACCTGTATTGCCAATCATCAATCCATCATTTACAGTAACCGCATCACCAAACCCTGTGGCAGATATACTTACAGTAAACTATGCAGGTTTGGATGATACAGAAAGTAGCAATATAAGCCTAGTATCTATGGAAGGAAAAGTGGTTAAGGCTATTGCCTTAGGCAATGTGAAGCTTGGAAAGCAAAGCATCAATGTTAAGTCATTACCTGCTGGTGTTTACAATTTGCAATTGGTAAATGGAAACCTTAAACAATCAACTAAAATCATCAAAGAATAATACAGTTGAAGCAATAAGATCAAGCAAATGCCTGTCACAATTCAGCAACTAACAAAATAAATCAATTATGAAAACAACAACAACCCTTTGTATAATGTTTCTCCTATTCATGCTACCATCATTGCTTCACGCCCAACCAGGATTTGGCGATGACGTAAGTGATGTTCCTGTAGATGGTGGACTTAGCTTACTGGTAGCAGCAGGGATAGGGTATGGGGTGAAGAAAATCAGAGAGAAGCGAAAAGGTGATGCTGGATGCTAGATACTGAATAACAGTGTCGGATATTTTTAGACTTTAGGTTTTAGTTTTTCATTCTGTAACATTTTATTTTAAACTTGTTACGCTTTTTTAAAGAATAGTATAATTGAAAACCAGTTACTTGTGTGTAACAAAAATCCTGTAACATTTTAAATTGTTACGGGATTTTTGTTACAAAGACCATTTTTTACAGCCGCCGCTTATACCTTATTTTAAATGTTGACATATTTTTTGTCAATAAAATTATTCACTTTTGTTGGTATGCGTATTACCCCATTGTTAGGTACAATTATTTTTTTACTGTTGTTCAATAGTATTGTACAAGCACAAGTGTCGGTTCAGGAAAAACAATTAATTCGTAAAGAAGATAGTCTTACACAGTTACTCAATCAGGCTAAAGCAGATACGGTTAAACTGAAACAATTGCTGGGGTTAATCAACCTGTATCAGGATATACAGCCACAGAAAACATTTCAATGGATTGAAAAAGCAAAATCAATAGCTGCTGCAAATAAGTTATATGATAAGCTGCTCATGTTTCATATACTCGATATGCGTAGTAAAAGCAGGCTTGGTCAATTCACAGAAGCAATAGCAGTAGCCGACCGTTCGGTTTATTTGTTAAAAGAACAGGTAATGCCCCGAACAAGTACAGGATATTATTTACAAAAGGGGCAGATATTGTACAAAATGGCGGCCTATGATCAATCTTCCATTGCTTTAAATAAAGCAGCTGAAATAGCTCATCAAAATAAGCTGCCCGATGTAGAAGTAAAAGCATTTATTAATCTCACTCTCTTGCTGGATGCTTTGGAGAAGTATGCCGAAATGCGGATACAGTTTTTAAAGGCATTGGACATAGCCGAAAAAAACAAATTGGGAGAAGATGCAGCCAATATTAGGGTTAATCTGGCTTTACTCGAAAGCCGTACCAATAATTATGGAAAGGCCATTGAATACCTGAATGAAGCCCTTCGTTTTTATGAAGCTACGAATAACAATGTATCTGCTGCATTATGTTATGCCAATCTAAGTTACGGTTACCTGCAAACCAAAGAATATAAAAAAGCATTACAAAATGCAGACCAGAGTTTGGTTCTTAGAAATAGATTAAACGATAAACCAGGCATTGCCAAACTGCACATTATAGTTGGTCAGGTATTTTTCGAAACTGCACAATACGATTCATCGCTTATGCATTTGCAGGAAGGTATAGCACTTTCTACCACCCTTAAATTACCACAAAATTTAAGAGATGGCTATAAAATATTGGCAAAACTGTACGAAAGAATCAATCAGTTTCAGGCGGCTTATCAAAGCATACAAAATTATACCGATTGGAAAGACAGCGTTTTTCAGCAGGACAGGCAAAAACAACTGATACAGCAGTTGAACATATACAAAGCAAAGTTTACCGATAGTCTGGTTCAACAAAAAGACGCTGTTATTCAAAGTCAGGCATCAACGATTAACTGGTTATGGACGTTAGCTGCTTTTATATTGCTGCTGCTTATTGCTGCAGGTATATGGCTATTTAGAAAAAAAGCAAAATTGCAGTCGCTTGTAGGAATCACTACATTACCAGACCATCAAACAGCACTGGTTGAAGAGAATCATAAACTGCAACAGCAGGTAGAGCAAATGTTTGGAGAAATACATTTATTGCAAACCAACCTTAAAGAGCAAACCCGGGAAGATTTAATTAATTTAAGGCGATTGGTAAGTGAAAGTAATTTACAAACAGAAGGTTATTGGAACGAATTTTTACTGCTTTTTTCAAGGGTATATCCTAATTTTTTTGAACAGCTGAAAACCAATTACCCGGAATTAACCCAAAACGAATTACGTATCTGTACCTTGATGAAGCTGAATTTAAGTTTGCTCGAAATAGCCAATCTGCTGAATATTACAACCGAAAGTGCCCGAAAAGCCAGGTATAGAATTTATAAAAAAATGGATTTGAACAGCGACAGAGAATTAGCCGAAAAATTACTTACCTTATAATTATCCAATCTGGATTTGCTGTAAATCTTTCATAATCAATCTAAAGTCACGTATTTGTCCGCCATTGTCACGGTTAAGTGCCGTGTGAACTGATGCCCTGTGAACTAGGTTTGCAATAGAATATGCTTCCTGCTCTTTTGATAAATGGGTAACTCCATCTTATCCCCGGCAATTATTGTTCACCCACTTTTATTTTAAACAAATCGCATGATGAAGAAATTTACTTTACTCTGTTTGGTTGTCTTTGTATTTATTCAGCAAACAAAAGCTCAAACCACCCTTGCAGCAGGAGACATTTTATTTACAGGCTACAATTCGATCCCGTCAGCAGGTACTACATCCGACACCTTTACTTTTATCGTGTTAACACCTATAACTACAGGTACAGTAATTTATTTTACCGATAGGGGGTATCAGGGGGGTGTTACCTGGCAGGGGTCGGGTGGTACAGAAGGTACTATTGCATGGACGGTTGGCTCTGCACTTACAGTAGGTAAGGAAGTTAAAGTTGTTGGTTATACAGCAACAGTAAATAGCGTTACGAATGGTACAGTGGTTCAGGTAGCAGGGGGAAACGCAACCACAGGACTTTCGCTGGGTAATACCGGCGATCAGTTAATGGCTTTTCAGGGAGCCTCTGGCGACCCAACCTCGGGTAGTGCAGTTTTTATTTGTGGAATCAGCTGGCAATTTAATTGTGGCTCTGTTTCGGAAGCTACCTGGAATGGTAGTGGCTGTACTTACGGACCTCAATCTTCTTTAATGCCACCCGGGCTGGCAAGTGGCGTAAGTGCACTTTTAACCAGTAGTGTTGCTGTTTTTTCTAGTGGCTTTACATCGCATGGCAGATTTGAGTGTAACGGAGCTCCATTTGCAAATGTGGCGGCAATTAAAGCAGCTTTGTTAAACAGAAGTAACTGGACATTTAGTGCCAACACTACAACAACTGAAATTGCTATACCTGCTATTTGTACTTTTACATCTACCAGCACCACCTGGAACGGCACAACCTGGAGCAATAGTGCCCCCTCTTCAAGCATAGATGCTATCATAGCCAGCAGCACAGCTCCATCAAACTTTACCTGTAAAACCTTAACAATTAATAGTGGGGTAGCCTTAACCACCACAGGTATAATAGCCACCGTAAATGGTGGTATCACCAACAATGGCAATGGTATTGCAGGTACAGGAGGTTTAACCATTGCAGCCAATAGCACCATCAGTGGTAGTAATATTAATTTCAATGGTACATTGATCGTTAATACAGGAGCTACCTTAATCACCAATGATAAACTCACATTAAGCAGCAACAGCACCAATACAGGTAAAATAGGCAATAGTGCAGGCACCATCAGTGGCAATATAACGGTACAAAGATTTATTCCAGCCAAAGCAACCAGACGCTTCAGTTTTATCAGCAGCCCTGTCAGTCAGGCATTAAGTGCAGCCTGGCAACAACAGGTACATATCACAGGAGCAGGTTCAGGTGGACGTGCATGTGGACATACAAATGGTTTTTTAGCCCATACGAATGGTTTTGATGCAACAGTAACAAATGCACCCAGTATGTACAGTTATGATGCCAGCTTAACAGCCAATAACCGCTGGACAGCCAATACCACAGGTACAACAGGCTTCAACTTAACCCCTGGCAAAGGCTATCGACTAAACGTAAGAGGCCCCAGAACCACAGGTTGCAGTTTATTAGATGGCACAGGCAGTGGACTGATACCAGCAGCAGTAACCCTAAGTGCAACAGGAGCCGTAAACAATGCTTCAAAAAATGCAGGTAGCTTTACCAATACGTATAACAACAACGTGGCGAGTAACTATGTACTGATTGGCAATCCATACCCTTGTGAACTGGACTTCAGTGCATTCAGAACCACGAACTCATCCATCATTGGCAGCAGTTATGTATTGTACGATCCACAAAATGCGCCCAATCTTGCAACTCCAGCCAATATGTACAGTACGTGGAATACAGGTACATGGAGCAATGCAGCAACAGGCATCAGCAATGCCAATGGACAGTATATAGCCAATGGACAGGCTTTTTTTGTACAGGCAACAGCAGCCAGTAATATCACCTTAAGCTTTAATGAAGCCCATAAATACAGTGGTACACAAAATGGCGTATTCAGAACAAGGAACTGGAATGATCTCATCCGAATAGGATTGAATAAAGACAATGTAAACATCGACAATACCGTTATCCGCTACACCAATGAAAATGGTATCAATAATACCAATCTGAACGATCTTGACGCAAGTTTACTATCCAGTAGTGAAGTGTATTTGGGAAGCAGGAAAGGGAATAGCTTATTGTCTATTCAAACAAGAACGCTACAAGATATAAACAATGATACGGTAGCCATAGATTTTAATACAAGTGAAAGTGGAAGCTATGCACTGAATTTCAGTGAGTATGAAAATTGCACAGCAGCAACAGGTATTTATTTAGTAGACAGCTATACAAAAACTATCCATGACGTAAAGTCAAGTTCAATATATAACTTTACAGTAGATAAGAACAATGCAGCTACCCAAACCAATCGTTTTGCATTGGTGTTCAATAGAGCAATACCATTAGCAACAATCACAGGTATCAAAGTATATCCAAATCCTGCAGATAAAAATATCATTGTTCAATTACCACAAACAGAAGGAAAATACACAGTAACAATTACAGAAATAGCAGGTAAAAAAATCTACCAAAGTCAATTGGCATCAGGTACACAAACCATCAATATAGCCAACTTCACCAAAGGCAATTATGTAGTGGAAATAATTGATACCAAAGGCAACAGAGCAGTAGAGAAATTAGTAAAACAATAAGCCACAGAAGCACTGAAACACAGAAACGAATATCTGTGTTTCAGTGTTTTATCGGCAAAACTTAAACATCTTATTTAGAGGCAAAAACAATCAACATGAAACAATTACTCAATTACACAATACTACTTTATTTACTTTTCTTACTACCCACAATAGCAAATGCACAGGATGGTTTTGGCGATGCAGGAGGTGATGTTCCTGTAGATGGTGGACTATCTCTATTGGTAGCAGCAGGGGTGGGGTATGGTGCAAAGAAAATTAGAGAGAATAGAAAAAGGTGATGCTGAATGCTAGACACTGGATAACAGTGGCGGATATTTTTAAACTTTAGATTTTAGTTTTTCATTCTGTAACATTTTATTTTAAACTTGTTACGCTCTTTTGAGAAAATTAAACATTGAAAACCAGCTACTTGTGTGTAACAAAAATCCTGTAACATTTTAAATTGTTACAGGATTTTTGTTACAAAGTAAAACTTACAATTTAACAATCAATTGTAACATACATTATTTTTAGAGCATGAACCGGATAAAACCATTCATGCTTTTTTTGTGTACTATTTTGTGTATGAACATTTATACACAGGATTTAGCTGCATTTAAAAAAGTAGAAGGCTTGAATAGCAATGTAGTGTATTGTGTAATGCAAGACAGTAAAGGCTATATATGGGTGGGTACAGAAGCTGGAGCCAGCAGGTATGATGGATATGGCTTTCGGCATTTTACAAAAGATGATGGCTTAAGCGACAACGATGTTTTTCAAATACATGAAGATAAAAAAGGCAGGCTGTGGATGCTTACCTATAATGGTGAACCCACTATTTATGATCATGGCAAAATACTAACACCAGACAATACCTCATTTTTGTCGAAGATTAAGCCTGGAATCATGGCCAGGTCATTTGTACAGTATGGCGATAGTATATGGTATGTAACGATGCATACTGCCTACCTTTTTGTACATGATACACTTAAAATGGAATTACAGGTAAATGATATTTTCAGGAATAGCAATAATTCATTCATGGAAGTATTGTCCTATAGCAATGTACCTCTACTCGTTACCAATAGTGGTGTTTATTATCCATTAACTGGTAAGGCAATACCCATGGCTAAAAAGTACGACCAGATGTTATCTGCTCAAAAAGTATTGTATTCAGATAATAAATTGTTTTTTGCAAAAAACAACAGCATGGTTGTGTATAATCTGAAAGATAGTTCTTACAGTACACCAGTCATTATCAAAGCCCGTTGGCCATTGGGTATTTTTGGCAATAAAGAAAATAAACAAGCTGTATTGCTTTCCGAAAATGGTATATATACATACGATTTAATTAGTGGTAAGTATCAAAAAAAACAATCGTTTGAGATACCTTATGCCGATTATTATTTATTGGATAAAGATGGCAATACCTGGGTGTCTTCTTTAAACCAGGGATTGTTTTTTAAGCAACCATCGGCACTGCATACATTGGAGTTTAGTACTACGCTCAAGACCAAATCTGCTTACAGTTTAGGTCAATTTGAGAATAGTGTTTATGCTGGATTTGTGAATGGTGAATATTTAAAGTTGAATAGAGGTAAAGCCAAAATGTTGCAAACTGTTCCTTCCCAATTAAGTAAGGTGTATGGATTTGTTCAGGCTGGGCAATATTTTTTTTTATTAACCGGGCATACGCTGTACGATATAGCTGCAAAAAAAACTTACAAACATCTTGGTGCAGTAAAAGCTCTATGTATGAATAAACAAAATGCATACATAGGTTTTTCTTTCAGTGTTAAAAAAGTGGCTAAACAAAATATAAATCCAAGCATACGTATTGAACCCAAAGGAGATAGTAATACCGTTTACAATAAACGGGTAAATGCGATGCTGGCGGTTGGGGAAGACAGTGTATTTCTCTGTGGTTTAGATGGGTTGAAATTATTGGTAAAAGATCAATTGGTTAAACAGGTTCATCAGCAATTGACAATATTCAATACAGGAATTTCAAAAATAATACAACAATATAAAGGACCGTTTATTTGTTCATCTACCGGTATGGGTATTGCAATTTTTGATGAAAAAAAATGTTGGGTTATTGATAAATCAAAAGGCCTGGTGAGTAATGTTTGCAATAGTGTTTGCATAGATAAAAATAATACAGTTTGGGTGGCAACCAATAATGGTATCAGTAAAGTTACTTATACCCTTAATAAAGATGAATTATCAAGTGTAGTTAAAAATTATACTACGGCAGATGGACTTACATCTAATACAGTTCATGATATTTTGGTTCACCATGATACAATTTGGATAGCTACTGAAAATGGTGTTTGTTTTTTCAGGGAAGATGAAATGAAACAAAAATATCAGCCACCAACTGTTGTACTGGAAGGGTTTCATGTAAATAATAAATCTATCGATTTAACTCAACAAATATCTTTACAATACACAGAAAACAATATACGTATTGATTTTACAGGAATCAGCTACAGCTCACACAATAATATTCAATACAAGTACAAGTTGGAAGGAGCTGATACAGGTTGGAATTACACAACTGCAAGACGAATAGAATATTCCAACCTGTCACCAGGGAAATATGTTTTCTTGGTTTCTGCTGCCAATTCAAATAATGGATGGACTGGTCTTGTACAAAAAGTGGAGTTTGGGATTAAAGCACCTTTTTGGAAAACACCAATGTTTATCATTATATCCATCATTTCACTATTGGCCATTTTCTTTTTTGTAACGAGGTTTATCATCAATAACATACGGGCAAAACATGCCATGCAGCAAAAGCAGTTGGGCTATGAAAAGCAGTTGCTGCAATTGGAGCAGCAAGCACTGCATTTACAAATGAACCCACATTTTATTTTCAATGCAATGAATGCCATTAAAGGCTTTTATGCGGCAGCCAACAAGCAGGCAGCCAATGAATACATAGACAAGTTTGCAGGTCTGATGCGGATGATACTGGAGAAAAATGCACAGCCAACCATTTCAATACAGGATGAAATGAGCATACTAAAATCCTATTTGGAATTAGCTGCATTAAGACAAGACAGAAAGTTTGTTTTTGATATTGAAATAACTAAAGGCCTAAATATTTTCCAATTGCATATTCCATCCATGTTATTACAACCTTTTGTAGAAAATGCTGTTGTGCATGGCATTGCACCTTTAGTGGATGGAGGTAAAATACTTATTTCTTTCTCCATAGAAAACGAATTACTTGTTTGTACTATAGAAGACAATGGTGTTGGAAGGGTACAATCGCAATTGTTGAATAAGTATAAACTGCATCAATCAAAAGGGATTTACATAACAACGCAAAGATTACAATTGCTATCTCCAAAAGCTAAGCTAGCAATAGAAGATATCATTGCTGCAAATGGGAAGCCAGCTGGAACAAAGGTTGTCTTGCAGTTACCACTGGTTTTTAAAAGTACCCTTTAAGTAAGGACTCTCAATAATTGCTATCATATTCTAAATAATCACTATCATTTATTTTGCATAGATATTATTGTGGTAGCATAATAGGATATTTATGTAATAGATAAACCCCTTTAATTTTGAAATTGCTCATAAAACAATTCTTACTATCGGTTAGTATCATTTTGAATACTTCTGAAGTTTTTGCACAGCCTATTATTTCCAGCTTTTCTCCAGCTTCTGGTTCAGCAGGCACTTTAGTTACCATTGTTGGCAATAACCTTAACAATGTTAACGCTATAACTATTGGAGGCGTTGCAGCGTTAGTAATTAGCAATACAGAAACTGTTTTAAATGCAATGGTTATGCCTGGATCAATCACAGGACTTGTTACTGTTACAACTAGTATTGGTACCACAAATAGTAACAGTCAGTTTTCCATAACGTCAAACGGTGTGCCCAATGTACAGCAAGGAAACAAGTTGGTTGGTAGTGGTAGTACAGGCATTTCTCAACAAGCTTATTCACTGGCTTTAAGTGCAGATGGAAGCACTGCTATTGTTGGGGCAAAGGGCGATAACAATGATCAAGGTGCGGCATGGATTTTTGTGAGAACTGGTACTACATGGTCTCAACAGGGTAATAAATTGGTTGGCACAGGAAGTATTGGAGAAGCAGCACAAGGTGTTTCAGTTGCAATTAGTGCCGATGGTAATACGGCTATCGTTGGGGGCAATTTGGATAATAATGGAATAGGTGCTGCATGGATTTTTGTAAGAAATGGAATTACATGGTCGCAGCAGGGCAATAAGCTAGTGGGTTCAGGTTTCACTGGCTCGTCTAATCAAGGATTCTCAGTAAGCATAAGTGCCAATGGCAATACAGCCATCATTGGTGGAAGCAAAGATGACAGTAATATTGGTGCAGTTTGGGTTTTTACAAAAACAGGTATTACTTGGGGTCAACTAGGAAACAAACTGGTGGGCACAGGATTTATTGGGGAATCTTATCAGGGTTATTCGACCGGTATCAGTGCAGATGGAAATACAATTATTGTTGGAGGGCAGTTTGATAATTATGGTCAAGGGGCAGCTTGGATTTTTGCAAGAACTGGAAATTTATGGACCCAGCAAGGTGTTAAATTGGTTGGTACAGGGGCAAGCAGTGCTATTCAAGGCTGTTCAGTTAGTTTAAGTGCCGATGGCAATACTGCCATTGTTGGTGGGCAGTTTGATTATCCTAGTGGTGCAGCTTGGGTTTTTACAAGAATTGGCAATACATGGAGCCAGCAAGGAACCAAGTTAGTAGGCACAAATGCTATTGGATCTTCTCAACAAGGGCAATGTGCAAGATTGAGTGCCGATGGCAATACTGCCATTATCGGCGGCTACAAGGATAATTCACATACTGGAGCTGCCTGGATTTTTAAAAGAAGTGGAACTAACTGGAGCCAACAAGGAAATAAACTGATAGGAACAGGCATTTCAGGTATTTCACAACAAGGCTGGAGTGTAGCTATTAGTGCCGATGGCAAAACAATATTGGTTGGTGGAAATCAGGATAATAGTATTGGTGCTACATGGGTATTTATTAGCCCACCAGTTTTACCTGTGACTTTCACGTCTATCAAAGCTTATGAAAAAAACAAGGGCATACAAGTAGATTGGCAAGTAACGCATCAAATAAACCTTCAAGAATATGAAGTGGAAAAATCGGAAAATGGTATTCATTTCAAAACAATTGAAACCCTGGCAGCCAACAATGCTGGTTCGTATTCTTTCTTTGATGAAAAATGTTTGAATAATAATTTTTATCGCATAAAAGCCATTGATCAAGATGGCACAATCAGTTATAGTAAGATTGTTCAACTGAAAAAAAATGGCAACATTTCAGGCAGCATAAAATTGCACTATAATCCCCTTTCATTAAAGTTTGAAAACATGAAAACAGGTAATTATGATCTTAGTATTTACAATATGCTTGGACAAAAACTTAGCCAGCAAACCATTTCATATGACGGTGGTGCTTTGTTACAAGAAATTACAATAGATATGAAAGGTAAAGGGCTTTGTTTATTGCATGTAACAAACAAACACAACAAATTTTCAGAAACTATTCTAATACAATAAGGAATCACTAAAACTACTTGTATTAAAAGCTGCCATCAATAAAAACCACAGTTTGTAGAACCATAAGTTACCTTTGGCATTTAAAGAACAGAACACATGATACGCTGTATAGTTATTGATGATGAACTACAATCAAGACTGGCCTTAAAGGATGCCTTGCAGGAACATGCTGACAGCATAAAAATTATAGCAGAAGCAAACAGTGTGGCCACCGCTGTAGAAGCAATTAACAATTTTCAGCCAGACCTTTTGTTCCTTGATATTCAACTGGGCGATGGTAGCGGTTTTGATGTACTGGAGCGAATCACCTGGACAAAAAGTAAAACAGTTTTTGTTACTGCCTATAATGAGTATGCCATACAAGCATTCAGGGTAAATGCCATGGATTACCTGTTGAAGCCCATCAACCACCAACAATTGGCAGAAGCTATTACAAAGATCAATGCTATTGATAGCCATGTCCATGCACAACAGTTGCAACAGCTTATGCAGCAGTTAAGTAAGCAGGGTAAGAAGATTGGTTTCTCCACCTCAGAAGGTTATAGTTTGCACAATGTGGACGACATCATCCGTTGTGAAAGCGACAATAATTATTGCACTATTTATTTTGTGGGAAATGAGAAGCTGTACATCGCTAAAACTTTGAAAGAATTGGAAGAACAATTAGCTGTGTATGGTTTTGAAAGAATACAACAATCGCATTTAATTAACCTAAAGCACCTCAAAAAGTATCTGGGCAGAGATGAAGGCACTGTTGTTATGAGCGATGGCTCACAAGTTCCTGTTGCCCAACGTAAAAGAACACAGTTGATATCCCTCCTAGAAAATTCCTCTATTTAAGAATTTGCTATTTTGTGTTTTGGTGCCAATATTTTTTAATGCGAAGCTTTTTATTGATTGTTTACAAATCAAATAAGTCTCAAAATATTTTCTCATTCTTTTCTAAATTCTAAATAACTATAATCGAATCTTAAATAGAATCTATCGTATTCGAATAACAGTTCATTTTAGATATAACTAATCGCATTTTTGGAACTGACTAACAAACAGTTTCCAATATGACAAACTTCACTTATTCATTAAGAAAAATATTATCTCCCTTTTTCTGTGTATTGCTATTGTTAATTGCTGTAAGTAATAAAGTTAATGCAACTGTTGCAGCCGGTGATTTAGCAATAATAGGCTTCAACTGCGACCCTAATGCTTCTACTTCCAAAACTTTTGCTATAGTTGCATTGGCAAAAATAAATGCAGGAGAAGTCATTTATTTTTCTGATAAGGCTTATTACAGTAATGCCTTCTCAGCATTATTGGGTAACGGCAGTGAAGGTATTTTTTCATTAACCACCAGCAGTGCAATTAATGCAGGTACGGTTGTTATGTTTACGATCACATCTGGAGCGACACCAAGTGTTACTACAACACCTAATGTAGGTACCTCAACTGTTATAGAAGGATGGACAAGTACTTCTGGTAATACATCACCCTTTGGTGCAAATGGTGATGCCATATTAATTTATCAAGGTAGTGAAGCTTCTCCAAGTTTCATCTTTGGTTTTAATGATGGAAATAATACGACCACTGTTGTAAATGGTTGGAATACCGGACTTTCGACAAATCCAAATGGAGCCTCCGAACTACCATCTTCCCTTATCAGTGGTACTACAGCAATTGGATTTGGAGGAACAGCACATGTTGACAACTGGAGATACAATGGTACATTAACAGGCACAAAAGCTAATTTACTTGCAGCTATTTGCAATACGGGTAATTGGCTTTCAGATGACATTACTGAATATAACCTTACGCCCGGTGGCCCGGTTTTTAGTGGAACGAACCCTATTTTTTCTATCACTTCGCCTCCCACCACCTGGAACGGCACAATCTGGAGCAACGGCACACCAACATCATTAATAGATGCGATTATCGCCAGCAGTACAGCCCCGAGCAGTTTCGCCTGTAAAACCTTAACGGTTAATAGTGGGGTAGCATTAACCACTACAGGTATCACAGCAACAGTAAGTGGGGATATCACCAACAATGGCAATGGCATTGCAGGAACAGGAGGCTTAACCATTGCAGGCAATAGCACCATCAGTGGTAGTAATATTAATTTCAATGGTACATTAACCGTAAATAGTGGAGCAGTATTAACCACCGGAGGATTATTAACCTTAACCAGCAATGCCACCAATACAGCCCGTGTAGCATCAGGCAGCAGTGCAGGCGGCTATATAAGTGGATCTGTAACAGTACAACGTTATATACAGGGTAGTTATAGAAAATTCCGTTTCTTAGGTCATCCATTTGCAGCAGCCATGAATGTAACAGAGTTAACAGATGATCTAGATATCACAGGAGCAATTACAGGCAGTAATGCCAATGCATTTACAGCCACTACCAGCAACAATCCTTCGGCATATACCTTTATAGAAGCCAATGGCAATGGAGCATTAAACGATGCAGGTTGGACAGCAATAACCAGTGGCAATAGTGTAAGCACCATTGCACAAGGCCAAGGCATAAGAATATTGGTAAGAGGTACCAAGGGCCAAACCAATAGTTTAAATGGAGGTGTATATACCCCAGCAGCGGTAACATTGGATATGACAGGAAGCTTAAAACAAGGGGACTTTACACAGAGCTTAAATTTTACGAGTGTAAGCAAAGGCTGGAACTTAATTGCCAATCCTTATGCAAGCAATATAGATTGGACAGCCGTAAGCAGAACGAATGTAGATAATGCAGTGTATGTTTATCGTCCAAGTACCAGTGCCTATGCCAGTTGGATAAATGGAAGCAGCACCAATGGCGGCAGCAATATCATAGAAGCAGGTAATGCCTTTTTTGTAAGAGCCAATGCAGCCAGCCCAAGTTTAGGATGGCAAGAAAATGACAAGGTAGCAACAGCCCAACCAGCTACTATGTTTAGAACAACCAATAGCATTACCAATAGATTGAGTTTAACCTTAAAGAACGAAACCACTCAATCAGAAGATGAGGTAGTATTGAGGTTTGGTGATGACCCAGCCACCAATAGCTTTGATAAAGCTTATGATGCAGAAAATTTAGCAGCATCTACACATGATTTATATGTGTTAGATAAGCAACAAACCAAGTACAGCATTTATCATGGCACGGCATTATATGATTGGCAAATAGAAAACCGAGCAATTGCTTTAGGCTTTACGGTATCGGCAATTGGCACATATAGCATCACCGCTAAAACCTTAAATGCTTTAACCAATGGAAACAAAGCATTCATTCAAGATGCCTTTACAGGAACACTTACAGAAATTAAAGACCATACAACTTACAGTTTTGAAGTAACAACCGATGCAGCATCACAAAATACCAATAGGTTTAGCATTGTATTTAATCCAAAAGAGAAAATAGCACCAACCATCAAAGACTTTAGTATTAAGCTAAGTCCAAACCCTGCTAAAGGAATGGTACATTTAAGCTACAGCCAAGCAGAAGCATTAAATACCATAATAACCATCACCAATGCAGCAGGCAAACAAGTAAAAGCCATCAATTTGGGTAAAGTTCAGTATGGTATAGAAAAAATAGATATCAGCCGATTAAGCAAAGGCATCTATTTTGTAAGATACAGCAATGGAGTAGAAACAAGAATAGAGAAATTGGTAGTTGAATAAGTTGAAAGGGTTGAAGAAGTTGAAAAGGTTGATCAGCCATAAGACTTCTTCAACCCTAACTAAAATCAATCCACTAATTCATCAATCCGCAAATCCGTCAATTCATCAATTCGTCAATCAAAAAACATGAAACCAACTACCAAAAACCTTATCTACTTTATACTACCTTGTATATTTTTTTTACTACCTGCTTTATTACATGCTCAACCTGGTTTTGTGGATGATACAACAGATGTTCCAGTAGATGGTGGACTATCTCTATTGGTAGCAGCTGGAGTGGGGTATGGGGTGAAGAAAATCAGAAAGAAGAGAAAAAGCTGATGCTGGATGTTAGATACTAGATAACATTGGCGGATATTTTTAAACTTTAGGTTTTAGTTTTTCACTCTGTAACATTTTATTTTAAACTTGTTACCTCTTTTGAGAAAATTAAACATTGAAAACCAGTTACTTGTGTGTAACAAAAATCCCGTAACATTTTAAATTGTTACGGGATTTTTGTTACAGGAAATCAGTTTCTGAAATATTGTATTACACTACGTTTTATTTTACTATTCGATTGTGGCCAATGCAGTGAGCCTTTGAGCAACCAGGAAAATCCAAAAAACAATAAGGACGACGTTTCGAAAACTAGTGTGGAATAAGGGAATATATTTGTTTTAAATACGGCATTATAAACTGTAATAATGGCAATGCAACCAATGCTGATGGCAATGCCCCAACCACAAAATTTGTAAACGGCATTGCGTCTTCTTTTCATTTGGTCGATGGCTTTATTTTCGTCGGGTTGCTGAAATATTTTCAAGCAGAAAATTATAAAGCAAACAAAAAGCAGTGCAGCACAGCCAAAATGAATTTTACTGACAATAGGAGATAGTGGTGGTATAACGGTTAAAAATTTGCAGCCAGCACCCCCTGTAAAATCATATTCAGTGGTTGGGAAAACAGCAACACCAAAGGCAAAAAATCCTGCAAAATTAGAAACCCTGTTTTCATAATTATTGCTTCCACGGTAGGATATTAAAAAGCCACCCAATACACACAGTGTACCAACAAATACAATGTGCAGATAACTGTAATAATAGTGGCTGATAGACAATTGAACATGGGTACAGGCACCCAACAATAGATTACCAATAACCAATACAAACGGAAGACTGATACCCAAAATACCAATCAATTGTCTAAGTAGTAAATAGGAGATGACAAAATCGTTTTGGTTATTTGATGCATTGGATGTTTGCATAAAATATATTTTTGAAGAGTTATTCAATGAGATGACGTAAATGGATTTGCAACAATTATTTCAGCTGTTCAATTGCTCTACTGAAAATACTATAATTGAACCCTAGTAAAGAAAAGAAACCATTTTTTTGAATGAAAAGTGAATCAAAATCTTTTCCAAAACTCAGGTTTAAACTTATTTGTTCACTTAACACAAATGAACCCTGTATAGCAAAGCGATAGGTAGTTTTCTTTTCGGTTTTGAATATGGGCAAGTTGCTGCTGTTGAAGTCGGGTATATCTGCTCTGTATTTTCGAATGGCTGCTTCAATAGCAATACTGAACTTATTGGATTTTTTTAAAAAACTAAGTGCTGCATCCAATGCCGTAAAGATAGTATCCGTTTTGGTATAAAACTGTCGGGTTGTAAACGTAAACTGATCATTTGCTGAAATAAAATAGGAGATATTTAACCAAATACCAGTTCTTTCAAAGTTCGAGTTGGTGTTGGTATTAAAACTTCCAGCACCCGCAAGTTCAGCAATGAAACCTTTTCGCTGATAGAGTTGTGTGGATACAGTTTCCTGTAACTGCCTATATCCATTTATCCAAAGAATATTCAATTGTTGGATAAATTTGGTTATTCCAGCTTCATTGTCGTCATAATCATTTAGAATATTATTGGCTGTAGTTTTAAGATTATCGATTATTGGTGTGGGAATATTTTTTTTAACTAAAGCTGCTTCAATAGCCTCCAAAGCTTTTTGTTTGTTTTCAAATATTGCAGCGGATGTAAATCCATTTAATATACTAGAAACAGTGGTTTGTGTTTTTAAACTACGGATATTAGCAATGATACTTGCATTTAGTATTGGTTCGCCATTGAATAATTTAAAACGAAAACCAACACCTAATTTGTTAGCATCATTTGCAGAATCTTTTACTGTAGCAGCCGATAAGCTTAAGCTTTGTTGAATGGTACGGATAAAATTGGGTTGTAAATATTGTTGTAAGGTTAAACTGGAATGACTGCTCAACCAATAAGGTGAAACTTCAATGCCCGTGTTCATTAATAATTTTCCATTTTTATCAAACGCATTTAATATATCGGTTGATAAACTTTTTACATTGGTAGGTCGCATTACAGTACTGGGTTCAGTATTTAAAATACTAAATGCAGGACTGCCGGGAAGGGTTAAACCCTGTTGCTGGCTATGCACCAACTGCATACATAGAAATGTGATAATAGTATAGATGATTTGTTTCATTGATGGCTGATTTTTAAGGTATACACTGCAGTATCTAAATGAGCTTCTACTTCGGCTCTATAAGGCCCATACTGTGTTATTTTTACCCCTTCTGTAATGTAAACGGTAATGCTCGTCCAGTTGGTTTCTTTTAGTACGTCTGGTACAGTAACTGAAACAGTGGTTTTCTTTTTTCCAATAGCTGCTTTATTACCCAAATTGGCAGGTGCATTGGCTTCAATAAAGTTGGTGCCAGAAAAGATTGCATATGAACCTGTTTCATCGCCACTATCACCAATACCTACTTCAACAATAATATCTTCTGTACGGGTTGCAGGTATGTACCTGTCTTCTAAATCAATGTGTTTTACTGCCATAATTGTTGGTTTTATTTAGCATGAAATTAGTATGTACGAAAGCCGATTCAAATGAGGTTTTTCCCATAATGGTTTGTTTTTTTTCTGACTCAAAAATTGTTACTGTTAATGAATCAGTTCAGCGTGAAGAATGAATAAATAAAAGCCGCTGATGTTTATACCAACGGCTTTTGTAGCTTAGGCTTACAAGGTTGCTTTGTGTGCAGTAATCGCTGCTGTATATGCATCTATTTCACCAATTTGCAAAGCAATTTGTGCAACATCCAGCTCTTTGTCTAATAAAGCAATCGAGCCGTAGTTGTTTTTGCGTTCGGTTAACAGGAACTTTTTCAATTCCAGTTTTTTCTGCTTGATGATATTATCATCTTTCGTACTGCCATCGGGTAAAGTGCTAACGATGGTGTTAATCGCATCCAGTTCAGTGTCTACTGCCTGCAATTCATCCTCTGTTTCCAGTGCATTTTCTGCATAAGATGCCTGTTGGCGTTGTAACTGAAGTTGACGGAACTCTAAGTCCGACTTGTCTTTTGCTGCCATAGCTAATAATACATCGCAATCGGCAACGGTTTGCAATGTTGCAACTGAGTAAGGCATAGTTGTCTTATTTAGTGGTTAAAAAATACATGGTTAAGTATAGTTGGTTATTTGCTGTAGTATCTTTTGTTCCATTGTTTGCAGTGCCGTTATTTCACATTCAATAATTTGCTGTAATGTTTTGCCGCAATGCTTCAGTTCTTCCTGTACCACTGTTTCTATGCTTGCAATCCATAAGTTTACCTTTATTTTAGAAGCATCATTGGGTTGTTGTGTTGCCAGTAAATGCAATGCCTGCATACATTTAAAACATTGTGTTTCCTGCTCCTGCATTTTTTGAAGCAGCAGTATATTTTGTTTTAATTTTCTCCGGCATTGCTCCAGTTGTAATTCCATCAACGGCTTATTTACAGGAGTATCAGTTTCAATAGGCTCAGTAATACTGAATTCCAGCAAGCTCAATCTGTTACTTGCTTTTAAGGGTAATAACCTTATCCCTCTTTCAGCCATCGCCAACTCCACTCTTTTTATGCCCAGCAACCCTGCCAGTTGTTCCTGCGTAAGACCTAGCACTTTTCTTAATGGTTGTGTATTTTGCATAACTATTTATGAATACAATTAAAATGCTTTAAAACCCAGCTGTAATAGCTCAGCTGCACTTAGTTTAATTACTTCTCTTAACAATTCCATACCCATCTTTGCCAGTTTTTTTAAAAGAACAATAAGTTTAGCAGCTACAACGGTTTTGGTGGCTGTGGTAAGCATTTGTCCAATACTTTTTGTTTCATTTAAAAGGTCGGGTACACCCTCTGTGGCTTTTCTTTCTTCTAAAAGCGTAATTATATTTCCCAATAATTTTTCAATAATTACCTGCTTGTCTTTTTCGTAAGGGAGGGCATCTGCATCAACATCTGTTAACTCAAATTGTATATCTTCCACAACCTCTGCAAATGCATCGTCCCATTGTTCCATATTTGCATTAATATGATTATAGTCGGCAATCATATCCATCCACCAGTTCAGTTTTTGCACCAATGCTTCACCTGATAATTCTATCGCTGTAGCTACTGTGCTGTAGCCGTTGCCGGGTAAAAACTGTACTGCAAATACCACCTGTTTTTTACGGTTGATATTGGCATGCAGAATATTAAAGTAAAAGCCGGAACTGCTGTCTTTATCAGCAATACTTAATAATAATTGCTGATTTCTTTTTAATTGAATCAAAGAATGATCGGCTTTTGTTATTTGTTTCAATTCGGTTAATACCTGATCTATTTCTTTCGAAACATGCAATGGATATTTTTTACTATTGATGTGCATAGTCTGTTGTTTTACTATTCATCGATTGCTTTGATACTGTAAAAAGACAACAGAAAACGAATAGTAATTATGTTGGATTTGAATTGGGTAGCAGTAGCTTTGAATTCGTAGGGTTTCGATTGGAAAAGGGAGAATGGGGAGGAGGGAGAAAAAAGGTGAAAGGTTAGAGGTGAAGGGTAGAAGGTAGAAGGTAGAAGGTAGAAGGTAGAAGGTGAAGGGGAGAAGGTGGAAGGAGGGGCTATTTGGGTTGGTGGAACAACAGATTTTGGCTGCTGAAAATGATTGTTTTTTGATAAATCAATCCTGTGCCGTACATTCAGAAAACAAAACATTTGATTTTTAAAATATGAATATTGTCAATTGGCTATTTCGCAGAAACAGGGTCAGCTGTCCTAGATGTTTAGGTAAAGGGCATGTAGATATGGAAGATATAAAAAGGCTTAAAATGGAATTTTTCTGGGGTACCGGTACATGTGCTTATTGCAACGGCAGCGGAAAGGTTTCTAAAGAAATGACTGAAAAATTAAGTGCCGACTTAGCCTATTTAACCACTGATTTACCTTCTATAGAAAGACATAAACTAATGAACGGTAACAGAGATGCACTGAATAGAGCAAAAGAATTTAATCAGTTAGTTAATAGCCTGATTGAGGATATTGAACATATGTACTATATCGACAATATGGAGCCTGATGCAATTGCAGAACAAATTTTTTACAAACAAGGTCGTTTAGAATACTCGATTACTGAAAAAAATGAAACAGTTGATTATGTGGAAATAGTAATTAAAAGCAAACTGAAAAATTAATGTAGCACCAATTGCTGTTGCAAGTACTACAAAATTTTCTGTACAATTCCATCACTACCCATAGAGATATATGCGTACATCAAAAATTCGCTTTCTTGCAATTTCTGTTCCTGCTGCGTCTTACCATTTCACAAGGCTGAATGTATTGACTATGCGTAAACAGAAATGCATTGCTCATTGGTAATTAAGTATCTTGAATTAACTAATTAAATGTGCCATAAAAGATACATTATTATAAAAAATAAACGGTAATATAAGCATTCAAAAAGATACATAATGAGTAATTTTAATAAATGTTACTTCATTTTTCTATTTGACTTTGTGACGTGTATTCAATAATTAGCGGTAATTGTAACGACAAACTATAAACATTCAACAAACAAAAAATGAAAGCATATAAACCCGACAGCTACAATTCACTTTCCCCATATTTAATTGTAGATAATGCACAACAGTTGGTGAACTTATTGAAAGTTATTTTCGAGGCAACAGAATTGCGGAGGTTTGACCACAGCAATGGGACAATTGCACACATCGAATTAAAATTGGATGACACAATAATTATGATTAGCAACAGCACCGACATTTATGCTGCAAACACAACAATGCTGCATATCTATGTGCCTGACGTTTTTAAAACATTCAACTTAGCTGTGAATAATGGTTGTAAAATCATTGAGCAACCAATTAATAAATACGGCGACCCTGATATCAGAGGAGCTTTTATGGATTTTGCGGGTAATTATTGGGCTGTTAGTACACAAATAAACTAATTAATAAAAATGAAAAGCAAATTGAAAGAGGAAACGATTCAAACACTTCATCCACAAGCTAATAAAACGAATAAGAAAATTATTTTAAGTAAATGCAATTTCATTCGAGATAATATTTTAGCGATTTAAACTGGCAATGAACTTACACATACAGAGCTAATAGAAGAATTGTTTCAAAGAGTAAAAGACAATTTTGAAGGAGGTATACAATGGTATGTGGAAACAGTTAAGCTTGACTTGGAAGCTAGGAAACTAATTGAACAACTCAGACCAAACCTGAAAAATATAAACAGACAACAATGAACCGCTAACATGGGGTTTAATGCAAGTTGGGCAGCCGGAATAACAATGCATATTTGTAATTCTATTTTGCTTTTGTTCGGTCAGGTCGTACATCCCTGAACTTTAGTTCTTAACTTCAACTTTATATTTTCAAGCAGCAGCAGTTGTGGGCAGACGGAAGATAATTTCCCTACCTGCTCAGCAATAGCCGGCCGTTAGCGGTAATGCTGTGATACAACCTAAATATGATTAACAATAATATGAAGAAAGCATTTTTGGTAATAATAATTTTAAGTTTAACAACTGCTTCGTTTGCTCAAAGTCTTAAACAAGTTTTTGTATCAACCGACATTGACAATTTTTGGGTTGCTTACGACAAAATAATTTCAACGACTGACAGCGTTAAACAATACAATTATCTAAAGGAATGCTACCTTAACAAAGGC
Organism: Allobosea thiooxidans; assembly: GCA_943368475.1. Lineage (GTDB taxonomy): Bacteria > Bacteroidota > Bacteroidia > Chitinophagales > Chitinophagaceae > UBA1930. The sequence continues at coordinate 55,307 of CALRLF020000015.1, forward strand.
ACACAAGGTTTAAAAAGTATAATGGAAGTTCGTAATTATTCAGACAAGGATTTTATTGATGCTATTAATAAATATCCTAAATTTTGGAATTCATTAAGACTTAATACCTTAAAAGCGAAAAGTCTTTATCCGGAAATTAATTCTGATATTCAAAAACTTAAAAAAGCATATCCCAACTTAAAACCTTCGACAATATATTTTACAATTGGTGCATTAAGAACGGGTGGTACAACTCTGGGAAATAAGGTTTTAATTGGAAGTGAATTATCATTGGCTGACAAAAATACTTTTATTGATGAACTTCCAACTTGGCGACAACCATTTTACAAGACACAAAACCCTATTCATGAAATTGCCTTATTGTGTACGCACGAATACATACATACACAACAGAAGGAAATAGTTCATAATTTGATATCTATGTGTTTATATGAGGGAGTAGCAGAATTTATATCTTGCAAAGTAACAAATAAAAAATCTGATGCACCAGCAATTGAATTTGGCAAGGCGAATCAAAAAATAATTCTTGACAAATTTGTTGCTGATTTGTTTATAATGACCAATAACTATAATTGGCTGTGGGGAGAAAATCTAAATGAGTTAAAAGTCAGGGATTTAGGTTATTACATTGGTTATGAAATTTGCGAACGCTATTACAACCTTTCTAAAGACAAAACAAAAGCAATTAAAGAGCTTATTGAACTTGACTACACGAATGAAAAGGAAGTTGAACGTATTGTAGATGGTACAAAATTATTGCCCAAAACATTAGAAGCATTAAATAACGATTACGAAAAACAGCGACCAACTGTAATAAAAATGACACCATTTGAGAATGGTAGTCAAAAAGTAAAATCAGGGCTTACAAAAATTACAATCATCTTTTCTGAGCCATTGGTAAAATATAATACCGGGGTTGATTTTGGACCACTTGGACAAAAATATTTCCCTAAAATTAACCCAGAAAGAATTTTTGGCGAAGATGGAAAGTCGTGGACATTTGAAGCAGATTTAAAACCTAATCAAAAGTACCAAATTTTGATTGCAAACAATTTTAGAAAAGAAAATGGAGTAAGACTTAAACCCTATTTAATTGATTTTAAAACAGCTGACTAAAAAGACAACTACCATCAGGCGGTTTTGCAATATGGCGGGGCTTCAAATATATGCTCAACTTTTTGTTCGCTATTTAGCAGCGGTTAAGGGCTGACGGAATGCTAACTCCCCAACAATGCAAAGCCTTTTTCGTTAGCGGTCATTACAAACGATTAAGCTACCTTTTTAACGAATTTGACTGAATATGAAACAGATGATTAAGAAGTATTTGGTTTTTATATGCATGATTATTTCAGTGATATTAATTGTAAAAGCTGCGTTAGTATATCCAGGTGGATCTTTGCTCGACAAAAATTCAGTGGGTTTTGACTGGTCAAAAAATTTTATTAGCAATTTATTTGCAGCAAAAGCGATCAATGGCTCTGAGAACCCTGGCAGAATTTGGGCAATACTTGGAATGGCATTCCAGTCGGTTGGTTATGGTATTTTTTTTATAAATATGTCGAAAAAAATTTCTTTGAAAGTATGGGTTAATATTTTAAAGTATATAGGATTTGCCAACATTTTTTTAATTTTCTTAATTGCAACACCTTACCACGACCTAGGAACCTTTTCAATTATTTTAACACTGTTGGGCCTATTTGTGATTACCTTTTTTGTACTTAAGTCAAAACTACATTTTCTCAAATTTTGCTGTATAATATGCTTATCGACTTATTACTGTTTCTTTTTCTTTTATGGCTTTAGTTATTTGGGATTAGCCTTTATAATGCAGAAAGTATATTCTTTAAGTTCAATACTATTAGTTTTAGGACTGGAATATTTTACAAAACATGAAGATTTTGTACATATTAAATCGGGAGAACAAAAAATAAAAGCCACGAACCGCTAACATTGGGTTTTATGCAAGTTGTGCTTAACCAGCAAACATCCGTCAATTGTAAATCCAAGCTTTGGTGCTTACTGGACGAATAAATTTCAACTTTAGTTCTTAACTTCAACTTTATATATTCAACCAGCTGCGGTTATGGGTAGACGGATCCTGATAGCTATCGGGACTATTTCCCGTACTTCGGCAAGCCCTGACCGCTGATGTCAATGTAAGCGACATCTTACACTATTCAAATAAACTATATTCAATCCCCTTACAATGATTTCAAATAAAAATGTAGCACGAATTGCCGGGCTGTTATATCTAATAGTTATTGCCACAGGTTTTTTTGCAGAAATATTTGTACGACAAGCATTCAAAGTTTCCGGAGATGCTTTGAATACAGCAAATAATATACAATCTTCAGAAATGCTTTTTCGATTGGGGGTTGTTGCAGACATAATCAATTTTATTTGTGGCTTACCATGTGTTTTAATTATTTATTATTTATTTAAACGAATCAATAAATATTTTCTTCAACTTGCTTTAATATTTGTTATCATTCAAACTGCAATTATTGCCGTAAATCTTTTAAACCAAACTTCACCTTTACTAATTCTGGGTAATAACGCTTACTTAAAATCATTTCAACCCAATCAACTTGCTACCCTTTCGCAATTATCACTAAACATACAGGGTGTAGGATATGCAATAGGCTTGGTATTCTTTGGGTTTTATTGCTTGTTGGTTGGCTATGTTGTTTTTAAATCTAAAATGGTTCCTAAATTACTGGGCATACTTTATATCATTTCGGGAATAGGATACCTTATAAACAGTTTCACAATGCTGCTTTCAAAAGGATTTGCAAATCCCATATTTTCATATGTAGCTATCCCAATTTTTATTGGAGAATTATCATTTTGCCTGTGGTTATTGATAAAAGGAATTGACAATTCAGAAACATTTAACCCTAATGATTAAGAAAACTGGCACCAACTGCAATTGCAGCTTCTCTTCTTTGCATCAATATCCTGCCCCACCTGTTGGGACAGGAATCCATGAAAATTCCAAAATTCAATTTCTCCTCCCTTGGGTAGTAAGAGCCTGGGTACAGCTGCAAATCGGGGTCAAGCATTTGTGAAAATCCCGATTTCAGCCAGCTATCTGTGTATTCAAAAGCAAAGGTTTCTTTTCCTCTTGTTGGTGTAACAGCCAGTATGCTCATTAATACAGGATTGGAAGGTGTAGCCTAATCTGCATACACAAATATTTCTTTATGGGTATTGACTGTTGCCATATTGAATTAATTGGTCGTGTTTTTTTGGGTGCTCTTTCTTTTGTTACCAATGCTGCATCCTGAAGCTTCCTGCCCAGTTTATCATCATTGGCTACTTTTATTAAATCTTTTTCTAAACCCAGTACAAAAAGTACCTGGGCATAGGTACCCATTGCTACACTGCCCGAACCTGTTTCAACCGCCCATAGTGTTTTACGGCTGATATTTGCCCGTTGGGCAACCTGCTCGGCACTGAACTTCCTTCTCAATCGGGCAAGGCGTATATTTTCGCCTAATTCAAGCAGTACTTTCTGTACAGAGGGGAGTAATACAATTTTATTCATAACGGGTATAATATTACACAAATACACTACTATTGAGTAAAATATTACCAGTTATTTTATTTCAGCAATATCTCCTGTAAGGAACATTGCGTTTTTAAAATAAGGACTCAGTAAAAATGCATTCTTTACCTAAGTGAGCATTTGAGAAAAGATGGCCTTTAAACATACCGTAACATTTATTTTTTACTTTGTTACAGCTTTTTGCACAAAACACATATTGATTTACAAGTACTTGTGTGTAACAATTTTTTGGTAACATTTTAAATTGTTACAAGAATTTTGTTACAGTTACGAAAGAACTAGAACAACACTCTGTAAAAATTGGTTCATTCAGCATACAGCTACTATAATGATAATTCAAAAAGAGCTACCAATTATAAACCTGAACAATATGAACTCTGAAAGCCAAGTGAGTGTGCAGTGATAAACTGATATGCAACTAATGCAAGGGCTTAGAAAGTTAAATAATCATTTTGACCATGATTTTAACCGGTTATTCATTTCTGTAACCAATTCAATATTATTTTGGTAGATGAAATTGGTCTTAATAAGTTGCTGTAATTTTTCACTTGCTTCTTTAGGAGTTATTAAATCTGCTTCCAACAGCCTATCGAAGATCCATAACATTCCATGGTATTCGATTGCTTTTTGCTTAGCAAAACGTCTTACATTTTTGTCGCTACTAAGTACCATTGCTTCTATTTTAGCTGCAAGATGCAATACTGTTTTGTCGTTGTCGGAAAGAGAACGAGGATAGCCGCCATTGAAAATTGTAATACGGTCGTCTTCTGTTAATGAATGAAGTGTGAGCTTGCCGAATGAGTGAAATGCAAGCAGTAGTTCTTGTTGTGATGGGTAAAGTTCGTTGTATACATCTATAGATGTATGAATTTCTATATCTAATTGAAAGAACTGGGATGCCAGTTTTAATTCACAAAGGTCAATAAAAATACATGCATCAGTTATGGCTAGTTTCACCCTAATACTATTTAGTAAGAAATTTTATTGCAATATAATCATTATGCAATTATTAGAGATTTATCTCTAAACTCAGCAAGGGTTTGGTTATTAAGTGATGCAGCTTTACTAATAGATATTAGTTCTTCACCAAGTGCTCTAAACAATAACTGTTCAAACCTACTTGATTTTTCTTCACCTATAAATTCAACTGGTTCATTGATTTTCCAACCTTTTTGTTTTACGAAAAAGAAGAATTGCTTGCAATAAGTTTCTGAAATTATACCCAAATCTTTTGCTCTCATAACAATCGCCTGCATGGATATACCATATTGCTTTTTAAGTGCACCCAGTTCTTGTATCATTAGTTTGGTTCTGCTTTTGCCCAACTCAATACCTGCAGCTTCTTTGGGCAATAACATTGCAGCAGCAAATTGATGGCAAAATTTTTCCTTTTCATTTTCGGGTAATCCTTCTAATGGCAGCAACAAATGCCCCAGCTCGTGTAATACAGTAAAACGTTTTCTATCGGTTGATTTTACTTTGCCGCTATTGAGTGCAATAACAGGAATGGTTTTGTTATTTACCCAGGTTTGTAAACCATCGTAGCTATCACCTGCATCTATCTCTACTACTTTAATGTGGTTGTCTTCTAACAATTCAATACAATTGGCAATAGGGCCATTTCCTATTTTCCAAGCTGCCCTTACTTCTAGTACTGCTTTTTCAATTTCGGCAACTGAAGTAATGATGTTCCAACCTTTTAAAGGATTAATAAATTCGGTTTGAATAGACAAAATTTCTTCTAGTTCCAGATAACGGGTTAGTTTGTCTTTTACTTCTTCAATAATTCTGTATTCGTCTTTAGCTGGTAATTTTTTGAGTTTACGGAATTCTATTTCGCTGAGTTCTACAACTGAATCTCGGAAGAAAAAATCGGGACGAAGATTTAGTGTTTTACATAGAAGATTAACCATTTCACTATCGGGAATTACCTCACCTTTTTCATATTTATGTAAGGCCTGACGTGATACTTTATTTTCTAACTTATTTGCAAGGTCTTGCAACGACAGTCCGTTGAGAACACGGGCTGATTTAAATCTTTCTGCAAAAATCTGGTTCATTGGTTTATTTGTAGTAGTAACGTATTAAAACAACGTTTAGTTTACAAAACTAGTTTAAATTTATTGAATTGTCAATCATTTATGAAAAATGACAGTTATAATTTTGTCAGTATTGTGTATAACTGTCAATAGTAATGCCAAAAAAAGTTAGAAAATTGAATATTTGTCATGTTGGTTTACAAAATATACGTTTGGTATAATATTTGTAAACTTGAATTGTAGACCAATAAACACTATTCTAAAATTGTTAGTAAATAAATACTAAAATTATTAACGGTTAAAAATAATGTTGTTTACTTTTGTTGAAGTAGTTTGATGCAATAATAATTGCATTGATACATATAAGTTCTTTAAAAAAAGAAAGCCCCAATTGTTTTCACAACTAAGGCTATAACAAAATGGTTAGAAATGCTTCCAAGGGCTCGGCACTATTACTAGTGCCGCCTCTTTCCATTGTGGTTTATTCCTGCAAATATAGCAGACTGAGATTAATAACAAAATACTCCTGTTATTATAACATCAAAAGCTGCTCATTGTTCTAATACCCACCCTGTTGCTTTTTTCAGAATTTTAAGTTGTACCCATTATCCATTGTAAAACCCTTGAGGGCAAACGTATGTCCTTAGGTGATCTTATTATTAAAAAATTTAAATTCTTAGCACAATGGGTAAGAACCAACACGTAGTGCCCCACGGTAAAGAGTGGGCAGTTAAAGGAGCAGGTAACGAAAAAGCAACCAAGGTTACCAATACTCAACAACAGGCTATTGCTGCAGCGGTACCAATAGCCAAAAACCAACAATCAGAAGTAGTTATTCATGGAAAAAATGGACAGATAAGGGATAAAGACTCTTATGGTAACGACCCTGTTTCATCTAAAGATAAAAAACATTAATCCATGAATACCAGCAACAGTACTCAGGTAATTAACATACCTTATATGTCGGCCAATAAACTCAGTGAGTTTAGGCTGGCTAGTGATGCTAAAAAGAAAAGCATTATTAAAACGCTAAAATATCCCACCACATTTAAGAACGGCTATTATACAGCTGCCAAAGCTGCGTTTGTAAAATATATGGCTGATGAAAATCATCAACTGGAAATTTTGCAACATAAAAAAGAAGCGATTCTTGCAACCAATGGAAGCATTTCTGACTGGCAAAAAAATAATAATAAAGGTAGTATTGAAGTATTAGAAAACTTTACTGTTTTAGCAGAAACAACATTGGTGGATTATTTGCACTTTGTTGCTCAGAAAAAAGTGCAGAAAGATGCATTTGTCAGTAATATAAATGGTGTAAATATTAATCTAACGCCTGAAATTATTTTAACAGATAAGCAAACAGGTGAGATAAAAGGCTTTATCAAATTGGTATTATCAAAAACCAGGAAAATTGATTGGCAGGAAGCCGATTTTACAGCTGCAACCATTAAAGAAAAAATAGAGAAAGTATTTAACGTGAAGTTGAAATCTAAAAACTGCCTAGTGCTTGATGTTTTTAATATCAGAAAATATGAGGCACCCCGTTATGGTCAATTAAGTAAGCAACACTTAAAATTGACCTGTGCTGAAATAGCAGCTATGTGGCCTGCTATTACGAATTAACAGTAAAATAAATTGGTTTTCGATTTAATGGTTAGTGAAATTTTTTTTGTGGATTGGTAAATGTTATGGTAAAATAATTTTTTAATTAATAATTTATTCTTACTTATGATCAGTGATATAAGCCCAATAATTTCAAATGAACTAATTATAAAGCTGGATAATGAATTTATTTGGTTAAATGAAAAACGGAAGATAGAATATTCAAATTCTAATTTGCCCAAAGAGCATTTTACTCTAAAAACAAGAAATGAAATTTTTTGGAAGGTGACTTATGAATTAAGGGATAAGACTTTATTAAATATAAAAGTTATTGATTTCAATGTAAAAAATATCAATAGTTTTCATTTTCAGGATGACATGCAAGACGTCAGTAATTTAGAATTTGAGAAACTGGAATGGTTATTTTTAGAACCTTTTTTGACAATTTATAATTACGGAAAGCTGAGTACAATACTAACAAATAAAGAAAAACACCCTTTGGATATTTATTTGGGTGAAAAGAATAGAAATACTTACAATAAAGAGCCTAATTTATTTAGTAGCCAACAAAAACGTACAGTTGAAACTGAACCATTTGGAATTACAAAAAAAGAATTCATTCATGCACAATTTGAGGCTGAATTTACAGAAGCAACATTTTTAGATGGAAAAGTTGCCGTAACAATTCAAGTTCAAAATAGATACTTTGAAGTAGAAATTTTCAACCCATTTATTAAACAGAATTTCGACTTAATTAAAGGGTGGTTTCCTAAAAAGTTTCAAAAAAAAACTTTCTCATTTTCAGTTAAAGCTTCTCTTATTAATAATCAACTACAAAATGTAGAAACAAATTCTGAGGATATTTTACTAATTGACCAAACATGTATCGACTCTCTTCAAATACATTCATTAAATATTTCAATTGAAAAAGCAAACAATACCAACAAAGTTTATAGTATTGAACAGTTAATTACTAATGATGGAAACCTTTCAAATATTTTTAAAACGAATGATCAAGATAAACTCCCATTGTTAAAAGAGTTTATCAATAATCAAAACGTAAGAAATGCAAAGGAGTTAAATTTCCTTGCATCTCATACTTCTATTAATACCAATAAATTAAGTATCAGTGTATTTGATAAAATAGGTTTTTTATTTATGTTTAACAATAAACAGATTACATCATTTGTTTGGGAACTTTTAGATTCTAATGCTACTTATTTATGGGTGTTTAACAATACTAACTATGCCCAGGTAGCTATCTTTCAAATTGTTGAAATAGAAATATCCAAAATTTGTAAAATTGGTAGAGAAAACTATATTAAAGCTTTAAAAAAAGCAAACCAAAATGGATTTGATTTTTATCGTGTAATCCACAATAGCTATGATAGAGTAGAAAAAGGCTTTTCTAAGTGGACCGAGAGAATTAATGATTATATAGGAGCTACTCATATTATTTGATAACAATAACATTTTAAGTTTTTGAAACTTTTTCTTATTGTTTTAATATCTTCTTAATTAAAGGTTGGTATAAATATGCTTCTTATATAACTCAATTACGTACTTTTAAAAAATACAATAATCAATCTAATACAATTGTATTACCAAGATTTCATCTTTAGTGAAATTCTTAAATAGTATTATTCCAATTTCAAACAGACTTTTGTAAAATTCAATAGCAAGTATTTTATTCTACTTACTTGTAAGTTAGCAGTTTATTATTCATAAGTTTGTCAAATCCAACTTTTAAAACATGCTAAGATTGAAAACGATTCTAATAATACTATTTGTGGAACTAGAAAAAAACAAATCTTCATATAAGATTAATGGTAATGGGTAAGTCACAACTAAACAAGTTTAAAAAGATGATTCAACACCTAGAGAAAGACTATACTTATTTTGCAAGTACAATTAATTGCACAATTTTTAGTTTATATACTTAATTATTAGGATGGATAAATACACAAATCTGTTACCACAATACATTAAATAAGTTTTTAGAATAATTAAGAAAAATAATTATGGCACTTACAATTGAAATTAAAAACAACAAAATCAAAGCTCCATTGAAGGGTAAGGATGTATGGTTAGTGCTAAAACCCGAAGAACAGGTTCGGCAGGAATTTATTTGCAGGTTGGTCAATCACTACGGCTTTACACTTGAACAAATGCGACAAGAGCTTACTGTTGCAGAAGGTAATACAAGAGGAACAGGAAGAGCTAGTGCAGATATTGTAATATGGAAATCAAAAGAGGATGTTGAAAAAAACAATCCTATTATTGTTGTTGAATGTAAAGCAGATAATATTGAAGTTAGACAAGATGATTATTGGCAAGGTTTTCATTATGCTCGTTATACAAATGCACCTTTTTTGGTAACTACAAACTTGAAGCAAACTAGAATTTTTAAGGTTAACTTAAAATGGCCTAAAGATCTTGGAGAAGAAATAGCGGAAATTCCTAATGCTGAAACTGTTAAGGATAAGAAAAAAATTGAAGATTTATTAAAGAAAACCAAAGCCTTTACAAGAGACGAGTTCTCGAAGCTATTATTTAAGTGCCACAATATTATTCGTAATAATGATAAACTAAGCCCCGAAGCTGCTTTTGATGAAATAAGTAAAATCTTGTT
>CALRLF020000016.1:0-64984 GCA_943368475.1 Allobosea thiooxidans
ATGAAATAAGTAAAATCTTGTTTATTAAAATTCGCTACGAAAGAAATAACAGTGAAGCACAAATATTCTCTAAGGATGAATTTGCTAAAGCTAAAGCATACGATGATAAATATAGAGCCAGTAGTGATTTGCCATTCTATCAAAAATTATTTGAGCAAACAAAAAAGGATTTTAAAGATGATGATCTATTTGAAGAAAGTGAAATAATACGAGTAAGAGAAAATAGTTTTGAAGCCATTGTAGAAGAATTACAAATCTATAATCTTTCCACTACCAGTGATGATGTAAAAGGAATAGCCTTTGAACAATTCTTAGGTAAAACCTTCAGGGGAGAGTTAGGGCAATTCTTTACACCTAGAACCATAGTGGATTTTATGGTAGATGTATTAGACCCTCAAGAGGGTGAAGTTATTTGTGACCCTTGTTGTGGTAGTGGTGGTTTTTTAATCAAGGCATTCGAATACGTAAGGGCCAAAATTGAAAACGAAATACACAATGCGAAAGAGAAAATTAAAGCCGAATACTACAATGACGAATACGAAAAAATGACCGACAATAAAAAGGAAGCAGTTGATAAAAAAGTAAACCAATTATTTGCTGCACTAAATGCCGAGTTAGACATCAACAACCCTAAAAGCCGTTTAAGAGTATTAAGCTACGATTGCATCTTTGGTACAGATGCAAACCCTCGTATGAGCCGTACCGCCAAAATGAATATGATAATGCACGGAGACGGTCACGGTGGCGTTCACCACAACGATGGCTTATTAAACGTAAACGGAATTTTTGAAAACAGGTTCGATGTTATCCTTACCAATCCACCCTTTGGTAGTAGAGTAGAAAAAAGTTTAAAAATTACCGAAGCTGATAAATATACCGACCAAGACAGAATAGGAAAATACCAAAAACGCTATGGCAAAGCCTATGATGAAGCATTAAAACAAGTAAATGATAATATTGATAAACCACTCTTAGATCTATTTGAAACAGGTTCTATGAGTACCCTTACAGAAGTATTGTTTATAGAAAGATGTTTAAACTTATTGAAGCCTGGAGGCAGAATGGGTATTGTTTTACCAGAGGGTGTTTTAAATAATACCAACCTTCAAAAAATTAGAGACTTTGTAGAAAGCAAAGCCAAAATATTGTTGATTACTTCTATTCCTCAAGATGTATTCATTGCAAGTGGTGCAACAGTGAAACCAAGTTTGTTATTCTTTAAAAAATTTACAGAAGAAGAAACCAAAAATTGGATTTCAATTGCTACCAAAGCTCATAAAGAAATTACAAAAAAATACCAACCACAAACCAAGCCCTTACAAGAAAAAATAGACCAAAGAGGTAAAGAAGCACCAAGTACAGAAGAAAAGAAACTACTAAAAGCAGCGTTAAAGAAAATTGAAGATAAAATTGCTGCTGAGGTAAAAGCCCAAATCAAAAAAGAGTTCAATTACCAAATACCAATAGCCGAAGTAGAAAAAGCAGGTATTAGTACTACTGGAGCACCTATTGAAAACGAGTTAGGGCCTTTAGCAAAAGAGTTTAGCCAATATAGAATAGATAATAAGTTATGGAAACCTAAGTTTTCAAAAATTGAATATCAGGTTTTGAAAGACGATAAAATATACAGAATTCCCATAGCTGATAATAGCAATGTAGTTGCTGAACCTGAAATTTTTTATGGCAAGTAAACTCAATTTTAAAAGTGTACTGCAGGTAGAAAAACCAGTACGTTCCAAAATGGAACATACTGCTTAAAATATATTTATTTTTATAAGAAGTATTTAAAAGATGAAAAGTGAACAAATAAACGAATTGTTACAAAAATTTGAAAATGCTTGTTACCTCTACAACGATATAGAATGTTGGAGTGCAAGAGAATTACAAGAAATATTAGGTTATACCAAGTGGGATAATTTTAAAAATGCAATTGACAAAGCTAAAACTACCTGCGAAAGCAGTGGAAATGTTATTACAGATCATTTTGCCGAAGTCGGGAAAATGATAGATTTAGCCAAAGGAGCACAAAGAGAAATTGACGATTATGCCCTTACCAGATATGCTTGTTATCTCATAGCCCAAAATGGCGATAGCTCTAAAAACGAAATAGCATTTGCCCAAACTTATTTTGCTGTACAAACACGTAAGCAGGAAATAATAGAACAACGTTTATTAGATGTAGCAAGGGTAACAGCCAGAGAAAAATTATCTAAATCAGAGAGAAAATTATCAGGCATTATTTACGAAAGAGGGGTAGACGATAAAGGCTTTGCCTTTATTCGTAGTCAAGGCGATAAAGCCCTGTTTGGCGGCTTTACCACACAAGAAATGAAGCGTAAATTAAATGTACCTGAAGCCAAACCTCTTGCCGATTTTTTACCAACACTCACTATTAAAGCAAAAGACTTTGCCACAGAGCTAACCAGCCACAATGTGGTAGAAAAAGACCTGAAAGGGCAAAACCAAATTAGTAACGAGCATATAGAAAACAACTTGGCAGTGCGTAAAATGCTAAAAGAAAGAGGCGTACAACCCGAAAAACTACCAGCATTGGAAGATGTAAAAAAAGTACAACGCAAATTAGAAAGTGAAGAAAAGAAGGTAAGTAAAACGACCAAAAAACTAACCAGCAAAAAGAAGAAAGACTAAATGGATAAAAGTTTAAAATATAATTACTTGAAGTTTTCTTCTTTGGTTGATACATTTTTCTGGGATTATTATACCCTTAGTAAGAGAAATGTAATAAGTTCAATACATCCTATTGTTAGTTTAGGTGAACTAATTAATCAACGAAAAAAATTTATCACAATAAATGATAGCAGTATTTACAAAAGATGTAGGGTTCAAATTCAGGGTAAAGGTGTAATAATAAGAGACGAAGTGCTTGGGAAGGAGATTAAGACAAAGAAACAACAACTATGTAAAGAAGATGATTTTCTTGTTGCAGAAATTGATGCTAAGGTTGGCGGTGTTGGAATTGTTCCTAAGGAATTGCAAAACGCTATTGTTAGCGGTCACTATTTCTTATTTGAGATTGATAAAACAAAATTGCTCCCTTCTTTTTTGGGATTAATGGTTAAGCAAGGTGAATTTTTGAAGCAAATTAAATCAACTGGAAGTACAAATTATGCTGCTATTAGACCTTATCACGTTTTAGAATACAAAGTTCCACTTCCTACACTTACCGAACAACAAAAAATTGTAGATGCCTATCAAGCCAAAATACAACAAGCCAAAACCCTACAAGCCCAAGCCAATAATTTAGAAGAAGAAATTGAAAAGTACTTGTTTGATGAGTTAGGCTTCAGTCTAAATAGTAAGAAAAAGCGAGACAGTTTTATATGCGAAATTAGTTTTGAAAATATTGAAAGGTGGTCTGTTGACCACATCAAGCAGACTATTGATTCAAATTTTATTCTTAAAGGGAAGTATGAACCAGTTCGATTAAAAGAAATTATTGAAGGTTATCAATATGGGTTATCAGAGAAAGCAAGTAAAGAAAATATTGGAATCCCTATGTTAAGAATGAACAATATCTATAATTCTGAACTTAAAATGGATAGTTTAAAATATATACCCAAAACTGAACAAGTAAACAGATTTGTTTTGAATAAGGGAGACTTGCTTTTTAATAGAACCAATAGCAAAGAATTAGTAGGGAAAACTGCAATTTTTGATAGAGAGGAAGAATATACGTTTGCTTCTTATTTAATTAGAGTAGTTGTAAATTCCAAAGTGGCAGATGTTCATTTCATTAACTATGTTTTCAATTCTCCAATTCTTCAATTTCAAAAGGACTTGGTTAGTAGGCAAATTACAGGGCAAGCTAATATTAATGCCCAGGAAATGAGAGAGTTTCTATTTCCACTACCACCTTTAAAAAAACAAAAGGAGATAGCTAATTCGATAGTTAATATTAAAAGTCGCATTATGATATATATACAAGAGTCTGAAGTTTTAATTAAATCGGCTGAAATAGAATTTGAAAAACAAATATTCAATTAAATAAATGAAAATTTTAAAACTAAATATTAGTTTCTATAAAAATTTCAGTCCTTCGCCTACTATACAATTAGGTAAGGAATTACAGTTATTTATAGGTATTAATGGTTCTGGCAAATCTTCATTAATAGAAGCAATTGCTAAAATATTTTCGGAGGTAAAGCTATTTGCAAAAGACGGTAAAACCAGAGAAAGGCAAATGATTTTTTCAATGGAATATACCTTTACTACAAATGAAATTATTGATGAAACCTCTACTACCCAAAAAACTAAAACAACTATCAATCACGTTTTTTTATCCTCTTCTTTGGAAAACGGGTTGCTCTATACAATGTATGTAAATGAAGAACCTGTAACTAACTATAAAGATTTTAATAAATATCTTCCTGATAATTTAATTTTTTACTACGCTGGCTTTTGTAGCTCTTTAGAAGAAATTTTAGCTGAAGGTGAAATGAGCCAGGCAGATGAATTGTATAACCTAAAAAATCAAGAAAACAGTTTTGAAATATTAAAACAATTTTCAAAGAATTTAACCTACGTAAAAAGAGAATACTATCCCTTACTTTTTATACTAAACTACATTGATGAGTTACAAGTATTGCCTCTAACAAATAAGACATTTACAATTGACGCAATTTATTTCAATCTCCAAAAGCCAATAAATTTTAGTAATACAGATTTTAAGAAGTTTTATAACATACAAGGCATTTTAAAAATCTTTCTTGAAAATTTGCTTCAAAAAGATGGTGAGTTGGAAGAAGTAAGAGAAGAAAGAAAACATATTGGTGCTACCCTAAAAATAAATTACTTCAGAAGCATTTTAGAAGCAGTAGAAGATTTACCCAATATGCCAAATAATTATAGGTTTGAAAATACCCGTTATTATGCATTTCATTTAATTACACTATTGTTCAGAATTGGCATTTTAAAATCAATATCTGTTATAATAAGAGATGCTGACGGAAAGAAGTATAGTATCAATGATTTTAGTGAAGGTGAGCAGCAATTAGTAACAATCGATGCTATAAACAGAATACTTTGCCTCGACAATACCATATTATTTTTTGATGAACCAGATGCCTTTTTACATCCACAACGCCAGAGAGAAATTCTACCGTATCTTAATAAACAGTTTAGAGAACGATTTAATAATGAATACACCCAATTGTTTATTACTACCCATAGCCCATTCGTAGCACAATCAGTAGATATGGGTAGCATAGTATTATTTAAGGGTAAACAAATTATTTCACATTCAGATACTACCGTACTTGATACAGTTTCAATAACAAATGTTTTATTTGATGTAAATGAGAGGTTCAGTGATGAAATAGAAAATAAACTAAACGAGTTTAGAAAGTATAGAGATGCTATTATGAAGAATGAAGCAATAGAATTAGCAGAATTTAAAATTCTTGTAGAAACAATTCAAGAATATGGGGAAGAAACTCAAGTAATAATTGCAAGAGAATTATCACAACTTAAAAGGTTAAAAAACTTTGATATTAATGGATAGATTAGACAGAGCCATATCACCTGTACCCGTTTGTTTGACAAAAATTGTTACTGGTAAACCCAATTATTTGAAAAAGGGATTAGCTTGGAAAAAAAAGTATGCTACTACTGGTAATGCTCAAGATTTTTCTTGGGGTACTCATAATAAGGTTTCCAACTCAGTACATATCGTAAATGCTTTAAAGATTATTTCAAATGACCATTGTTTTTATTGCGACATTAATAGAGTTCGATATGGCATAATAGAACCCGAGATTGACCATTTTTGCCCTAAGACTGTAAAACCTATAAAGGCATATTATTATCCTAATTTATATCTAAGTTGTGGCTCTTGTAATCGTTACAAATCAAATAAGTATAGGAAAAACTTCTTACTAAACTTTGATGACCCAAATTATAATTTCGATGATTACTATTTCATTGATTTTCCAACAGATACTATAAAAGTTCGACCAGATATTCTATACATTAACCAAGTAAAAGCAAGATATATATTGCTTGTTTTGGGAATAAATAAAGATGCAAGACCAAGTACAAGAAGAGAAGAGTTGAATCAATATTTGGGTAACGCAGCACCTAATTTAACAGACTATTCATATAGATATTATATAACGAGAGTAACACCATAAGAATAATGGGCAAAACAATAACAACATATCTCATAGATGGTAACCCACAAGGTGTGCGTAGTATTTTTATAGATAACAAAATCTGTAAACTATTGCTTATTCCACGTAGTGAATTAGATATTGTAAATAAAAGAGCAGAACTCAAAAGCCCTGCATTTTATATACTTATTGGCGAAGATGAAAACCAATTAGCAAAAGCCTATTTATGTGAAACAGAAAACTTTGCAGATAGAATAAAAACACCACGATAACAAAAAAGACTTTTGGCAAAAAGCATTGGTATTTATTAGCAAAGACGGCTGTGTGCACAAAGCCGAAGTGCAATACTTAGAACATTTAGCAGTAGCCCTTGCACATCAAACCAAACGTTATAGTACAGACGAAAAAGTGCCTTTCCTGTTTTTCTTTACGACTACTATGGAAACGAAGAAATGAAACGACGAATCAGTTAGTTATCATTATTCCCCCTGCTCCATCTGCTCTTTCAGGGCATGGTATTTTTCCAGCAGTTCAAAATATTTTTCTTTCCAAATATCCCGCTGACGTATGGCCTCTTCCATTGTTTCTGCTTTAGATAATGCAGTATAGCTGTCGGAAGACTCCTGAACTGCATTCCCCAGTATTTCGGGAAAATCTTTTAAAAAATCATGGTGCAAAATTTTACCATATTTTAAGAGGATGTCTATGGGTAAGTTGTGGTCGCTGATATGGTTGTAGTAACTGGATCGGCTGAATCCGGCTTTTTTGCATACCTGGGTAATATTAATACCACTATCTGCAACATATTGCTGCAAAAGTTCACCCCGGTGAATATTTTTTTTCTTGCTTTTCAATATGGTAAAGAAATACACATAAATGTGTAAAAAAAATGACAATAAATTTTTATTTGAAACAAAAATGTTTATATATTTGGTCAAATATGTTTATTCATCATTCTTGTAAACATATTGTCGTAAAAGAAAAGGTTTTGTATATTTTTGCGATGCTCAATGAAATTATTTGACGCATTCGCTTTGAGTCTTGTTAACGAAACGTAGGAAATTTCAGCAGACACGAGATGATGAGTGAAATGCCCATGCTTTGGCGTGGGCTCTCACTTATTGTGTCCAGGCTTCCTACGGCCTCGTTAACGGTAAGTTGAGACCCACGTCTCTTTTTCTCCTCAACTTACAAAGACTCTCCACAAATAAAATCATTTGTATGAGAGCAAAAGCTTCAAAACATTTTCCTGTTTCTACACCACAGCAACAATACCTGTTGGGCAGCATACTGCAACAGCAGCAGCAAGATTTTGCTGAGCTCTGGCAAATAGCTTTTGGTACTAAAAAGTCTAAAAAAAGCCTACCCATAAAATTGAAAAACCAACAGAGCCTCTACCGTTTAAAAGGAAAGGGGCTGGTATTGCTGCAAACCAATTTTTGTAAGAAACCGAAGAATCCGGTGTGAGGGAGAAGGTAGAAGGTGGAGGGTGGAAGGTGAAAGGTGGAGGGTCGATAGTCCACAGTCGACAGTCCAAGGTCGATAGACCACAGACCACAGACTACAGTCGATAGTCCATGGAAGAAAGAAGATGAATGGATCTCTGTTGACCGTCGTCCATTGTCTGTTAGCTGTTGACCATCGACTATCGTCCATAGACCGGCATCTATTCACCACTCCCCATTCACCATTTACTACATCAAATTTATTCATTCAAAATTAATTGCAAATGAAGTATATAATTTGCTTACTGGCAGTGCTATGTCAATTGGTAAGCAGTGCACAAAGAGGGTGTACTATAGGAGATACCCTTCCGGATATTATATGGTCACAGGTAATGCATACTGATGCAAATACCATACAGTCCAGCCAATACAGGGGTAAATGGTTGCTGGTAGATTTTTGGGCCAGCTGGTGCAGCAGTTGCACCAAAAGTTTTGCAAGGCTCGATAGCCTGCATCAGCAGTTTGGTAACCAGTTCAATATACTGATGGTGAACCCCAAAGAAAGCGGTGATAATGCAGCCAAAATTGAAAACTTTTTTGCCAAACGACAGGCATTAACTGGTAAAGTTTTTAGGCTGCCTGTTGTTTGGGGCGATACCCAGGCATTTCAACATTTTCCGTTTAAACTATTGCCCCATTGTATATGGATAGATCCACAGGGAGTAGTACGGGGCATTACGGGTAAACAATGGATTACCGCCGAAACCATCAACAGCTTACTGAACGGACAAATACCCAACTGGCCGCTAAAGGTGGACTGGAAAGATTAGTTAAGAAAAAGCTAGAGTCAAAAGTACACGAAGTTTCGAAACCCAGTTTCCTCTTTGTGTCCTTCGTGCCTTCGTGGCAAAATAAAACACAGCTTGTTCATCGTACCCTTTGTGGTTAAAAAAAATTAAAACAAGAAACCCATTCCAAAACAAATAAATAATTGCTCATGAATATTCTATTCAAAAATATTGGTAGATGCAGTACGATTTGCGTCATGTTGTTACTGAGCCTGCAATTAAATGCACAAAATTTTACTTTAAAAGGCAGGGTAGTAGATGCTGCAAGCAGGCAGCCATTGAGTGATGCCAGTATTGTATTGCCGGGTGGTGCCGCAAAAACAGTAACCAATACACAGGGTTATTTTACCCTGCAGCTTACCGCTGCAAAAGGCAGCATCATTGTTTCGTATATAGGATACAGGGCAAAGCAGGTAAATTACCAGTTGCCCAAAGACAGCAGTCTGCTGATTTTTTTAGAAGCAGCCGATACTGCTTTGCAAGGCGTAACCGTAAGTACGGGTTACCAGAAATTACCCAAAGAGCGTTCTACAGGATCTTTTGTGCAGTTGAATGAAAGTTTGCTGAACCAGCAGTTCAGCACCGGTATACTAAGCCGTTTAGAAAGTATTGCCAATGGGTTAAGTGTAGGGCGTAAAACAACGGGTGGCAGTGGTCAGTTACTCATTAGGGGATTAAGTACCATCAATGGTCCGAAAACACCTTTGATAGTGGTGGATAATTTTCCGTATGAGGGTGATATCAACAATATCAATCCCAATGAAATAGAAAGCGTAACACTGTTAAAAGATGCAGCAGCAGCTTCTATTTGGGGTACCAGGGCAGGCAATGGGGTGATAGTGATTACTACCAAAAAAGCAAGCTTAAACAAACCACTGAAAGTGAATTTTAGCATGGGGGTTAGAATAGCGGAGAAGCCCGATTTATTTTACCGCCCCGTAATGAGCAGTGGCGAAGTAATAGAAACTGAACAATTTTTATTTAGTAGGGGGTATCGTTTTGCTGATACGGCATCGCCAACAAGACCACCGTTTACACCAGTATATGAATTGTTGTTCAGGCATCGAAGAGGACAGATAAGTACTGAGCAACTGAATACACAATTGAATGCATGGAAGCAACAGGATTTACGCAACGATTTTGATAGGTATATGTATCAAAATGCATTGGCAAGGCAATATGCATTGCAGTTGAGTGCAGGCAGTAACCAAATGGCCTGGCTGTTGAGTGCAGGAATAGATGATAATTCCAATGAGTTGGCAGCTACCTATAAACGTGCCAATTTTAAATTAGAAAATACCTATCAACCCATCAAAGGTTTGCGTATGCAAACATCTTTGAATTATACCCATGCAAACAGTAAAACAGGTAAAATTGGATATACCGATTTAACCACCATACGTGGAGGAGTGGCACCTTATATCAGTCTGGTAAATGCCGATGGCACAGCAGCAGCTGTAGATAAAGATTATAGAAGAAGCTATATAGATACTGCCGGAGCTGGTAAATTATTAGATTGGAATTACTATCCTTTAACCGATTATCAGCACAATTGGCAAACCAGTACTACTGAAGATATATTGGTAAACCTGCAATTGAATTATCAGCTGTTGCCTTCACTCAATGCCGAAATAAAATACCAGTATGAGCAACAAACAGGAAATAGTTTATTGGTAAGAGAGCAGGAAAGTTATTTCACCAGAGATTATATCAATCGGTTTACCCAAATAAACCGTGCTAATGGAACGGTGATCAATAAAGTGCCTTTAGGAGGGATTGCCAATATTGGAACCTCCACTTTAAAAGTAAACCGGTTGCGTTATCAATTGAATTTTCAACAGCAGTGGGGGCATCATGTGGTGAATGCATTATTAGGTGGCGATATAGCCAATATAACAGATGAAAGAAACAGTTACAGGGTGTATGGTTACGATAATGATTTATTAACCGTGGCAAGGGTAGATTTTGCCACCACACAACCTACGTTTATTACAGGCAGTAATTCGTTTATAGAACAGGCAGTAGATTTTAGTAGTATATTGAATAGAACCGTATCACTGTTTAGTAATGCAGGATATAGTTATAAAGAAACCTATTTATTGAATTTGAGTGTACGCAGGGATGCATCGAATAATTTTGGCATCAATACCAACAATCGGTGGACACCCCTCAGTTCGGTAGGTATAGGATGGAATGTACATAAGGAAAAATTCTATCATTCTAAATGGATACCTTATTTAAAATTAAGGGCTACCTACGGCGTTTCTGGTAATATAGACCCATCCTTAACCGCAATTACCACTATTGCTTATAGTACCATTAATCCGTTTACAGGAACCACATCGGCACGTCCCGATCGTTTTGCCAATCCCGAATTAAGATGGGAGAAATCCAAACAACTGAATATAGGAATAGACTTTAAAACTGCGAAGGGTATTGTAACGGGTTCGGTAGAATGGTATAGTAAAAGAGGCATTGATTTATATGCACCTGCATTGGTGGATTATACAGTTGGGTTAGCCGTACCTACCATTACTAAAAATGTAGCTTCAATGAAAAGTAATGGAATAGATATAGACTTTACGGCAAGGCTGATACAGCAAAAAAATTTTCAGTGGCAAATGCAGGGGAATATCAATACCAATACCGATGCAGTAACCGACTATTTTTTACAGAATACCAATGGAAGCAGTTTTGTAGGTGACGGTGTGGGTATAGCAGGCATTATTGGGAAACCCGTTTATTCCATTTTCAGGTATGCCTGGGGCGGTTTAGATCCAGCCAATGGAAATCCAAGAGGCATATTGAATAAGCAATTAAGTACCGATTATTCAGCCATTATGGGCAGCGGAACAAAAGTTGAAGATTTGGTATTTTTTGGTTCGGTATCTCCCCGTTGGTTTGGCTCAATGGGGCAAAGCTTTAAGTACAAAGGCTTTGCATTGGATATTCGGTTGATGTATAAACTGGGTTATTATTTTACCCGTAGTTCCATTAATTACAGCAGCTTATTTGGTGGGGCAACGGGGCATGCCGATTTTACCAATCGCTGGAAGCAGCCCGGGGATGAAGCATTCACCGATGTGCCTTCGATGCTGTATCCATTGGTGAATGCAAGAGAAACCTTTTACAATGCATCGGAAGTATTGGTAGAAAAAGGCGACCATATCCGTTTACAGTATATAACCTTAAGTTACAACATTGATAAAAAGCAATGGAAAGCCCTGCCATTGAGTAACCTGCAATTGTACATCAATGCAAACGATTTGGGTATTGTATGGCGTGCCAATAAAAAAGGTTTAGACCCCGATTATTTCAGTTTTTCCTTTCCTCCAGCACGCAATATAGCTGTTGGATTGCGTTGTAATTTTTAACCCATTTAAAATTGTATGTATGAAATCTACTGTATATATCATTTTGGCTACTGTTATAGTATTGTTCAGTAGCTGTAAAAAATTTTTAGAAGAAAAATCCAATAAAAAATTCGTAATACCTACTACCTTAAGAGATGTTCAAGGCTTATTAGATAATTACGAAAAACTCAATCAACTGTCCGATTGTTTTGCATTAGAAGTAAGTGCAGATAATTACTATGTTACTACCACCGATTATAATGCAATGATTGAAGAATACAGAAGAACGTATTTATGGGAAAAGGATTTTCTTTTTCCTGCCTGGCCTAACAACTGGAGTACCTGTTACGATCAGGTATATATAGCCAATGTAGCATTAGAAGCATTGGGAAAAATAGAGCAAACAAGCATCAATACTGCTGAATGGAATCATTTAAAAGGGCAGGCACTTTTTTTTAGGGCAAAAGCCATGCAGCAACTGGCATTTGGCTGGTGTTTGGCTTATGATGAAGCAAGTGCTAATACCGATTTGGGTTTGCCCTTACGTTTAAACAGTGATTTTAATGAAGTATCGGTACGTGCATCCGTGATGGAAACCTACCAGCAGTTACTGAGCGATTTAACTGCGGCTGCCACTGTATTACCCAACAGGGCATTGTCATTAACACGTCCATCCAAAGCAGCAGCATTTGGCTTACTGGCACGTACCTATTTATCGATGCGTAAATATGAAGCAGCAGGAAAATACGCCGATAGTTGTTTGCAATTATATAATACACTCTTAGATTACAATACATTGAACCCAACTGCTACTTTTCCAATGCCCAATTTTCAGACAGGTAATACCGAAATTGTTTTTGAAAGCAGGGCATTGGTGCCTACGCCAATCAATATCAGTGTTTCAAAAACAGATTCGATTTTATATAATAGTTATGCGGTAAATGATACAAGAAAAACCTTGTTTTTCAGAAACAACAATAATGGCACGTATGGATTTAAAGGCAGTTATCAAGGTAGTGGGGCATTATTTACTGGTTTGGCAACCGATGAAATGTATTTAACCCGTGCTGAATGTTTGGCGAGGGCAGGTAATATTACAGCAGCTATGAGCGATTTGAACACTTTACTGGTTAAACGCTGGAGAACGGGCACATTTATTCCGTTTACAGCAGTGAATCGTGAGGATGCCATTCAGAAAGTGTTGACGGAACGCCGTAAACAGTTGTTGTACCGAAATTGGCGTTGGATGGATATTAAACGGCTGAATAAAGAAGGAGCCAATATTGTATTAAAGCGAATTATAAATGGAACAGAATATGTACTATCCCCCAATGATGTAAGATATGCATTACCGATACCCGAACAGGTAATTGAATTAAGTGGTATGCAACAAAATTTACGGTAATAACCGTTACCGTTTTTTAACGAATTGCCCTGACAGATTGGTTCCGTCAGGGCAATTTTGTTAGACAACAATTCAACAAATGAAATTATTCTTTTCTTGCCTGAATTGCTGCACCTAAACTAGCTTCAGTTTGAGAAGACAGGTTGGCAAAAAAACTAGTTTCATCCATGGTGGTCTTGATGTAACAAATAACACCAGTTGGATTTTCGCAACCCAAACTTGGTGGTGTTTCACCTAAGTACACCCAATTGCCGGCATCCTGAATTTCCGGATCACTATTATCCACCCCATCATAGCGGAAATAGTGGTAGGTTGTAAGTATTTCCGTTTTTTGAGCAGTGGAAACCTTACTAATGGCAAAAGCACTGGCAACTGTAAATACAATGGCCAATACACCCAACAGGAATTTGAAATTTTTCATTGTACATTATTTAATGTAAGAAATGGTTGCCTACTCGGTTCACAGGTTTTCGGCTACGCCTGTTTATTGCAATAAAGAATTAAGAAGGTTTAGGGTTTAGGGGGAAGGTATAAGGTTGAAGGTAGAAGGTATAAGGTGGAAGGTTTAAGGTTGAAGGTTTAGGGTTTAGGGTGGGAGGTTTAAGGTTTAGTGTTTAAGGTTTAGTGTTTAAGGTTTAGGGTTTAAGGAAATGGTTTTATAAAATGCTTTGATTGATGAGCATGGTGCAGCTTTTACAACTGCAGTCTACCGTAACATCTCCTTCGCGGCTGATGACTGTTTTTACCTTACAATCACAATCGTCACCATCACATTTTATACTGGTAACACCGCCATCTGCTCTTGCTGAAGGGCTTTGGTTTAGTTGAAAAACAATATTACTGCTGCCCATAGTAGAGCGGTAAAACACAAAAGCATAACTTTTTTTGCTAGCATCGATATAGGTGATATTGTCAATATGTACCAGGTGCTCTTTTGGATTGTGTTGTTGCAAAGCCTGTTGCACTTTTTTGAAAGCATCTTTTTCGTTATTAAAAAAATCGGTTCTGCTGCTTTTGCTTTCCGTTGGATTTTTGGTGCAGGCTAAAAATGCCAGTAACACAATTAATAAATATCGCATAACAGTAATTTTTGGAAGTGATGTTTGAAATGACTCCGTAAAACTGTTGCACTCGATCACGGTTATGTAAGGCTGATTTGAATGTGTAGCATTTGGTTTTGAATTGGTAGGTTTTGGTTTTGAATTTGTTTTGTATATACGTTAAAAAAACGTAATATTGGTTTATTGAATATTATCTGCTGTAAAACACCTGCCTTTGCGAACACTTTTGTTGATATTATTTTGTGTACCTATATGTGTACATGCACAAACCAATCAGCCTGCAATTATTGCATTGGTAGATAAATTGCCGCTGGTTGCCAAAGCAGAAATTTTTATAGATGGTTTGAAAAATGGCAAAGAGCTGCATATCTTAAGCAGCAAGCTTAACATTGCCATTGCCCCACGGCAAACTGATTTGCTTGCCGAACACTATTTTAAACTGGGTAAACCATTGCAAGAACAAGAGGCAGCATCAATAGAGTATCGCATAGTAATTAATCGACAAATAATACACAACTGGCAGTCAATTGGTACTGTTTACCAACAAAAAGGAAATTATGCTTTTACCACAAAGCTGATAGATACCCAATTGGCTATCGGTGATACAGTTTTGTTGGAGTTTAAAAAACGGTATAGTACAAACATTATTCAGCAATTGGCAGTACACCGCATTGCAATGCTGCCCAAACTGTTGTTTTACCGGAGTAAACAATACAAGGATTCGCTGGATACCAAAATAGCAGCTTCTTTGAGTAACCGGTTTAAACGGTTGAAGCAAGCTTTTGATTCATTAAGGGGTGCAACTATTGTAGTGGCTGCAGGGCATGAATTACAGTGTTTATTTAAACCCGTTTCGGTGAATAAAGATTCCTGCCTGCAATACAGGTTACGTTGTTCCGGACATAACCCCAATGCCTGGGTAAGAACGGGGCATTTGGTAAGTATTCCCAATTTAACCCCCAATCAACATTACCTGCTCGATATACGGTATGCAGGCAGCAATGAGCAAACTACCTATACCATTCAGGTGATGCCTTACTGGTATCAAACAGCACAGGCTTTGCTCTTATTTTTTATTGTTTTAGCCCTGTTACTTTGGTTGTTTTACCGCTATCAACAGCATCGGCAACGGCAGGCACGTAAACAGTTGCTGGAACAGCTCAATCAGTTGCAGGTAAAACTGAATCCGCATTTTGTGTACAATGCTTTGGGCTCTATCGAGGGGTTGGCACACCAGCAGGAACCTGCAAAACTGAACCATTATTTATCGGCTTTTTCAGGTATTTTAAGAAGTAGTTTACTAAACAGTCAGAACCTGTTAATACCCTTACGTCAGGATATGGATTTGCTGGTGAAGTACATGGTATTGGAGCAGTTAAGGTATGGCTTTCAATACCGCTTAATAATAGATGAAAATTTGAAAGTGGATGAAATAGAGTTTCCACCCATGCTGTTACAGCCTATGGTGGAAAATGCCATTAAGCATGGCGTTGCATCACTTCAAGGAGCTGGTTTTATACAAATTCAATATTCCAAAAAGGATAGGCATTTATTAATTGAAATTAGTGATAACGGAACTGGGTCAAGTAACAATAGCGGAACAGGATTAGGCAAACAATTAACGTTGGAACGGATAGACCGGTTGAGCCGTTTTTTAAAGCAAGGTCGTATTGAGTGTACCATACAGCATGGGCAATTGGGAACAGTTGTCAATTTCTTTTTCGAAAACTGGTTAACTGATTAATATGAAAGTACTGATTATAGAAGATGATGCAAATAATGCAGCACTGCTAAAGGGTTTATTGAATGAGCATTGTACCCAGGTTCAATTGGTGGGTATAGCCAAAAATATAACCGAAGGATTGACAATGATAGCCACCAAACAACCACAACTGGTGTTGCTGGATATTGTTTTACAAGATAAAACAGGGTTTGAATTATTGGCTTCCATTGAGCATTGCAATTTTGAAGTGGTATTTGTAACGGGGCATAACGAATATGCATTGCAGGCAATTAAGTGTTCGGCATTGGATTATTTATTAAAACCCATCCATGCAGCAGAATTGGTTGCAGCAGTAGCAAAAGCAGCCAATAAAATATTGAAGGAGCAAGAGATGCAAGCCAAATTAAATAATTTAAGTACGCTATTAAATAGCCACAATAAAACAGAACATCGTATTGCATTGCCTTTAATGAAAGAAATACGTTTTGTGCAGCCTGCAGATATTATTTACTGTGCCTCGAATAACAGTTACACCTATTTCCATTTAGTAGGGAAAGAAAAAATTATGGTATCAAAACCTATTTATGAATGGGATAATTTGTTACAACCTTATGGTTTTTTAAGGCCTAATCAATCGAATTTAGTGAATCGTAGTTTTATTAAAAGTTTGCTCAAAGAAGATTCAGTGGTGGAGTTGTTATTAACCGATACAACACGTATTCATGTATCCCGTTTAAAACAGGAAATGATTAAAGATGCGTTGATGCGGAAGGGGTAGGGTGGAAGCTGGATGGTGGAAGGTAGAGGGTGGAAGGTAGAAGGTGGAAGGTAGAAGGTGGAGGGTAGAAGGTGGAGGGTAGAAGGTGAAAGGAATTAGGAATTGGGTAGAGGGGAAGTGGGATGCTGTTTATTGGATGCTGGTTGCTGGATACTGGATAACAGTGGTGGATATTTTTAGACTTTAGGTTTTAGTTTTTCACTACGTAACATTTTATTTTTAGCCTGTTACACATTTTTAAGAAAATTTGGCATTGAAAATCAGGCACTTGTTTGTAACAAATTTTTGGTAACATTTTAAAATGTCACGGAAATTTTGTTACAAAACCCAATCGACACCTACCTGTAAAACTTAGCGATTCATACTGTTAAAAGTATTCCTGACGCAAGTGCGTTTTCCATTTTATTTGAATTATAATGCATTTAGAATTAAGGAAAAAATTTAAAATATGGAAGCTTCAAAAGAAATTTAAGGGTTTTAATATTACAAAATTAGCATTTGCGTAAATTACGCAAAAATTACGTAGCTCTACGCAATTTTGAAAAAATGGCATATTTTATTTTTTGTATTTGAAAATGGTTTCTATGTTTGTATAAGTTTAAAATAACCCCACATTATTTTAAATTACTTTAATTCATTTTAAGTAAAACGACTATGCATTTTAGTGGGGTTATAATATTGCCAACTTCTAAAGGGAATACAAATATTTCCATAGCAAGTTCTCCTGTTTGTTTATACCCTTCTTATTCACAGCGTATTTTAGAGGCCACTTTTCTTAATAATAATGATTTAATGATCCAACCCTCTTTAATCTACCTTTTAGCTGTTTCCGCTGCACAAAATTTAAACATATTTTATAAATGCTTTATTCCTATAGTAGTTATTCAATTAATTACTCTAAAAATGCAACTAATTGAAATATAACATAGCTTATTAATTTAAAAAAAGGTCAACCTGTATCATATTAAACTAATAAATTCATGAGAAAAGTAATACTACACAACATTATTGAGTTTGTTTTATAAAATATTTTTAATCTACTAATTGAAATAAAAAAACTCATGGTTATTTTAATCTATAAATACAACGAAGTGAAACTTTATTTATTATTATTTTTAATCTTCTTAAGTCATACTGTTTTTTGCCAAAACACTTATCCCTCCTCAGGATCAGTCGTTTTTGATAAAGATTATTGGCATCAAAGTAGTGAAGGCAGAATGAGAATTTATTTTGCTAACTTTGGTGCAACCTATTTTGGAACAAATTATGGGTATGTTTTCAGAAATAACACTGACAATGACATAGTGCAAATAACCAACTCTGGTGATATATCTATGGCAGGTAAATTAAAATTGATTACACCATTTAACACCAACCCCAATCCTAATAATACATCTGCCGATATACCCTATAACTTTATTAGCTTTTATAATGGTGGAACTAGTGGCTTTGAAAATGCAAAAATCGAAGCTTTCTATGGACAGAATGAATATGTAGATAGGGGCGGCCTTAAATTTTATACAAAAGGTGGAGCTGATGGACTATTAAAACCTCAGTTAACTATAAATAGCGGTGGTTATGTTGGTATTGGCACAGCAAGCCCTTCTCAAAAGTTAGAGGTTTATAGTGCAACCGGTAATAATGGGTTAATGCTTAAAAGAGCAAATACCACCCAAGACAATCTTATATTTTTTAACAATGGAGATGATATAAAATATTGGTTAGGTAGTCCTAATTGGCAAGATGGCGGCAATGGTTTTGGTTTATTCAGTGATGATAGAAGCAAGTTTGTATTTCATGTTAATCCCGCATCTGAAGATTTTAATTTACTACCTTTTGGTGGTAATGTTTTAATTGGCACCCCACTTTTACCATCAGCCAATTATAAGCTTAACGTAGCAGGAAACATCCGTGCCAACAAACTAGTGGTAAATACCACAGGTGCCGATTTTGTATTTGACAGCAGTTACCAATTACTACCCCTTACCCAGTTAGAAAAGTTTATTAAAGCCAATAAGCATTTACCACAAATAGCCCCTGCAAAAGATATGCTGGAAAATGGGGTAGATGTAGGGGAGAATCAAACCAAACTATTGCAAAAAATTGAGGAGTTAACCCTATACCTTATTGAACAGAATAAAAAATCAACTGAACTCTCAGAAAAGCTAAAAGCATTAGAATCTAAATTAGAAAAGTTAATATCTGATAAAAAATAACCATTCATGAACAGCATTAAATTGTTCATAGGAATGCTTTTAGTAGTAATGTCTTTGAGTACATCAGCTCAAGTAGATACTACTATTACAAAGTATGCAGCCAATTTGGAAAAGATGCCGGATAAACTGCTAAAACAATTGGATATTAAATACAGTAAAATAGATAGCAAGATTGAAAGCAGCAGTACTAAGATGCTGAAACAGATGCATAAGCAGGAAGAAAAGCTTAAAACTAAACTGGCAAAATTAGATAGTAATAAAGCCAAAGAACTGTTTGCCAATAGCCAACAGTATTATGCAAAGCTTAATGAAAAAATAAAAAATAAAACAGGTAAGGTTCAGCAACTCAATCAGTACATACCAGGGTTAGACAGTTTAAGTACAGCTACTAAATTTTTACAAAATGCAGGAAGTAAAATACAGGGTTTTAATCCTGAAAAACTGGAACAGTTAAAACAACTGAGTGGTGTATT
Organism: Allobosea thiooxidans; assembly: GCA_943368475.1. GTDB lineage: Bacteria > Bacteroidota > Bacteroidia > Chitinophagales > Chitinophagaceae > UBA1930. Next base: position 19,431 of record CALRLF020000016.1, read on the forward strand.
GAATAGTACCCAAAGCAGCATTCAAAATGCAACGGATTTACGCAAACTGTTAAGCGAAAGAAAACAGCAATTGCAGGAAGCATTGAAGCAATACAATTTGGGTAAGCAGTTTAAAAGTATGAACAAAGAAATCTATTATTATCAGGAGCAATTAAAAGAATACAAGACGCTACTTCAGGATCAGGAAAAATTGGAAAAAAAAGTGATGTCTTATGTGAGAGAAATACCTGCTTTTAAAGAGTTTATGCGTAAGAATAGTTTTTTAGCAAAATTGTTTCCAATGCCAGCAGATTATGGAACACCGCAGGCATTGGCAGGCTTACAAACAAGGGCTTCCATTCAGGCAGACTTTACACAAAGGATGGCAGGAGCTGGAGGAGAAAATCCACAGCAGTATATGCAACAACAAATGCAGGCTGCACAACAACAATTGAATCAGTTAAAAGATAAAGTGAATAAATTAGGTGGAGGCGATGCTGCTATGGAGATGCCCACCTTTAAACCCAATACCCAAAAAACAAAATCCTTTTGGAAACGGTTGGAGTATGGTTTAAATGTACAATCACAAAAAACAAATAGCTTATTACCTACCACCACAGATATTGGATTATCTGCTGGCTATAAACTGAATGATAAAAGTACCATAGGGATTGGTAGTACTTATAAGTTGGGTTGGGGCAATAGTCTAAAAGAGATTAGCTTAACCAACCAAGGTATTGGATTAAGAAGCTTTGTAGACATTCAACTGAAAGGCAATATTTGGATAACTGGAGGCTATGAACAAAATTACTTACCCAAATTGGGCGAGAAGCTAGCCGCTTTAGCTATACCTAATATTAGAAGTAGTAGTTGGCAGGAGAGTGGTTTAATTGGGTTAACCAAAAAATATAAAATTGGTAAAAAAACAAATAACCTTCAATTGCTATGGGACTTTTTGAGTTATCAGCAAGTGCCAAGAACACAAGCGATTAAGTTTAGAGTTGGTTATACATTTTAAAATGATATTAAGAATGAAAAGGGTTATTTTTTTTATTAGTTCAATGTTCTCAGCATTTTTATGCAGTGCTCAATCTCAGGAACTCCCAAAAGTGATTCCACCATCCCCAACTGCCATACAGTTCCAACGATTTGGCGACTATCCAGTTAGTCATTTTACTGGGGTGCCTCAGATAAGCATACCAATATACACCATCAAGGAAGGTGAAATCGAACTGCCAATTAGTATTTCCTACCATGCTTCAGGTTCTAGACCCAATGAGCCAAGAGGATTATTGGGGCAAGGCTGGGTTTTAAATATTGGTGGACAAATATCAAGAGAAATAAGAGATAAACCTGATGAATATTTTACATTCAATATACCAAGTTTAACTGCTGCAAATATACCTTATTGGGATGGAGGATATAGACAAAGTGATTTATACTTTCGTTCAAAAAATTATGATTTAGAACATGATGTATACAGCTATGATTGTAATGGTCAATCAGGGAAATTTATTTTAAAAGCAAATGGAGAACCTTTGTTGTTTCCATATAAAAACTTAAGGGTTAATGCAGGCGGGCAAGGTACAATGAATACCATTTTTGGAATGGAAATTATTGATGAAAATGGATTAAGTTATTCATATGGAGATAATAATGGTCAATCAATTGAATTTGGAGAGTACACTGATACTAGATCAAATGACATTGTCCGAACGCCTGCTACAACTTGGCATCTAACACGAATAAAGTCAAATCTAAACCCCTATAACAATATACTAATCGAATATCAGCCAGATCAGTCAATCAACGAATGGATAGATAGCAAACAATGGATTTTCGATGATGCATGGGAAACTACGGGCTGTTTAAATACTTGTAATACAGAAAGTCAGTGTACTTCTGGGTGGGAAGCATTGAAATATAGTCCTCGTATTTGGGGAAGTTTGCCCTTAGAAGCTAAGCATTTAATTCATTATCAAACAGTATCGCCTAAGAAAATAATCTTTTCTACAGGGTATATTCTTTTTTCCTACGATGAGAATACTAAGGTTTTATTAAAAGCTTCTGTTTATAATAAAAACAATGAATTGATTAATATAATTTCATTTTCTGTATTACCTTTTGCTAGTACTTCTCCACAAAATCTCTATTCACGATTTAAATTATCATCTATTGAATTTAAAGATGCACAGGAAAATAAGGTAAATAAATATCTATTTAATTATGATTCTGAGCAAGATGATGACAGGGTTGCTTCTGAATATACAGATAGTTATGATTATTGGGGATTCAATAATAGCACCACAGCTGTTAATACTGGAGGCTTTCCTCTATACACAAATCTTTTAACCAGAACCGAGGGGGCACCGTACGAAAGAACTATAGGGCATATAGTTAAATTTTCAAATGCAAGTGTGGCCTCTAATGAAAATCATACCAAATCATATACCTTAAATAAAATAACTTATCCTACAGGCGGATATACCCTATTTATTTATGAGCTAAATCAAACTGCCGATAAATATAATAATTATTTTATTTCTGAATACGGAGGTGGATTAAGAGTAAAATCCATTCAAAACTATATTGATAATAAAAAAGTTTCAGAAAAAAAATATATCTATAACAGAGGAATCATGCCAATTAAACCTCACCCACACTTTTATTTAACAAGTCAATATGGGTTAATGACTAGATTAAGCACTGCTGTTCCAATGTGGTTTAGGAGAAATTACTATTCAATGAGCCCAAAGATTAATTTCAGCCCATTTGGATCATCCGTTATATACCCCGAGGTATTGGAATTAACTGTAGCAGACAAACCTTCTGATAATATATCTACCACTTATAAATACGATTTTGATGGAACTGCTATGGAACAAAAGCCGTTGGATTTTCCAAATAATACGGAATATGGCGTAACATTACCTCCACATTTTAAATACTATTCAAGTAATTTAAAGCCTTGGAAATATGGTAACCTTATTTCAAAAAGCATAACCAGTTCAGATGGGAAATCGATTGAGGAAACTTATGAGTATGAAGAAATAATAAAAGGTACAGAGCGTGATTTTATTTTAGAACCCTATGCTTTCCCAGAAACTCCTTGGAGTGGTTGTTTTTGGGATAATGGTATGAGTAATACAGAAATCTTTTTTAATAACTTTTATGGGACTTATGCGTATGATTGCTATTATAATTTTGCAGATAGATATTACATCTCTGGGTATAACCGTTTAAAAAATAAGAGTAGTAATTTTAGTTCAATTGCATCAAATTCAACGTTGTATAATAGTTTAGATTATTTTTATGAGAATCCTAGTTATGACCTTCTTACTCATACAATCTCTACAAATAGTAAAGGGGAAGAAATAAAAACAGTATTTAAGAGGCCTTTTGATTTTGCCTCAACCAATCTTTCAAGTGTTAACGTGTATAATGATATGTTAGATAAACATATTGTATCTCCTATTATAGAACGAAATGTATTTAATAATAATAATCTAATAGAAAGTATACGTACAAATTACAATTCATGGTTTAATAATGCGTGGGGTGTTTATGATCCTTCAGGTCATACTAATATTTTATTCCCACAAACAGTTGAAGTTAAAAAAGGAAATACCTCATGGGAAACTAGATTACACTATGATGCACTAGATGAAACAGGAAATATTAAAACTGTTTTCAAGCCCGGGGGTGTAAAACATACATATTTATGGGGGTATGGTCGGAAGTATCCAGTCGCTGAAATAACTGGAGTAGATTATCTCACTGCAGCCTCATATATTAGTCAAGCGGTATTAGATAATCCAACTACTACTGATGCACAACTTCGAACAGAACTCAATAAAATTCGCTTAGGTTTGGGTAGTGCAAAGACACTTGTAAATACTTTTACCTATAAGCCGTTAGTTGGAATGACTAGTCAAACGGATGCTTCTGGGAAGACTACCTACTTTGAGTATGACGCAGCTACGAGGTTGCAACATATAAAAGATTTGAATGGAAATATTTTAAAAAAGTATACTTATAATTATTTTGACGGTGCTACAGAGTCTGTAACTGCAGCACAATGGCAGAATACTTCAAATGGCTTTTGTGAAACATGTAAATCTAATAATAATTATGTTACAGGGGTATATAAGCAGGAACAGATAGATAATAATATACAAAGTCCAAGTTATAATCAAAAAAGATGGGTAGATATATATAGTAATTCTTGTGTTTCCGCTTCTCCAGATTGGGTACCAACTGGAAACCTCAGATGTGTAATGATTAGTAGTCAAAATACTGGTGAGCAGGAACGTGAGGAACTATATGTTAATCCTTGCAAAAACCCAGCAGGTTTGAGTGTTAATTGGGGGAATAGTGGACAAATTAAAAGATGGGTTAATATTGGACAAAATTTATCAGCGTGTCCAAAACCAGCTTTGTATAATAGTGATGATTTGACAGGTCATTATCGGAAATCAAATTGTGGTCAAGATTATCTTGGAACAGAAGTCTTTGTTTCAGTACCTGCTGGTATGTTTACATCTCCTATCTCAGTTGAGGCTGCAAATAATCTTGCACAATTATATGCTTATCAGCAAGCAAATTTAGATGTAAATGCCAGTTGTACTCCTATTTCATTTCCTATTGTGTTTAATAATGAGTCTTCAGTAGCGTTTGATATTGAATTCTATGACGCGGGTACCACAAATTTAAAATATACACTTTTCGGATCTTCATCACCAGGAGTAAATGCACAAATTGGAACAATTTTACCTGGTAATTATGATATTAGATTTTCGCCACGATTCACGCCAAGTCAAAGTTCTATAACCCATTATGTAGGTTGTGGATTATCTATTAGTGGAATAGACGTTACAATCTATAATGTTTTGATGGGCTCGGGTTGTAACAGTATAACAATTCAATAAAAATAGTTTATGAAACAATTTCTAACCTTATTAATGATTATTGTATCTAATGTATCAACTGTAAGTGCACAAAAAGTTTACTCAGAACAATTAAGAAGCATCAATTATGAGAATATCAATTTTCAAGATTATGTAGGAAAAAAAATTCTTTTTGTAGTACTGCCCCTAACTAATGATTCAATAGCACAACAAATTAAAGCTTTCTCAGTAGGTGCACATAATATTAAGGTTATTGGGCTACTTTCTTTTGATGATGGATTTGAAATTAATCAAGTAGAAGCGGTTAAAAATGTATATGAAGGAAGCTCTATAATATTGAGTGAAGGGTTAAAAACACGAAAGGGAGTAAATCAATCTTTATTTATGCAATGGTTAACTGACAAAAATAAGAACAGGCATTTTAATAACGATGTAGTTGGTATTGGCATGAAATTTTTTGTAAGTGAAAACGGTACACTCTTTTCTGTTTTGCCTCCAGCTATATCTATGAATTCTACAATTATTGCAAGGATTATTAATACTCAAAGTGTTCAATAAAATATTTCTGTAAAGTCTTTAAATTGATGTATGAATAAATTATTTATCTTCAAAATTTTGGTATTAATGATTCTATCCTTAGAACTCAATGCCCAAAATAATCATCCAACTTCTGGTAATAAAGTACCTTCTACTCAATTAGAATCTAATTTTGTATATACACCACAAGCTTATAATAATGCTAGCCCAAATTATGTAAGAGTTTGGGAACCCAAAAAAGCTATTACAAACCCTTTAGAGGTTATTTCAAATAGCAGGACAATTTTTGAAGTGGGTATAAGTACACAATACTATGATGCTTTAGGCAGAATGAATCAAACTGTTATTTGGCAAAATAGCCCTGAAAAGAAAGATTTAGTTCAACCCATTGAGTACAATATGCTGAGTCAGCAGGTTTACAGTTTTTTGCCATATATTTCTATTGGAAATGATGGCTCTTTCAAAATAGATCCATTTAATGAACAAAAAACATTTTATACTAGCTCAGGTTTTTTGAACGAGAATCCTGGATTAAAAAACGAAGAATTTTTTTATGCTAAGACTATTTTCGATAAAATAATATTAGATAGACCAACTAAAATCTTATACCCTGGAAATAGTTGGATAGGAACTGATAAAGGGGTATCTATGGAATATGAAATTGCTCAAGCAGATGAAGTTCGAATCTGGAATATTACAAGTAACTTTAGTTTACCTATTACAACAGGAACTTATGATTTAGGTATGCTATATAAGATTATAAGTACTGATGAGCATGGCAAAAAAATAATAGAATATAAAGATAAAGAGGGGCATGTTCTTTTAAAGAAAGTAGAAATCACAAATACAGCAAATACAGCTTCTCATGTTGGTTGGCTATGTACGTATTATGTATATGATGACTTTGGGCAACTACGCTTTGTAGTTCCGCCTAAAGCAGTTGAAACTATTAATCCTGCAATTAACCCTTCTGGTAACTGGTTATTAAATAACAATATTACTGACGAATTCTGTTTTCGTTATGAATATGACTACCGAAATCGAATGATAGCCAAAAAAGTACCTGGTTCTTCATGGGTATACATGGTTTATGACAAAAGAGATAGATTGGTTTTTACACAGGATGGAAATATGAGAGGTAAAAGTCCAGTACAATGGGGATATGTCTTATATGATGAAATTGATAGACCTGTACAAACAGGAATAATGCAATCAAATTTAAGTAGAGAAGATTTGCAAAATTATGTAAGTGCTAATACAGGAAGCAATAATGTAAGCACACTTTCACGAGCAAACACAAATGTTTCAAGTATTCAAAGTAACTTGTTGTACTCTGTAAGAAATAATAGCATAACAAATTATCAAGCTACAAATAGTATTGTATTTACAGATGGGTTTACAAGTGAAGACGGTGCAAATTTTCTTGCAGAAATTGTAAGTGAAAATACCAATACTAATAATACAACCATTACTATACTTGATAATCCTATTCCGTCAGGAGCAACACCTATCCCATTAACGTATACCTTCTATGATGAATATTCGCATACAACTAAGACATATAATACTTCCAATAATTTAAAATTAGATCCAGGTACTAATACTTATCCAGAAACATTGCCAGCTACAGCAAGTAATGGAACAAAGGGAATGGTTACAGTCACAAGGGTTCGTGTATTAGAAAATCCTGATGATTTAACATTGGGCAAATGGATGGAAACAGCAACATTCTATGATGCAAAAGGAAGACCTATACAAGTTAACACCGATAATTACAAAGGTGGACAGGATGTTATTACTAGTTTATATGATTTTTCCGGAAAGGTTTTAAGTAATTATATGGTGCATAACAATGCATCAAGCGGTATAAATAATTTCAGGATTAAAACCAATATGAGTTACGATCATATTGGTAGATTATTAGAAATTAATAAACAAATGAATGATGATCCAGCAAGCAACCGAAGAATAGCAAGGAATGAGTATAATGAGATAGGACAATTGAAAAATAAAAAAATTGGACAGAAGAAGGATGCTACAGGTAGCTTATCGACCGACCCATTAGAAGACCAACAGTACACCTACAATGTTCGTGGTTGGCTTAAAGGTGTAAATTGGAATTATGGCTCAAACAATACCAGCCCACAAACTGATTTTACTAACAATAAATGGTTTGGTTTTGATTTAAGTTACGATTGGGGTTATACCCATAATCAATATAATGGAAATATAGCAGGTCAACGATGGATGAGTGCTGGGGATGCAACAGAACGGAGTTTTGGTTATGGGTATGATAATGCTAATAGATTATTATTTGCTGATTTTAATCAAAACAATGGTACAGGTACCACTCAAGACTGGAATAAGTATTTAACTGGCACATCGGGGCTTATAGATTTCAGTGTAAAAATGGGCGATGGTTTAGACCATACCAAAGCTTATGATGCAAATGGAAATATTTTACAAATGCAACAAATGGGTTTAACCTCATTTAACAATAGTACTTTAATTGATAATTTGCATTATAGCTATTACTCAAACAGCAACAAACTAAAATCAGTTATAGATTTTAATAATAGAAACGGAGAAACCAAATTTGGCGATTTTAGAGCAGCTTCAACACATCCTCAGTATACCATTAAAAATGCAATTTCAGATAATACCAGTTTAGTAAGTAATGGAGTAAACATCAACGACTATGGATACGATTTAAATGGCAATATGATTACCGATTTAAATAAAAATATTGTTGGTAATACTGGTATCGATCAAACAACAAATGGAGCAATTATATATAATCATTTAAACCTACCTTATAAAATAACAATACCCAATAAAGGAACAATCATATATATATATGATGCTACTGGGAATAAACTAGAGAAACGGGTAGATGAAACTGCCAACAATCCTAAACAAACTAATACCACTTATTTGGGAGGTTTTGTATATGAAAATAATAACCTCCAATTTTTTGTGCAAGAAGAAGGTAGAATTCGCTACCAACTACCTTCGTTACCAAATACTCAAGGTCAAACAACTGCACCTGAATATAATTACGACTACATGTTAAAAGATCATCTTGGTAATGTAAGAGCTGTATTAACTGATGAAAGAAAACAGGATGTATATCCTGCTGCAACTTTAGAAGAGGGAGCTTGGGCTACGGAAGCTAACTACTATGATATAAAAGCAGGTAATATAACCCTAAAAAGCTCAATTGCTTCATTTGCAAATGCTGCTAATAATAGTTATCCAAATAATAATGGTAATCCTCCTTTTAACAATAACCCAAATAGTAATACTACCTCGGTTAGTAACAAACTCTATAAATTAAACGGAGCTACTGGCGATAATACAGGTTTGGGCATTACCTTAAAAGTTATGGTTGGTGATGTAGTAAATGTTTGGGGTAAAAGTTATTGGCATGATAATGGGACAAATCCTAATAATGGCTATCCAATTGCAAGTAGTTTATTAAATTTTTTAACCAGTTTTACAGGCACTGGTGCTGTAAATAGCTCCATACATGGTGGCAGCGTTTCAGGCTCTGTGCTTAATAGTACGCCAACCACAACAGGTGATTTAACCAATTGGTTAAACAACACCGTACCTACGCCAACCAATAAACCCAAAGCATATATTAATTGGATATTGTTTGATGAACATTTTAAACCTGTAAGCAGTAGTAGTGGCTTTAGTGCAGTTGGTTCAGGGAATACTGTTAACAGCCAAACAGGAACAGCTACAATTACAAAAAATGGTTACCTTTATGTCTATTGCAGTAACGAAAGTAATGTGGATGTGTTCTTTGATAATCTTCAGGTAGTGCATACAAAGGGAGCATTGTTGGAAGAGACGCATTATTATCCGTTTGGGTTGACGATGAGTGGGATAAGTAGCAAGGCTGCAAATGCTTTAGATAATAAGTATGAGTACAATGGTAAGGAGAAACAAGAAAAAGAATTTAACGATGGAACAGGACTTGAGATGTATGATTTTGGTGCAAGGAATTATGACCCACAAATAGGACGTTGGCACGCCATAGACCCATTAGCAGATGTTGCACCAGGGTGGTCACCATACAGAGCTTTTTATGACAACCCTATTATTTTTGTTGACCCAACAGGAATGTTAGAGAGTACACATACTGACGAAGATGGAAATGTTATTGCTGTTTTTAACGATGGAGATAATGGAGTTTATAAGCACGAAAAAAATGCAGATGGAAGTAATCCTACAGAATATCAATTGACAAAAAGAGCAAAAAAGCAAGGCACTTCAAGCGGTGGAACAAAAATGGGAGAAACAGAGCATTGGGATGAATTTGTAAGCCCTGAAACAGGGAAGACTTTGACTAATTACAAGATACAATTTGGTAATTCTTTTGACCCTATAGTTGAGCAAATGCACGAAAAGGCAAAGGATATGGATTTAAAAGAAATTGCCTCAAAATCTGCTGGAGGACAACTATTTGATATTAAAAAAGATTACGTAGGAGTTGGTGCGTTACTGAATGGGAAATATGCAACATCTCGTTCTGCAGGTAATTTTTTAGCAGGTTATAATGCAGAAGGAGCAACCTATTTTAAAGTAGGCATTTCATTTACAACCTTCCAAAAATTAGCAGGGGCATTACATATTGAAGAAAGCAATGGTAAGCGATTAAGTAAAGGGCAGATGGTGGACATCGTTACATTAGGGACGTATAAAAGTTCTGATATTAGCAAATTTGTAGCACCAACTTATGGAGAAGTAAATTACCAGTATAGAATGAGTTTATCAGGTTGGAATTTTGGTAAGAAAAAATAAATTCTATGAACAAAATAAAAATATTTATTCTATTGGTTGTAGTGTCTTTAATTACAGGAGGTTACTTGTATTATCGTCAATGGAGGAAAGAGGAATTTATACCAGTAAAAGAAAGTATGATTACTATTAATTTAGAGCAAGTAGGTAACCCAATATACATCAAAGCTAGAAATTGGGGAATAGCAGGTAATCACGAAGAAATTGTTTTATCTCTATCAAATGCTAAACTTGCTAATAAAGAAAGGGATTATATTTTTTATACAAATGAATTATATTATAAAACCGATAAGAAGCAAACAATTACAGTTTATGCCCCAGAGAATTTAATAAGTGAACCTCAAAATAAACTCCCGTATGTTACAATAGATTTAGTTGGTTTAAAAAATGCAGATGAAATAAAAGATTATTCATTGAACTATAAAAAGTACGGATTAGAAAAGATTACGTTTTAGTAATGATAATTTTAGCCACCTACACTGTGACTTTTTTTCTCACTTCGCAGGCGAGTGTCGTGTAGGCTAAAGAGCGTTGATGTCGTGGCACTCGCCGTAAAAAGTAACGGCACAAATTCATAATTTTATGCAATGCCAAATCAAAAAGAAATACCGTATAATAGTGGTCATTTCTTTATCACTTTTACCTGTTATAATTGGTTGCCATTAATAGAGCTAACAAAAAGTTATGATTTAATATATAAGTGGTTCGATTATCTTAAACACCAAGGCCACTATATTACAGGTTACACCATAATGCCTAACCATGTACATGCCACCATTGCATTTTGCCAAACCAATAAAAGCATCAATAAAATTATTGGAGATGGAAAAAGATTTATTGGGTATGATATCATACAACGGTTAAAGGAAAATAATCAACAAGAAATTTTAGCAAAGTTGAAAGATGGGGTAAATAACAGTGATAAAGTAAGAGGCAAATTATTTGAAATATGGGAAGATACATTTAACTGGAAACATTGTTATGGCAACGTCTTTATTATTCAAAAGTTGGAGTATATACACAATAATCCATGTAGTGGCAAGTGGAATTTGGCTTTAACCCCACTTGATTACCCACATAGCTCTGCAAAGTTTTATTTAACCAATGTACAGGGCATCTATGATGTGCTGCACTATTTGGATTTGGAAAATATTGATTTAACTAAACCATCACGTAGTTGATATTGGGCAGCAATGCCAACGTTTACGGCGAGTGCTACAATACCCAGTCACATGGCTACATGACACTCGCCTTTGAAATGAGTGGATGGTGGAAGGTGAAAGGTAGAAGGTGAAAGGTGGAAGGTGAATGGTGGATGGTGAATGGTGGAAGGTAGAAGGTAGAAGGTGAAAGGAATTAGGTAGAAGGGGAAGTTGGGTGCTGGATGCTGGTTATTGGTTACTCGATAACAGTGGCGGATATTTTTAGGTTTTAGTTTTTCACTCTCTAACATTTTATTTTAAACTTGTTACGCATTTTTAAAGAATAGTATAATTGAAAACCAGTTACTTGTGTGTAACAAAAAATTGGTAACATTTTAAATTGTTACGGGATTTTTGTTACAGGAATTATAAGTGCTTATTGATTGGTAAAGAGAGTGTATTAAAATAATAGGTGCTAGAAGTTTGTTGATGATTGCTTGAGTAAACAATGCAGGCAAAGTATGATAACGGCTCAATACTGTTCATACCAGTTAAACTTGCTGTGTACAATATTTGTTTTTTCTTTTTTTAAATAGGTTAAAAGCGATAAGGATACTGGTGTGTGTTTTTTACCTTTTAACCAAATTAAACGCCAGGTTGTTTTTATAGGAAGCCCTTTAATGGGTATTATTTTTAATTCGTTATTGTGTAATTCATTTTTTATTCCAATCAATGGCATAATCGAATATCCAAGTCCTGCGAGTAAAGCTTGTTTTACTGCCTCATTAGAGGTGAGTTCCATTTTTTTTAAGATAGCGATATTGCTACGGTTAAAAAATTGTTCCATTGTTTGTCGGGTTCCAGAGCCTTTTTCTCTAAATATTAAAGGCAAATTTTTGAAAGCATCTTTTGTTTGAATGCCTTTTTTTAATTGGGTATGTGCATTGCCAACAAGGTATAATTTGTTTTGTAGCAAATCAATGTATTCAATATTTATTGTTGGGGGTAAAACAGAAACCAGAGCAAAGTCAACCTCATTGTTTTCTAAACTTTCGATTACTTTGGTTTTATTGGTAACATCCATTATTAATTCTACACCCGTATTGGTATTTATAAAATCCGATAGAAAATAGGGCATCACATACTTTCCTGTAGATACGATAGATATTTTTAACTTACCAGTAAGTTGACCTTTAAAAGCAGATGTTTTATAGTTAATGGCATGAACTTGGTTAATAATTTGTTCGGCAGCTGCTGCTATTTCTTTACCAAAATCGGTGATATAAATTTTTCTGCCAACCACTTCTGTTAAAGGTATTTCGAACTGATCTTGAAAGTTTTTGAGTTGTATTGAAACTGCTGGTTGAGTTAAATGCAATTCTTCTGCAGCCTTTGTTACGCTTTGTGTTTGTACAATTTTTAAAAAAATCTGTAATTGATTGAGTGTATAATTCATAAATTTTATTTATGGATAGTATTACAAAGATAAATAAAAATTTATGCTTTGCTCGTCTCAATATTGCACCATAAAATTAATTACCATGACAAAAATAACTGTAGCCAAAGGCGATGGAATTGGTCCAGAAATTATGGATGCCACTTTAGAAATCATTTTAGCAGCTGGTGCTGCGATTGAAATTGAAGAAATTGAAGTGGGCGAAAAAGTGTATTTAGCTGGCAATACTGCTGGTATAGCATCAGGTTCTTGGGATACAATTCGACGCAACAAAGTTTTCCTAAAAGCCCCCATTACAACCCCTCAAGGTGGTGGTTATAAAAGCTTAAATGTTACTACTCGAAAATTTCTTGGCTTATATTCAAATGTTAGGCCTTGCATGAGTTTACATCCTTTTGTAAGCACCAAACATCCGGTTATGGATATTGTAATTATCAGGGAAAATGAAGAAGATTTATATGCAGGTATCGAACACCAGCAAACCGATGAAGTAGTACAATGCTTAAAGCTAATTAGTAGACCAGGTTGCGAAAAAATTGTTCGTTATGCTTTTGAATATGCCAAACAGCAAAATAGAAAAAAAGTAACCTGTTTCACAAAAGATAATATTATGAAACAAACTGATGGATTGTTTCACCAAGTATTTGATGAAATTGCAAAAGAATATCCAGAAATTGAAAATGAACATTGGATTATTGATATTGGTGCTGCAAAAATGGCCGATACTCCAGAAGCTTTTGATGTAATTGTAATGCCCAATTTATATGGAGATGTTTTAAGTGATGTGGCTGCACAAATAACAGGCTCTGTAGGTTTAGCAGGCTCTGCAAATATAGGAGAAGAATGTTCTATGTTCGAAGCAATACATGGCTCAGCCCCAAGAAGAGCCGGTCAAAATGTTGCTAATCCTTCAGGTTTATTGAATGGTGCAATTATGATGTTGAATCATATTGGGCAAACTGCTGTAGCCGAAAAAGTCCACAATGCCTGGCTAAAAACACTGGAAGATGGTATTCATACCTATGATATTTATAAAGAAGGAATTAGTAAACAAAAAGTGGGTACTCAAGAGTTTGCACAAGCTGTAATTGCCAATTTGGGTAATCAACCATCCATTTTAAAAGCTGTTTCTTATGCCAACAATTCAACTTTAAGTTTACCCAAATACAAACGAAAGCCAGCTGCAAATAAAGAGTTAGTTGGGGTAGATGTGTTTGTGCATTGGGCAGGTGCTGAGCCTAATGAGTTGGCAGCGAAAATTAAAAAAATTGAAACCGAAGCAATCAAACTTACCATGATAACCAATAGGGGGATCAAAGTTTGGCCTGATGGTTTTAAAGAAACATTTTGTACCGATCATTGGCGTTGTCGTTTCAAACCTGAAACTGGTGTAGCAATATCTAAATTGAACATTATTGATCTTTTGAAAAAAGCAGAGGTTGAAAATATTGATACCATTAAAACAGAAAACTTATATGCATTTGATGGTAAAGCTGCTTATTCTCTAGGTCAGGGGCAATAGTTACTTTTAAAATAACTCAAATCTTCAATCATTTATAACATGAATATTCAACTAATACAAGGAGAATTTAGCTCCAATGATTCTCTAGAACTTATTTCTCAAATGATACAGGTAAAAATAAAATATCACGAAAATAAAATAACCAATTTGGTTAATGAAGAAGATATAAAATATAGAGAATCTAAAATTAAGCATTTGCAAAAGGAATTATTTGAATTAAGAAATCAGCTTAATTCAAGTAGCAGAAGTTTAAAAGTGGATGCAATAATTGCTATTCAATAATTATAAAATGACAGGATTAAAAACTATCGTATCAACAATAGGGATGTTGTTTTTTTTAGCAATCTCATTTATTGTAAAAGATGTGATGTATAGTCAACTACTATCATCAGCTTCTTTAGTTACAGGCGTTTTTGCCATTCATTGTATGCCATCTCCAAAATCAAAAAAAGCATGAAAAGAAACGAGAAATTAACGCTAATACATGGATCTTTTAATTCAGAGGATGCCAAAGAAATACTAACGAGCATTTTTACAACTAAAATTCATTTTCATAAAATGAGGGACTTCAGTTCTTTAGAAAGACTGGGAAAAAATGATGAAATTGGGCAAAAAAGGATACCTGAATTGAAAAAGTGTATTGAACAGATTAATAGCCTTGTTGCAGAAGCTCAAAAAAATAATCAACAAGTAGCTATCTCAGCTGTTATAGATATTCACTTAGTCGATTAAGTTTAGTATATGATATAGTGAAACGTTTTAATTTCGTTTACATTTTCAATTTTATACTAAAATAATTGTTTAACTGCTGTACAGTTTATAATCACAGTTTAAGATGATAACAAGCAATATAGAAAAAGCGATTGAAGTGCTTAATAACAATAAAGTAATTGCACTTCCAACAGAAACGGTATACGGACTGGCAGGAAATGCTTTTAGTGATATAGCTGTACAGCAGATTTTTGATTTGAAAAAAAGGCCATTTTTCAATCCGTTAATTGTTCACGTTCAATCTATAGAACAGTTGCATGAGGTAGCCAAGAATATTCCACCCATTGCTATTCAATTAGCCAAAATATTTTGGCCGGGGCCACTAACACTTGTTTTGCAAAAGCAAGCACAAATTCCAGCTATTGTAACTGGAGGAAAAGAAACAGTTGCTGTTAGAATGCCCAATCATGCAGTTGCTTTAGAACTACTCAGTCAACTTAATTATCCACTTGCTGCACCAAGTGCCAATCCATTTGGTTCAATCAGTCCAACTACTGCAAAACATGTTTTTGATTATTTTAAAGATACTATCGAAGTAATTTTAGATGGAGGTGAATGTGAAAGAGGAATTGAATCTACCATTATTGGATTTGAAAATGGATTGCCTATTTTATATCGACATGGTTCCATTGCTTTAGAAGAGATTGAACAGGTAATTGGTAAGGTTGCAACGCTTAATACTTCTGAAAAAGAAGTTAAAGCACCGGGTATGCTTGCAAGGCATTATGCTCCAGAAACAAAGACGATTCTTACGGATAATATTCAAAACAGTTTACACCAATTTTCTGGTAAAAAAATAGGTTTATTGCTCTTTAAAGAAACTTTTATATATAATGGAATTGGGGTAGTAGAAGTTTTGTCTAAAACAGGTAGTTTAAAAGAAGCCGCCAAAAATTTATATGCTGCAATGCATCGTTTAGATCATGCTCAGTTGGATGTAATTATAGCCGAACAACTCCCTCAAGAAGGCTTAGGCAAAAGCATCAATGATCGATTGCAGCGGGCAGTAAAAAGAAATGATGAGTAAAAGAAGTAAAATGCTCTTTGCTTTGTCAAATTTTTATTATTTCACTAAATCTTTAATGTTGAAAAAAATACATTTTCAGCATCTTTTTCTACTTTAAAGAATAACTACACATAAAATGCAGCTACTCTGTTATTTTTGAACCATGGCATGGTTAAGTGTAGAAAATATTGAAAAAAAAATAGGAGATCAGGTAATTGTTCAAGCTGTAAGTTTTACGCAACAGCAGCAACATAAAATTGCCATTGCAGGAGCTACTGGCTCAGGAAAAACGACCTTATTAAAAATGATTGCTGGCTTGGTACAGCCAACAAGTGGGGTGGTTTTTTTTGAAGACAAAAAAGTGTTGGGGCCTAATGATAAATTATTACCAGGAGCAAAAGGTATTGCCTATTTAAGTCAGCACTTTGAATTACGTAACAACTATTACGTATATGAATTGCTGGAAATGAACAATAAAATGGATGCATCTGAAGCAAGAAATGTTTACAGGGTTTGTCGTATAGAACATTTGCTGCAAAGAAAAAGTAACGAATTATCGGGTGGTGAAAAACAACGTATTGCTTTGGCATTGTTGTTAACCACTACGCCAAAATTATTATTGTTAGATGAACCATTTTCTAATTTAGACATGGTACACAAAAACATAATGAAACAAGTAATTGATGATATTGGTAAGCAACTGAATATTACTTGTATCATGATATCGCATGAAGCTGCCGATATTTTAAGTTGGGCTGATTGGATTTTAATCATGAAAGATGGGCAACTCATACAACAAGGAACGCCAACACAAGTGTACAATCAACCAGTAGATATTTATGCAGCGAGTTTATTGGGTGAATACAATTTAATTGATGCTACCAACGCTGCTGGCTTTTCGAGAATGTTGGTAAACAATGCATATACAAAGCAAATGTTGCTTCGTCCGGAGCAAATAAAAATTACGGCAGCAAGCAATATTTTTCAAAAAGATACCATTCATAAAATTACTTTTTGGGGAAGTTATTACACGATTGATGTGTTGGTAAACGAACAATTGGTTCGTGTGAAAACATTGCACAATCAATACAACGAAGGAGAACGTGTTTTTTTATCGGTTGAAACTGAAAACATTTGGTACGTTTAATGCCACATTTGAGTTACTAACTAATTTAGATTAAACTTATATAATAAAAAATTACGCCATATGATATTAGTACAAAATTTTTGGGCAGAAGTAAAACAGGAGTCTGCCAATACCAGAAAATTATTGGCTTCCATTCCATTTGATCAGGGAATGTAAACTAACGAATGAATTGTTGAAAGTGTATGTGTAGGCATACACTTTTTTATTTGTATAAATACAATATTATTTTGCAAAATAAAATTGAGAAGATGAAATTTACAAATCCAGCTTTGCGTATTGCAACATTTGCCGATGTTGATACCATTGTTCACTTATTAAATAGTGCTTATAGAGGAGAGTCGTCTAAGTTTGGCTGGACAACAGAAGCCCATTTAATTGGTGGAAATGTTAGAGCAAATGCACAACAGGTAACTGAGGTAATTATCATGAACAATAGTATCATGTTGGTATATACAGATGCTGCTGGCTTAATTATTGGTTGTTTGAATTTGCAAATTCATACAACAGGTATTTATTTAGGAATGTTTAGTGTACAGCCAAATTTACAAGGGGCTGGTATTGGTAAAACCTTATTAAAAGCTGCCGAAGAATTTGCATTGGCGAATACGGTGAATAGAATTTATATGACTGTAATTGATGCAAGAACAGAACTGATTGATTGGTATAAAAGAAATGGCTACAAAGATACCGGCGAAAGAAAAATATTTGAGGAGGATGGAATTACCGGAAATCATTTGCAGCCATTACAGTTTGCTTATTTAGAAAAGTTTTTATAAAGCTTTAAGCTTTGCCGTAAAATGTCTTAATAATGGGGCTTCTTCAATAATGCTTAATCCTGTTAGGCTATCTCTTTTTTCAAATACTTCAATAATTACTTCTGCAACATAATCAATATGGCTTTGGGTGTACACTCTTCTGGGTATGGCCAATCTTACCAATTCCATAGTAGCAGGAATTAATACATTGTTTGCATCGTATTTGCCAAACATTAAAGAACCGATTTCAACACTTCTAATGCCACCTTCAATGTATAATGCTCCAACCAATGCTTGTCCTGGATATTGGTGTGCAGGAATATGTGGTAAAAACTGCTTTGCGTCAAGATATACTGCATGTCCACCTGCTGGTTGCATTACAGGAACACCATGTTCTATTAGTTTATTGGTTAAGTATTCAATACTTTTAATTCTATATTGTAAATAATATTCGTCTAATACTTCTTCAAGCCCAATAGCAATAGCTTCTAAATCTCGTCCTGCCAATCCTCCATAAGTTGGGAAACCTTCTGTAATAACCAATAAGTTTCTGCAATCCTGTGCCAGCTTACTGTTATGCATGGCTAAAAAACCACCAATATTTGCAAATGCATCCTTCTTAGCACTCATGGTACAACCATCGGCATAAGAAAAAATTTCATTTACAATTGTTTTGATAGATTTATCGGCATAACCTGCTTCTCTGATTTTAATGAAGTAAGCATTCTCTGCAAAACGACATGCGTCTATAAACAAAGGAATATTGTATAAAGTACAAATTTTTCTGACAGCTTTAATATTTTCCATGCTCACAGGCTGTCCTCCACCAGAATTATTGGTAATCGTTATCATACATAAAGGAATATTTTTAGCTCCTTTTTCTTGTATACATTTTTCCAAAGCTTCAATATCCATATTGCCTTTAAATGGTGCAGGAATAGTGGGTAGTTTACCTTCTTTACACAATAAATCAATTCCTTCAGCTCCTGAAAATTCAATATTGGCTCTGGTTGTATCAAAAAAAGTGTTGCTTACAAAATATTTGCCTTTGCCACCTAAAATGCTGAATAATATTTTTTCTGAAGCCCTGCCTTGGTGGGTTGGTATCACTTCAGGCATTTTCGTAATTCCTTCAATTGCATCTTTAAAACGAAAATAGCTTGGTGAGCCAGCATACGATTCATCACCTCTCATAATGCCAGCCCATTGTTCACTGCTCATGGCACTGGTTCCACTATCGGTTAATAAATCAATTAATACATCTTTTGAATGAATTAAAAATGCATTGTAGTGAGCAGCTTGTAAAATGTTAATACGTTCTTCTTTTGTATTGAAATAGATAGGTTCAACCGATTTTATTTTAAATGGTTCGATGATAGTTTTCATAACAAATAAGTTTTTTGAGAGGCAGTAAACTGAATGAAATGATTGATGTAAAAAATGCTGTATGGCAATTGAGCAATGCCATAAAAAATGGATATAACTATTGAAAAAGTGAAACTGCTGTTGCTCAAACAGCTACACAACATCAGGAGGGTTTACGTATGATATTTTTCCAGCGATTGGTAAACATGCAGCAAATATTGTTTCCTGTGGTTCAATAAAAAAATGATTCACATCAGTTTGCTGCAACTAATACACTTACTTTGTTAGCAATAATTTAAATACACGATATGCTGCTTCGTTTTTTTGAGCCATCTGATATACCACAACTCATTGACTGGATTAATACCGAAGAATTACTGCTAAACTGGAGTGGTCGTATGTTCTCGTTTCCTTTAACACAAGAAAGTATGGATTGGTATATTCGAGATACAAATGATATTGCTTCATCCGATGCATTTATTTTTAAAGCAGTGGAAGGAGATGAGGTATTGGGGCATATATCATTGGGTGGTATCAGTACGGTAAATAAAAGTGCCAGAATTAGCAGGGTATTTGTTAGCGAAGCTGGCAGAGGCAAAGGTGTTTGTACTTTTATGGTAAAAGAAGTATTGAAGTTTGGTTTCGAACAAATGAAATTGCATAGAATTGCGTTGGGTGTTTATACAAGTAATACATCGGCATTGGCATGTTATACAAAAGCTGGATTGCAGGTAGAAGGGATTAATAGAGATGTACTATTGGTAAATGGGAAATACTGGAGTATGGCAGAAATGGCTATTTTAGAGGAAGAGTGGACTAGTTTGTAAAAGAGAAACTAATAATTTTAGAATGCTATTAAACCTATTTGGCAATAGAAAGTCTATTGAACCGTTAACATTGTAAAGCTAAAAATCAATAAAAATGATCAACAAATTTTTAAAACCAGTCGCATTTATTTTATTAATTGCAATTGCTTTTACTGCCTGTAAGAAAAAAGCCGACTTATTGGATTTTGCAGTAGAATCTGCAACACACTCTGACGATCAAACACGTTTCTCTAATGAAACAGATGCATTGGCCAATGATTTTAATACAATTGTAGACAATTATTCAGCCTTTACTGGTAGAGAAACCAATATTTTGGCTTTACCATGCGATGCAACAGTAGCTGTAGACTCTTTAAGCAGTCCTCGAAAAATTACCATTACTTATAATGGTGCAACCTGCAATCCTTATAGAACAAGAACAGGAACAGTGGTCATAACTTTACCTTCATCTGTAAGATGGAGAGATGCAGGAGCTATAATGACAGTAAGTATTCAAAATTTAAAAATTACCCGTACAGCCGATAATAAAAGTATTACCATTAATGGTACTAAAACCATTAAAAATGTAACGGGTGGTTTAATTAGAAATTTAGCAACGCCCGGTACTACAATTATACATGAAATTAATAGCAGCAACATGAGTATTACGTTCGATGATAATACGCAACGTGTATGGCAAATTGCTAAAAAAAGAGTGTTTACCTATAATAATGGTATTGTAATTACAACAACTGGTAATACAACAGTAGATGGTTATACTGGTGCATCAGAATGGGGAACCAACCGTTTTGGCAATGCATTTGTAACTGTTATCAGTCAGCCAATGGTTGTAAGACAAGATTGTAATTTTAGACTTACTGCTGGTCAGTTAACACACAATAGATTAACCGCTACGGTTACTGTTACATTTGGTTTAGATGCTGCAGGTAATGCAACTACATGCCCTACAGGAACTTATTATTTTAAATTGGTTTGGGTAGGTACCAACGGTGTTACTAGAACTGTAATTATGCCTTATTATTAATCGATTATTCTAATTTAACCCTTCAATAATTAAAGGTCTTGTTTTAAACAAGGCCTTTTTTATTGTTATTTTAAAATACTCCAAAAACTTAATTGGTTAATTGGTTATTTTGTTTGCTCAAAATACTTGTTCTCTAAAAGTTGTTCAATTTAAAACACATGCATACCGCTAAAATAATTGTAGTTGTTGGTTTACTATTTTTCAATAGTTTTTTTTTGAATGCCCAGCATAATTTACAGCTGAATGCCGATAAGGCAATTGCCAATATATCTCCAACCATGTGGGGACTGTTTTTTGAAGACATTAATTTAGGAGCTGACGGAGGTTTATATGCAGAATTAATTAAGAACCGTTCTTTCGAATTTGCCAAACCACTTATGGGCTGGTCTGTTCGTCAAAAAAAGCCAATTGAGGGAACTGTATTGGTATTGAACAGACAAACTGAGAATACTGCAAACCCAAGATTTATAAGAATCAGTTTAAACAACGCTGCTAAAGGCGATGTTGGATTAACCAATGAAGGCTTTCGTGGAATGGGTATTAAACAAGGGGTACGATATGATTTTTCTATGTTATATCGCCAGCCAAAAACTGGAATTAAATTACATATAGAATTGGTTGACAGTGCTGGTAACAATTTAGGCAATACAATTGTAATACCTGAATTGATAGGAAAGGAATGGCATAACATTGCTGCAAGTTTTACAGCCAATAAAACGGTGCTGAAAGCAAAATTTAATATTTGGTTAGAAGGAGATGGACAAATTGATATGGATATGATTTCTTTATTTCCGTCCGATACATGGAAAAATAGAAAAGGAGGCATGCGTGCCGATATGGTACAATTATTAGCTGATATAAAACCCGGTTTTATTCGTTTTCCCGGAGGATGTATTGTAGAAGGGATTGATTTAAAAAATCGTTACCGCTGGAAAAATACCATTGGTAGTTTAGAAGAACGACAACTGATCATGAACAGATGGAATATTGAATTTGTACATCGTCCTGCACCCGATTATTTTCAAACATTTGGATTAGGATTTTACGAATATTTTCAATTGGCAGAAGATATTGGTGCAGAGGCCTTACCCATTTTAAATTGTGGTATGGCTTGTCAATACAATACAGCTGAACTGGTGCCATTAGAAGATTTGAATCCATTTATTCAGGATGCATTGGATTTGATAGAATTTGCCAATGGTAGTCCTGAAACCACATGGGGCAAAATAAGAGCAGCAATGGGGCATCCTCAATCATTTAATTTAAAAGTATTGGGAATTGGAAATGAAAACTGGGGTCCACAGTATATAGAAAGATTGAAACTATTTATGGCTGCTATTAAAGCAAAATATCCGGCAATAAAATTGGTTTGTAGTTCAGGTACCGATCCCAATGGAGAACGTTTCGATTATTTGAATGGAGAGCTCAGAAAGATGAATGCCGATTTAATTGATGAACATTTTTACAGAAAAACAGATTGGTTTTTATCGAATGCAAAACGGTATGACAATTACCCCAGAAATGGTTCTAAAGTTTTTGCTGGAGAATATGCAGCACAGAGCGATAAAATGGTTAGCACCAATAATCGAAATAATTGGATAACTGCATTAAGTGAAGCTGCTTTTATGACTGGTTTAGAGCGTAATGCCGATGTGGTAAATATGGCATCTTATGCTCCATTATTTGCACATGTTGATGGTTGGCAATGGACACCAGATTTAATATGGGTTAACAACTTAGAAGCCAATCCTACACCCAACTATTACGTGCAAAAATTGTATGGTAATAATAAGGGTTCTAAAGTGGTTGCAATTACTATGAACAATGAAAATATTACAGGGCAAGATAGTATTTATGCTTCAGCAGTAATCGATACAGCAACCAACGAGTTGATTATAAAATATATTAACGCATCTGCTAAAAGTTATACAGAGAACATTCAATCTACTGGAAATAAAAAATTGAATAAAACAGGAAAGCAAATTGTGTTAAGCAGTAATAACTTAACAGCTACGAACTCTTTTAGAGGTAATGAAAACCTTGTTCCTGTTGAGTCTTTCATTAAGGTGAACAGTAAATCTATAGCGTTTACGGTATTGCCTTATTCGTTCAATATTCTCAGAATTAAATTGAATTAAAGTTATTGTGTTCTGTTTGAAAATACTTTTTTAATTTTTATAAAACAGTTTAATTAAAAACTGTAAGCATACTTGCATAGCTGCAATGTGTTTGCAAAATAATCTGTCGTTTAATAGTAAAATAGTACATTACTATAGTTAAAGTAGCCATTTACAACCTGAACTGCTTGGTCTACTTTCGATATGCTAAAAATATTACTATTTATTAAAAACGATTTGCTGTAAATGCCTGCTAAAATCTACAAGTTTGTTTAGTTTGCAATGCTGCAGTATAGTACACACTTATGTTGATACATCAATATTTTGAGGACTTCGAAATAGGGAAGGTGAGGATAACAAAGGGCCGAACTGTAACAGAATCTGATATCGTCATTCATGCTGGTCAAAGTGGCGATTTCTTTCCTCATCATATGGATGAAGAGTGGTGCAAAACACAACCCTTTAAAAAACGCATTGCTCACGGAACCTTAATTTTTACAATTGGTATTGGATTAACTGCTGAAGTAATTAATGAAGTTGCTATGACCTATGGTTACGAACGTTTGCGTTTTACCAAACCAGTTTTTATTGGCGATACAATTAAAACTACAGTTACCATTAAAGATAAAAAAGACCATAAAAAACCAGGCTTTGGTTTAGTAACAGAATTGGTAGAAGTGCATAATCAACATAACGAATTAGTAATGGTTTGTGAACATATTTTATTGGCCAATAAAAAAGAATTCAATGGCTAGTAAAATTGTATTAAAAGGCATTACATGGAATCACAGCAGAGGCATTGTGCCATTGTTAGCTGCATCACAACGTTTTCATGAATTGCACCCCAATGTAGAAATTCAATGGAGCAAAAGAACCTTACAACAATTTGCAGATTTCCCAATAGAAAAATTAACTGAGGAATACGATTTATTAATCATCGATCACCCTTGGGTTGGTTGTGCTGCTGCAACCAATTGTGTATTGCCTTTAGAGCAGTATGTACCGAAAGAGTATTTGCAAAATCAGTTGGAAAATAGTGTTGGTTATTCTCATTTAAGTTACGAATACAACAAACATCAATGGGCATTGGCAATAGATGCTGCTGCACCATTTGCCAGCTATAGAAAAGATTTGTTCGAAGAAAACAATATTGCTATTCCACAAACTTGGGACGACGTAATTGCGTTAGCAAAAATTGGTAAAGTTGCTGTACCTGCAATCCCCATTGATTTGCTGATGAACTTTTATACTTTCTGTATAGCAGCAGGTGAAACACCTTTTGCCAACAAACATGAAGTGGTAAGTGAAGCTATTGGTATAGCAGCTTTACAAAACATGTATCAATTATACAGTTTGGTTCCTACATCAATGTTTACCAAAAACCCAATTGCAGTTGCCGAACTGATGACAAGTAGCAACGATTATTGGTACTGCCCCTTTGCTTATGGATATAGCAATTATTCAAGAGTTGGTTATGCAAAAAATCTATTGCATTATACAGATATTGTAAGTTATAATAACCAAAAATTGCAAACTACTATTGGTGGAACAGGTTTGTCGGTTTCAGCATTCAGTAAGCACAAAAATGAAGCTATAGCTTTTGCAACAATGGTTTGTTCACAAGAATGTCAATCAACTGTATATGTTCAAAATGGAGGACAGCCTGGGCATTTAGCAGCCTGGAAAAATGAATTGGTCAATACATTCACCAATCATTTTTTCTATAATAATTTACCAGCAATGGAAAGAGGTTATGTAAGGCCACGTTACAATGGCTACTTACATTTTCAAGATTTAGCAGGAGATCCCGTACAAGATTTTTTAAGTGGAAAAGAAAAAGATGCAAGTTTAACATTGCATATAATGAATAAAATTTATCATCAATCATTAACTCATACAAAAGAGTTGGTGTTACAATAAAATTTTTCCTGGTTTATTCAATAACTAGGAGCTAAGAGGGCTTATGAATCATCTTCCTTTACATGGTTTAGTGGTGTTGGAATTTAGCCAATATTTATCTGGTCCTTCGGCAGGACTAAGATTGGCCGACTTGGGTGCAAGAGTTATTAAAATTGAAAGACCTATTGCTGGTGAAGCAGGAAGAAAATTAGCTATTAAAAATTTATGGATTGATCAAGACTCTTTATTGTTTCATACTATAAATAGAAATAAGGAAAGCTTTACAGCCGATTTAAAAAATAAAGAAGATATAGAGCAAATTAAAAAGTTGATAACTAAGGCCGATGTAGTAACGCATAATTTCAGGCCAGGCATCATGGAAAAAATTGGATTAGATTATGCTTCCGTTCAAGCCATTAATCCAAGATTGGTTTATGCTGAAATAAGTGGTTACGGTAAAACTGGTCCATGGAAAAATAAGCCTGGTCAAGATTTGCTTTTACAGGCATTAACAGGCTTAACTTTTACAACAGGTAATGGAACAGAAGCTCCAGTTCCATTTGGATTATCTATTGCAGATACTATGTGTGGTGCCCAATTGGTGCAAGCCATTTTAGGTGCATTAATTAGAAGACAAAAAACCAATAAAGGTGCATTAATTGAAATAAGTTTAATGGAATCTTTACTTGATTTTCAGTTTGAATTATTAACTACATTTTTCAATAGCAAAAAAGATGTTACCAGAAGCAACATCAACAATGGTAATCCATTGCTAGGTGCTCCTTATGGTATTTATGAAACAATAGACGGGTATATTGCAATTGCAATGATGGATATACAAGTATTGGGTAAAGTGATTGATTGTTTTGAATTGTTAGAATACAGTCAGGAACATAGTTTTGTAAATAGAGATGAAATTAAAAACATTCTAAGCAGGCATCTAAAAACGCAAACTGCTAAATATTGGTTGCAATTATTGCAGCAGCAAGACTTATGGGCAATGGAAGTATTAGATTGGCAAATGATGATGCAAACTGCTGCTTATAAAACCCTGCAAATGGAGCAATTCATTGAAACGAATGATGGTAAAAATATTATCACTACTCGTTGCCCAATTAGAATTAATGGACAAAGATTATTTTCATCAAAAGCTGCACCTTTATTGGGGCAACACAATGAAATAATACAACAAGATTTTTTAAACTAAAGCAGCATGAAGTTATTACAAGATATTGTTGTAGTAGATTTTAGCCAGTTTCTCTCTGGCCCTTCTGCAGCTTTACGTTTGGCCGATATGGGAGCTCAGGTGATTAAAATTGAAAAGCCAGAGACAGGAGATATCTGTCGCCACTTATATGTTTCTGATGTAAGAATAGAAGGTGAATCAACTATTTTTCATGCCATCAATCGAAACAAACAAAGCTATACAGCCGATTTAAAGAATGAAGACGATATTGAACGCATAAAACTATTGTTGCAGCAAGCCGATGTTATGATGCACAACTTTCGCCCTGGAGTAATGCAACGTTTAGGCTTAGATTATGAAACAGTACAACAATTGAATCCTTCTATCATTTATGCGGAAATAAGTGGTTATGGAAATGAAGGTGAATGGAAAGATTTACCAGGGCAAGATTTATTATTACAAGCTGCCAGTGGTTTAACATGGTTAAGTAATAGTAGTAGTCAAAACCCAACACCTATGGGCGTTGCAGTAGTAGATATCTTAGCTGGTACGCATCTTACACAAGGTATATTAGCATGTTTATATCAACGTGGAGTAACAGGTAAGGGAGGATTGGTACAAGTGAGTATGTTTGAAAGTATTTTAGATTTTCAGTTTGAAGTTTTAACCTGTTATTATAACGATGGACGGCAACTACCGGTTAGAAGTGCTGTGAATGGAGCTAATGCATATATTGCTGCACCTTATGGTATTTATACAACAGAAAATGGATACTTAGCATTAGCAATGGGAGATATTGTGAAGCTTGGAGATTTATTAAGTTGTGAATTATTGAAACAATATAGTAATGCTGCTGAATGGTTTAATAAACGAGATGAAATTAAAAGCATTATTGCTCAACAAATAGAAACAGCAACAACCGAGCATTGGTTAAACATTTTAGAACCAGCTGATATTTGGTGTGCCAAAGTATTGGATTATAAAGAACTGATGCAAGAAGACGCATATAAAAATTTGGGAATGGAAGTAGTGGTAAAAACCAGCAATGGATTAAGCATTACAACAACCCGTTGTCCGATAAGAATTGATGGGCAAATATTGCAATCAGAGAAAGGAGCACCACAACTGGGAGAGGATAATGAAGTGATAGATAAGCAATTTGGATTGAACCTTGTTGTGCCTGTATTGGACAAGTGATGCTCTTTATTCCCCTCCCATGGAGGGGCTAGGGGTGGTTAAAAAAAAAGTTCAGTAATGGACAAAAGTACAAGAGTGCGACGCAACTGAAGTTAAATAGTAGTTCAAAAGCTAGTTACATAAAATAAAAAAGTTTGCCATAAATAATGATTGATACGCATGTTCATATTTGGAATTTTGAAAAAGCCAATTACGATTGGTTAAATGGCAATACATCTATCTTAAACAAAAACTATGAACTTGCTGAGTTAGAGCCAGAAAGAATTGATGCAGGTATTACTGAAGGAGTATTGGTACAGGCAGCAAATAATTTTCAAGATACCGATTGGATGCTAGAAAACGCTGCAACTCACAATTGGATAAAAGGTGTGGTTGGTTGGCTACCATTAATGCAACCTGAACAAACTTACAAAGCCTTAGAAGAAAAATACTTACAAGAAGAATATCTTAAAGGAGTACGACATTTAATACATGATGAACCAGATGCTAAATGGTTATTGCAGCCAGAAGTAATTGAGAGTTTAAAAATATTGTCCGAAAAAAATATTCCATACGATGTTGTTGGAGTGTTAACAGAACATATAGAAACTGCGTTAGCAGTAGCAGCAAAAGTCCCAAATTTGAAAATGGTTTTCGATCATTTAAATCAACCACCTATTCAATCCAAAGAACAATTTGGTATTTGGGGAACACTCATGAAAGAGGCTGCTCAACATAAAAATTTTTATGTTAAAATTTCTGGCTTAGGCATTACGTCAGGTAATGGTGAAAATTGGACTGCTAATGATATAAAACCCTATATAGCTTATGTTATAGAGCAATTTGGGATTGATAGATGTTTTTGTGGTGGCGATTGGCCTGTGAGTTTATTAGCAGGCAGTTACACCCAAACATGGACAAACTATACAACTGTTATAAATGAATTGGTGAATACCGAAGCACAGCAAAAAATATTTACTACCAACGCAAAAAAATTTTACAAACTTTAAAACTTTGTCTGGCTGAAGTTCTTGAAGCCACAACAACAAATAATGAGTTTATTCAATGGCATATTTTTTCATAGTGTAGGTGCTGCTGGTGCTTCACTTTGTTATACTCCACAAAAAAATGTAAAAGGTTGGAGTTGGCAAACGTATTGGCTGGCACAAGCTGCAGTTTGTTGGTTCATTCTACCAGTAGTAGTTGCATGGATTACCATTCCAAATTTATTGAAGGTATTACATGAAGCTCCATCATCAGCAATGTGGTCATCCTTTTTATATGGTATGGCTTATGGTGTTGGAGGTACTGCATTTGGTATGGCAATTCGATTTGTGGGTTACTCACTAACCTACGCTATTGCTGTAGGTATTTCTTGTGTGGTTGGTACTTTATTGCCTCCAATAATGAATGGAACTTTAAATGAAACATTACAAGGCAATGGATCATCTTTTATTGTTAGTGGAATTTTGATGGGGGCTTTGGGTATTGCTGTTTGTGGTTTAGCAGGCAGAAAAAAAGAGAAAGATATTGAGCATCAATCAGCTCAAACAAACAATACATTTTCTTTAGCAAAGGGTTTGCCATTGTGCATTTTAGCTGGTGTTTTATCTGCTTTGTATGGCTTTGCATTAGCTGAAGGAGCACCTATTGCAACAATTGCTGAAAAATATGGAGCAGGTGATTTAAAAAGTAATGTGGTTTACATTTTTTCTAATACAGGAGCATTTGTTACCACACTTTTTTATTGCCTCTATTTACACAATAAAGAAAAAACGTTTAAGGAATATTTTGCATCTAGTAAAGCTTTGGGCATTAATTTTAGTATGGCTTTAATCACAGGTGTCTTATGGTATTTTCAATTTTTCTTTTATGGGTTGGGACATGTGAATTTGGGTAAATACGAATTTTCTAGTTGGGCAATACACATGATTCTATTGGTATTGTTTAGTGCTGTTGCTGGTGTATTAATGAAAGAATGGAAAATGTGTACTAGCAAAACCATGAGAATTTTATTGTTAGCTTTAAGCATATTAATCGCAGCTGTTTTATTGTTAACTTATGGCAATTATTTGGGAGGATTAAAATCGTAAGCTTTATCAAAAAGTTTTTAAAAAAATAGAATTATTCCCGACTTTTCATCTTATCGGCAAATAAAAAAATGCAACAACAAAATTACTATCAACCGCAAAAAAATATTTCTATCTGTATCATTGGTGCAGGTGGAATTATTAATGATGCTCATTTGCCTGCTTATACAATTGCTGGATATAGAGTTGCTGGTATTTACGATATCAACCAAGAAAAAGCGTCAGCTTTAGCTGCTAAATTCAACATTACCAATGTATATAGCAGTATCCATGAAATGATTGAACATAGTAATGAGCATACTATTTATGATATTGCTTTGCCAGCTTTTGCTATAATAGATGTATTAAAACAATTACCTAATAATGCTGCTGTTCTTATTCAAAAACCAATGGGTAACGATTATGCTGAAGCTAAAGAAATTTTGGCTTTAACACAATCTAAAAACATGGTAGCTGCTATTAACTTTCAGTTAAGGTATGCACCTTATATTCAAGCAGCAAAGCAAATAATTGAGCAAGAAAATTTTGGAACTATTTGCGATATTGAAGTGCATGTAAATGTACATACACCGTGGGATTTATGGACTTTTATGCACGGTATGCCAAGGCTTGAAATACTCTATCACAGCATACATTATGTTGATTTGATACGTTACTTTTTAGGCAATCCACAAAGCATGTATGCAAAAACAGTAAAGCATCCGGCAATGAAAGAATTGGCATCTGTTCGTACCAATATTATCATGGATTATGGCGATATGGTTCGTGCAAATATTCTTACCAATCATTGCCATCAATTTGGGTATCAAAATCAACAATCATATATAAAATTCGAAGGTACTAAAGGAGCCATCAAAATTAATTTAGGTGTATTGATTGATTATCCTCGTGGTGTGCCAGATAAGTTTGAATACATTATCATGGAAGAAAACAAACAACCCGAATGGAGACAAGTGAATGTAGAAGGTGGTTGGTTTCCACATGCTTTTATTGGTAGTATGAGTGAGGTGATGAAAGCACTAGATGGTGTAATTACTAAGCCAAACAATAGTGTAGAAGATTGTATTGATACAATGGCATGTGTAGAAGCAGCATATATAAGTAGTGCAAGTGGTGGTATTAAATTAAGTGATATTCAATAGTATGAAAATGAACATTTGTAATAAAATAGGGATGATATTGTTTTGTGTATTCACATGTGTAAAATTGAATGCACAACCAATAGCATTTCCAAACGCAGAAGGCTTTGGCAAATTTGCAACAGGTGGTCGTGGGGGAAAAGTAGTTTATGTAAGCAATTTAAACGATGCAGGTGAAGGTAGTTTTCGCTGGGCTTTAGAGCAATATCCTAACGAACCATTGACTATTCTTTTTAAAGTTGCAGGAGTGATTGATTTAAAATCTAAAGTTCAAATTAAGCGTTCAAACCTAACTATTGCAGGACAATCAGCTCCTAGCGATGGCATTTGTTTTACAGGCAATTCATTGATTGTAAATGGAGCATCGTCAAAGGGTAATCATGGTAATATTATCATTCGTTTTATTCGTTCTCGTCCGAGTGGTACAGATAAAAAAGGCCTCTATGGTTTTGATATGGAAAACTGTCACGATGTAATTATAGATCATTGCAGTTTTAGTTGGGCTAATGAAGAGTGTGCAGCTTTATATGATACTAAAAATACCACAGTACAATGGTGTATGGTGAGTGAAGGTTTGTATGATGCTGGTCATGCAAAAGGGAACCGTTCTTATGGTGGTGTTTGGGGCGGACAGTTTGCAAGTTTTCATCACAATTTAATTGCACATCAAAATAGCCGTGCAGTTCGTTTCAATGGTTCAAGGGCTCATGATACAATGGCCATCATTGATTATAGAAATAATGTTATTTATAATTGGGGCAATGCAAATGCATCTTATGGAGGTGAAGTAAATATTGTTGGAGGTGTTTCTCAAGTGAACATAGTAAATAATTATTACAAGCCTGGTCCAGCAACACCAAGTGAATTAAAGTTTGTTCAAGCATCCTACGAAAAAGAAAAAGCAAAAGGTACGGGTCAATGGTTTGTTGATGGTAATATGATGGAAGGTAATAAGTCATTAACCAAGAAAAATGAACGTGGTGTAGATTTAGCAAAAGAAGGTTATCCTAAAAATGCAATAGCTGAAAATGCTTTTACAATAACAGCACCTTTACCCAATCAAACGGCACAAGAAGCCTATAAAGAAGTACTTAAATATGTTGGTGCTTATTTGCCTATAAGAGATGCAGTTGATCAACGTATTATTCAAGAAACAACATCAGGCACAGCTACAGGTAAAGGAGTATTCGGAAAGTTGGGAATCATTGATTCTCCAACTGCAGTTGGAGGTTTGCCTGAATATAAATCAACCAAAATAATTGTAGATACTGATGAAGATGGAATGCCAGACGATTGGGAAATCAAGAATAATTTGAATCCCAAAGATGCAAGCGATAGAAATAAAGTGGATAAAGATGGATATACCATGCTGGAAAAATATTTGAATGAATTGGTGAAAGAGAAGTAGGTATTTTATGTAACCAGCTGAAGAATAAACATGAAGCTTCAGTGGCGTCGCTCCATTCAAGTGAAGAATATAAATTGGGCATTTATCAAAGCGTAGATAAAAAAATCTTTGATTCAAGCTCTTTAAACATTCGCACTTTACACCAGTACTTACATAAGCTGCCTTTTTTTATCAGGTCATGCTATAAGCATGATTGAAAAAATGCGAAGCATATTTTTTCAAAAGATAAAAATCAGGAGCGTTGTAAGTACGAAGCCCAACGGCTTGAGTTAAAACTGAACTTAAAGATTTTTACTTTTAATGAAGCACTTAAAAAAAATATCGACTCTTATAATTCTGCAACTAGTTGTATACGTTTCTTTTGCACAAAAGCAAAAAGAAACCATCAATTTAATTGTTCAAACCAATTCTTCAAATCGTATTGAATTGGGTGTAAAAAAATTGCAACAAGTATTAAAAGAATATAATTATAAATGTAATTTAATCACTAATGATTCAATTGAAATAAAAGGGAAATCAATCTTAATAGTAGAGCAAAAATTTTCCACTTCAGCAACTAATAGAAAATACTTTGTAAATAAACTACCGAAAGAAGGTTTCCAAATTTCATCACCTAAAAAAAATTTAATTGTAATTGAGGGAGGCTCATCTATAGGAACCTTATATGGTTGCTTAGCACTAGTAGATAGTATAAAAAAAACAAGTAAACTTCCTGCCAAAATCAATTTGATAGATTCTCCCAACATGGTCATGAGAGGTACATGCATCGGTATTCAAAAACCATATTATTTACTAGGCAGACATGTGTACGAATATCCTTACACACCTGAAACATTTCCTTGGTTGTACGATAAACAAATGTGGGTACAATATTTAGATTCATTGTTAGAAAATAGAATGAACTCATTGTACTTATGGAACGGTCATCCCTTTGCGTCATTGGTTAAGTTAAAAGATTATCCCTATGCAGTAGAAGTAAGTGATGAAACGTTTAAAAAGAACGAAGAAATCTACAAGTTCATCACAGAAGAAGCAGACAAACGTGGCATCTGGGTAATACAAATGTTTTACAATATCATCGTCTCCAAACCTTTTGCAGAGCATCACAATATTAAAACGCAGGATAGAAACCGACCTATCATTCCACTCATTGCAGATTATACCAGAAAATCTATCGCAGCTTTTGTAGAAAAATATCCCAACGTTGGCTTAATGGTTTGTTTAGGTGAAGCTATGGAAGGTGTTGGTCAAGATGATATTGATTGGTTTACAAAAACCATTATACCGGGTGTTAAAGATGGTTTGCAAGCATTAGGCAAAACCGAAGAGCCCCCAATTGTTTTAAGAGCTCATGATGTAGATGCTCCTGCTGTAATTAAAGCCAGCAAAGGATTATACAGCAACCTATATACAGAAGCAAAATTTAATGGAGAAGCATTAACTACTTATGAGCCTCGAGGTACTTGGGCTGAATTACATAGAACATTGGCATCATTAGGTTCTATGCAAATTGAAAATGTACATATTCTTGCCAACTTAGAACCCTTTCGATATGGAGCAACCAACTTTATTCAGAAGTCGGTACAAGGCATGCTCAACATCATGCATGGCAAAGGATTGCATTTGTATCCACAAGCATCTTATTGGGATTTTCCTTACACCGCTGATAGTGTGAAAGGCAAACGTTTATTGCAAATAGAACGTGATTGGATTTGGAATAAAGCCTGGGCTCGTTATGCTTGGAATGCAAGTAGAGATAGTTTAGAAGAAGTAAAATATTGGAGTGGTTTATTAAGCATTAAGTTTGTATGTAACGAAACAGCATCAAACAATATCTTGAAAGCCTATAATCAAGCCGGTGAAATTTCACCTAAAATTTTAAGAAGATTTGGTATAACCGATGGTAATCGTCAAACCATGACATTGGGCATGCTTATGACGCAACTCATCAATCCATATCGTTATGGTTTATTTGATTTATTGTATGATGCTGAAAGTCCGGTAGGAGAAAAACTAATTGAATATGCAGAAAAAGAATGGAAAAACGAACCACATATTGGTGAAACACCTACACAAATTATTAAAGAAATAAAAGAACATGGAAGGCTTGCTGTTCTTGCCATTAAAGCAGCAAAACCATTTGTAAAAAATAATCAAGAAGAATTTGCAAGAATTGAAAACGATATGTATTGCCATGAAGCAATGGCCAATCATTATGCAGAAAAAGCACAAGCTGCTCTACATGTATTGCGTTATAAGTATTCTAATGATATCAAAGATCTTGAAACAGCATTGTCTTTTTTACAACAAAGTTTAGCTAGCTATAAAAGATTGGTTGGCTTAACCAAAGGCAGCTATCTCTATGCCAACAGTATGCAAACAGCACAAAGAAAAATACCCATTCGTGGTGTAGATGGTACATTTAAAACCTGGGCTGAAGTATTAATCCCTTTTGAAAAGGAATTGGCACATTTCAAACATAAGATTGATTCTTTGAAGAATAATCCTTCTAAAGCAAATAAAAAAGTAATAGTATTAAAAAATGAAATCATCACATTGAAAGAATTGAAAAATCAATTTTATTCTATTAATGAAAATTCAAAGCCATTTACTGATACCAGTTTTGCTATTACTGCATTTGCCAAGGAGCTAAAAGGTTTGCAAGGGATTCAGTTTTCATTTCATCAACAGATAAAGAATGGAACATCGATTACTTTTTCTAATTCAAATCCTATAAAAGTATTGGTTGGTTTCTTTAACAAAAAAGAACCGCAATACTTGAAACCACCAGAATTGGAAACAGATGCTAGTGCCAATGATTATGGGCAGTCTGAAACAAAAATAGCCAATGGGTTAATCATAAAAGGCTTACCACCAATTAACATTCATACATACTCTTTTAAAGCAGGTACTAATACATTAACATTGGCCAAAGGAATTTGTGTTATTTTAGGGTTCATTAATGGTAATGATGTAATGCCTCTATATGATGCAGGATTAACTGAAAAAGGGGTGAAGAAAGAAATTGATTGGTTGTTTGAATAATTGAACAAAATGGCTCACAGATTTACACAGATTATCACAGAACAATGAGCAACAATCTGAGAAAATTTGTGAAAATCCGTGAGCAAAAAAGAAACTACAATGAAAAAAATATTCATCTTACTACTTGTATGCTTAATAACAAATCTTCATGCCCAAGATTACTATAACGTACTAAAGTTTGGTGCAAAAAATGATAGTAGTAAGCTTGCAACCAAAGCAATTGCAAAAGCCATTGATGCTGCAAGTAAAAAAGGTGGGGGCACTATTTTTTTTCCAGCAGGGAAATATTTAACAGGCCCAATACATTTTAAAAGCAACATCACACTATTTATAGATGCAGGGGCAGAGCTGCATTTCAGCGATAATTTTGATGATTATCTTCCTTTTGTAGAAAGTAGATATGAAGGGGTTGACGTAATGAGCTTTTCACCTTTATTCTATGCTTATAAAGCAGAAAATATTGCTATTAAAGGTCGTGGACTCATTAATGGTCATGGAATAAAATGGTGGTCTGCGGCTGAATCTAAAAACCTAAGTGAAGGCAGAAATAAATGGCAGCAATTATCCGATAGTCTTAATAAAAATATTTTATTACCCGACGATGCCAAGCAAACCAAAAAAGGTTTTCTGCGTCCACCATTATTTCAACCCATGTATTGTAAGAATGTCTTGGTGGAAGGTATTACTGTTATTAATTCTCCCTTCTGGACAATCACTCCAGAGTTTTGTGAAAACGTAACCATACATGCTGTCACAATAAACAATCCATTGTCGCCTAATACAGATGGTATTAATCCTTCAAGCTGCAGCTATGTGCATATTTCTGATTGCCACATTAGTGTGGGTGATGATTGTATAACTATCAAGTCTGGTAAAGATTTACCAGGAAGAACCAAAGCTATGCCAGCACAAAATTATACCATCACCAATTGTACAATGTTGTCTGGTCATGGTGGTGTAGTTATTGGCAGTGAAATGAGTGGCGATGTAAAGAAAATTGTGATTAGCAATTGTGTGTTTGATGGAACAGACAGAGGCATTAGAATTAAAACCACCAGAGGTAGAGGAGGTATTGTAGAAGATATTCGAGTAAGCAATATCATTATGAAAAATATCAAGTTGCAAGCAATTGTGTTAGATATGGCTTACACTAAAACTCAACCAGAGCCTGTAACTGAGCGTACACCAAAATTTAGAAATATTCATTTGAGCAATATTACAGGTGATGCGAAGCAAGCTATTTTTATTAATGGGTTAATTGAAATGCCTGTTGATAACATCAGTTTCAACGATATACAAATTGATGCAGAAATCAGTTCTGTAATAAAGGAAGCCAAAAATATTGAATTGCATAATGTTACCATCAACACCAAAAAAGGAGCAAGTATTGTTGCTGAAAATGTAGAGGGATTAACTGTAAATGCTTTCAAAACATTCAAGCCAACCGATAAACCAGCTTTGCAGTTTACCAATATCAACAACTTGTTTTTGTACAATGCAAACCCTGTTGCAAGTGCCAATTATTTAGAAATCTTAGGAACTAAAACAAAAAATATTGTACTAAAGAACAATAATTTTAAATTGGTACAAAAACCAGTTTTAGTTGGTGCAGAAGTTGTAGAAAAAATAGAAGAGTAAATGTATGGGACAAACTGTAGAACATATATCAACTTCAGTTGCGTCGCACACTTGTACGATTGAACCTTTATGCAGCAACTTAAACCACAAAGACACAAAGGCACAAAGTTTCACGAAGCGTAAATACATTCTCGGCTTACTTATTTCATTATTCACCATTCACTATTCACTTTACGCCCAGCAAGATTTAAA
Organism: Allobosea thiooxidans; assembly: GCA_943368475.1. Taxonomy (GTDB): domain Bacteria; phylum Bacteroidota; class Bacteroidia; order Chitinophagales; family Chitinophagaceae; genus UBA1930. The sequence goes on from CALRLF020000016.1 coordinate 56,568, forward strand.
ACTTTGGTACAATCAACCTGCACAAAAATGGACAGATGCTTTACCCATTGGCAATGGTAATTTAGGAGCCATGATTTATGGTGGAATTGATGAAGAGCATTTGCAATTCAATGAATCTACTTTATGGTCAGGCAAACCAAGAGAATATGCAAGAAAAGATGCTTATAAATATTTACAGCCCATTAGAAACTTATTGAATCAAGGTAAACAAAAAGAAGCAGAAGCTTTAGCAGGAAAAGAATTCATGGGATTGAAAGATGTGGATGATAGTGTGTATGCTATTCAAAAAAAAGCTTGGTTTGCTAAGGTTGGTGCTGAATATAAATATGCTGCAATTGATTTTGATGACACTAAATGGTTAACCATGCAACTACCAACTTCTAATGGTTGGGAACAATTGAAAGGATTGGATGGCTTGGATGGAGCTGTTTGGTTTCGTACAAGTTTTAATTTGCCAAAAGAAATGGTAGGGAAAGATTTGATAATTGATTTGGGAAGAATAAGAGATCTAGATTTAACCTACATCAACGGAAATTTCATTGGTTCTACGGAAGGTATTTCAACTAAACGTAGTTATACTATTAAAGCTCAATTTTTGAAAGAAGGCAAAAATATAATTGCTATTCAAGTGGTGAATTTTTTTGATAAAGGAGGGTTTACAGGTATCAAAGAAAATCGAAAAATATTTGTGGTTTATCCTAAAGGAGAGTCTGCAAATAATGGCATTGAATTGTCTACAGCTTGGAAGTATTTTATTCACGATAATAATCCTCCACAATTTCCACAATACCAGGCAAGCTATCAGCCTTTCGGTGATCTGTTTTTTACATTTACTAATCAATCAAATAGTACAAATTATAAACGTGAACTAGATATTAGCAATGCTATTTCTACAGTAAGCTACACTTCTAATAATATCAATTACAGAAGGGAGTATTTAGCTTCCAATCCTGATAATTTAATTGCTGCAAATTTTACGGCAAATCAAAAAGCCTCTATCAGTTTAATAGCTTATTTTTCATCTGTACATCACAATTATGTTTTAAAAAAAATCAATAATAAAACCATAGGCTTATATGTACAAATAAAGAATGGAGCATTAAAAGGTGTTGCTTATTTATTTGTAGATGCAGTAAACGGGATAGTAAATATTGATAACAATAGCATTGTTTTACAACAATGTGATCAAGCAACATTCTATTTAATAGCTGCAACTAACTTCGTTAATTATAAAGATATTTCAGCCAATGCAACTGAAAGATGTAATGCTGTTTTGCAAAAGATACAATCAAAAACTTATGCTCAAATAAAATCTGCACATATCAATGATTACCTAAAACTGTTCAACACTTTTTCCATCAACTTTAATAAAAGCAACAAACAACATATTCCAACAGATCAACGTATTAAGCAATTCAATTCAAAAGACGACAATGCTTTACTTGCTTTGTACATGCAGTATTCACGGTATTTGCTCATTGCTTGTTCAAGAAGCAATTCAAAACAACCTGCCAATTTGCAAGGCTTATGGAACAACCTTCTTACGCCACCATGGGGCAGCAAATACACCACCAATATTAATTTGGAAATGAATTATTGGGGAGCAAATATTTTCAATCTTTCATCATGTACTAAGCCTTTATTTAATAAAGTAAATGAACTAAGTTTTGCTGGTAAACAAACAGCCAAAGAACATTACAAGGCCAAAGGTTGGGTGCTGCATCACAATACAGATTTATGGAATGGAACTGCTCCAATCAATGCAAGCAATCATGGAGTTTGGGTTACGGGTAGTGCATGGTTAAGCAATATGATTTGGGAACATTATTTATTTACAAAGGATAAGAATTTTCTTCAAAAGAATTATCCAGCTATGAAAACTGCTGCACAATTCTATCAAGATTTTTTAGTAAAAGATAACGAAACTGGTTGGCTCATAAGCACTCCATCTAACTCACCAGAAAATGGTGGTTTGGTTGCTGGTCCAACAATGGATCACCAAATGATACGTGAACTTTTTTTGAATGCAATAGCTGCAAGTAAAGCTTTGCAAACTGATGAATCATTGAGACAATCACTACAGGAAAAGATAAAGCAAATTGCTCCCAATAAAATTGGCAAATATGGTCAGTTGCAAGAATGGTTAAAAGATATTGATGATACTACGAATAAACATCGCCATGTATCACATTTATGGGGTGTTTATCCCGGCACAAATATTACTTGGAAAGATTCAGCAATGATGAAAGCAGCTAAGCAATCGCTACTATATCGTGGAGATGATGGCACAGGATGGAGTTTGGCATGGAAAACCAATCTTTGGGCAAGATTTAAAGAAGGTAATCATGCAATATTGATGGCCGAAAAATTATTGAGTTTTGCAGATGATGATGGTTCAACAAGTGAAAAAGGTGGAGTGTATAAAAACATGTTTGATGCACATCCGCCATTTCAAATTGATGGAAATTTTGGTGGATCAGCAGGTATAGCAGAGATGTTGGTACAAAGCCATACAAGATATATTGAGTTGTTGCCAGCCTTGCCAAATGCTCTTGAAACTGGCTCTATAAAAGGATTATGTGCAAGAGGCGGATTTGAAATCAATATGCAATGGAGTAATGGAAAATTGCAAAGTGTTTCCGTTGTATCAAAATCAGGGAATGATTGCTGGTTACAATATGGTAATAAACAAATTCAATTTAAAACAGAAAAAGGCAAAACATATAAGTTCAATAACGAATTGCGAAAACTTTGATGAAGAGTATTGATACAAATTTTTTCCTTAAACCACTACTTGTCCCGACAATTCGGGAAAGGCACAGAGGCACAAAGTTGCACCAAGTCTTTGTGATACTTTGTGTCGTAGTGTCTTCGTGGTTCAACCTTCTCAATGCACAACGTCAAGACATTCTATTAAACGATAATTGGAAAACCATTGCCTCTGATTCTAATCAACATGCTTTCAATGGCTTTGAACAATCATCTTACAAAACCACTAATTGGCAAACTGTAAACGTTCCTCATAATTGGGATGCCTATGAAGGGTATAGAAGAATGTTACATGGCAATAAACATGGTTATGCTTGGTACAAAAAATCATTTGCTGTGAATAAGCAAAATGGTAAACGCTATTTTTTATTTTTTGAAGGAGTTGGTTCTTATGCTACAGTTTGGCTCAATGGAAAACAAGTTGGTGCTCATGCAGGAGGTAGAACAAGTTTCACCATTGATATAACTAATGAAATAATATCTGGCAAGCAAAATGATTTAGCACTTCGTGCAGATCATCCATCTAACATCAAAGATTTGCCTTGGGTTTGTGGTGGTTGTAGTGATGAACGTGGCTTCAGCGAAGGCTCTCAGCCAATGGGTATATTTCGTCCTGTTCATTTAATTATTACCAATGAAGTTCGTATAGAACCATTTGGTGTACATGTTTGGAATGATACAAGTGTAACAGAAAAATCAGCAACAATTAATTTTGAAACAACTGTTAAGAATTACAAAGAAGAAGGTGGTGTTGGAGTAGGAATTGATAATCAGTTGCTTGATGCAAATGGAAAAATCATTGACAGGGTCTATACGAGTGAATGGATACCTGCCAACTCTTCAATTGTTGTTAAGCAAAAACCCTTGAATTTATCTAATGTCAATTTGTGGAATTTGGATAGCCCGTATTTATACACCATCAAAACACAATTGACTATTGGAAGACACATCGTTGATGAAATCGTCATAAAATACGGCATCCGTTCAATCAAATTTTATAGAGGTAATTCCAATCGTTTCTTCTTAAACGGTAAACCAATTTTTATCAATGGTATTGCAGAGTATGAGCATATGTTAGGTAGCAGTCATGCTTTTGCTCCAGAACAAATCAAAGCAAGAGTTAATCAAATACAAGCAGCAGGTTTTAATGCTTTTAGAGATGCTCATCATCCACACAATTTATTGTATCAACAATTATTAGATGAAAAAGGATTGTTGTGGTGGACGCAAATGAGTGCACATGTTTGGTACAATACAAAAGAGTTTAGAGACAACTTTAAAACCTTATTGAAAGAGTGGGTTTTGGAAAGAAGAAATTCTCCTTCTCTCATTTTATGGGGTTTGCAGAATGAAAGTAAGTTACCAGCAGATTTTGCCAAAGAGTGTAGTGATATTATTCGTCAGCTTGACCCAACAGCATCTTCACAAAGATTGATTACCACTTGTAATGGTGGTGAAGGAACAGATTGGGATGTACCTCAAAACTGGACAGGCACTTATGGTGGAAATCCAAATACTTATGGAGAAGATTTAAAGAAACAAGTAATGGTGGGAGAGTATGGTGCATGGCGAACCATTGATTTACATACTGATGGTGGCTTTCAACAAAATGGGCTTTACAGTGAAGATAGGTTTTGCAACTTAATGGCTAAGAAAATTCAATTGGCAGAAAGTGTAAAAGACAGTGTTGCTGGGCATTTTCATTGGTTGTTTTCTTCTCATGATAATCCTGGAAGAATACAAGGTGGTGAAGGTTTTAGAGAGTTAGATAAAATTGGACCAGTAAATTATAAAGGATTATTTACACCTTGGGATGAGCCAACAGATGCTTATTACATGTATCGATCTATGTATGCAGATAAATACAAAGAACCTATGGTGTATATACCTATGCACAGTTGGACAAACAGGTGGTTAAAGCCTGGAGTAAAAAATGGAATTGTAGTGTATAGTAATTGTGATGAAGTGGAGCTGTATAATGACTTAAAACAACCCATTGCAAGAATGAAAAAACCCGGTATTGGAATTCCATTTGTATTTAACAATATTCTACTTTCAACAAATGTATTAGTAGCAATTGGTTTGCAAAATGGCAAATTTTCTGGAGCTTCAGATGAAGTAGTAATCAGCCCATTTTCAGCGAATAAAAAATTCTTTAAAAATTATAAAATTGATAGTCAGAATATCACATTGCCTAAAAAGGAGCTTACTTATTTGTATAGAATAAATTGTGGTGGTGATACTTATTTGGATAGCAACAAAAACCTTTGGAATGCAGATAATAGTAATACAAATAGTTCATTCTATTCAACTTCTTGGACCCATCAATTTGATATAAAGCCTAAAATATTTGCTAGTCAGAGAACTACAAGTAATCTTTTAAAAGTAGTCACTAATGAAAAGCTATTTCAAAGTTTTAGATATGGTAAACAAGTATTAAAATATCATTTCAAAGTTCCCGATGGAGAGTATTTAGTAGAATTATATTTTGTAGAACCTTGGTTTGGCTTAGGCAATATTAATGCAACTGGTTGGAGAATTTTTGATGTGGCTATCAACGATAAAGTGGTGTTAAAAGATTTGGATATTTTTAAAGAAGTTGGTCATAATCAAGTTTTAAAAAAAGTTGTAACAGCTACTGTTAAAGGTGGGGAATTGGTGGTTCACTTTCCAAAAGTAAAAGCCAGTCAGGCTATCATTACTGCAATTGCTATTGCTACAAAAGATAAGAGCCTTAAAGTTCCTGTTCATCAAGTTGAAAACGTAGAAATAAATTCAAACAATGCAGCGTTGCATCACTGGCTGAATATAACAGATACCGTTAATACAATTACTCAACAAACATTTTTTCATTTACCTCCAGTTGCTTATGGAGCAGATTATATAAGATGGAAAACTACAGAACATACAGCTGATTTTCGTTTTGCTGAGTCAACTGATGTCTATGTAGGAGACACGAACAGTCTCAATATTCCTATTTATTTAAAAGGGTTTGAAAAACAAAAAGAAACCGTTTTATTAAGCGATAGCACTGTGGTATGCATGTATAAAAAAATATTTAAGGCAGGAGAAAGTTTTGGAGTAAATAATCAAGTTGGACTGGTTACTATTTTCTTTCAACAAACAACCAATATTCAGCCTGCATACGATTTAAAACCAGTAGTTGCTTATAGACCTGCACAGGCAACTATTAAAGGCGATGCAACTAAAACAACTGTGCATACAAAAGATGCAGTTACTTTTCAAGCAAACAATGCATCAGTAGAATGGAATATTGCTACAGGAGTTGCAGATGTTTATTCTATCACCATTCGTTATGCAAATGAAACAGGTAAACACTTAAAAGCAATGCTACAATTGTTTCAAGCAGATGGGACTTTGATGAAAGAAGAACTAATCACCTTTACACAAAGCAAAGCAGGTAAATGGAATTATGCTGTAACCAATACTGGCAGCATGATTAATGCAGGTAATTATATTATCAACATAAAAGCAATAGATGCAGCAGGTTTAAGTGTTTCGGCATTAGATATTCAATAAATGAAGAAAACCCTTTCCATATTATTTCTATTGATAGCATGGTTTTCGAATGCCCAATTAAGCATTGTCAATTTAAAAGTTGATAATAGGAATAATCCATTGGGAGTAGATTCCAAGCAACCCGTTTTCAGTTGGCAATTATCATCGCAACAAAGAAATGTTTTGCAAACTGCCTATCAAATTTTAGTAGCCAATGATAGTTTGTTGCTGAAGAAAAACATAGGCAATATTTGGGATTCTAAACAACAACAATCATCAGCATCTATTCAAGTTAATTATAAAGGAAAGCAACTAAAATCGGCTCAAAAGTATTTTTGGAAAGTGATGGTAGCTGACAATAAAGGCAATATTTCATCTAGCAATATTGCTTATTGGCAAATGGGTTTATTAGATGAACAAGCATGGAACAAAGCTCAATGGATTGCTTATGATGAATTGCCTGATAGCAATAAAATTATTCCTCATGTTCATCAAAGTGGGAAAAAAGCTTGGGGCAAAAGGCCTGATATTTTGCCTTTACTTAGAAAAGATTTTATAACAGCTAAAACTGTAAAATCAGCTACTGCATTTATTTCAGGTCTAGGGCATTTTGAAATGTTTTTAAATGGTAAAAAAGTTGGTAATAATTTTTTAGACCCAGGCTGGACGAATTATAGCAAGCAAGCTTTATACGTAACTTTTGATATTACTAATTTACTCACTAGAGGCAGCAATGCAATTGGTGTACAATTAGGCAATGGATTTTATTACATACCTAGTGAACGTTATAGAAAAATGACAGGAGCTTTTGGGTATCCAAAAATGATTTGTAGATTATTAATTGAATATACCGATGGTACAAAACAAAATGTAATTAGTGATGAAACATGGAAAGCAGCTCCATCTCCTATAATTTTCAGCAGTATTTTTGGAGGTGAAGATTATGATGCAAATAAAGAGCAAATTGGTTGGAATGAAAAAGGGTTTAATGACGTAAGTTGGAAGTCAGCTATTGTGGTAACTGGTCATCCATTACAGCCACAAACAACTGAGCCTGTAAAAATTATGCAGGAATTTTTACCAGTTAAATCAACAAAAATTAGAGAAGGTGTTTATGTATATGATCTTGCACAAAACATGTCGGGCATTCCTGAAATTACTGTAAAAGGTAATAAAGGAGATACAATAAAAATTATTCCTGCTGAGTTAATTAATACAGATGGTACAGTAAATCAACAAGCTACTGGTAAGCCTCATTTTTATCAATACATTTTAAAAGGAACTGATGAAGAAGTGTGGCATCCCTTGTTTACCTATTATGGATTTAGGTATTTACAAATCGAAAATGCTAAACTAGCCAAAGAAAACAATCCTAAATATTTGCCTGAAATTATTGCTATAAAAGGGTTGCACATTCGTAATGCTGCAAAAAGAATTGGTAATTTTTCATCTTCGAATACTTTATTTAACCAAACAGATAAGTTAATTGATTGGTCTATTAAAAGTAATATGATGAGTGTGTTTACTGATTGTCCTCATCGAGAAAAATTAGGTTGGTTGGAGCAAACATATTTAGTAGGAAGCTCTGTAAAATATGCCTATGATATTGCAACCCTATGTAAAAAAACAATCAATGATATTAAGCATGCTCAAACCGATCAAGGATTGATACCCGAAATTGCTCCTGAGTTTGTACAATTTGATGGAGCGTTTAGAGATTCTCCTGAATGGGGTAGTGCTGCCATTATTTTACCTTGGTTTATGTATCAATGGTATGGCGATACAAATATGCTCATAAAAAATTATAGCATGATGAAAAAGTACATCGGCTATTTACAAACAAAAGACAGTAGCAGGATTTTATTACAAGGCTTGGGAGATTGGTATGATTTAGGACCTAATCGTCCCGGCGTTTCTCAATTAACGCCAAAAGGATTAACAGCAACAGCAACCTATTACTATATTGCTAAGCTTATGAAGCAAATTGCATTGGTATTAAACTACAATACTGACGCAATTGCTTATGCAAATTTGTCTTCTGAAATTTATATGGCGTTTAACAATAAATTTTTCAACACTACAACCCAACAATATGGCAGTGGAAGCCAAACTTCTAATGCTATGGCGTT
>CALRLF020000017.1:0-60576 GCA_943368475.1 Allobosea thiooxidans
AATCTCTTTACATTTGATGTACTAAAAATTTCGTACATCAAAAACTAATCACCATGAATAAGCAATTTTTACCACTTGCAGTTTTAATCATTTTATTGGCAGGTTCAGCTACTGCTCAGGAAACAACAGAAAGAAAACTGCCAAAAGAAAGAAAGTCTGAAAACATTATCATTCGAAAAAAGGGTGATAAAAAAGAAAAAGTAACTGTAGTGGTAGATGGAGAAAAAGTAACGGTAAACGGTGTTCCTATTGAAGAATTTAACGACGAAAACTTAGAAATTGTTAGAAGCAATGCAAGAAGTATAGCACCAGCAATTCCACGTTTGTTTGGTACATCGCCACAAAGTTTTTCAATTGGTGAAGGTGGTTTTATGGCTACTGAGAATAAAGCATTTTTGGGGGTTACCACCGAAAAAGCTGATGGTGGAGCAAAAATTACTGCAGTATCTAAAGAAAGTGCTGCTGAAAAAGCAGGTTTACAGGTTAACGATATAATCACCAAAATAGGAACTACCTCTATTACCAACTCAAACGAATTATACAGTGCAATTGGAAAACTAAAACCCGAAGAAAAAGTTATGGTAACCTTTTTAAGAAACGGAAAAGAACAAACTGCCGAAGCCTTATTGGGTAAAAACAAATCTGCTCTATCCATGAACTGGAGTGAAGAGGAATTTAATATGGAAACCCCCGAAGGTGGTATGCGTTTCTTTAACAGTTTTCCACGTAAACCAAAAGTAGGCTTGCAAATACAAGATGTAGAAGAAGGCAATGGTGTAAAAATATTGGATGTAGAAGAAGAAACCCCTGCTGCAAAAGCTGGTTTACAAAAAGAAGATATTATTACTGAAGTTGATGGAAAAGAATTGAAAAACGTAGATGAACTAAGAACCAAATTAAAAGACTTTAAAGAAGGCGATAGTTTTAAAGTAAAATACAAACGTGGCAACAAATCGCAAACTGCCGAAATTAAATTGCCCAAAAAATTGAAGACAGCCAATTTATAAAAACGCCCCACAATGCAATAAAGCCACTTCAATTGAAGTGGCTTTATTGTTGCTATTATTGAATATTAATACTGCTAACTTGCAGGTTCTAAAAACTGTATATGGAATTTGGTCGTGTACCCGAAAATGAACTTAACAATATCGATTTTTCATTACCCAAAGAACCTGTATTTAACCAGCAAATTTTAACTGGTACAAAAGCCCTGCAACCTAAAGTGTATGTGGGTTGTGCCAAATGGGGACGAACAGAATGGGTGGGCAAAATTTATCCCCTAAAAACAAAAGAAAAAGATTTTTTGCAACACTATGTGCAGCATTACAATTGTATAGAACTGAATGCTACACATTATAAAATTTACGACGAAACAGGTATTGCAAAATGGGCTGAAAAAGCAAAGGATAAAGACTTTTTATTTTGTCCTAAAATGTACCAAGGTGTAACGCACAGAGGCAGTTTGTTGAATAAACAATTTCAAACCGATGAGTTCTTAAAAGGCATTATGGCTTTTAAAGAACATTTAGGACCTGTGTTTATTCAGGTGAGTGATAGCTTTTCACCCAACAGAAAAGAAGAATTGTTTACTTACTTAAAATCGCTGCCAACCGATATGCAGTTTTTTGTAGAAGTAAGACACAAGGACTGGTTTTTGAATGATGCAGTACGTAATGAATTCACTCAATTTTTGAAGGAACACAATATTGGTTTTGTAATAACAGATACAGCAGGTTTCAGAGCCTGTGCACACATGTATTTAACTGTGCCCAAAACTTTTATACGTTATGTAGGCAATAGTTTACATGCCAGTGATTATACACGAATTGATGCATGGGTTGAACGCATGAAATTTTGGTTGAATAATGGTATGGAAGAATTGTACTTTTTCATGCACATGCATGATGAAGCAACTTCACCTGAACTAACTGTTTATTTGGTTGATAAAATGAATGCTGCCTGCGGATTGAATTTGATAAAACCAACCTTCACTGACCAGCAACAAAGTTTATTTTAAAAAGCAGGTGACTCATTTTACCAAACACAAATCTTCCCACCTGCTAGTATATTTTGGACTGTGAAAATTTTGCTGCATTTTCCAGTTACGTTCGGTACCACTGCTGGCAAATTTTAAAATATCGTTCCGTTGGCTGAAGTTGATGTTATCGATCATATCCATCAATAACTTACTTCTGTTTTTGGTATCTGGTAAAAATAAATTTCCCTGTACCGATGTATCAGGAACAATTTTGCTAAGCATTACACCAGCTTTTTTATACACCCTTCCTTTTTCGAATAAACGCTCTGCCATTTCTACTGCAGGTTTTATTAATTCGTTGGTAAAAGAAGTGGCTTTATCTAAGGTTGTATAACTGCTAATGGTTGCTCCTCGATTAAATGTTGCATTGTGGTTTTCTTCTTTGGCTACTAAAAAAATGCTGATCATTTTTGCTGCTCCATTTTGCCTGCGTAATTTTTCTGCTGCTCTTGAAACATAGGTGGCAACTGCTTCTTTAATACTTTTTATATCGCTAACAGGCTCACCAAACATACGTGTGGTGGCAATCATTTTTTTCTCGGTCAGTTGTTCTTCCATCGAAGTACTTACAATGCCTTTTAGTTCACGTACCAATCTTGCACCCACTACTCCACCCAATTGTTTAGCAGCCCAACCAATGTCTTTAATACTTAAATCGTAGGCCGTATAAATTTGCCAGCGTTTTAGTTTTTCTGCATATTGATAACCTACGCCCCAAACATCATCTACACTTGTTTTTTTAAGGGCTTCATCAATTTTTTGTTTGGTATCTAATACCATTACACAATTGCTGGCAACTTTATTTTTTTTAGACAATCTATTGGCCACTTTCGCCAATACTTTAGTTGGTGCAACACCTACCGAAACTTTAATGCCTGTCCATTCTTCTACAGTTTGTCGAATATGCAATGCAAATTCATCTAAATTGCTTTTGGCAACAAAATCTAAATTTAAAAAAGCTTCATCTACACTGTACACTTCTACATTGTCTGCTCCCACTAGTTGACGTAAAGTCTCCATCACTCTCCAACTTAAATCGCCATATAAATTATAGTTCGATGAAAAAGTAGCCACACCATGTTTTTCAATGAGTGGTTTGGCTTTAAAATATGGACCAGCCATTGCAATACCAAAGACTTTGGCTTCATCGCTACGGGCAATAATACAGCCATCGTTATTGCTGAGTACAACAACTGGCTTGTTCTCTAAATCGGGTCTGAACAATCGTTCACAAGAACAATAAAAACTATTACAATCTACTATGGCTCTCATGGTTTTTTATAATTGGCTCAGGCATGGCATCGTATGTTCTGCCACCTAAATCTCTACCAGATTTCATTTTGTTTACGCCGCCCCATTGTTTGAAGAAAAAAGCAGCACCTTGCTTTATTAAAATATTATTTGTTACTAATTGGTAATTCAGAAAAATAAGACTCTTCCTTTACACCTGCAATAAATTTAATTTCCGAGACTGTTTCGTTATCCTCAAGAAAATCTGATAAACTAATAATTTTTAGCTCTCTGAACTCAACTCTTTTCCTCCCTTTTATAAGTAACGATTGTCCGTGTACTTCAAATTCTTTGCTTATTTTTTGTTCGATTAGTAACGGCACATCTTCACCCTCGTCTAATTTTTGTATAATGTTCATATTACTTGATACTTTTACAAAGCTTAGACTAACATCTCCATTCCAATTATTAATCTTGTTTACTCTATTTTCATTTATACTTAATGCTAGCTCCATTATTTCATAAAAATCATCAGTAGCAGAGTCAATGTCCTGAAACCTTACTTTATAAATATTCTCAATTTTCTTCATTAACTCAAAATAGTAAATTTGGCTTTTTATTTTTTCTCTAAATGCTGCATCAGCCTGAAATACAAAATCATAGGTTTTATTAATATTGTCTTTTAGATATATTGTAAATGTCTCACCTTTTGATAAGTCATTTAAGAAAGTATAAACACTTAAAGCATCACTAGTTTTTTGAAAATTACTTATTTGTTCATAACTCAATTTTATGTTCATGTTATTTTTTAATTGCTTCTCAACCGTAAAGGTTAACTTGAAATTTTTATAAAAAAGCACAATTTCAATTGTCGATTTAGAAAAATACCCTTGACACTTAATATCACTATAAAGGTTACCATTAGCACACTCAATATCTAATACCTTTTCAAAAGAAGGATGAAAGTTAAATATTAATTTAAAATTATTTATATTTTCATCAATCAAATTGATTTCATTAGCACTTAACTTAAAGTCTAGTAGGCTTTCGCTATGAACTACAAATTCACTTGATTTTTTGCCATATATAAAATCAGAAAATTTTTCAGCAATTATTTTATCATCTTTAAATTTTAGAGAAAGCAACCCGTTTACATTCCCGTTTAAACTTTGAATGGAATTTATTTTAAAGCCACTTCCAGAACTTTCAACAATTGCTTTTAAACCTTTGTTAGCAAGAATTTTATCAAGAGTGTTTGGACTTGAATACTTTTTTTTAAAATCTTGTAGAATATTAGATATTACATTTTTATACAGTTTGTCAATAAATACTTCGCCAGTTAAGTCAACATATTTGATTCCCAATTCTCTTAAATGATTTACTTTATGTTTTTTAAAATTAGGAGCAATTAAAAATCTTTCCTTCTGCGAATCTTTTAAAGCGGCAGATATTTTTTTGAAAATATTTTTAATATTACTGTCCTCAAAATTATAACCAATAAATATGACTGTTTTGCTTGCTATTCTCTCAATAATGGTATTCCAAAAAATATTTGACTGACGATTATCAGAGAAAAAATTTTCATAGTCAGTTTTTGTAATAATTATTGAATTTAAATCCTCCAAGTCACCATGTACTTTAAATATTTCTCTTTTACTGCCAGTATTAACAATATCCAATTCTTTTACCAGTTTAATAGCTTCAGTATTGTACACCAACTCAAAACAATTGTCGTAGTTTGTGGTAATAATTGTTTTAATCTGTGGAATGTTAAAAATTAATTTATGCCACTCTAAAGAAGTTGGAGGTTTTAGAAAACTATCTAGTAGAATCTTATTTAAGGAATCTCTATTGCCTCGTATTCTTACAAACTCTTCTGCTAAATCCGACAACTGTAGATTACTTTGGATTTCTTTTTTTTCCAAGGAGGACAATGAACTTAGTAATAAGTCATTTAATTCACTACCTAATGGATAACCTGCATATTTAGAAAACCCAGAACCTATCCATAAAACAACATCCTCTTTTCTAACCAATTCAAAAATTTTTTGCATAATTGAATGTCTATTATATCCAACTAAATTAAACAATAAAAAATGTTATTGAATAAGTGTTTATGTCAATACTATTCCAACCGTACAAGTGTGTGATACTTCGACTACGCTCAGTACAGGCTACACAGGTGTTCCATTGAAATACTGCAGCTCGTTCCATATATTTTTTTTTATTCTAAAACAATTTCCCTTGTTCTCCAGGTCGTCTAAATTGTGTAGTATCCAATCCCCAACGTTCAGCATTTAGTCCATAGAGTTTATTGTATTTAGCAAACTGCTGGCGTACCAAATCGCTGATAGGACCTTCACCACGCATTCGAATGCCATAACGACTGTCGTTTACTTTACCACCATGTGCATTTTCTATTAAATGCCAAACTTTATCGGCTCGGTCGGGAAAATTTTTGTACAACCAATCATGAAACATTAATTTAATAGATCCATTTAAACGTATAAAAGTATAGGCACTAAAGGTTGCTCCATTTTCGGCTGCTGCTTGCATAATGCGTTGCATTTCGTGTTCGTTTAAACCTGGTATCATGGGTCCTAGCATTACACCCATGCGTACACCTGCATTGCTTAGCTCATGTATAATGCGTAAACGTTGTGCAGCAGTGGTGGTTCGTGGTTCCATTACACGGCGTAAATCTTCATTAAAACTTGTAATGCTTACCAAAATACTAATGAGGTTTTTCTTCGCCATTTCTTGCAACAAATCTTTATCTCTTAACATGCCTGCATTCTTAGTAATCATACCCACAGGTTGATTAAACTCGTTGCATACTTCTAATAATTGCCTAGTAAGTTTAAATTTTTGTTCGGCTGGTTGATAACAATCTGTATTGCCACTTAAACTAATAGGCATGCATTGCCAGTTTTTATTCATTAAAAATTTACGCAACAATTCAGGTGCATTTTTCTTTACAATAATCTTGCGTTCAAAATCTAACCCTGCACTGTAACCCCAATATTCATGGGCATTTCGGGCATAACAATAAATGCAACCATGCTCACAACCCTGATAAGGATTCATGCTGTACCACATACCTACATCTGGACTATCTACTTTATTTACAATACTCTTGGCTTTGTCTTCTAAGTAAATGGTAGCTGTATTTTTTTCTGTCCAATCGTCTATACCTTCTATATGTTCTTTTACTATTTGGTTTTTTAAAAATTTATTGGGAGTATTAATTTGTGCTCCACGTCCTTTTAAATAATCCACCTCATTGGATGATGAAGGTTTTGGTTTGGCGTTGGGATTATCGTTGATGTTGTTCATATAATTATTTACAACCACAGAGTAACACAGAGGTTATCACAGAGTGATTTTGAGTCTCTATGAAACTCTGTGATAAAACTCTTTTACCTCTGTGGTTAATTAAATAAAAAGATCTGTTTGTACACTTTCTTTTGGTTGATTGAGCAACAGAAAACTGGTTGCTACTGTATACTTTTTTGTATCTACCTGTCTTTTCAATAACACCAATTCATTTACCATAAAACTGGCAGTAAAAGGCGTATTGCTGTACTCTAACCAAGCTTTTTCGTATTGCCAAGGCAATAATTTTCTGGCAATAGTTAAATGTGGCTCGGTAATAAAATGAGGTTTATTTTTAGCATCGAGTGTTAATATACTTTGTACAGGTTTCATAGATTTCACTAAGCTTACCAAATTGTTTTTAGTTTGAATGTTGGCATAAATGGTATGTGTTGGAAAGCTACCAAACCCATTGATGGTAACTAAAAAAGGATTGTTAGTGGCAACTACATTTTTTAATCGGTTGATTAATTTCAGTTCCTGCATTTCCCATTGTACAAAGTTGATGAGTGTTATATGTGGCTTGGTGTATGCTGCTAACGGACAATCATATTTCTCAGCAAACGATTGTTTGATAAGCATGATTTTATTGTACAAATCTTCATGTGGTTGTACAATCAGTAAATACTCATTGATGTTCAACTTTCCACCTTTTTGTAGCGGAATATTTGTTTGCTCATTTGCTGTAAATGGATGTTGCATGGATTTAATTTGGTAGAACACAGATGACACGGATTAAGTGGATTTACACTGATATAAAACACTGAACTTACTTACATAGATTTTTCAAAATATACAGTGAATACATCTGTATTCATCTATTTAATCCGTTCCATCAGCGTTCCATTTTTTACATCATTATTCTATTAATCAACTTTTCTTCTTCACCCATTTTTGTTTTGTACAAACACACCGATTTCAATTGTTGTGCAGCATAACCATCGTTTACACTTTGCAGCATTTGTGCAGCAGGAATATTAAATGCCGATTGCCATTGCTGCATCATACTGCACAATAAAACATGTGTTGCAGTTAAGCTTCCATCGCTATGTACACATAGGTTTTGCAAATGCCTAAACAACATATTTTCGGTATGCTCCTCGGCACAAAAACCAGCTAAAGCAACTTGTGTTTTGTTGGTATTGCACTCTGCAATAATGCGGTACTGTTGATGACTTTTGCCACAGTTTAAAAAAGTATGTATCATAATTGATGATTTTTAAAAACTAAATTTTGTGGTATAAAAATACTAATTAATTTAGCATTTCAAAATTAATTTTATGAATGATGAAATATTTAACCAAACTGCATACACCGGAACAAAAAAATTTAACCAACATGACGTAAAAAGTGCCAATGCCAGTGGTTTTGGTGCTGCTGCAGATGATTATATGGAACGTGGTATTGATTTAAATGAACGGCTGATTATGAATAAACCAGCCACCTATTTTTTTAGAATGAACAGCGATGCCATGGAAAATGCTGGTATTCATCCTGGTGATGTGCTTATTGTAGATAGAAGCATTAAGGCTATCAATGGAAAAATTATTGTAGCATCGGTTAATGGTGAATTGTTTGTACGCCGTTTTGAACAGCATTTTAATAAAGCTGTATTATGTGCCGAAAATAAAAAGTTTAAAGATATTGTGCTGGATGAGTTTACACAATACGCCAGCTGGGGTGTGGTTACTTGTGTAATACACATGATAGAGCCTATGTTGCTGGCTTTTAATAAAGCAAAATAAAAAAGGGTTGCTCCTTTGCAAGAGCAACCCAACCCCTAACTATGAAAAACTATTGTTTAATTAATTTAAAACTTTGTTGATAATTATTGGTTGAAACTTTAATAATATAATTTCCACTTGCCAATCCACTTACGTCAAGACCATGTGTTTGACTACCAATTTTAATAGCAATATTTTGTTGTTTTACTTTTTGCCCCTGCATGGTGTACACTTCTATACTTGCATTGCTATTTTCGATAGCATTAATACTAATATTGGCTTTATGGCTAACAATTGTAGGATATACTTCTACTTGTAAGCCTTTACCTGCAGTTTTTAATTTTACAATTTGGCTATAGGCAAAACTTCCATCTTTATCTACCATTTTTAAGCGATAATAGTGATTGGTTTCATTGCTAATGGTATGAGAAGTTGAATAGTTTTTATTACTAGATGAATTACCACTTGCATTCACAGTAGCCACAGTTGAAAAATCTCTTGCATTGTTGCTATACTCAACTTCAAAATGGCTGGTATTTATTTCTTGAGAAGTTTGCCAGTTAAGTTGTGTTGTATTACTGTTTAGTTTAGCTGTAAAGCCAGAAAGAGTAATTGGTAAAACACCAGTAGCATTATCCTTTACCAAGGTTACTTCAGCCAATGATAATGCTCTGTTATAAATGTACAACTCATCAATTCTTCCTTTGAAATTTTTAGTTGCGTTAATGGTTCCATTGGTATTTGTGCCACCACCAACAGTAAATTTATTATTAAAATGATGCAACAAATCGGTAAGTGCACCAACCTGATCTGTGGCCTGAACTCCATTAATATATAAGTTGTACTTTTTAAATCCGCCTGTAGTAGTCGTAACAAAAGCATAGTGATTCCAGGCATTATCGCTTGGTACTGTATTTGTAAATTGGGCTCTGCTAGAGGTTGCATTATAAAACATACCTACTTCTTTTACACCTAGAACCGTGTTATTGGTTCTTACATAATTAGAGCCAAATAATTCGTATGCTGTTGGGTATAGTATTGGTGTAGTTTCTTTATACTCCCAAAAGCATACACTAAAGTCAGTATTGTTGATTACTGGGTCTAAGGTTGTATTACTTAAAACTTCATTACCAGTGAAATAAGCTGCTTGGCCATATTTACCTGCACCATATGTTACGTTGGTAGAAGTTGCATTGATAAGATTATGAGCCCAATTATTACTATTTACATTATTTTGAAATCCATAATAAGCAACTAAATTATTTAAGATAGGCACTTGTGGTGTAGTAAAACTTTGCACAGCAGATGTAGTAGTACCTGCAGAATTTGTTGACTCAATTACATAATAATAAACAGTATTAGCTACCAACGATGTAAGGCTTGAAGTAAGTGCTGTATTAGTTGCCCCGGTTGCTGTGGTGCCTGCAACCTGACTGGTAAGTGCTGTTGCCGATAATCCATATTTTACAATATTGGTAGTACTTGCATTACCTGCATTAACTGTGTAATTAATTGTAGCACTAGTAGGTGTTAAATTACTTGCACTAATAGCAGTTTGCACTGGTACTACAGGATTAGGTAATGTGGTTGTACCAAAACCTAATGTTGTTAAAGTACCATTGTTATTGGTTGCTACTACTCTAAAAGTATAACCAGTATTTGGTAATAACCCAGTAATTGTTTTGCTACAAGCTATAATTGTATTTCCTAGTGCTGCACAACCTGCAACTTGATCAGTATAAGTAGCAGCTGCCGAAGTTTTGTATTCTATGATTGAAGTGGTTGTTGCTGTACCTGCACTTAATGTATAATTAAATGTTACAGAAGTGTTTGTAATATTTGTGAAATTTTCACCAGAGCTATATGGGGTAATTGGTAATGTTTTAAATGAATATACCAAAGATGTGCTGGTGCCTGAATTATTGGTTGATTTTACCCTCCAATAATAAGTAGTGTTTGGTTGAAGACCAGTAAAAGTGCCAGTTCTTAACAGTGTTGCATATAAGTTATAAGGTATCGTACCATTATTTTGAAATGGTCCTGAATTAAGAGCAGCATCAGAATTAACCGTATTGTACTGTACTATTATTGTAGCTGCTGAACCTCCAGAATTTGCAGCAAATTGATAATCGGCAGATGATACTGTGATGTTACTTGTTTGAAACTGAGCAATGCCTGGCAATGGAAATTGTGCCATAACATTTTCGCCAGCCAAACACATAAGCACAAGCAAAACATAAAGTAATTTTCTTTTCATTTAATTTTATTTAGAGCGTAAAAATGGTTGGATTAATAAGTATGAATGTTTGTGATTTTACCAAAGCTGATTTTCAGTTTACAAAAAAAGAAAAGCTATTTACCTATATTTATTTTCCTCAAACGGCAAGGCTCTTTGACGAAGTAGAAATTGCGTTTGGAAGCAATACAAATCTTCTTATGTTTTAAACCCTTATTTTGTACTAATATCTAAGCATAAAAAATTGAAGCATATACAGCTTAACATACAACTACTTCCATTATTAAATACATTGAAGCATTTTGCACAACAAATGCTTATGCTTGCATTACTCATTTGTAATTTATTTACCAATGCACAAGAACCTGTATATAGAAGTATTGATAATTTAAATGGACTACCAAGCAATACTGTTTATAATGTATTACAAGATAGGCAAGGTTTTATATGGATTGCACACGATAAAGGTTTAACCAGATATGATGGCAAACAGTATAAAAATTATTATGCACCTACACAGCAAGGCAGAAGTTTAAGTAATATTAAAGAGTTACAAAATACCATTTGGTGCCAGGATTTTGCAGGAAACTTTTATTATACCAACAACGATTCTTTACAAAAAGAAACAAGGTTAAATGGTTTTGGAGCCTACATACCTGCTGTTGTATTAAATAGTAACACTATTGCAGTTGCTAATTATAATGGGGTGTCTTATGTAAATACAACTACCAACGAAGCGTCGTCAATTGCACAAAAAAACAAAGGTATTTCGGCTTCATTGAGTAATGGAAAAGTTATGCTGTATGCTAGCGAAAATCAATTATATGAATTTGATGGTAAGCTCATAAAACTTATACATCAATTACCAAGCTCTACACCTATTTTTTACTTTTTACAACAAATTCAGGGTAATTATTTTGGTATTACAAAAGATCGTTACCCCTATATTCATCAAATAGAAAAAAATAATACTAAGCCAATCAATGTTTTGCAACCTGGCTTATTAATACAAGATGTAAGTGTTATTAATAATGAAATATGGATAAGCACAAGTACGGGTGCATATTGTTTTAATGCTGATTGGACACCAAAATACAACGGATTTTGTTTTTTAAAAGGCAACAGTATTTCGAAAGTTATTAAAGACAGAGAAAGTAATTATTGGTTTAGCACATTAAACAAAGGCATTATTGTAGTACCAGAAATTAACACAAGGCTTTATAAGTATAATGATGAAGCAATAACATCTTTAGCTACTGATGGCAAAAATATTATCGTTGGTACAGTTAATAACAATATTTTATATTTCAACGAGCAACAAAACAATTTCACCCAAAATTATAAAGGCATCTCTAATAGTGAAATAGTAAATATTTTTTACGATTCAACTAAAAAGCAAACACTATTTAGCTCTAACCAAATTTATAGCTTAAACAGTAATGGTAGAATAACTCAATTTGCAACAACTGCTGGCAAATGTGTTATTATATTGTATAAACATTTTTATGCCACAGCTTATTCGGGTGGAGTTTCATTGTTGAGAAGAGATAATAGCAATACTCCTGCTCCTTTATGGTTAAAAAACGCAGGTTGGGTAAATGGGCATTACCCAATTTTAGATTTTGCCACACGTGGCAGATGGGTTTTATACAATACAAAAGACAGCATTTTGTATGCTGCAACATCGAATGGATTGTACTTTTTTTCGCCAACAAGAAAAGGCAAAATCACTATTGCAGAAAAAGATATTTATGCTTCTCAATTATTGCTTACTGAAAATGGTATGTATGCCAGTACTTTTTCGGATGGATTGATTTTTATTGATAAACAACATAAAGCCATTGCCATTAATAATAAGAACATCAATAAAACCATTTATAAAATAAAACAAGATGGTTATTATTTGTGGATGCTTACAGATGGTTTTTTGCAGAAATATAATATTACCAATAATACAGTAACCAATTATACTTATGCAGATGGTTTACCAAAAGCAGAAATAAAAGACATCTTAATTTTTAACAAAAAAGTTTTTCTTGCAACAACCGATGGTTTGGTTGTATTTAACGATAAGTTGAACAGTGTAAATACAGTTGCTCCTAACTTATTAATTAATCAAGTTTTAATAAATAACCAAGTAACAAAGTTGACCAGTGAATATCAACTAAGCAGCACACAAAATAATGTCACAATCAACTTCTCTTTACTGTGCTTTAAAAACAGTGATAATGCCGAAAAAATAGAATATAAAATTAATAATGGTAATTGGCAGTCTTTGGCAACTGGTAACCGAACATTAAATTTACCTTCTTTGGCAGCTGGTACCTATTTCGTTTCTTTTAGAGCTTTTAACGAAGATGGTGTTCGTACCAATAAAGACGTACAATTATATTTTTCTATTGCAGCTCCTTTTTATAAACAAATTTGGTTTGTGGTATTAATGGTATTAAGTGGTATGGCTTTAGTATTTACTTTTTTCATGTTCAGAGTACGAAATATTCAACAAAAAAATGAATTCCTCTCACAAAAAATATTATTAGAACAAGAGTTACAGCAAAGTTTATTATCATCTATCAAAAGCCAAATGAACCCACACTTTTTGTTCAATGCACTCAATACTATCCAATCTTATATATATACCAACGACAAAGAAAATGCAAGCCAATATCTAGGCAAATTTTCGACACTTACCCGTATGATATTAGATATGAGCAATAAAGAAATTGTAGCATTATCTGAAGAAATAAAAGCAATAAATCTTTATTTAGAATTAGAAAAACTTCGATTCGAAGACAAACTATTGTACCATTTTTCAATAGATAATAACATTAGTATTGAAACTACTTTTATTCCATCTATGATTATTCAACCATTTATAGAAAATGCTATTAAGCATGGATTATTGCACAAAAAAAATGATTGGCTACTAAACATTACATTTAATAAAAAAGACAATCAATTGGTGGTTTGTATCGATGACAATGGTATTGGTCGAAAACGAAGTGAAGAATTGAATAAACACAAATCCAAACATCAAAGTTTTGCATCTAATGCCAACCAAAAGAGATTGGCTATTTTAAACAAAGGATTACCCCAAAGTATTGCATTAGAAATTGTTGATAAAACAGATGTACATGGTAATGCATTAGGCACTTCAGTAATTATGCAAATTCCATTTTCTAAAAAATAGTTACGCTAAAACTATTACACTTGTAAAATGAAATGCCAATTTGGTAAAACAGAATTTCCTTTTAACAAACAAGTACCTTCTTTTGTAGTATGATAAAATGTGTTATAATAGATGATGAGCCAAAGGCAAGAAAATTGTTAGAAGCAATTATCCAACAATATTGCCCCTCACTTTCTATAGAAGCACTGTGTGAAGATTTACCAACTGGTATAAAAGCAATTAAAAAGTACAGCCCCGAATTAATTTTTCTAGATATAGAAATGCCTGGTCATAGCGGATTAGAACTAATGGATTTTTTTAATGCCGATGAAATAAATTTTTCTATCATTTTTACAACCGCTTATAATGAATATGCTTTACAGGCTTTTAAACTATCGGCAATTGATTATTTATTAAAACCTATACAGCACCAAGAATTAATGGATGCTGTTGAACGTTATACAAAAACTAAATTGATAAAAAATCCACTTCAATTTAAAACACTTCAAGAAAATTTAAGTACACAAATTAGTTGGGAGGATAAACGAATTGTTGTACCCAGCGGACAAACTCTACACTTTATTAATCCTACAGATGTTATTATGCTAAAAGGAGAATCTTCTTATAGCGAAATACACCTTGCTAATGGAGTCAAAATGCTGGCCAGCAAAAATTTAAAGCATTTCGAAGAAGCACTATCGGCTTTTCCATTTTTTTATCGTTGCCACAAATCTTACATCATCAACACAAAATGTGTATTACAATATGTTAAAAGTGAAGGGGGCTACTTAAGCATGAAGAATAACCTTACAGCCTCCATTTCACCTGATAAAGTCGATTTTTTTCTCGATCTAATGCGTTAAACAGCATAAATTATCCAAACTCATAACAATTTGTTTTCTTACACACTTGGCTGTACAACAAAATACTTCTATTTTCGCCGTCCAATTAATCGTAATTGGATTAACAATATTTGTTCACAGCCTTTAAATTTCTATTTATCATGGCCGTTAAAATGAGATTACAAAGACACGGAAGCAAAAAACGCCCTTTCTACTTTATAGTAGTGGCCGATGCCCGTGCACCAAGAGATGGTAAGTTTATTCAAAAAATTGGAACTTACAATCCATTAACTGTTCCTGCAACAATTCAGTTAGACCGTCAAAAAGCGTTAGACTGGTTGCATAAAGGTGCTCAACCCACCGATACAGTTAGAAGAATTCTCTCTTTCAAGGGAGTGTTATTTTTAAAGCACTTGTTACGTGGTGTTAAATTAGGTTTGTTTGACGATGCTACTGCAATGACTAAGTTTCAAGCTTGGCACGAAGAACATGAAGCTAGTGTTAAACGTCGTAACGACAGCCACCGCACACAGCAACGCCAGCGTAGAGCTTATGTACCACCAGTACGTAAGGTTGAAGAAGCCAGTGCTCCTGCTGCTGAAGGTACTACTGAAGCTTAATAAAGTATCAACATATACCTTACAAAAATCCCTGTACAAGTTTGTATAGGGATTTTTGCTTTTTACACCTCTTTGCCAACATGGCACCTATTTTTATACAAATACTAAAGCTCTCATTAAGGCATACTGTTTGTTAAAAAAGCTGTAGAAGAAAAGAAAAGTTGGAAATTACATGTATGTACATTAAATTTACACTCAGTTTATGCAACAGGTATTAGATATATTAAAAGTAGCTCATCGTGGTGGAATAGAACCCAGCATGGATTTGTTATACCAAAAAGAACAAAATATACCAGGTTCTATCAATTATCACCTTCGTCGTTATTATGCCCAACATCCTTGGGTTGCAGATGATGCAGGTATGATGGTTTATCATTATGATGCCAATAAACCAAAAGATAATTTTTTAGAATTACGCTTTTGCACCACAGGCAATAAATATTGTTACGATAAAAGTTGTAGCTTTTGTGAAAAACAACCCACTAGTTGTAAAGGAGAACAAGTAACCGTTGATGTATTTACTTTTCACTTCTCTTCTACTTTTTTAAACCAGTTTACACACAATGTAAAATTGAGTAATAGGAAAGATGAGGTTTTGGCTTTTAAACATCCCAATGCTTTTACAAAGGTTTTTCCGATTTGTACTAAAAAAAGAAATGTACTGGATGCTTTATTAAATCATAGCTATACAGGTGCATTGGAAAATATTTTTATCAATGCAAAAATTCATGAACTGTTGTTGTACAGTTTAGATTGTTTGGTAGATGAAAAAGAAGAAGGTTTTACCTGCAAATTTTTAGAAGACGAATACAGCCGTAATGGTATTTATGCAGCAAGAGATATTTTACTGCAACATATTGGCGACCCAATTACCATTAAAGAGTTAAGTCGAAAAGTAGCCATGAACGAATGTTACTTGAAAAAAGGTTTTAAAGAAATTTTTGGTACTACTATTTTCGATTTTTATCAGCAACAAAGAATGGAACATGCCAAATATTTGTTATACGAAAAAGCATTAAGTGTAACCGATGTTTCGGCATTATTGGGCTATTCATCTATCTCTCACTTTTCTGCAGCATTTAAAAAACATACAGGCTTAAAACCTTGCGATTTGTTGAAGTAATCCGAAAAGTTTAAGCTATAAAAAGTAAAGGAGGTGGTTTATATAAACCACCTCCTTTACTTTTTACCAAACATTCCAATCTGTCATATTTGTCTCTACTCTTGAATTAGGTTTTTGCATGCCATTAGTTAATACTACAACCCTAGCTGTTACATATTTTTTTAAAGATTGTACGCTAATAGTTTTGTACTTGCCCATTGCTTCTATAATACTGTAAGTAAAAACACCATTACGCAAATCTCCTTTTTCTAATGCATATTGTGTACCAGCAGCTGCTGATATTACTGTAGTACCAGTGCTTCTGCTAACATTGGCAAAAAAGCTTTGCATTATTTCAAAACTATTTTTTGAACCAGCTTTTTTTGTGGGTCTTACTTTTAAGCTAACTCCTTTAATGCCTTGTGTTTCTAAACTTGCTTTAGATTGTTCGGCCATTACCAAATCTTCTTTATCTACTTCTCCACTATGACAAGCATCTATTAGCATTAATTTTTTTCGTGGAGCAATTCCATCAAATAAACTTTCTAGCTCATCGTATAAAAGTCCTTCTTTTTCAGGATCATTAAAATTTACTGTGTGTGTAGATAAATAATAGTCGAAGTTTTTACTTAACAGCCCATGTCCACTATATGCTAAAATTATTTTATCGTTTACATCCAATTTTTTAAGTCTTTCTTTTATAGCCAATACATTTTTTATTGTAACATTTTCATCAAACAAAGTATCTACAATAAAATTATTGCCAAATTTTTCTTTGAACTTTATAACCAAATCATGAATATCTTTTACACTCCAACTAAGGTTATGACCTTCTTCTTTAAATCGATTAATGCCAATACCAATAAAGTAAGTTTTTGGTTGAGCAGTTGCAACAGGTTTATAGCTAATACTTAAAGGAGAACGGTAACTTTCTGTGCCATTCATGTTCACGACAGATGCTTCAATGGTATTTTGTTCAGTAGAAAGTGTAATGGTAATAGAGGTATCGAAAGAGATAATTTTTCGATTTTTCAAATCAATTCCCTTCATGCTAAAAACTGGCGTTTCATTAACCCAAACATTAAATTTGTTTAAGAAAATGCTATTGTCGGTTGCATGAATTTTTATGTTTAATTGATTGTTTTTTTGCTCTGCAGCCAATGAACCAGCATTTACAAAATCCAATATTGGCACACTATAATCATTGGTAAAAGAAGCTGTATCTACGCCTACTTTTTTTATTCTTTTGAAGTAAGCATTTTTGTAAGAAGCTATTAATGTAGTGTCTGTATTGCCCAATAATTGTAAAATTTTATCTGGCCGATTATACTTTAAATCCAACTGATCAAAAGAAATTGTTTTTAAATCTTTTGTAACATAGTACAGCATTTTTGCAGCATTTGGGCTCGATTGATAATAACCATCGGCAGCCATTGTAATAAAGTCTGTGGTGCCAATAGCTATGAATGTGGAAATTAGTTTTCCTGTTTTTGCATTCCAAAGCTTGCAGGTATTATCGGCCGATGTAGTAATAATTTGCTCACCATATTTGTCAAAGTCTACACAAGTGATAACATCTGTATGT
Source organism: Allobosea thiooxidans (assembly GCA_943368475.1). Lineage (GTDB taxonomy): Bacteria > Bacteroidota > Bacteroidia > Chitinophagales > Chitinophagaceae > UBA1930. Next base: position 17,922 of record CALRLF020000017.1, read on the forward strand.
CCTTCCAGTGTAAACAAACATTTTTGTGTAGTAGCATCCCAAACCTTGGCAGTTTTATCGTTGCTGGCTGTTACAAAATATTTGGCTGCCGAACCCATATCCACATAATTCACAATTCCTTTATGCCCTTTTAGTGTGGCGATGCACTTGCCAGTACTAATATTCCAAAATTTTGCAGTACTGTCTATAGATGAGGATGCCAAGAATTGATTGTTCCAACTAAATTTCACACAAGTTACTATCCCTTCATGCCCAGCAAACGTTTCTAGTAATGTTCCATTTTCTGCATTCCATAAACTTATGCTGCCATCTCTACAAGCAGTTGCAATGGTTTTAGAGTCTGGGCTAAAGGTTGCATACTTAATATCTTCAATGCTGTGCAAAGTATAAAGCAATGCTCCAGAAGTAGCATCGTATACATTTGCTGTGCTATCCATAAACATACAAGCCAACAGTTTTTTATTATCGGCACTTAGTTCCACATTGCAATCACCACTATTTGGCAAATCAATTGTTTTAATGGCTTTCAAGTTAGACCAATCCCAAATTTTTGCAGTTTTGTCCCATGAACTTGTTACCACAAAATTTGCATCATTACTAAAGTTGACACATTGCATAAGGGATGTATGACCCCTTAAACTACCCACCAACCTTCCGCTGTTCAAGCTCCAAATTTTTGCATTCATATCGTCATAGGCAGCAACAAACAAGCCTCTGCCAGGGCTAAATTTTGCACTTGAAACAGGTGTTGAAGTACCATTTAATTTGTACACAACCTTACTACTTTGAACATCATACATTTTGCCCAAACCCACTATTCCAGATATCGCTAAAATTTTTTTATCATTATTGTTAAACTGTAAAATATCCATAGATGCAAACTGTTCATTCCTATCCTCTGTTCTAAAATATTTTTCTACTTTCCAAGTAGTAGCATCCATAATATAAAATTGTCCACTTGCACCAGCAGCCACTATTTTTTTACCGTCTCTGCTATAGCTTGCTATTGCAAACCTCATAGTATCGTTCGCAATCGATTTCAATGGCTTTAATGTTTGGGTGTTGTACAGCGTTAGTTTTGCATCTACATTACATACCAATAGTTGTGTTCCATCTTTGTTATAGTTAAGAGACCTTATGAATAAGTCTTTGGGAGTAGAAACATCTTTTTCACTAATCATCTTACCAGTTACAGCATCCCAAATTTTTAACGTTTGGTCATAGCTACTGCTTGCAATTTGTTTGCCATCTGGACTAAAAATGAGCTTATGAATTTTTTCTTTGTGTGCCTTAAACTGAGCTGTAATTTTTTTTGTTTCGTAGTTGTATAATACAATTTCACAAAAATTTTTATAGTGGTAACTATAGCCAATGGCAATTGTTTTACCATTGGGGTTAAATGTGCAGACACTCATCATTTCATCATTATTGATAATGGTGTTTAACATTTTTCCTGAATAAATATCCCACTCGTATAAAACCCCATCTTCAGTGCAACCAATAACGGTTTTGCTATTGGGGTTAAAATCTACACTTTGTATTTTATCGTTAGCAATAGTAAAATTTTGTAATAATTTTCCGGTATTTGCATCCCAAACTTTTACTGTTTTATCCTCACTTCCTGTAACAATAAATTTTCCATCTTTACTAAATGCACACGATGTTATTGAGTTGGTATGTCCAATGGGCACCATTAATCGAGGAGCTTGAGCAATTGCTTTAATAGATAATACAACCAGCAGCAGTATAAAAAAACGCATGGAGAAATTTTAAGTGTAAATTACAATTACCTTATGTACTATATAATACCCACTCACACTTATTTTTACTGCATGAAAAGAATAACCGTTTACCTACTACTGCTTATTGCAGCATCTTGCAAGCTTTCAGAAAACAATACCATTGATACCATTATTCATCATGCAGTGATTTATACGGTTGATGAAAAATTTACTATTGCAGAAGCGATGGCTATAAAAGATGGTAAAATAGTAGCTATTGGCAGTAACGCAGACATACTTGGTAAATACAACGCAAAAGAAACAATTGATGCAAACGGACAAGCTGTTTATCCAGGATTTATAGATGCTCATGCCCATTTTTTAGGCTATGGTAAAGGTTTATTCGAAGCCAAATTGTACAACTGTGCAACATGGGATGACGTACTGCATCATGTAGCAGATTTTGCTAAAAGCTGGGATTCTACCAAATGGATTATTGGCAGAGGTTGGGATCAAAATAAATATCCTAATAAACAGTATCCAACTAACGAAGAATTGAATAAACGTTATCCAAACACACCTGTACTTTTAACAAGGGTTGATGGGCATGCTGCTATTGCTAATGCAAAAGCATTGGAAATGGCTGGTGTAAAACCCAATCAAACTTTAACAGGCGGAGAAGTAGAAACAAAAAATGGGCAGTTAACAGGATTACTGATTGACAATGCAGTTGATTTAGTAAGTGCCAAAATTCCTGCTGCAACAAAAGCCGATTATGAAGCTTGGTTATTGGCTGCACAAAAAAATTGTTTTGCACAAGGCTTAACCACTATTACTGATTGTGGTTTAATGTATAATGATGTTGAACAAATTGATGCATTACAAAAAGCTGGAAAGCTACACATGAAAATGTATGTAATGCTCAGCGACGATAAACAAAACTATGATCGCTATTTGCAACATGGTCCATACAAAACAGAGAAGCTTTTTGTAAAAGGAATTAAAGTATATGCAGATGGTGCATTGGGTAGTAGAGGTGCATGTTTATTGCACCCATATAATGATAAACCAAATTCAACTGGATTTTTATTGAGCAATCAAAATCATTTCGACTCGTTGGCGAGTGTTTTAATAAAAACCGATTTTCAAATGTGTACACATGCAATTGGAGATAGTGCCAACAGAACAATTTTAAACATTTATAATAAGTATTTAAAAGGTAAAAACGACAAACGTTGGCGAATAGAACATGCCCAAGTGGTTAATGAAAACGATTTTGGCTTGTTTGGTTTAGCATCAATTGTTCCATCTGTACAACCAACACATGCCACCAGCGATATGTACTGGGCAGCAGATAGATTGGGAAATGAAAGAATAAAAGGAGCTTATGCTTATCAGCAATTATTACAACAAAATGGCTGGCTGCCGTTAGGAACCGATTTTCCAGTAGAAGATATTTCTCCTTTTAAAACATTTTATGCAGCTGTAGTAAGAATGGATGATAAAAATTATCCTACTGGCGGGTTTCAAAAAGAAAATGCATTAACCCGCCAACAAACTTTACGTGGCATGACCATTTGGGCAGCTAAAGCCAACTTTTTAGAAAAAGAAACAGGCAGCTTAGAAAAAGGCAAAAAAGCCGATTTTATTTTATTGGATACTGATTTACTAAAAGCTATAGAAACCGAATTATTGAATACAAAAGTTATTGCAACTTGGGTTGATGGAAAAAAGGTTTTTGGAAAATAAAACCTTAAGTCACATTATCCTCTTTTAATCATATTTTAAGAAACTCATCAAAAATTTGAATATTCATTAAACGAAAAATGACTTGCGTCAGCCTTTTCACTTTTGTTGTGTCATTTGTTCGTCATACTAATTTCAGCTCATATCGTTTTACAATTCTATGGCAATTCTCAAGATCTGCTGAGCAACTTTTGCCATATAAAAGATATGATGCAGCGTAACTACATATTTGCTCTACTAATAGGTATTATTTTAACTACAACAATAAGTGCTCAAAAAGATACACTTACTGGTACTGGAGATGAAATTGTTGTAACAGGAACTAGAACTGAAAGAAAATTGAGCAATGTTGCAGTTCCCACAAAAATTATTGCTCAAAAAACCATTCAACAGGCTGGTTCCTTAAGGCTGAGTGATGTTTTACAAGAACAATCAGGCTTATTTCTTACATCAGGTTTTGGTGTTGGCGTTCAAATGCAGGGTTTAAACCCTGATTACACCATGATTATGATTAATGGAGAACCATTGGTTGGCAGAACCTCAGGTGTGTTAGATTTAAACAGATTAACGGTTGGCAATATTCAAAAAATTGAAATTGTAAAAGGGCCATCATCCAGTTTATATGGCAGCGAAGCAATGGCTGGTGTAATTAATATTATTACAGATAAATCTCCTTCTAAAAAGTTCAACACCTCTATTCGTTATGGTACCTATAATACAATTGATGCAAATATTGGTGGAAGTACTACTATAGGCAAATTAGGCATCAATGCTTTTATCAATAGTTACAGCAGCGATGGTTACAGCATTAGACCTTTCTCGGTAGAAAGAACAGTTGCTCCTATTTGGCGATTAAGCAATCAATTGCAATTGGTATATCCATTTTCATTAAAAACAAAAATTGAAGTATCTGCACGTTACAGTTACGAACACATAAAAAATACCATTGCAGTTACCAATAATGGTGTTGTTACTTATTCAGATGGAAAAGAGATACATCATGACTTTAATTTAAATCCTGTAATAACACACAATTTCAATAGCAAACTAAAATCGGCTCTTCGTTTGTATGCAACCCGGTTTCAATCGGAGCAAAAATTAAACACTTCTGCAAGTAGTTTATACGACGATAAATTGGACCACCAGTTTTTACGTGCCGAAAATCAAACAGATTATATTTTCAACAATAAAATTAATGTAACTGCAGGTGCAGGTATAATAAACGAAGGTGTTAAAAGCACCCGTTACGATGTAAGCAGTGATAGAAAATTAAATACCATTTCCTACTTATTTACACAAGCAGAAATCAAGCCCAATGAGCATTTCACTTTAATTACAGGATTACGTTACGACAATAATCAGTTATTTGCTGCTGCATTTTCACCTAAGCTAGCTGTTATGTACAAAGCAGGTAAAAAATTAAAACTCAATGCAAGTATTGGAAGAGGATTTAAGGCACCCGACTTCCGTCAGCTATATCTTAGTTTTACCAATACTGCTGCTGGCAGCTACAGTGTATTTGGCACTTTAGAAGCACAAACACAAATTGAAAAGTTAAAGCAACTTGGTCAAATACAATCTTTCGAATCGGATTATTACAGATTGAAAGATTTAAAACCAGAATTTTCAACAGGAATAAACTTTTCAGCTCAATACACGTTTAATAAAAAATTGAATGCAAGTATCAATGCATTTAGAAACGATATTGAGAATTTGATTGATACTAGATTAGTTGCAGTGTATAATAATGGAGCTCAAATTTACAGTTACCTAAACGTAAAAAATGCTTACACACAAGGTGTAGAAACTGAATTGAATTATAAAGTGAATACACACTTTTCATTTAGTAGTAGTTACCAACTTTTATTTACTGCCGATAAAGATCAACTGAAAGAAATTGAAGACAATAGAGTGTATACCAAAGATGCAAATGGTTTTCCTCGTTTAATGGAACGCAATGAATATTTTGGTTTACCCAATAGAAGCCGTCACATGGGTAACCTCAAATTATTGTACGAAAACAATAATTACTTCTTTAATGTGAGAGCATTGTATCGTAGTAAATGGGCAATCTCTGATAAAGATGGCAATGGCTTATACAACAGTAACGATGAATTTGCAAGTGGCTATATTCAACTAAATGTTTCAGCTGGTAAACAATTTAAAAATGGAATTCGTATTCAAGCAGGAACAGATAATTTAAACAATTATACCGACGTAAATAATTTACCCAATTTGCCAGGTAGAACTTTTTATGCAACAATAGCCTATAACTTTTCAAAATATAAAAAATAGCATACAAATGAAAAACGTAAGTAACAAATTAGCAGCAGTAGTATTTGCAATTGCATCTTTTACAGCTTGTACAAAAGATGATGCACCAACAATTGACACCACCAACAATGGAAGTTTTAAAGTATTTACACAAGGTAGTATTACCACAGTACAAAATTTACAAGGCGATACAATTGTTGGTCTTTCCCCAATTGGTCAACCTTATGGTGCTGGTAAATACACATTGTTCAGCTTAGCAAATGGTGCATTAGTTGCCAATAGTGATAGTGCTACTACTAAATGGGATATTGGCTTTCGTGGTACCACTATTATAACCAATAGTGGCTCTAGTGGCCCAGGTGCCGGTGGTGCATTTGTACAAGTTGGTTTATTTGCAGATATAGCTGCTGTATCTAATGATTCAACTTTTAAAACTGATGCAGCTCCAATTTATGCAATAACTACTGGTAGCAATAGAGGTTGGTATGTATATGATGGTCCTAATAATTTGGTAACACCAATTCCTGGCAGAGTAATAATGGTTCGTACTGCAACTGGTAAATATGCTAAATTAGAGATTAACAATTATTATAAAGGTGGTGTAACACCAGCAGCAACTGCAAGCGATAATGTTAAGTTAACCGAACAACGTTATTTTACTTTCCGTTATACATATCAACCAAACGGAACAAAAAACTTTTAATACTCCCTACGATCAAAAAAAAGAAACCCTGCAACCTATTGCAGGGTTTTCTTGTTATAATCTGTACTGTCCGTATTCTTTAATTAAGGTGCAACTAATCGAAATCCATTGCCATGAATATTTACAATCTCAATTTTTTCGTCGTCTTTTAAATATTTACGCAATTTAGCAATATACACATCCATACTTCTTCCATTAAAGTAAGTATCGCTGCCCCATATTTTTTTCAATGCTCTTTCACGTGGCAACAAATCGTTCTTATGTTCGGCCAACATTTTAAGTAAATCATTTTCTTTAGGCGATAATGTTTGTGTTTTTCCTTCGTGTATCAATTCACGTAATTTAGGGTTGAAGTGATAAATACCTAAATCAAACTCAATATTTTCGTTAATCTTATTTTCTTCTTCGTTGCGTTTTAAAATAGCTTTTATTTTAAGCAATAAAACTTCACTATCAAATGGCTTTGTGATATAATCATCAGCTCCTAATTTATAGCCTTGAATGATATCTTCTTTCATTGTTTTAGCACTTAAAAAGAACAAAGGCACATCGGGGTCAATATCTCTGATTTCTTCACCAGCTGTAAATCCATCCATGTTGGGCATCATTACATCTAATAAACATAAATCAAATTTTTCACGCTGAAATGCTGCCAAGCCTAGTCTGCCATCTCTTTCTAATACTACTTCATAATCGCTTAACTCTAAATAGTTTTTTAAAACCATACCTAAGTTGGTATCGTCTTCACAAAGTAGTATTCTGTATTTTCTTCCTTCCATAATGTTAATGATTTGTATTAAAGATATAAACGAAAAGTAAAAATGATGCCTAATTGATAAAACTTTTTGTTAAAGAAATTTTTTACGTAGTTATTTCGGTAAAAAAGCTTTTAAAAAGGATAAAATATTGGTTAAAGCAACCACTTACTTTTTAGCAACTTTACTATAACGCTTATCGGTTAAAGTTTTAAGAAAGGCAACCATATCGGCTTTTTCCTGAGAACTTAAATTTAGTGGTGCTGTTAAAGTACTATCTATATTAGTTGAATTACTTACAAACGCTGTTGGATTATTGTAATACAGCACCACTTCTTCCAAGGTTTTAAATCGTCCATCATGCATATAAGGTGCAGTAATAGCAATGTTTCTAAGTCCTGGTGTTTTAAATTTACCAATATCCGTTGTGTCTTTACTAATGCTGTACCTTCCTTTATCATTCAAATCTTCGCCATTGTATAACCCAATATTTTTAAAATCATCATTGGTAAAATCATCACCTCTGTGACAATCAAAACATTTGGCTTTATCGCTTACAAATAATTGTCTGCCACGTTCTTCCTGTTCAGTTAAAGTTGCTTTATTATCGAACGATAAATCGAATTTGCTTTGTCCGGTTTCTAAAGTTTTTTCAAACGCTGCTAATGCCAAACCAAGATTTTTTGCATTTGGGCTTTGCCCGAAAATTTTAATAAATAAATTTTTGTAGGCTGCATTCTTATTCAATCTTACAACTGCTTCTTTAATGGGCAAACCCATTTCGTCGGGGTTTGCGATGGGCATTAAGGCTTGTTCTTCTAAACTTGCTGCTCGTCCATCCCAAAAGAAATACGGACGATTGCTCATATTTAAAACAGACGGTGTATTTCGTTTGGTTAATCTACCATAAATGCCTTTGCTAAATGCAGCGGTATCGGCAAAGCCAAAATTTGGGTTATGGCAACTAGCACAGCTTACAGAATAGTCTTTGGAAAGAATGGTGTCGAAAAATAATTTTTTGCCTAAAGCTGCTTTGGAGTTAATGGCATTGCTAGGCTTGAATGAAATAATTGCAGTAGTAGCAAGTACAATCAATAAGATCAAAAGACACAGCTTTTTCATACAGCAAAAATAAGTACTGTTTTTTATTTTCCTGTAATGCTTACTTTCACAATATTGAAATAGAATTATGCCTGTAAAACGTAAAATAATTAACGACCCTGTTTATGGTTTTATTACCATCAATCACCCTTTGTTATTTAGTGTAATTGCACATCCATATTATCAAAGATTACGTCGTATTCATCAAATGGCATTGGCATATTTGGTGTATCCTGGAGCTGTACACACAAGATTACATCACTCATTGGGTGCTTATCATTTAATGTGTTTAGCAATAACTGAATTAAGGGAAAAAGGCACTGAAATTACCGAAGCCGAGGAAATGGCTACCAAAGCTGCTATACTGCTACACGACGTAGGTCATGGCCCATTTTCTCATGCTTTAGAAAATAAAATTTTGCCGGGCATTCATCATGAAACATTGAGCTTGCAAATTATGGAAGCCATGAATGAAGATTTACATGGAGCTTTGGATATGGCTATAGAAATTTTTAAAGGCAATTACCACAAAAAATTTTTACACCAATTGGTAAGTGGGCAATTGGATGTTGACAGAATGGATTATTTAACCAGAGATAGTTTTTTTACTGGAGTAAGTGAAGGTGTTATTGGTTATGATAGAATTATTAAAATGCTTACTGTACACAACGGAGAATTGATGGTTGAAGAAAAAGGCATTTACAGCATCGAAAAATTTTTGGTTGCAAGAAGACAAATGTACTGGCAGGTTTATTTACACAAAACAGTGGTAGCAGCAGAAACCATGCTGGTGAATATTTTAAAAAGAGTAAAAGAATTAAGTAAGCAAGGAACTGATAATTTAACAACTGGCGGAGCTACAGATTTTTTTCTGTACCAGTTTGATGGAAATATGAACAGAGACTTACTAGAAAAATTTTGCCAGTTAGATGATATCGATTTTTCGTTTGCCATTAAACGTTGGAGCCATCACAGCGACCCTTTACTAAAACTGCTTTGCACTAAATTATTGAACAGGCAATTGTATAAAATTCATTTACAAGCCGAGCCATTTACCAAAGAAGAAATACAAGTGCAACAACAAAAAGCTATTGATGATTGGAAGGTTAATCCTGAATTGGTGGAATATTTTGTACAAACAGGTACAGCCAATAATACCATGTATAAAACCAGTGACGAACGTATTAATATTTTGTATAAAGATGGAACTGTAAAAGATATTTCTGCCATAGATAATCCATTAATTCATCAAACTATTTCTGCACCTGTAAAAAAATTCTACATTTGTTCATTATCGTTTAATGTTTAGTACACAGTTTTTGCGTTCACAGTAACAAACTTTAAACCATAAACTAATTAAACCTTAGACCAAATATGACGTTTACTGCTGCCCAAATAGCCATAATGATTGGAGGAAAAGTTGAAGGCGATGCTGCTGCATCGGCTCATTCTTTTGGAAAAATAGAAGAAGCCCAGATGGGTCAATTGGCTTTTTTGGCAAACCCTAAATATGAAGAGCATTTATACACTACTCAGGCTTCAATTGTAATTATTAATGAATCGCTAGAGTTAAAACAAGCCGTACAAACAACGCTCCTTCGTGTACCCGATGCCTACAGTGCATTTGCAGTTTTATTAACAAAGTATCAGGAGTTGCAAACACAACAACTACAAGGCATCCAACAACCTTCTCACATTGCAGAAACAGCAAAATTGGGTAACAATGTTTTTGTTGCAGCCTTCTCATACATTGGAGAAAATGTAATCATTGGTAATAATGTAAAACTATTTGCTGGTGTTTATGTTGGCAATAATGTGAAGATAGATGATAACAGTATTTTACACCCTGGAGTGAAAATTTATGCAGATTGTATGTTGGGTAAAAATGTAATTATACATGCAGGAACTGTGATTGGCAGCGATGGTTTTGGCTTTGCACCATTACCCGATGGAAGTTTTAAAAAGATACCTCAAATTGGCAATGTAATTATTGAAGACTTTGTAGAAATAGGTGCCAATAGTACTATTGATAGAGCCACAATGGGCAGCACCATTATCAGATCTGGAGCAAAACTAGATAACCTTATTCAAGTTGGGCACAATGCCGAAGTTGGTGGAGATTCAGTAATTGCTGCACAAACTGGTATTAGTGGAAGTAGCAAATTAGGCAAAAACTTAATGATTGGTGGTCAAGCAGGTATTGCAGGTCATATTACAATTGCCGATGGAACAAAAATTAATGGTCAAAGTGGTGTTAACAAAAGCATTGAAAAGCCCAATACAACAATAACAGGAACACCTGCATACGATTTTACAGCTGCCTTAAGAAGTCAGGCATTGGCAAGAAATCTACCCGAAATGGAAAGACGTATTAAAGCATTAGAAAAAACCATCGAACAACTTTTAGCCGATAAAAAATAATGGCATCACACAATTTAAAACTCACCAAAAAAGAAGAAGAATTTTGTGCAGTTGCTGGTATTGCAGGCGTTGCATTAAGTGTTACCTGTTTAATTCAGCACTTGTATTTTATGTATTCTCTGTGGATTACATGGCTTATTGCTGGCGTTTATGTTTTTAGCATTATTGCGTTTATTCTCATGGTTCGTAAACACCGATTTGCACCTGTATGCGTTATCGTTAACGCAGCATTGTTATTTGTTAATGAACTGCTGTTGTGGCTATTGCTTACCTTCTCTCCTGCTGTTTTATTATTGATGTTATACAGCATTATTATGGCTGTGCTTATTTATACCGAAGGCTTACCCAAAAAATTTACAGCATTGGCCTTTGCATCGAAAGACGATGAAAACTTTTGGAAAGATAAATTATAGCTTTGTTTTCTATCGGAAACAGGTGTTTTAACGGTTTTTTAAGTCCAAATTCACATTGCCCTTGCTCAATAGTCGGTACCTATAGTTACAAAAATATTTTACCATTACTCTATTCTTTACCAACACTATATTTGCACTCCATTTTAAAGTGAACTTTAAAAAGTTCACTTTTTTATTGATGCATATAAAACAAGTATTATGTTTAGTAATTTATCAGAACGTTTAGAATCGGCATTTAAGAATCTAAAAGGTGAAGCCAGAATTAATGATCTGAATGTAGCCAATACAATAAAAGATATTCGACGTGCATTAATTGATGCCGATGTAAACTTTAAAATAGCCAAAGAATTTACCGATAAAGTAAAAGAAAAAGCAACTGGAGAAAAGGTAATTAATGCGGTAAGCCCCGGGCAATTGATGGTTAAAATTGTGCAGGATGAATTAACAGAATTGATGGGTGGCGAACCTGCCGAATTTAACATTACAGGAAATCCAGCAGTAATATTAATTGCTGGTTTACAAGGTAGTGGTAAAACAACATTTACTGGCAAATTGGCCAATTATTTAAAAACGCAAAAAGGTAAATCGCCATTGGTGGTTGCAGCGGATATTTATCGTCCAGCTGCAATTGATCAGTTAACTGTTTTAGCAGAGCAAATCGGTGTACCAGTTTATGCAGAAAGAGAAAATAAAGATGCTATAGCCATTGCACTAAATGCAATTAAAGAAGCAAAAAGTACCAATAAAAATGTGGTAATTATAGATACTGCAGGCCGTTTGGCAGTGGATGAAGTAATGATGACAGAAGTGGCCAATATTAAGGCTGCTGTTAACCCAACAGAAATATTATTTGTAGTTGATAGTATGACAGGGCAAGATGCTGTAAATACAGCAAAAGCCTTTAATGATCGTTTAGATTTTAGTGGGGTGGTATTAACCAAATTAGATGGTGATACACGTGGTGGTGCTGCGTTAACCATTAAATACACTGTTGAAAAGCCAATTAAATTTATGAGCAGTGGAGAGAAGATGGACACATTGGATGTGTTCTATCCTGATCGTATGGCTCAACGAATTTTAGGCATGGGTGACATTGCTTCTTTGGTAGAAAAAGCCCAACAACAATACGACGAAGAAGCAGCTAAAAAATTGGAAAAGAAAATCCGCAAAAACCAATTCGATTTCCAAGATTTCTTAGACCAGTTGCAGCAAATAAAGAAAATGGGTAACCTGAAAGATTTAATGGGCATGATTCCTGGCGTTGGCAAAGCTATTAAAGATGTTGATGTAGACAATGATAGCTTCAAAGGAATTGAAGCCATTATACAAAGTATGACATTAGAAGAAAGAAGCAACCCAGATTTGATTGACCAAAAAAGAAAAATTCGTATCGCAAAAGGTTGTGGTAAAGACATGAATGAGGTGAATGCCTTTATGAAACAATTTGAACAAATGAAAAAAATGATGAGTATGATGAATAAGATGCCAATGGGAGGTTTCCCAGGCATGAAAGGCATGAAAAAATAATACAATCATTGCTACAACTAAATATGAAGCCCTTTTTTAAAGGGCTTTTTTATTGTAGAACAACTATGGCAAAAAATACTTTCAGGTAATTCTTTAACTTCAACATTTTATAAAAGCTTGCTTAACATGAAACAACTATTCACAACAATTTTATTGGTATTCTTTTTTACTTTCTCTTTTGCACAAATCAAAGAAAGCACAAGTACTGGTAAAGCAATATTTAGTAATGGGCAAGGCAATTGGGTATTGCAACAATTTGCTCCCAATATTATAAAAGCAACTTTTACCCCAACCCAATACAAAACCAATGAAAATATAAGCGATGCTGTTATATTAAAACCCTTGAACAGCATGGTTAAACAGTGGTACGATGATAAAAGCCTCAATCGTTCTATTCAATGGAAAGACTTTATGGTGGAAGTAGAGAATGAAAAAATTTCTTTTGGTCCAAAGAAAAAAGTAACCATTCAAACAGCATTGGTAAATAATGAATTCAAAGGGTTTCAATTTGCATTAACTGAGAATGAAAAAATTTTTGGTGGTGGCGAAAGAGCATTGCCATTAAACAGACGTGGCTACAAATTTAATTTGTACAATAATCCTTGGTATGGCTACAGTGAAGGTGCAGATAACTTAAATTATTCTGTACCCTTCTTTACGTCAAGTAATGGTTATGGATTATTGTTTGACAATCCAAGTAAAGGCTATATAGATATTGGCAAAACCAATAATAATATTCTAGAAGTTGGTTTTACCAGTGGCGAACTAAATGTGTACATTATATTGGGAAAAGATTATCAGGATATTTTACAATCGTACCACAAACTCACAGGCACGCAACCTTTGCCACCACGCTGGGCATTTGGCAATTTAATGAGCCGTTTTGGTTACACCAGTGAAACACAGGTAAAAGAGATTGCTGCCAAAATGAAAGCAGAAAATATTCCTGTAGATGCGGTGATTTTTGATTTGTTTTGGTTTGGCGATAGCATAAAAAGTACCATGGGCAATTTAGATTGGGTAAATAGAAAAGCTTGGCCCAATCCTGCAAAAATGATTGGTGATTTTAAGAAAGACAATATCAATACCGTTTTAATTACTGAACCCTTTGTTTTAAAATCTTCTTTAAACTACGAAGCATCTAAACAATTTCATGCAGTAGATGCCAATAGTAAACCTTATGTATTAACTGACTTTTATTTTGGGCAAGGGGGCATTATAGATATTTTTAGAAAAGATGCACAGCAATGGTTTTGGAGCAAACATATAACCCAAATGAACAAAGGTGTTGAAGGGTGGTGGGGCGATTTAGGTGAACCAGAAAAACATCCTGCTGATGTGTTGCATAACTTAAAAGACCTTGGTTTTAAACGTTTATTTAAAGCCGATGAAGTACACAATTTGTATGGACATACTTGGACAAAAATGTTGTTCAACAGTTATGCAAAAGATTATCCAACTAAAAGATTGTTTAGCTTAAATAGGAGTGGTTTTGCTGGTACACAACGATACAGCATTTTCCCTTGGACAGGTGATGTCAGTAGAAGCTGGAGTGGTTTAAGAGCTCAGCTTCCAATTTTATTGGGCATGAGTATGAGTGGTGTGCCTTATGTACATAGTGACGCAGGTGGGTTTGCAGGTGGAGAAGGCGATAACGAACTCTATATTCGCTGGCTGCAAATGGCAACTTTTACGCCCATATTCCGACCACATGGCACAGCTTTGTATGACGTAGATAAAAATGCTTTTAGCTTCCCTAGTGAAGCTGCATTAATTGATACACCTTACAAAGTAATTGCAAAGCAAATCATTGATTTGCGTTATAAATTATTGCCTTATAATTATACATTGGCTTACGAACAAACAAAATTTGGCAAGCCTTTAATTGCACCATTGTATTATCACTTTCCAAAAGATACAACAGCAATCAATATTTCAGATGAGTTTATGTGGGGAGAAAATATTTTAGTAGCTCCTGTTTTACAAAAAGGTGCGACAACAAGAAAAGTGTATTTACCTGAAGGAAAGTGGTATAAACTTAAGACCAATGAATTAGAAATAGGTAACAAAACAATAGAAAAATCAATTGCATTAAATGATTATGCAGCTTATGTAAAAGAAGGAAGTTTTATACCTCTATCAATTTTTGAATATATGCCAACCTCTACAAAAGATTATAACAAGAACAAACAGAACATCATTTATTTTCCTTCAACAAAAAAGTCTGAATTTAATTTGTATTTAGATGATGGTGAAACAAAACAATCTTTGGAAAAAAATCAATACGAGCTTATTTCTTTCACAGGAGTTACAAAAGGAAGTAATATTACCATTACTATTCAAAGCAATACCTCCAAAGTGTATACAAACAATACAAGTAAAAAAATACTACTCCAGTTACCAGTAGAAACTACATCTGGCATGAAAGCAACAGTAAATGGAATACCATTAGACATGAGCCACATTATCAGAACAAGTCATTCGTTTATGCAAACAAATGCTAAAGGAAATAATCCATTATATGATGGCTTTGAATTTAATTTTAGTGGTAAAACATTAATAATTGAGATTGAAAGACAATAAAACTGGTTAACTCTACTGAAAACTAAAAATCCCGCTGAATAGCGGGATTAATTTTTTTGAAGCCCTTGTGTTTTCGGGTAGGATGTTGTTGTTTTGGATACGGACTTCGCAATTAATTTATTTCATTGGATATTGGAGTACAAATATCTATCGCAATTACTGCAATTTTGGCTCTATTCTGTTGTACATATACCCGAATCGGTCAGCTTCTATTCTAAATGAATACAACCATGCTTTAAAAACAAACAATCTCACAAATGTGAGATTGTTTGTTGGGGCTTCAAGCATTTTTGAATCAACGCTTGTAAAATTTTAGTTTAGAATACCTGAATTAGTGATGGTGTTTTCATAGGTTGGATTTGCTTACTAATCTGCTAATTCGATACTGTAAAAGTAATTTGCCAAATGGTATAAAGTTGAGTCAATTGGTTTTGTAACTGCCCTTAAAAGACATTAAGCTAGATTTTGTACATTTCCAATATCGGTTTCCAAAATACAGTTCCTAAAATAATCCCAAATCCAATAACATCTCTTTTCAATTGATATGCAGGTCGTACATTCACGCCATAAAAATTAGTACATGCATTCATCAGCAGATATTCAGCAATTGCAAGAAAAAATACAATATCAATCTCAGTTTGCCGATAGAATAAGAACTGAGTTAAGTAAAGTATTGGTTGGTCAGCAAAACATGGTCGATAAGCTATTGATTGGTTTGTTAAGCAATGGTCATGTGTTGCTAGAAGGTGTGCCTGGTTTGGCAAAAACATTAACCATAAAATCGTTGGCACAATGTGTTCATGCCAAGTTTAGCCGAATACAGTTTACACCAGATTTATTGCCTGCCGATGTGATTGGAACAATGATGTACAACCAGCCGAGAAATGAATTCATTGTTCGCAAAGGTCCCATTTTTGCCAACTTTATTTTGGCCGATGAAATTAACAGAGCTCCAGCAAAAGTGCAAAGTGCATTGCTAGAAGCCATGCAGGAAAAGCAAGTAACCATTGGCGAAGAAACGCATAAACTACAAGAACCTTTTTTAGTGTTGGCCACACAAAACCCATTAGAACAGGAAGGAACTTATCCTTTACCAGAAGCACAAGTAGATCGTTTTATGTTGAAGGTAGTGGTTGGCTATCCTGATAAAAAAGAAGAGCAATTAATTATTCGTCAGCAAGTACAAGGTATGCAATTATCACAGGTAAATCAGGTGGTAAGTGTTGCTGAAATTATGGAAGGGAAAGACTTGGTTCGGCAGATTTATTTAGATGAAAAAGTAGAGCAATACATTATTGATATTGTTTTTGCAACACGTTTTCCTGATCAATATGGTTTGGGAAGAATGAAAGCTCTAATTAGTTATGGAGGTTCGCCAAGAGCCAGTATTAATTTAGCATTGGCTGCAAAAGCTTTTGCTTTTTTACAAAAAAGAGCATTTGTAATTCCGGATGACGTAAAGGCCATTGCAAAAGATGTATTGCGTCATCGTATTGGATTAACGTATGAAGCAGAAGCAGAGAATGTAACTGCTGAAATATTGATTGATGATATTTTGAGAACCATTCATACACCGTAGGGAGTTGAAGAAGTTGAGTGGGTTGAAGGAGTTGAAAGGGTTGAAAAAGTTTGAGGAGTTTGTGAAAAGTATATAAAGTAAATACAGTTGAAAAGGTTGACAGTATTGATAATGTTGATTGAGTTAAACAAAAGGCAAGTGAAATGTTCTTCCCCTCTTGGGAGGGGTAAGAAGATCTAAGTTTTTAGAAAATGATCATAGGGGTGGGTCATGTTGAGTAATGAACAGAACGTACAAGGGTGCGACGCAACAGAAGTTTCATAGTAGTACAATAGCTGGTTACAAAATAAATTTTCTTTTTAAAAGCATGTTGACGACACAAGAGATATTAAAAAAAGTAAGAGAGCTTGAAATAAAAAGCAAGAAGCTTACCAACCACTTGTTTACAGGTGAGTATCATAGTGCATTTAAAGGTCGTGGCATGAGTTTTAAAGAGGTGAAAGAATACAGTGCAGGCGATGATGTACGTTTTATTGATTGGAATGTGAGTGCAAGAATGGGTGGCACTTACAGTAAATTATTTGAGGAGGAAAGAGAACTGAGTGTGTATTTATTGGTGGATGCAAGTGCAAGTAATTTATTTGGCACTCAACTTCAAAGTAAAAAAGATTTAATTACTGAAATATGTGCTGTGATTGCCTTTAGTGCATTGGCCAATAATGATAAAGTGGGATTAATTTTCTTTAGTGATAAAGTAGAAAAATATATTCCATCTGCTAAAGGCAGAGAACATGTATTGTACATGGTAAGGGAATTACTCACTTTTAATGCAGCAAAAAAAGGAACTGCTATTGTAAAAGCATTACAATATTTAAATAATATCTCTAGGCAAAAAAGTATTGTTTTTGTATTGAGTGATTTTGCCGATACCGGCTATGAAAACTTATTGAAAGTTGCATCGAAAAAGCATGATGTAATTGGTGTAAAAGTGTACGATAAAATGGATGAGCATTTACCTAATATTGGATTGATAAAAGTGGAGGATATTGAAACAGGAGCATCTACGTATTTAGATACAAATGATACTATGATAAGATACAGATATCATAAACAGTTTTTGCAAATACAAGATGATACTGCTAAAGCATTTAAAATGGCTGGAGCAGATTTAATTAATTTATGTACTGGGCAAGACTTTGTTAATGAACTTCAACAATTTTTTATTAAAAGAAAATGATCAATCAGAATTTAATAAACAGTAAATCGATGAAACTACTTTTAGTAGTGTTCGTACTTTGTTGTTTGTGTAACACTGTAATTGCTCAAAAAATTTCAGCATCAATAAATAGAGATAAAATATTAATTGGAGAAGCTGTACAATTTGAATTGAAAGCTGATAATATTGATTTAACTAAGTTCAACATTAAACAATGGTTTGTTGTAGCCGATACTTTTAATCATATTGAAATAACACAACGAGGTTCAATTGATACTATAAGAGTGGGCAGTAATACTGGTTATATTCAGAAGATGCAGATAACTTCTTTCGATTCTGGTTATTGGCAAATTCCTGTTTTTACAATTGAACTAGAAAATAAAATAGATGGTAAAATAAATACTATTACAACACTGCCATTAAATATTACTGTATTACCTGTTGATGTTACCAACTTAAAAGATTACCACGACATAAAAGATATTGAAGAAGTTCAATTAGAAAATGATTGGCGAATTATTGCTGCGATAGCTGCCATGGCATTGTTAAGTTTTTTTGGTTTGTTATGGTTATTCAGTAAAAGAAAACAACAAATACCACAAGTTAAAATTCCTGCTAATCAAACGCCATATACTTGGGCAATGCATCAAATAGAGCAGCTTTTGCAAAAGCAATTGTTAGAGCATCAGCAACACAAATTATTTTACACAGCGTTAATTGGCATTTGCAGAAATTTTTCTGATGCACAACTGGGTATAAAAACAACTGCAAAAACAACTGATGAATACATGCTATTGCTAAAGGGTAGAATTGGAACAGAACCTGTGCAAACACAATACTTTCAGCTGTTGAGACTAAGTAATGCTGTCAAGTTTGCGAAGTTCGTTCCAACGATTCAGCAAGATGAAGAATCAATAACAGCAGCCAAAACATTTATCAATACACTCCATCAATTTCAAAATAATTAATGATTAAAAGTTGGTTGAGCCATATCACATTTGCTTATCCTTGGATATTGCCATTGCTGCTTTTAGTAGTTTATATGATTTATTGGTATATAAAAAACAATAAAAAAAATTCGGCTACACTTAAAATATCAACTACTCATTTTTTGAGTAATCCTGTTAATTGGAGAGTTAGATTATTACATCTTCCTTTTATTTTTCGCTGCATTGCAATGGCTTTATTCATTATTGCACTGGCAAGACCACAACAAAAATTTACTGAACAAATAACCGATGGTGAAGGAATTGATATTGTACTGTGTATGGATATTAGTGGCAGCATGTCTAATGGAAAAGACTTTGAACCCAATCGTTTAGAAGCCAGTAAAGAGGTGGCTGCCGATTTTGTTAAGCAACGAAAAGGCGATAGAATTGGTGTGGTTATTTTTACCAATCAAAGTTTTACTTTATGTCCAATAACAACCGATCATAATACGGTATTGGCTCAAATAAATAACATCAACAGTGGATATTTACAAGAGCAAGGAACAGCAATTGGCAGTGGTCTTGCAACCAGTGTTGATAGATTGAGAGAAAGTAAATTAAAAAGTAAAATTGTTATTTTACTAACCGATGGAGTTGATTTTGGTGGAGCTATTCCACCAGATATTGCCAAAGAAATGGCCAAAACTTATGGCATTAAAGTATATACCATTGGTGTTGGCAGTGATAAAGAAATGGATGTGCAGGTACAAAGCGAATTTGGCACTACCACACAACGAAAAAAAATGGAATTTAATGAAGGTTTGCTTAAACAAATTGCAACTGAAACTGGTGGACAATATTTTCATGCAACCGACAAACAGAATTTAGAAAAAGTATATGAAAGTATTAATCAGCTAGAAAAAAGTAAAGTACAAATTACTACGTACAGTATGTTTACAGATGAATATTTTTGGTTTTTGGCAATTGGTTTAGCATTAATTGTAATTGAGTTATTTCTGAAGTTGACTGTATTAAAAAAATTCCCTTAAATACACTACAGCCGCATTTGTTTTCTTCCATTTATCTTCGCTTTGCATGAAAGCATTAGTTTATAAAAGTACAGGTAGTTGGTATGTGGTAAAAACTGCTGAAGGCAAGCAGTACAATGCACGTATTAAAGGGGTATTGAAAATAGATGGTATTACCTCTACCAATCCAATTGCTGTTGGCGATGATGTAGAAATGGAAATGGAAAATGAATTAGAAAGTACCACAACCATTACTGAAATTCATGAACGAAGAAACTATGTTGGCCGCCAATCGCCACACAATAAACACAAACACCACATCATTGCTTCCAACTTAGACCAAAGCTTATTATTTGCCACTTTAAAAGATCCAAAAACATCTACAGGCTTTATCGATCGTTTTTTAATTGCATGTGAAATGTATCATTTACCAGCAATCATTGTTTTTAATAAAGCCGATTTATACAAGAAAAAAGAGCAGGAAAAGTTTGAAGAAATTAAAGCTGTTTATGAAGCCATTGGCTACAAAGTAATTTTAGCCAGCATTCAAAATAATAAAGGTGTTGATGAAATAAAAACTGTTTTAGAAAATAAAAAAACGTTGTTAAGTGGACATAGTGGTGTGGGCAAATCAACTTTTATCAACGCTACTTTTCCAGAATTAAGTTTGCGTACACAGGAAGTAAGTGATTGGAGTGGCAAAGGCTTGCACACCACCACTTTTGCTGAAATGTTTGACCTTCCTTTTGGTGGAAAAATTATTGATACACCTGGTATCAGAGAATTGGGTTTAGTGGGTATTACCAAACAAGAATTAAGTGGCTATTTTCCTGAAATGAAAGCATTGGTAAATGATTGCCAGTTCAACAATTGTATGCACCTTAATGAGCCGGGTTGTGCTGTAAAAAAAGCCATCAATGATGGCCTAATTGCAATAGATCGATATGTGAGTTACATGAGTATTTTAGATACCATGAACGATAAAAAATATTAAGTACTAATTTCCAAAACGCATCATTCTTCCGCCGCCTCCCTGCTGCATATTTTCCATCATTTGTTGCATAAGTTTTGCATATTCTTCATTCGTAATTTTCTTTCCTTTTGATGGCACTTTTACTTCTTTTTTATTCACTTCTTTTTTTATTTCAGTAGCCGTATAAAGCATTTCACCTTTGTTAATATCTAACTGCAAAATAACACCTGGCAATCCACCATTGTTTTCTGGTCCAACCGGGCTAATAATATTTTCTGCATACCATGCAACTACTTCTACATCTTGTGTTTGTGAGGTCTTATTAGATTTTGCAGTATCAATATTGCCATTTGAATTGGTAATCATTCTTACAGATCCCCCAACTCTTTGAGTTTGGGTGCTAACTGCTTTACGACATGTGTATCCTAAAATAGTTTTGGTTTCATCTGTCAACTTCCATTTTTGTGTTTTTATAGAATCTTCAATAACATAAGTTTTAGCTCCAATATTGGTTTGGCGAATTGATTTTGCTGTAGTAAAATCTTTATACAGTTCATCGGCATCTCCACCACCCATTGATACCATTACCCTTACATTACCACCATTACCTGCTTCAGGCATTTCATCTTCGGGAATTGTTTTATAAATAGATGCACTATCGCTAAACAGCAGTATATGTTTACTGGTTCTAAACTCTGGTATATAAGTCCTTAGTTGTTCATCTGTAATACGTTTATGCATATTAAGCTTACGTTCGTAGGTAATAGCACCTTCTTTAACCTGAGCCTGTACAACGGTATAACCCAGTAATAATACAAGTAAACTCCAAAATTTCATAGTTTTAATATTTAATGCTACAAAACTAAATGCACCCTTGTTAAGCTGTGTTGCAATAAGGTTAATTAAGGTTAACGAGCAGCTATTGCAGTTATTGAAAGGCTAATTTTGCTACAGAAAAATGAACATGAAGAAGCTACATCTATCAAGAAACCTAATGATTGCTGCCATACTTTTATTGGCTGTATTTCAGGGTTATTGGTTATTGAAGCTTTATAAAGCCGAATACAATGGTTTACAAAAAGAAGTAGATGTTACATTTAGAGAAACCATTTATAAACTACAAAAAAATCGTTTTGAAAAAGATACACTTTTAACCAATGCATTAACAAATGCAGCTTTTACAATACCTGCACAAATTAAATTTACTCCTTCAAAAAAAATAAAAAATAATCCTGATTTTAAACCTGTAAGAAAACAGTTTGCAGCAGCTACTATTTCCTCTTTAAATGATATAAACCCTGCTTTTATAGACTCTTTAAGAATTACAAAAGGTACAAATATGCCAGTGCCTCCTCCTGGTTTAATTGAAGTATTTATTAAACAAAAATCTCTTGGTGATAGTGGTATTGTAATACGTAAAGACTCTACAGGTAAAACAACTATTACCACAATGACGCTGAATCACAAATACAAATTCGATTTTACTGATAAAGATTCTTCTGCTTCATCCAAAAAAAATAATCGCTTTTTTTATCAGTATAAATCAGACGATAGTAGCAAGAAATTCAAACAAAACAAAGTCACTATTTCTAATTTAAGTTTTACTGAAGATGTTACAAATGGCAAACCATCTCCAATCGTTAAACTATTTACAAGAAGCTCCAGTATTAATGATTCTTTGCCAATTCGTTTAGTTGATTCTGCTTATTCGGCAGAACTGAAAAAGAGTAACAAGAATATTAACTACAACATTATTCTTAAAAAAATAAGTAAAGAAGAAATTACTAAACTAGATACAGTAAAGCCTAGTAAAAAAGATTTCATTACTAGTAATGTTTTAGTGGGTTATACAACCCCTTATTCTTACCAAGCAAAATTCGACAACGTATTCAGTTTTATTGTACAAAAAATGGGTTGGCAAATAAGTGGTTCATTACTGCTATTAAGTTTCGTTATGGCCACTTTTATTAGTCTTTACAGGAACTTGCTTACACAAAGAAGATTAGCTGAAATGAAGAATGAATTTATCAGCAACATTACACACGAACTAAAAACACCAATTGCTACTGTAAACGTAGCCATTGAAGCATTAAGAAGTTTTGGAGGAATTACAAATCCAGAAAAAACAAAAGCATATTTAGACATTTCAGCCTCCGAGCTGCAACGCCTGAGCTTACTGGTAGATAAGGTTTTAAAACTATCTATGTTTGAAAACAAAGAAGTTGAATTGAACAAAGAAACCTTCGATCTTAAAATATTGATTGAAGATGTAATCAATACCATGAAATTACAATTTGAAAAGCAAGAAGCGTTGGTAGCATTTGAAACTGAAGGTGATCATTTTTATATTACAGCTGATAAGTTGCATATTACTAGTGTAATTTATAATTTACTGGATAATGCTTTAAAGTACAGCCATCAGCAAGCAAGCATTCAAGTGTTTTTAAAACAGCATAATCAGCAAATAACATTAAGTGTTGCTGATAATGGAATTGGCATTCCGTCAGCCTATTTAGAGAAAGTATTTGATAAGTTTTTCAGGGTTCCAACAGGAAATATTCACAATACAAAAGGTTATGGTTTAGGATTAAGTTATGTAGCCCATATTGTAAACAAACACAAAGGCACAATTAATGTAAAAAGCGAAGAAAATAAAGGCAGCATATTTACTGTTCATTTACCTATTAGCAATGCCTGATTAGAAAATAAAAAACTGTTATGCGTATTAAAATATTGTATGTAGAAGATGAATTGTTTTTGGGGAAAATTGTAAAAGAAACATTAGAAAGCCGTGGGTTTGATGTTACTATGGAATCTGATGGAGATAAGGCTGTACCTGTATTTGGAGAAATTGAACCCGATATTTGTGTACTGGATGTTATGCTTCCCAATAAAAATGGATTTGATATTGCTGAAGATATTCGAAAACTAAATGAAGATATTCCAATTATTTTTTTAACTGCTAAAACACAAACAGAAGATGTAGTAAAAGGTTTTAAACTTGGGGGGAATGATTATATACGAAAACCATTTAGCATGGAAGAGTTAATTGTTAGAATTGAACATTTGCTACGTGTAAAAAAGGAAAATGTGTTTATTAATGCAGGCGATTGCATAACCATTGGCAACTATAGTTTTCATTTAAACAAGCAAGTGCTCAGTATTAATAATGAAGAAAAAAAACTGAGCTATCGAGAAAGTGAATTACTGAAATTTTTATTCCAAAACAAGAATACAATAATTGATAGAAGAGATTTACTAAACCACATTTGGGGTAATGATAGCTTTTTTAACAGCCGCAACTTAGATGTGTATATTACCAAGTTACGTTCTTATTTAAAAGAAGATACTGCAATTGAAATATTAACCATAAAAGGAGTTGGCTATCGTTTTGTAGCATAATTATTTACAAACAACCGGTGTAGGCTCAACATCAGTTTCTCTACCAAACCAAATACAGGCAAATCCTTTGTAAATGCCAATACCAATTGATTTCCATGTTTGGTTTTTCCAGATACTTTTATTTAGCACAACATCATTATGGCCTGAACTACTTTTCCAGCCTGCTAATGCTTCTTCTGGTGTTGCTGTATAATTTGCATCATCGCTGTGCCAGGTTGTAAAAGCAATTTCAAATCCACTGCCTTCATAGTTGGTTAATTCTTTGGGTTTATTCCACATGCAATTAGCTTGTGCATGGTCTGGTGTATAACAGCAACCAGTCCAACTCCCTTTACTGCTCCAGCTATGTAAATTACAGGCATTATTATTAGGTTTATTGGCATCCACATCTTTACAATGTGTTTGTGCAACAAAACTTAGAGAAGCAGATAATGGAATAACAGGTAAACCATTAGCCTTACGATACTCCATTACCAATTTATACAACTTCATTTCGCCTTCACTTAAACAAACAGAAATATTTTTTTTAGTGCTTTGTTGAGCATTAACTGAAATAATCACTACCAAAAAAGTTGATAAACAAAAGATGATTTTTTTCATATCATAATTTATAATTTGAAAATAAGGCACACAAATGACTTTTGATTGAATTGTACAATTTTTTAGGAATGATTAACCTTTGTACAGCATTTAAAAGTTGACTAAAGCGATGCAGTAAAAGTGTGCCCTGCAATAAGCAGGATTTACAACGACGCAACTACAGTTCAATTATTGTACCAAAGCTAGCTACCAAAAAACACAAACTACAAACATCATATAGGCTTCTCTTATCTTTGCCAGCATAAAATTTGCCTGCACATGAATACGAAATTTACAGAACGCATTAAAGCCGAGCTGAACGAAATTGAAACAGCTGGACTATTTAAAAAAGAAAGAATTATTACCAGCGAACAAGGTGCTGAAATAGTTGTAAACGGAAAAAAAGTTTTAAACTTTTGTGCCAACAATTATTTGGGTTTATCCTCTCACCCAAAAGTTATTGAAGCTGCTCATAAAGCTATTGATACGCATGGTTATGGTATGAGCAGTGTTCGTTTTATTTGCGGTACACAGGATATTCATAAAGAACTCGAACAAAAAATTGCTCAATTCTTAGGAACAGAAGATACCATTTTATATGCTGCTGCTTTTGATGCCAATGGTGGTGTATTTGAACCTTTATTTAATGAGCAGGATGCAATTATCAGCGATGCATTAAACCATGCAAGTATTATAGATGGTGTTCGTTTGTGTAAAGCACAACGTTATCGTTATGAGCACAATAATATGGATGACTTGGAAGCCAAGTTAAAAGAGAGTGCTCACTTACGTAGCAGAATTATTGTTACCGATGGTAGCTTTAGCATGGATGGTACCATTGCTCAATTAGATAAAATTTGTGACCTTGCCGATCAATATGATGCAATTGTTATGGTAGACGAATGTCACTCATCAGGTTTTTTAGGTAAAACAGGAAGAGGCACACATGAGTATCGTGGTGTAATGGGCAGAATTGATATTATCACTGGCACTTTGGGTAAAGCCTTGGGTGGTGCAAGTGGAGGTTTTACCAGTGGTAAAAAAGAAGTGATTGAAATATTGCGTCAGCGTTCTCGTCCATACTTATTTTCTAACACAGTTGCTCCAAGTATTGTAGGTGCAAGCATTGCAGTTTTAGACATGTTAACAGAAACTACAGAGCTGAGAGATAAGTTAGAATTTAACACCAAATATTTTCGTACAAAAATGACTGAAGCTGGTTTTGATATAAAGCCTGGCGATCATCCAATTGTTCCAATTATGTTATACGATGCAGTAATAGCTCAAAACTTTGCTGCTAAATTACTAGATGAAGGTGTGTATGTAATTGGCTTCTTTTTTCCTGTAGTTGCTAAAGGTTTGGCACGTATTCGTGTACAACTAAGTGCAGCCCACAACCAAGAACATTTAGATAAAGCCATTGCTGCTTTTACTAAAGTAGGTAAAGAACTGGGTGTATTAAAATAAACATTCACTTTTCAAATTTTTAAGAGCATATAGCCAAGCTATATGCTCTTATTTTTTTGGAGGTTTATAATCGAACGGAAGCATGGTAGCCATTTTTTCATTCCATCCCCAAAAGCCACTTGATAACATATCAGTGCCAGAATAATACATCCCATTGGATGTAATATAAACTGGCCGACTGTTAATTAATCGAATCGTAGATTCCTGAAACTTGTAAACATCTAATCTCATTTGCTCTTTGGCATATTCGATTGGTTCAGGTTTGCCCCGATAAATAATTTGTAAATAATCTGTAAAGAATAGAGCAGCAGTAGTACTATCATGTGCATAAGCAATACTATCTCCTGGCAATAATTGGTTAATTAAAATACTTTTCTCATCAGGTTCACCAAGTATTCGATTATAATATGCACTTGAATCACCAAACTCAGTTTCGCCAACATTAAAGGAACTATTTGAACCAATTCTAATAGTTGTTTTGCCGCTTGCAATATTGGATTTTATATGCTTGGATACAATTGTCTGTATTCGCTTCTTTTCATCATTAGGTACTTTAATTAGTTTTCTAACTTCAAACTTTTCATTGGCTATTTTATTACGGTAAAGAGCTCTCATAAAATGCATCACCGATCCTTCATAGGTGTTTGATCTTCTTTTCTCCCAACGTTTTTGTTTACCCTTTCTAGTTGTTTCAATAGGCGTAAAAAAAGGATACCCTGAATACAACAATAACGACTTAGTTTGGTTGTATTCAAAACTTACCAAATCGTACTTTATCTCATAACCCAATGATTCATTTACAATGATTAAAGGCTCGTTTGCAAAAGCTGCAAGAATTCTTCCCTTTTTATCATATCGAAATTTAATGGCTTCTGTATTTTTAATCGTACAGTTGGCTGCATATACTGAATGACCAATAAAACAGTCTAAGAAAAATTTGCCCCATTTTCTCCATCCATCTTTTTCATAAGACTGAACCACTACTTCTTTTAATTCTTGAACACGTGGTTTAAGATAAATTTCTATCTCATCTAATTTATTTGATTGAATGGTTGTTTGGTAAGGTTCGTACCCCATGCAAGAAACAATTAAATCGTATCGTCCTTCAGGAAAATTATTAATAACAAACTTACCTTGATTATTGGTAGTTGCTCCTACAGATGTATTGCTTAAGTATACACTTGCAAAAGGTACTGGCTGTTTAGTATCAGCAGAAAAAACAGTACCACTAAAGCTTTGGGCAAAAGCAATACTATAAAAACAAGACAAAAAGAAACCAACTATTAAACGCATTTTTAAAAGTAATTCAATGAATTGAAAAATTATAAAATGCATTGTTAATTAAGGTTAAGAAATAGTATCAGTAAAAATTATAATCATTGTAAAATACTTATCTGGGTAATTGTTTGTTTACTGTACAATTTGTAGTAACTATGTAATCTTATGAAAAAAAATCAACTTTTTTTCGGTTCAATAAAGCGTTTCTATTTAAGTATCATCTGTATTGCAGGCTTTCTTTTTTTCACTCAAGCACAACAACCAGTTCCAGTAATATTTAAACCACTCAGTCCGC
Organism: Allobosea thiooxidans; assembly: GCA_943368475.1. Taxonomy (GTDB): domain Bacteria; phylum Bacteroidota; class Bacteroidia; order Chitinophagales; family Chitinophagaceae; genus UBA1930. Next base: position 45,852 of record CALRLF020000017.1, read on the forward strand.
CTATAACAGCTGTTTATACATTTCAGGAAGCTGGCTTATTAGCAATCAGCAATCAGCACGAATTACAACTTTGGGATGCGAATACCAAAGCCTATTATGGACATTTTGGAGTATTGCCAACAACAGCTTACAACTGTGCCATTCGTTTAGTAGAGTATATTCCAGCATACAATACAGTTGCAGTTGTTTGGGAGGAATATACAGTTGGCAATAATATAAAGGATACTTTTTATACAGATCAGTTTGCTGTTTTTAATCTTACTACGCTTCTTGCTGCTCAGCCAATGGAAGGAAATGGCATGCTTGCTTTTATTAAATATAAATATGGCAAACAACTGATTTTGCCCAACTTTAAATCGCCTGAAAAAATATTTCAATATGCATATAACAAAAAGCACAATAGCTTTTACACATGCGATAGAAATGGAATTGTTCAAGTTTACAACAAAGCTGTGTTTACAAAAACGATTGATACAAAAATTAAACAAACTAAACTATTTGCTGCCGATACCAGCAATACTTTTTTATTAATGGCAGATGGAAATACCGCAGCAGTAAAAAGAGTTAATATTGAAACTACTACAAAAGGAAAAGTAGCTAACTTAATTGCAGTAAATACTTGTTTCAATAACCTATACCCTAATGATAAAATATTTAATGCCAACTTTATAGAAGATTACAACACCTTAATTTTGGTAGATTCTGTTAACCGAATTCAAGCTTACAACGCTACCAACCACACCATTGAAACCATTCCATTTATAGCACCAGCCAATAGTGGTAGTTTAATTGATTTCAAATTTAATTTTAAAGATTCTTCTGCTATAGGTATTGCAGAAAATAATTATTACAACTGCGTCAGAAATTTATTTACAAGCAATCTTAAAACAGGTATTGGTAACACTTTTAATGGTGGCAATAGTTTACGCATTACGTCATCTTACTATGGCAATACGACTAATGCATTAAGGTTAATGATTTCAGGTATATCGGAACAGGAAATTGATTTAAGTACTTTATCCGAAAAGACAAACCAATTCTTAACAAACACAGTTGATAAAAAATTACGTTTTACAGGTAGTTGGGAAAATGGTTATGTATCGGTATTTAATGAAAGCAATAATCAGTTAAAATTAAAAGTGTATGAGTTTACAGATAATAAAACCCATTTACTTTACCAGCAAAAAATTCATGTAACCGATGCTGAAGATTTTGCAGCTATTGAAACAAAAAAGAAATGGTATGTAACTATAACTAAACCAAATATTACACAAACTACAGGGGTAAACAATTTTACGATTTACGATAGTACTCAAAAAGCAATTTTCAAACTACCTATTCAACTGGGCTTGCAGTTAATGATTCATCCCCCATTTTATCAGAATATATTTTCTAAGGATGGGCAGTTTCTATTAATCAAAGAATATTTAAGTACTACCAACAAAATAGATTCTTGCAGACTAAGGATATTTAATACTGTTAACTTTAAACAGCTACTAGACATCAGTTATACTGAAACAGGCAATGGCAATGTGTTACAAAGAAATACTGCCCTTATTACTGATAGCTCAAACACATTATATTTTGTTGAAACAGTTCGTTCAAATGGAAATCAATTGAATTATTTAAAAAGATATAAACTTGCTCCTACACAAGCCGAAGCCAATGGAACATTTCAACTAATCATCGATCCAGCAAAACCAAACATGAGTTTTTATGTAAAGCATTGCAAAATTTCGAAAGGAGAAGAAATGGTTTTATGGTTTGGCAATACTAATTACAATACAACAGGCATTGGTGCTAATGAGTACTTGCAGGCAGTAAGAGGCATGCAACTAAAAAACACCAATGAAATGTGGGGATTAAACAGTACCATGTTTCCTGAAATTCAAAATGTACTGCTCTTTAACAATCACCTGGTTTTGCAAATGGAAGACCATGTACAGTTTTATAAATGGATGACGAATGGTTTTGAAAACTTTTTAACCTTGGTACCAGTTTATAATGAAAAAACAGTTGAGGCAACTTCACTCTTTGTGAACTTTAATAAAAGCAATTCTGATTTTATTTATTACGAAAAAACAGGCAATGACGATTGTATCAGTTTCAAATTTGGCAATCATAGTTATAAAAGAAATTTATTCGACTTAACATTTAATCGTCCAGATTTAATATTGGAGCAAATACCCAATCACGATCCTGAATTTAAAGATTTATTTCGCAAAGCTGTACTAAAACGTAGTGAACGAATTACCAATAAACTACAAGATTTTAAACCCGATTTATTGCCCAGTATTTCTATAAAGAGTACAGGCTATAGTGGTTCGAAATTCAGAATAACCATCAGTATAAAAAGTAAACTAGCTATATCTGAAATAAGAACCATCATTAATGGAACAATGGTTAAAAAATCGGTTTATCTAAGTATGGAATTTGGCGAAACGGAATACAATCTTTTTGAAACACTTTCTTCTGGCGATAATGCTATTGAAATTATTGCGATTACCAAAACAGGTATTGAAGGCTTGCCATTACGTATTGTACATAATCACAACAAACAACAGGAAAAACCAAACTTATATGTTCTAGTTACATCGGTAAGTAAATATGATAACAGCAATGCCAATTTACCTTTTGCTGTTAAAGATGGCAGAGATATCAGCAAACTATTTGCTAGCCAACTAAACGATACGATGTTTAATTACATTAAAATAGATACACTTTTTAATTGGCAAGCCAATAACAGTGCTGTACAAAAATGGCTGAACGATAAAAAGCAGGTGTCTCCAAATGATTATGTGATTGTGTTTTATAGTGGTCATGGCTTATTGAATAAAAACAAAGAATTACAATTGGCAACTTCTAAAACATCATTCGATAGTTCAACAAATACCATAGATTTTTTGTCGCTGTTGGCATCTACAGATGTAATCCCTGCAAGACAAAAATTATTACTAATTGATGCCTGCCATAGTGGCGATTTAGATAAATCGAATTTAGTAGCAGCCGATACAAACAGCAGCATTTCTAAAAATGATACTGCTGCAGCCAGGGTTGTTTCATTAAAGTATAAACAAAAAAAAGAAAACGCTTTTGAAGCAATGCAGAAACTATTTTCCTTTTCCGAAAAAGGAAATGGCACAGTGGTGTTTTCTGCTTCTGGTGGAATGCAATATGCTTACGAAGGTGCAAGTATTCAAAATGGGTACTTCACATATGCATTAATAGAAGCTTTATTATACAACAAAGCAACAGAAGGGCAACAAGGCATGTTATGGTTAAACCAATTAATTAAATATGCTACCAAACGGGTAATTGAAATTTCTGGAGGTAAACAAACACCCAATTTACGAATTGCTCACCCCGATATTAACTGGAGAATAAAATAGTTGACCCAAGAACAACGCCCTGAAGGGGGCCCTGCAATTCTGCAGGATTTACAACAACGCCACCCGATAACTATCGGGTAAAGCCCAATAGCGATATTACAGCTGGTTACAAAATATTTGCCTTATTGACAAGCTGTTCATAAGAAGTATCAGCAATGAAAGTTACATTTGCAATCTTAAAAAGTAAGTCATGCGTTTATTTAGTGCTGTAATTGTTTTAATCGTTTTTTTGAATGCCTGTTCGCCCAACAACGTTACTGAAGATAAAAGTTTGAAAAAATACTTCGATGAAAATAAAGTGGAAGGCACTTTTGGATTATTTGATAATGGCCAAGGGAACTTTACCATTTATAATTTAAGCAGGTATAAAGATTCTGCTTATCAACCTGCGTCAACCTTTAAAATTGTAAACTCATTAATTGGGTTACATACTGGTAGAATTGTAAACGAAAAAATGCTCATTAAGTGGGATGGAAATGTGAGGGTTTTTCCTGGTGGAGATACAACAAAAGATTGGAACAAAGACCTGACAATGGAAGAAGCTTTTAAAGTTTCAGCATTGCCTTATTATCAAGAAGTAGCAAGAAGAATTGGTAAGGATACCATGCAACAATGGCTGGATAGTTTAGGTTACGGTACTAAAAAAATTAAGACTAGTATTGATAGTTTTTGGATAGATAATTCTCTAAAAATTAAACCCGATGAGCAATTGGGTTTAGTAAAAAAACTATACTTCGACCAATTACCATTTAGTAAAACCACACATGAGATTGTAAAGAAGATAATGGTACGGGAAAACAATGCCAATTATATTTTAGCCTACAAAACAGGCTGGGGTTTTAAAGAAGATGGTAAAGCCATTGGCTGGATGGTTGGTTGGATTGAGGAAAATAAACATCCACACTTTTTTGTACTCAATGTAGAAGGTGCACATGACGTAGATATGAAAACTGCCAGAAAAAATATTGTAATGGGTATTTTAAAACAGTTGGGTTATTTAGAGGGGAAAAGATAAATAATTAAAAACTAAAAAATAAAAGGGGTAAAAACTAAATCAAACATACATTTAGTATCTGCCTCTTTTTTATGTACCTACTTTTAGTTTTTATTTACCATTTCAATCCTTAGCTTGCAGCCAATGCTGCAATTAGAACATACAGAATATTTGTGGGGTGTTTTGGTATTGATTCCATTAGCATTATTGTTTTATGCAAACCTCCATTGGAAAGCCAAACTAAAGCAACAATTGGGCAATTCAGGATTAATTAATCAGCTAACCGCCAACTATTCCAGCAAAAAATTTAAGCTAAAGAATATTTGTATTCTAGTTGCAATAACAGCAATCATTGTAGCTGCAACCAATCCAAGAAAGCCTGATAAAAATAATTCAACTGCAACCAATGGTATTGATGTTATGATTGCCTTAGATGTTAGTAAAAGCATGTTGAGTCAGGATGAAAAACCTACACGTTTAGATAAAGCTAAACAGTTTATTTATCAGCTATCGCAAAACTTACAAAACAACAATATTGGGCTGATCGTTTTTGCTGGTGAATCTTTTTTACAAATGCCACTAACAAGTGATATGGCTGCAGCAAAAATTTTTATAAGTAATGCTTCACCCGATTTAGTGAATTTGCAAGGCACTGTAGTAAGCGATGCCTTGTATTTGTGTGATGCCTCTTTAAACACCAAAGAAAAAAAATCGAAAGCTGTAGTATTAATTACTGATGGTGAAGACCATGATGCCAAAGCAATAGATGCAGCTAAAAAACTAACTGAACATGGGGCTGCGGTTTATACAATTGGTGTTGGCTCGGTACAAGGCTCACCTATTTTAGACGCAACTACAAATGAATATAAAAGAGATAGAGATGGACAAACCATTATTACAAAACTGAATGAAACTTTATTAAAAGATTTGGCAAAAGCAACCAATGGGTCTTATTATACTTTAGATAATACTGCTAATGTTGCTGCGACTTTAGCAGCTGAATTAAATAGCTTAGAAAAGAAACCCATCAGCAGTAGTGGTGGCAATATTAATTACCAATCTTTTTACATGTATTTGCTAGCTTTTGCCATTGTATTATTAAGCATTGATTTTTTTATGAGTGAACGAAAACTAAAACTGGCTTGAAAAATTTAATTACCATATTACTGCTAACTATTTCTTTTGTTGCTGTTGCACAAAAAGAAAACAGAGCAATTATTAAAGGCAATGAATCCTATAAAAAAAGGGAGTTTGAAATTGCCGAAAGCAACTACAACAAAGCAATTGAAGCCAACGACAAAAATAGTATTGCCTACTTTAACAAGGGCAATGCCTTGTTGAAACAAAATAAATACAACGATGCTGCTAGTATGTATGCTGCAGCTATAAACAATAGTAAAGATTTTTTTATAAAAGCCAAAGCTGCTTATAACAAAGGTGTTGCCGAAGCCAAACAAAAAAATTGGCAACAAGCTGTAGATGCTTTTAAACAGGCATTAAAAATGGACCCTAATGATAAAGACACTAGAGAGAATTTGCAAAAAGCAATGAATGAAGTAAAAAAACAACAGAAGCCAGAAGACAAACCCAACGAAAATAAAAAGAAAGAGGATAATAAAGAAGACGACAAAAAAAAGCAGCAGCCCAAAATGAATAAGGAGCAAATGGAGAACGAATTAAATAAGTTGCGTAACGAAGAAAAACGCTTACAAAAAGAAATGCAAAAACAAAAAGTGCAGCAGGTCTCTCCCGAAAAAGATTGGTAATATTTATTGCATAAACTGAATAAATAATTGAAAATAATTAGTGGCAGAAAGTACTTCGTTATGACCCAAAATGCTGTGAATAAAAAGCAATCGATTTGATTGAATTTCGACTTCCGTCAGTTGGGGTTGTTCAATACTTTTAAATGACAAACCCTTTTCTCCCAAGGTTTTCATAAAACCAATACTGTTTTGTATAGTGCCTCCATTATTGGTATAAATATTTATAAAAGAGCAGGCTTTATGTTGTTCTATATAACCTGCAAATATTTTTTGTTGTCCGTATAGAGCATCAAACAAAATAATTCTTTTTGTTGCATAAGCAGCATATTGCAACACATGACTGATTACTTTATAAGCTCCACTATGCCCAGCAAGAATTAGTGGAGGATTTACATTTGCATTTATCACTTTTTTAGTAAACAATTTTTGCAAAATGTCTTTTACAAACAAATTTAAGTAATTGGGCTGCTCAAATTTTCCAGCATAACTATCTGGAGCATTTCTAGGTCCTTCTGGGAAAATAAAAATGGCATTTCGTTTAGCTGCAGCAAATTGTTCTACCAATTGAAAAGTTTTCAAAACAGAATCTATGTTGTTGTTCCACACATGAAACCAAAACACCAATTCAACTGCTTTTCTTTTATTAAAATGGTTAGGAATGAAAATAAATACTGAACTATCATTGTAATGTTCAGCAGCTGTATAGTTTTTTCCTTGGTAAATTCTTGGTTGTACATTCCTTAAAGAATCTGGAAACATCGAATAAGTTGAGCTTAGCCTAAATGTTTTGCCCAAACTGCTATATTCTGTTTGTGCATTTAATTGCATAGAATACAAAAAAAACAGTAAACAAATGATTCTTTGCATCGTTATAATTTAGTTCACTAAAAGTATTGCATTTTTAAGCACTTTTGCAGTGCATTTACATTATTAAAACTATTTCATGCAACTCTATTGTAATTCATTAACTCAGTATAGTCGATTAATAACCAGAGAAGTTAAAATTGGTAATTTATTGTTGGGCAATGGTCACCCAATTCGTGTGCAAACCATGACTACAACAGATACGATGGATACAATTGCAACAGTTGAACAAACCATTCGTTGTATTGAAGCTGGAGCCGAGTTAGTTCGTATTACTGCTCCATCAAAAAAAGAAGCCGAGAACTTACAGAATATTAAAGATGAATTACGCAAACGTGGTTACGATGTTCCCTTGGTAGCTGATATTCATTTTACGCCCAATGCTGCTGAAATTGCAGCAAAAATTGTAGAGAAAGTGAGGGTGAACCCAGGCAATTACGTTGATAAGAAAAAGTTTGAACAAATTGATTATAGAGATGCTGAATATTTAGAAGAAATAGAACGTATTAGAGAACGCTTTACACCATTGGTGAGAATTTGTAAAGAACATGGAACAGCCATGCGTATTGGCACCAATCATGGAAGCCTGAGTGATAGAATTATGAGTCGTTATGGCGATACTGCTAATGGAATGGTAGAAAGTGCAATGGAGTTTTTACGTATTGCAAGAAGTGAAGATTACAACAATATTGTACTGAGTATGAAGAGCAGTAATCCGCAGGTGATGGTACAAGCTTACAGATTATTGGTACAACAAATGGATGCTGAGTTTGGCGAAATTTATCCTTTGCATTTAGGTGTTACCGAAGCTGGTGATGGCGAAGATGGCAGGGTTAAAAGTGCAGCTGGCATTGGTACTTTATTAGAAGATGGTATTGGTGATACGATTCGTGTGAGTTTAACAGAAGATCCTGAGTTTGAAATTCCAGTTTGTAAAGATTTGGTGAAGCGATATGCAGTCGATGGTCGACAGTCGACAGACAACAGTATTATTCCTCTTTTAGGAGGCAAAACTCCCTATTCTCCATTCAACTATGCAAGAAGAAAATCCTTTGCAGTTGATAATATTGGTGGCAATCATGTACCAGTGGTAATTGCAGATTTGAGTAAACTAGATGATATAACACCTGCGTCATTAGAAAGTGTGGGTTATAAATATGATGCGGTTACTGATAAATGGAATATTGGCGATGCTGCTGCAGATTATATTTTTACAGGAAAACCTGAATTAGATTTTGCCTTGCCGGGAACATTAAAAGTTATTACATGGCCCAATCATTGGTTACAAGCAAGCGATAAAGACAAGTATATCCCAATTTACGATGGACAAGGATTTATTGAAGCTGAAACAACAAATCCAAAACTCAATTTTGTGATGATTGATTGTTTTAGTGATGCAACTCCCGTAAATGATTTCACTTATTTAGATGAGCTAGCTAATAATCCAAACGTAGTGTTGTGTTTAAGCAGTAAACATCAACATGCGATGCCTGCAGTACGCAGAATGTTTATTGAATTATTGGAAAGAAAAATTGAAAATCCTGTTGTGTTAATTGTGGATAGTAATTGGCAAACTGCTGATGAACATTTAATTCATTTTGCTACAGAAGCTGGAGCTTTACTATTAGACGGATTTGGCGATGGTGTTTGTTTTGGAATGACTACGGAAAGCTACAATCAGGCAAAAGCTAAAGGTCAAAAGGCAGAAGGCAGAACCTATTTACAAAATCAATCTACAGAACAATTTATTAATAATACTGCCTTTAGTATTCTTCAGGCCACAAGAACCAGAATTTCAAAAACTGAATATATCAGTTGCCCAAGTTGTGGAAGAACATTATTTGACTTACAAGAAACCACTGCAAAAATTAGAAATAGAACCAATCACTTAAAGGGCGTTAAAATAGCCATCATGGGTTGTATTGTTAATGGTCCTGGTGAAATGGCAGATGCCGATTTTGGTTATGTGGGCAGTGGAGTTGGAAAAATTACTTTATACAAAAGCAAGGAAATTGTGAAACGCAATATTGATAGCGAAATTGCTGTTGATGAATTGATTAATTTATTAAAAGAACATGGAGCTTGGGTAGAGCCAGTTGTATAATTTTTTAAATTGAAAGGTTAGATTATTTACTTTTTAACACGAAGATCTGCTTTTGTTGCAATACTTTTCCAGCTGTACAGCTGAAACGTTTTATCTGTACTCATAGCAACAAATAAACCACCCTCGAAACCGGGTAAACTGATTGATGTAACATCACTTCCGTCGCTTTGATCTGTTGAAACAGAGATTGAAGTAATGCGTTGATGTGAATGCTTATTATTTTTTGTACCTTCTCTTGCATAAACATTGAACCTATTTGCAGATTGATCAGAGACCAAAATATAACCAGTCCCATCATCAAACTTATAAATAGAAATTCCTTCATTATCTTCTTTAAATTCACCGCTACCAAAAACAGCCAATTCTTCATTCCCTTTTGCAGGATTGGCATAATATTTTCTTATCCCAAATTGTTCATCTGAATAATACACATAGCCTAACTCATTATCTACAGCAATAGATTCAATTTCTTTTTTGCCTGAATATCTGCCAAACTTTCTTACCAATTCAGCAACAACTACACCTTTACCATTGTCTTTTAATAAGTATTGGTATAAATAACTATCAGATGGACCTGTTTTACGGCCAACAATTGCAAAAACAGCATTATCCGATGGTCGGGTATACAAAGCAATACCCATAGTTTCTTTTTCCTTTTTGTTAGTTGCATCTTCAAAAACAGGAATACCATAACCACCATCGATAAACTGCATTTCGGGCAAACTTAAAATTCTAATAGCATGCTTTCCACGTTCGGTTGCTACAGCTATATCTGTTAGTTTATTGTTTAGTTTTAATCCGTATGCAACATCAATATTATTTACACGTTGCATACCAACAATCGTTCTCGATTTATCAATATTGCCATTTAATAAAAAGGTGTAAATACCTCCATTGGTATCGTGTTTATCGGTACCCAAAATAACACTTTGCGAAGGATTGCTTTTATTTATCCAAATGGCAGGATCGTCGCTGTCTTCAAGTACTGGCTGTGTTACAAATAAAGGCTTAAGAGCAGAAGTATCTTTTAATGAAAACTCTTGTTTGCTTTTGTTTGACGCTGTACATGACGTAAGTATAATTACAACAATTACTGATATATATTTAGACTTCATATTGTTGAATTTTGCTTTGTTGTTGAAGTGTGCGACGCAACTAAAGATGAGCATTAGACAAATGATTGCAACTTAAGTACTTAAATACAAACAGCGATTGAGTTTTCAATCGCTGTTGCAATAAATATGGGTTTATTAAAAAATATCGAACTTGATACCTGTATTCCAACGACTACGGTAAAATTCCAATTGTGCCGTTCTTTCTTTAGAACCAGTATAATATCGCAATGGCTGATTGGTAATATTATTTACCTCTAAAAACGCCCTAAGTTTAGGTGTAATGGTGTACGATGTATTGAAGTCTAAGAAAAATTGTTTATCATAAAATCTATCTTGAAAACTGGTTGCACCAACCTCATCTAAATAGCTAGCAGTAAAATTACCTGACAATCTTGCTACGAATTTTCTATTTTCGAAACTCAATGACGCATTGAAAATATGTGGTGCTGTACCTGGTAAGGCTAACCCGTCTCTTTTTACACCTTCTGTATTGTAAATTCCATCTGCCTTACTTTTTGAGTACGTATAATTAACATATACGCCAAAACCTTTCCAAAAACCTGGTAAAAAATCTAATTGACGCTGATAGGCTATTTCAAATCCATACACATCAACAGATTCTCCATTTCTACTTTGTTTATAAACCCAATTTTCACCAACCGGTATTGGGTTATCGCCAGTAGTTGGATTAAATTCATTTTGATAATTAGCCGATGTATAGGTTGTTGTACTGTATGTGTATATAAAGTTTTTTAATTTTTTATAAAATATACCCCCAGAAACTACACCAATACTTTTAAAATACTTTTCGCCCATCAAATCAAAGTTAGTTGCTGTTGTAGCTTTTAAAGAAGCATTACCAACTGTAACTTGTTTATCGGCACTAACAATATTTCGGTAAGGCACTAATTCATAATAACCTGGACGAGCAAGAGCAGTTGTAATTGCTGCTCTTAAAACTGTTGTACTATTTAAATCGTACTTGATGTTGATACTTGGCAATAAATTACTGTAGCTATTTGTTGCACTCGTATCTCCTTTAAAAGTTGTTGTATTTAAAACAATATTTCCAGTATAATCGATTTCTGTTTTTTCAAATCGAACACCAGTAATCACCGATAACTTACTATTAATGGTTTGGTTAATACTGATATAGCCGGAAGAAATTTTTTCATCCGCATTATAGTTTAAAGCAAGAAATTCTTCTGGTCTTTGTGATACAGTAAATGCTCCTGGGGTATAAAGGTTATAAGATCCAACGAATTGTGGAGATACAAAACTGTCTAACAAATATTTTGTACCCGGCTGAAAATTGGTTACCGTTAAATTATTCACAGCTAACCCTGCCATACGTACACCTGTTGCATTAAATACAGGTGTTGTATTAGCTGTTAAAGCATAGCGATAAAAATCGTTGATCCTTACTTTTTCTTTTCTTGTGTACTTACCACCAATTTTTAAAACGGTTTTTTTATCTTTTATCAACTCTAACGGAACCTTAATATTTAATTTGTTGCTCCATTCTTTTTCGTTTGTTTCGCCAAACTGTTCAGTAAATCTTCTAAAACCAAAACTGCTTGTATTAACCCTTGTTGTTGGTGCAACATAAGGCCTTTCAGGATCGGTAATATCCATTGTCATTATTTGATTAGTTGCATTGTATTCTAAGTATCTTTCGTTGGGTCTGTTTTCACTTGCCTGTGCAAAAGATGTACTCCAATCTACTTTAATTTTTCTAACAATAATATGCTCGCCAGCAATGCTGTTCTTCTTAACAATTTGTTCTTCTAACCTTGCATTTTTTATTCTGTTACCACTTATTCCTGCTTTAGTTTGTTTTCTAATTTCACCTATAAATGTTCCATTTGCCTGTGGTGTAATACCAGTAATACGTAAGCGATAGCGATTTTCCCAATCATCTCTCCAATTGTAAATAGTTGAAAAGTTAATGGTGTTGTTTTTGTTAATTTTAATATCGCCATTTAAGTTAAAACTTCTTCTTACTCTTCTAATATCATATCTTCTAATATCATGTTCACCTACATAAGCAGCTCCAGTAGATGTTTGTTGCCAAACAGCTTCAATATTATCGCTACCATAATTATTATCGTTTATCACAACTGTTCCTACCAACCCTAAAACACTTTTCAAAAGCCTTCCACCAGCTACGATTGATAAGTTATTAATTGCACCATCACGTATGGGATTATTGCCAAAACTTCCCATTCCACTAACTCTTAACTTATTTGGAGCAGTTCTGGTTACTAAATTCACACTACCACCAATTGCGTCACCATCCATATCAGGTGTTAATGTTTTACTCACCTCTACTGTTTGTACCATATCAGATGGAATTAAATCCATTTGAACTTTTCTATTATCGCCTTCAGCTGAAGGAATTCTATCTCCGTTTAATGTAACAGCATTTAATTGTGGTGCCATGCCACGTATTATAATGTCTCTTGCTTCACCTTGGTCATTTTGCATAGTAACTCCTGCTACACGTTTTACTGCATCTCCAATATTGGCATCTGGAAAACGACCAATTTGATCGGCACTGATTACATTAACAATATTAGCTGCATTCTTTTGCTGATTCAATGCCTTCGCCTGACCTTTAAGACGATCGCCTAAAACAACTACACCATTTAATACAGAAACGCCGGATTTTAAACTAACAATCACTTCTACAGTACCTGCCTTAACATCTACAATTTGTGATGTTTCAGTATACCCAATATAACTTACAATTACTTTTTGTTTTCCAATTGCAACATTGTATAAAAATGACCACCCACTTGCGTCAGTAACTGCACTAATTTTCGTGCCATCAATTTTCACAATTGCTCCTGGCAGGTTTAAGTTATTTTCATCCGTTGCTTTAACTTTTAGCAAACCCGTTTGAGCTTTTGATACGATATTTAAAACAATAAATAAAACAAAAAAAATTACTCTTACTTTCATTAGAAAAGTTTTGGTTATAAAAACAAAATATTCTTTTTATTAGCCGCAAAAGTATACCCACACTATATCTGTGTTTATTCAATCCTGTTAAGTTTATATGTCTTTAAGATTACCAAATTGTTACCTCTAAACTTTCAACTATGTTTGCATACTTAATTGTAATAAAGTCATGCAAACAGATTTTCTTGTAATAGGCAGTGGTATTGCTGGGCTAACCTATGCATTAAAAACAGCTAAACATTTTCCTGATAAAAAAGTGTTGGTAATTACAAAAACCAATGCCGATGAAACCAATACCAAATATGCACAAGGAGGTATTGCAGGTGTATGGGATGAAGCAAAAGACAGTTTTGAAAAACATATTGACGATACCCTTATTGCAGGCGATGGATTGTGCAATAAAGAGATTGTTGAAATAGTGGTAAAAGAAGGTCCAGAAAGGATTCGTGAAATTATAGAATACGGAGCCAACTTCGATAAAGATGCAACTGGTGAATATGCTTTAGGTCGTGAAGGTGGGCATAGCGAATACAGAATATTACATCATAAAGATGTTACTGGCAAAGAAATGGAAAGGGCTTTGCTAGAAGAAGTTGCCCAAACAAAGAATATAGAAATCATCAATCATTGTTTTGTAATTGATATTATTACACAACATCATCTTGGATTTTTAGTAACAAAATCTACTTTAGATATTACTTGCTATGGAGTGTATGTATTAAACCTTAATACCAACAAGATTGAAAAGATTTTAAGTAACATTACTTTATTGGCAACAGGAGGTTGTGGTCAGGCATATAGAACAACTACCAATCCAAAAATTGCAACTGGTGATGGTATTGCAATGGTGTACAGAGCTAAAGGAAGAATTGAAAATATGGAGTTCATTCAGTTTCATCCAACTGCATTGTATGAGCCTGGAGTTTCTCCTTCGTTTTTGATTACAGAAGCTGTACGTGGCGATGGTGGTATTTTGCGTAATAAAGCTGGTGAAGCTTTCATGGAAAAATATGATGAACGAAAAGATTTAGCTCCACGTGATATTGTTGCAAGAGCCATTGATAATGAAATGAAAAAAGGCGGTAATGAACATGTGTATTTGGATTGCAGACACATGGATAAAGAAAAGTTCATTCACCACTTTCCGAATATTTATGAAAAATGTTTAAGCATTGGTATTGATGTTACGCAACACATGATTCCAGTTGCACCTGCTGCCCATTATAGTTGTGGTGGCATTAAAACAGACGAACATGCACGTACGTCAATACAAAACTTATATGCCTGTGGCGAATGTGCCAGTACAGGTTTACATGGAGCAAATCGCCTAGCCAGTAACAGTTTGCTCGAAGCAATGGTATTTGGTCAACGTGCCTTTTTAGATGTGGTAACTAACTATGAAAAACTCAGCACCACCTTTGCAGCAAAAGAAATTCCTGATTGGAACGTAACTGGCACCAGTGAACCACGTGAAATGATCTTGATTACCCAAAGCTTAAAAGAGTTACAACAAATCATGAGTGATTATG
>CALRLF020000018.1:0-60291 GCA_943368475.1 Allobosea thiooxidans
ACCACTCTATATTGATTGATGTTAATCTGATAAGCCCTGATGCGGCTGTGGTACTACTGTGAATTGGGCTGTAGCATTTCTATTTTGATGCAATTATAAGCTATGAATTAGATATTCAATTTTTATGTATAAATAAGTTCCCGTTTTTGATTAATTTTATAAAGGTATTTGCCTAAAATTTACTATTAGTAATAGGCAAGAAAAAATTATTTATTAGTATGAAAAATGTAGTTGTTTATCTATCAATACTTCTGTTTTGTAATTGTACGGCACAAACTCAAGCACCAGGATATAAATTTGAGATATTTGACAATACTCCTGTAGCTAAATTGGCAAAAGCAGTTAAAATTGAAAATTTATCTGACATTAAAAAATTTGTACTTGACGATAAACTGGATATAAATTTTCAAGAGTCGAAATACGGTAGTACAATTTTACAGTTAGCTGTTATTAACCAAAAAATTAATTCCGTAAAGACATTGTTAGAACTTGGTGCGGACATTAATATAAGAGATTCTCAAAATTATGCTGTAATACATTATGCTACTAATCCTGATGATTTTTCAAAAGAATCCTATTCAATATTAAAATTATTGATAGAAAAAGGTTCGAATGTTAATGCTGCAGCTATCGGTAAAAATGAAAATAAACGTTATTACTATACACCTTTAAATGGTGCTGTTAGGGATTCTGCTTCAGCGAAACTATTGATTGAGAATGGTGCAAACCTCTACCTGAAAATAGACAATGAGTATTTGGTGTGGTTTGATTTATTACTTGATTTCAGAAAAGAAAATATTTTTACGGCTAAATATTTAATAATTGAAAAAAAAATGAAAATACCAAATCCAATAAATTACACGTTCAGCGGAAAGCCCTTAGATATTTTTCATTATTTAGATATTAAGAAATTCCCAACTAATATAGGTGGTGAAAAGCTAAAAACAAGACAAGATATTTTGAATTATTTGAAAGAAATTAACTACCCTAACAATGGAGCATTTAAAGAATAAAATCTCACTTTTTGCTCAATAAAGTTATACAGTACAAGTGTGCGACGCAACTATCAGTCAATTGAAATGCAACTGCTGGTTACCCCAAAAATAAAAACCCCCGAAAAAATCGGGGGTTTAAAAATCTTATCCAGGAATACGGGAAATATATTTTTCAATTTCTTTAATCTGCTCTACCACTTGTGGGGTTTTGGGCTTTAAGGCTTTGGCTTTTCTAAAATAATCTTTGGCTGCCCTGAACTCTCTTTTGTTCATAAAAATTTGACACATTTGTAAAAAGGCAACGGCTTCACTTTCTTTATCAGGTATACCTAAACGAATGGCAGCACGTATATAACTTTCGCCTTGTTTCATATCGCCTTTTTGCATGGCCATCATGCCCAATTGTAATTTGTTGGCTCCTTCTGCTTCTGGCATTGGACTGCCCAATTCGTTGCTTTTCTTTAAATGTTTTTCGGCTGTATCAAAATCCTGATCCATCATAGCAATATTGCCTTTGATGGTGTAAAAGGTTGAACGCACAGGCTTATACAATAAATTAGGAAACCAAACTGTATCTAATATTTTCTTTACTTCTTCGATATTGCCTGCTTCCATTGGCTCTTGTATTAAACGTAATGGGCCAATAAAAAAATGACTGGCAAAACCAATTACACCAATAAAATACAAGGGGAAAGTTGGCCAAAAACCAGCAGCACCGGTAACATTTAATACAATTGCACCAACAATGGCTACAATGCTTAACCAAAAACGATACTTAATTATAATGTTGTAAAACTTCATACTTCAATTTTGAACTTTCATTAAAAATGGACTTATGTGAAAGTGCATTTTGAGTGGGCAAAGGTAATAGTATCAAGGTAATTGTAAAAAGAAATAGCTTTAAGCAACTAAAAGTTAAGTGGCAAGCAACTTATTGTATGTTAATACCGATTAACTTACAATTGTTTTAAAGCTACTGCATGCAAATTTTTATCGATAACCTTATTTTTTCTTTACAAAAAGCTGGTGGCATATCTGTTTATTGGAGTGAGTTGATGCAACGCATGAATAACACCCAACAAAATATTACCTGTATTGATACCAAAGATTCGGGCAATTTTTTGGCTAAACCTTTAAACTGGCAAAAAAATACGCTTGCCGATAATGCTTTGCCTATAACTGTTAAACGCTTTTTGCCTTTGTTGAAAACGCTACCTGAAAAGTCTATTTTTCATTCGAGTTACTTGCGTTGGAGCAATCAAAAGAATGTTGCCAATATTGTTACCATACACGATTTGGCTCCAGAACATGGCATGATTGGTGGTAAAGGAAAATATATACGACAATGGCAACAACGAAAAGCCATTGAACATGCCGATGGGATTTTATGTGTATCGAACACTGTGAAAAATGATTTGCTAAATTATTATACTTTTTTAGATGAAAGCAAAGTGAAAGCTGTGTATCATGGAGTAAGTGAACATTTTTTTAGTTTAGAAAAAGATGGAGCAAAAGAGCCTTATGTTTTGTTTGTTGGTCATCGATCGGGTTATAAGAATTTTGATTTGGCAGTAGATGTTGTACGTGCAATACCTAATATGAAGCTGGTGATTGTAGGTGGTAAAGTATTGAGTGAACAAGAAAACAGTTTACTGAATAACAAACTTCCTAACCGTTATGAATATAAATCATTGATTGGTGTTGAAGCATTGAATGAATTGTACAATGCTGCTTTTTGTTTGTTGTATCCATCATCGTTTGAAGGTTTTGGATTACCTATTGTAGAAGCCATGAAAGTGGGTTGCCCTGTGGTAACTAGCAATAAAGCTGCGATACCTGAAATAGCTGGTAATGGTGCAATACAACTAAACACTTTAGAAGTGGATGATTTTGTAAATGCTATACAATTATTACAAAATGTAACATATAGAAACACCTTAATTGAAGCTGGTAAATTACAAGCAGCAAAATTTTCTTGGGATGTTTGTTATTCTACAACAATGGAGTTTTATAGCCTACTATTTCGGAAAAAATTTGAAAGCTAATTTATGGAACAAAATGCACCCCTCGAAACGGCTTTTTAAATTAATAGTATAAATTGAACTAACTTAGATAACTAACAAAACATTGTTTTCGATTTATGATTCAAAATAACGCATATGAGCAAGCAATAATACCATTAACCATTAGCCAAAATGCTATTTCTGTTTTAAGCACACTTATCTATTTTGACATCTTTCATTATCCACTTACTGCTACTGAGGTTTTTGAACGATCTACTCAATATAAAATTGAAAATACTAGTATTGCTTTACAAGAGTTGCAAGAACATAAAATTGTTTTTTGCATAAATGGATTTTATTGTTTACACAATAAAGAACAATTGGTTAACAGTAGATTAACAGCAAATGCATATGCTGCAAAAAGCTTACAAAAAGCAAAACTTGTTTCAAAATTAATCAAACACTTCCCTTATGTTAGAGCAATTATGTTATCTGGCTCTATTGCAAAAAATTATATGGATGAGCAAAGCGATATTGATTATTTTATAATAACCGCCCCAAATAGATTATGGGTTTGTAGGTTGTTTTTTGTGTTGGTACAAAAGGTTATTTTTTTAAATAGGTATAAATATTTTTGTTACAATTATATGGTTGATGAAAACCATATAACGATTACCGATAAAAGTTTTTATACCGCCATCGAAGCATCAACTGTTTTGCCAGTTTATAATTTAAATATGTATAATCGATTTATTCAAGAAAACTTATGGATGAAAGATTATTTTCCCAACTATCCAAAAGCTGCAACAACATTACTCAGTAACAAAAGAAGTACCCTACAACGTATTGTTGAACCATTATTTAACAATAAGTTTGGCGAATGGCTAGATGTTTTTTTAATGAAAAAAATAGAAGCGAAATGGAAAAAAGCTTATTCAAAAAAAATGTTTCAAGGCACTAAAAACTTGCAGTTAAATAGACACACTGCTAAAGCACATACAGAAGGGCACTATAACAGAATAATGAATTTGTATGAGCATAAGAAAAAAGATTATGAAGTAATGTTTAATATACAGTTTGCAGAAAAAATTTTATAATACCTACAAAAACAAATGCCTAAACGAATACTTTTTACACCTTATTACTTTTATCGGTTCGATGAAAAACAATGGCGAAATCAACAACCTTATCCACCATATGGTACTATTTTGGCTGCTGCTTACCTACGAAATGCTGGTTATGAAGTTCAGTTATTTGATTGTCACTTAAAACATAGTCCTCAAGAAATTGTGCCAATATTGGCAAAGTTTCAGCCAGATTATGTAGTGGTGTTTGATGATAGTTTTAACTACTTAAGCAAAATGTGTTTAACCATAATGAGGGATGCTTGCTTTGAATTAATGCAATACAGCAAACAAGCAGGTGCAAAAGTTTTAGTAAATAGTTCAGATGCCACAGACCATGCAAAATTGTATTTGGAAAATGGTGCCGATGTTGTATTAAAAGGAGAAGGTGAATTAACCTTATTTGAATTGATAAGTACCAATTGCACACAACTTGAAAGCTGCCATGGCATTGCCTATTTGCAAAACAAAACTTTAGTTGTAAATGCTAAACGAGATATTTTAACCAACTTAGATGTATTGCCTCAACCAGCTTGGGATTTAATTGATATAAACGCCTACAAAAAAATTTGGATTCAAGCACACGGTAAGTTTTCATTAAATATTGCTACCACTAGAGGTTGCCCATTTAAATGCAATTGGTGTGCTAAACCCATTTATGGAAATCGTTATAATTCTCGTTTTCCAGAAGCTATTGTGAATGAATTAAAATTATTGATGAATGATTATGGGGCAACTCATTTTTGGGTATGTGATGATATTTTTGGTTTAAAGCCAGGTTGGGTACAAGCATTTAGTTTGTTGTTGAAAACAGAAAACCTACAACCAAAATTTAAAATACAATGCCGGGCCGATTTATTATTAAAAGAAAATACTATTGAACATTTAGTGGCTGCTGGCTTAGATGAGGTTTGGATGGGTGCCGAAAGTGGTTCTCAACAAATATTAGATGCCATGGACAAGGGTACAAAAGTTGAACAGATTTATGAAGCAACAAAATTGTTAAAAAAACATGGCGTAAAAGTTTGCCTTTTTTTACAATATGGATATTTAGGAGAAACCATTACAGATATTGAAAAAACGTTAACCATGCTTAAAGATTTAATGCCACACGATATTGGAATTTCTGTATCCTATCCATTACCAGAAACTGGCTTTTACGAAAAGGTAAAAGCACAATTGCAAACAAAACAAAACTGGACTGATTCCGACGATTTAGCCATGCTGTACAATGCTACTTATTCGCAACAATTTTATAAACATTTACATAGGCATACCCATACTATTTTTAAACGCCAAAAAAGCATTCATCATCTGCAAAAGGTTGTTCAAACACCAATTGCAACAAATATGCAGCAAATAAAATCTATTATAAAACTACCGTATCATTGGGCAACTGCTATATGGAGTAGTAAAAAGCTAAAATCGTTATTGTAAATGGTAGCTGCTTTTGATCATATTGCCAACAACTACGATGATAGTTTTACCAACTCAATTGTTGGCAAAGCACAGCGTAAATTGGTTTGGAATTATTTACAACAATCGTTCAACCACTTTTATGATTTAAATGTACTTGAATTAAATTGTGGTACAGGCGAAGATGCAAAATGGTTGGCTGAAAAGGGTGCTAAAATAATTGCAACAGATATATCTACTAAAATGTTGTCTATTGCAAAAAAGAAAACAGTTGGTCAAAATATTCAATTTAAACAATTAGATGTATTGAATATAAATGAAACAATTAACAACAATAAATTCAATTTAATTTTTTCCAACTTTGGTGGGCTAAATTGTATTTCAAAAATTCAGTTAGAATATTTGTTACTCCAATTGCAATTAATGCTTACCAAAAATGGTAAAATTATTCTAGTAATAATGCCCACATTTTGCTTATGGGAAACTTTATTTTTTTTGTTGAAACTACAATGGCACAAAGCTTTTAGAAGGTTAGCAACCAAGCCATTGTTGGCAAAACTAAACAGTAATAGTAGTGTGCAAACTTGGTATCATTCTGTAGCTACAATAAAAAAAATATTACCCCCACAATTAAAAGTATCAGTAGTAAAGCCAGTAGGTTTTTTTATACCACCATCATACTTAAATAGTTTTTTTGTACATAGGCCAAAACTATTTACTTGGTTAATTAAATTGGAAAATAAAGCAAGTAAGTTACAATTCCTATGCAACATAGCAGATCATTATTATATAGAAATTGAACAAATAAGTAGTTAAAATTTCTAATACATATATGTATAGTCATTTCAAAAAAATATCAACAAAATACCATTTATATTTATGGCCAGGGGCATTGATGTGTTTTTTGTTTTTGATACAATCAATTTCTTTTCCAGTTCATGATTTTGGCAATAACTTTTTTCCTGCACTAATGATTCATAAACATTTACAGCCGGAAGATTTTGTTTATAACGTTTTTAACTTTAATAATTTTGTTTGGAATAGTGGTTATACATCAGAATTACTCGATTTTTACTTAAATAGCCCATTCACAGTAACATTTACTCAACCATTCATTTTTTTTGGCAACGCAATAATTGCAAAATTTGTTTTTAACTTAATAAGCATCTGCTTTTTCATTTACTCAATTTATTTACTTAAAAGAATTCACTCATCAATTTCAACATGGGTTTTTGCCGTTTTGCCATTCCTATTTTTTACTGCAATAAAAAATCAAATTTTTTTTGGACAATGGTATTTCATCATTTTTTCGTTGGTTGTTATTGGGTATTATTTTATTTCTACTAACAAAAAATATTATGGAGAATTGTTTTTTGCATTTGCTATTATGTTAAAAATATTTCCAATAGTTTATATAAGTTCATTTTTGGTAAACAAGCAGTATAAAAAAGTTTTTTGCGTAGGATTTTTTATTTTGCTTCTGTTTAGCATTTCAATATATTTTACTGGATTTGAGTTTTGGAAAGTCTATCTTTTTAATGTTTTACCAACTGCATTTTCTAATAACTCAACAACTGATTATTTTATTGGTGGACAATCAATAGATGTTTTCTTAAAAAATCTATTTGTTTATGATGCTTTTGTAAATAATAAAGTATGGATAAATAGTGATAAATTATATTTCTGCAGCTTATTTATTGCAAAATCAATAATAATTATTATAGTTGCTAATTATTGTTTTGAACATTCTAGTAAGCAATTTCAGTTTATTGCAGCATGTGTAATAGCCGTATTTTTATTGCAAAGTAGAAGTGCTACATATGCACAAATAATGTGGGTTATTCCTTTAGTTGCTTATTGTAACAAAAATGAACAATTACATAAACAAATCATTTTTACATTGGTATTGTTTGTTTTAGTTAATTATCCTTACCAACGGTTTTTAAATGCTCATTTTATTTTGCAATATGGCCGACTTTGGATGAGTTTAATATTAGCATTTTTATTTTTTGAGAACAGTTTAAAGAATAAGTTTAATTTAAAATCTCTTTCTTTAATAATTATTTCTTTACCGCTCTTATATAAGACTTTTACCCATACAATAAAGGATAAATCAACTTATGTTTTGCCTAATGAGGGACAATTTTTGGTGCATGATTTTAAGGTTGTTGACCAAAAATTAACTGCCTATGTTTTAAACAAAAAGGGGATGGATACCATGCAAACTAATTTGGTTGTTTCAACCTATGATACAGCTTACTGTAGCATTAAGAATAACGAGTTGTATTTTAAACATACAAAAATAATATTACCACCATCTCAAAAAGCTAAGCCCATTTTGGTTAATAATGAATTTATTTTTTTTCTTACAGATAGCCACAGTAGGTTTGGTTTAATGAATTTAAAGAAAGTATCAATTAAGTAAAACATTCGATTTTGAAATACTTTAAAGTTTTATCCATTCTTTTTGCACTAATATTTTTTGGCATTACTTGTACAAATGTTAAAAAAGAGCTTAGTACTACTGAGATAAACTTAAAATGGGTAAAAAATTATCCTGGAGAAAAAGTTAGCATAGTAAAAAAAGGTTTAATGTGGAGTATGGCTTTTGCTGGTGCCATGCTACCCAAAAACGACATTGCTAAAGGAATACAAGTAGTAAACGATTCAATTATATTGATTGATCTAAAATATTTAGGGTTTGATAAAAACGCATTGAAACAGTGGGAAAAAATAATAAATTATACAAAAAATACAGATGAGTATAAGCTAAGCAATAGCATTGATTTGGGTAGATTTTTGGTATTTTCAATTTATACTTCCTGGCATTATTATGCCATTACAGGAGTGCCTGACTCAATTCAAAACATATTAGATAAACCAATTAGTGATACAAACTGGCAAACTTATCCAATAAGTCATTCAGGCGTAGCAAACGGCCTACGAATAATAAAATATCTGAATAACAAGGATATACAAAAAAACAAATTCGTTGCTTTAGAGGGAAGTGGGGAAATTAATGATGGCTCTTTTAAAGTTGAAACTTTTGAAGTAATAGACCTAATGAAAAACGGACAGTTGAGATATTTAATTTATGATAAATATGGCAAACTAGCAGCAGCTTCTCCTAAACTATTTGGAGAAGCAGGTAAACCAACAAAATGTATGTGGTGCCACGAAGGACATTTTACTCCTTTAGTTGTTAATAATACTGATTTGATAGGTTATAAAACTGGAGTTGAATTTTCTAAAGAAATGAGAGAATTAAACGAGTTATTATTGATATACCGAAACAATATTCATACAGCATTAAATTATAAAAAACATCAAGAACATCAATACAGCGAATGGCTATATATAACATTTATGGAACCCAATGCTAACCGATTGGCACAAGAATGGGATATTTCAGTACAACAAGTGAAAGAACGTTTAAAAACATTGTCTACTCATTATCATCGTGAATATGAATTTATGGGTGAGTTGTATAATAGAGATGACGTAGAGAAATTTTCTACAGTTAAATCGCTACCAATTCCTTTATCGGCTAGGGAGCCAAATTTAAAAGAGCCAAACATTTTTAAAGAAAAAAAGTAAACAGATATCACTTCGGTATTATTCTTCCAACTTATTTAAATAAATGGGTAGAAAACAAAAGATTTTTTTTAAACTATTATACAATTTAAATCAACATATAAAAACTGCTCTTTTATAATTAAATTTGTTAGTCACTATTACATAAAAATAGAAAAGCTGTAAGCATGATTGTACTAACCCACGGATATTTTTTAAAAGACGATGAAAGGGAGAAAGCTATCATGAAGCCTTATCCTCCATTAGGTATCTTATATCTATCTGCTTATTTAGAAGAAAAAAATATTGAACATGATGTTTTTGATACCACATTCTCTGCTAGAGAAAAATTTAATGAATATCTTTTAGAAAAAAAACCATCCATACTTGCTATTTATATCAATTTAATGACTAAGGTGAATGTTATAAAAACAATTCAGTTTGTACGTTCACAACCAAGTTTGCAACATACCAAAATTGTTTTAGGTGGACCAGATGTACGATACAACAAAGAGCAATTATTGCATAATGGTGCAAATTTTTTGGTAATTGGCGAGGGCGAAGAAACCTTTTATGAATTGGTAACTGCTCTATTAAGTAATCAACCTCACCAAGGCATTGCAGGCATTTCGTTTAAATTGGATGATGGTACAATTATCATTAACCCAGAAAGAAGCTTACGCAAAAACTTAGATGAGTTACCTATACCTAACAGAAAAAAAATTGATCTCAACACTTATTTGAAAACATGGAAAAAGCACCATGGATTTAGTTCTGTTACTGTAAGTACCATGCGAGGTTGCCCATACAGTTGTCATTGGTGTAGCAGGGGTGTTTATGGTAAAAGTTATCGTAGGCGTTCGCCCCAAAGTGTGGTAGATGAAATGAAACTGATACAACAACAGTATAACCCAGACAATATTTGGTTTGTAGACGATGTGTTTACTGTAAGCCACAAATGGCTGGAAGAATTTACCTTATTGGTAGAAGAGCAAAAATTGCAATTTAATTACGAATGTATTACAAGAGCCGATAGATTAAATGAAGAGGTAATACAGTTTTTAAAACGCTCGGGTTGTTTTAGGGTTTGGATTGGTGCCGAAAGTGGTAGCCAAAAAATTATTGATTTAATGGATAGACGAGTAGATGTAAAAGTGGTGCAACAAATGATTAATGCTGCTCAAAAAGCTGGCATACAAGCTGGTACTTTTATTATGCTGGGTTACCCAACAGAAACAGAAGAAGATATTAAGCAAACCTTACAACATTTAAAAAAATCTAACCCACATTACTTTACTATTACCATTACTTACCCAATACGTGGTACAGAATTGTTTGAAGAAGTTGAAGCAGTAAGTAATGCCAATGAAATAAATTGGGCCGAGAATACAGATAGAGATATTGATTTTAAAAGAACATACAATAAAAAATATTATCATCATGCAGTACAATGGATTATTAATGAAATGGCTTTTTATCAACGAAAAAATAAAAACCTTGGTTTAGTGGCTTCCACAAAAACTAAAGTAAAAGCTATTAGAGCAAGGGTTGGTATGATGATGGAAAAAAGAAAAACAGCAATAGTGTAAAAGTTAAGATTCTTAGTTTGTGATTTATAATGTACATTTTATAGTTTGATAAACTTACAATCAACAACAACAGCTATTTAGTATATATTATGAAATAGGAAAAGTTAATGAGGCAATTTTGTAGAAAAATATTCAAGAAGGTAATTTATGTATTGTTATTCCCAATAAATAAATGGTATTCAAGTAGCGAAAGAAAAACAATTATTGATGGAATTTCAATAAAAGTAAATCCTGGTGTTTTTCATCCAGCTTTATTTTTTAGTACTAAATATTTATTAGGGTGGTTAAAGAGGCAAGCGTTGCAAAACCTTACAGTTATTGAGTTAGGGGCTGGTTCAGGCTTGTTATCTATTTATGCAGCAAAGCAAAATGCCATTGTTACTGCAATAGACATTAGTGAAAATACTTGCAATAATGTAAAAGAGAATTGTGAAAAGAATGATGTTAGCGTGAAAATTATTCAATCAGATTTATTTACCGATATTCCATGGCAGCAATTTGATTTGATATTAATTAATCCACCATACTATCCAAAAAATCCAATAACAGAAAATGAGTATGCTTGGTTCTGTGGTGAAAATTTTGAGTACTTTCATAAATTATTTTTTCAAATGAAACAGTTTGTGAATGCAAGAAGTAAAGCAATAATGGTTTTAAGTGAAGATTGTAATCTTGGGGTAATTGAATCATTGGCTTTGAAAAATGGATTTAAGTGGCAAATGATTGAGCGTAAGAAAATATGGTTTGAAGAAAATTATTTATTTGAAATCAGTCTTTAAAAAAATGAAATTATCCAAAGAACATATTAGGCAAATAAATGCAGTTTTGTATCCTAATCGTGCTTTTGTGGCACCCTCCTATGTTGTTTTGGGCGTAAATAATATTTGTAATCTTCATTGTAAAATGTGTGATGTTGGTATGGATTATCAGCAAAGCAATTTTTTTAATAATTTAATGAGCAGTCATCCATTAAATATGCCTTTGGAGTTAATCAAAAAAATTATTGATGATACGGCAATATATTTTCCAAAAGCAAAACTCGGCTATGCTTTCACAGAACCTCTTATTTACCCTCATTTAACAGAATCTTTGGTATATGCCGCATCTAAAAATATTTATACCTCGATAACCACCAATGCACTAAATCTAAAAATAAAAGCTAAAGAAATTACTGCTGCAGGGTTAAATGAAATAAATATTTCTTTAGATGGTCCTGCTGAAATTCATAATGAAATACGTGGTCATAAAAATTCTTATCAACGAGCAATTGAAGGAATTGAAGTTTTAATTGCTCAACCAAAGCGTCCTAAAATTTCTATTTATTGTGTAATTACAGAATGGAATGTTGGGCATTTAAAAACTTTTCTCGACAACTTAAAAAATTTTCCAATTGATACTATTGGCTTTATGCATACTTGTTACACAACAGATAGTATGGCATTGCTACACAACCAAGTATATGGGCAATACCACGCTACAGCCTCTAATGTTAGTGATACCAATATTGCAGCTACAAATATTGATGCATTACACCAAGAAATTGAATTAATTAAAGCAGGCTCTTATCCATTTAATGTTGTTTTTTCACCCGAGATACATAACAAAGAAGATCTACAAAAATTTTATCAGCAACCAGAAACAAAATTTGGTAGTACCTGCTTTGATGTATATAGAACATTAATGATCAAAACAGATGGCACTTCAATACCAGCCCATGGAAGATGTTATAATGTTACTGTTGGCAACATTTACCAACAGTCTATAAAAGAAATATGGAATGGTAAGCCCTTAACTGATTTAAGATTAAATTTAAAAAAAGCTGGGGGCTTGCTTCCTGCTTGTACAAGATGTTGCAGTGCTTTTCAAAAACCTTTTTGGAAAAAATAAGCAGCTATTCATAAAAATTTGCAAGTTCAATGAACAATAAAGTCATCATATTTAATCCACGAAGTGCAAAAGCAAAGCACCGTTTACCTACCACTATTTTGCAAGTGGGGGCAGCCATACATGGTAAATGGAACTATGTTTTTGTGGATGGAAATATGGAAAATAATCCTTGGACAGTACTTGAAAAATATTTACAAACTGGTGAGTATAAATACTTTGGCTGTACCTGTATGCCAGGCCCACAATTAAGGCAGGCTATTCCTTTTAGCAAAAAAATTAGGGAGCAGTTTCCAAATGTTATTACTATTTGGGGAGGTTATTTTGCCACCAATCAACACAAAGTGGTATTAGAATCTGGTTATGTAGATTATGTTATTAATGGTATTGGAGATATTGCTTTTCCGGCATTGTTAGATGCTTTGGATAACAATAAACCAACCATTCCAATTATTAATAATTTAATTTATAAAGAAGGTAATAAAATTATTAAAACACCCAAAACAACTTTGGTAGATTTAGATACTTTACCAAAATTGCCTTACGATTATTTACATGAATTTTATCCGCTAAAAAAATATTTAGGCAAAACATATTTGGGCAAACATACTGCAGTTTATCATTCAAGTATGGGCTGCCCATTTACTTGTAGTTTTTGTGCAGTAGTACCCATTTTTGAAGGAAGATGGAAAGGCAGAAATGCACAAAATGTTTATAGCGATGTGAAGCATTTGATTGACAAATATGGTGCAGATTCTTTTGAGTTTTTTGATAATAATTTTTTTGTATCTGAAAAAAGAACTGTAGAATTTTCAAAGCTCATAATGAATGACAATATTGTTTGGTGGGGCGAAGGAAGAATTGATACCATTGATAAATATAGCGACGAGTCATTAGCCATTATGCGTAAAAGTGGTTGTAAAATGATTTTTTTTGGTGCAGAGAGTGGCAACGATTCTATACTAAAACAAGTTGATAAAGGTGGTACACAAACGGCTGCACAAATGCTACTTTTTGCAGAACGAATGAAAAAATTTGATATTATTCCTGAGTATTCCTTTGTACTAGGTTTTCCTGCAGATACACAAGAGCAAGTAATGGCACAAATAGATTTTGATATTGATTTTATTAAGCAAATAAAAAAAGTAAACCCCGCTACCGAAATAATTATATACGTATATAGTCCTGTGCCAACAGAAGGCTCTGAAATGTATGAACAAGTAAAAGCATCTGGGTTTCGTTTTCCTGAAACTTTAGACGATTGGTTAAATGAAGATTGGACCAATTTTGACTTACGTAAAAACCCTTTAACGCCTTGGTTAACACCAGCAATGATTGACAAAATTCAAAACTTTGAAGTGGTGTTAAATGCACGTTACCCCACCAATTCTGATATAAAGTTGAGTAAGTTTCAACGTACAGCAATTGCCACACTTGCTAAGTTTAGGTATAATCGTAATTTTTTTAAAGCCCCTTATGAATTAAAACTATTGCAACGTTTTTGGCTAAAATACAGGCAGCCAGAAATTGATGGAGCAGAAGTTATATATGATTAATGAGCAATTAAAAGAATAAGTACTTTTTGAAGGAATAAGACAGTTTTGTTAAAGCAAAATAATTTGCATTTGAATAATATCTCTATAAATAATCAAAAAAACAAAAAACGAGGCAAGGTCTTTCAACGTTTTCTGCAAATAGTATTCAATCTCTCACGTTCTTTTTTGGCTAGTTTTTTTGCTATCCTTTTCAATTATATCCTCCTGCATCATAAAAGCAGTGGCATTCTTACAAGCTATGTTTATAGCATTTCCATCATTAATCTTTTTTTTGTAATTACTAATTGGGGTGGTAAGGACTATATTACAAAAGCGTATGCAAAAGAACCTTTTGCAGTTAAGGAATTAACGGCTAAGTTATTTGGGAGCAAGCTGCTCATGTCGTTTCTGCTGATTCCCTTTGTATTTTTTTTGCCGGCAAGTTTAACCTTAAAATTATTTATTGCAACCTACCTCATTTTAAAAACATTTAATCAAGTTTATGAATCACTAATTGTACTCCAAAAAAAATATCATCTCTCATTAGCTATTGATTCATTTTTTTATGTAACACTGCTTGTTGTTATTTGTGTAGATGGAAATAAAGATAATTCAAGCATTTTATTAACCGAATTGCTTATTTTAGAAGTACTTCGTAACGCATTTTATGCCTTCATTTTTAGGAGAGAAACTTCCATCACACTAAATTTTACTAAATGTTTGCAAGTAATTAAAAACTCCTCTGTTTTTTTTTACATCTCACTGGCAGGGTTTTTATGCTCTAAAGCCGACCTTTATACCATTGGTTTTATGCTTGGAAAACAAAGCATGAGTATTTATTATATTATTACTAACCTTGTAACTTTTTGCCTAATTGCATACTCTTCTATAAACGGAACTTTTTTGGCAGGCATACTCCGCTACAGTCAAAAAACTTTCGAAAAGTTTACTCAATTCTCCATTTACACTGGATTAATTTTTTCATTTTTTTCGTCGCTCGGAGTGTATATATTTTGTAGATACTATTATGGAATAACCATATCGCTTTGGTTTGGTTTATTGGTTTGGTTTAATGTGTTTGGATTTACCAGGGTCCTAATGCAAGTATATCGCTACTCACGTTCCGAAAAACAGAATATAGTTTTGCGTTGCTTTATTGTTTCAGGATTAGCGAATGTTCTGTTATCTTTTTTTTTAACACCAAGCATGGGTCAAACAGGGGCATTTGCAGCAAACACAATTTCAGTTTATATTAGTTTTTTTGCACTACAAGTAGCATATAAAGAAAATACGACTTGTGCGAAACCTTTGAAAAATACTTTTTGAAGTTTAATTATTTATGAATAGTTGCATTCTATTGCTTTTTTACTAAACAAAGTGGTCAAATCTTAGTAAACAAATAAGGCTGCGGATTGGCAGCGGATATTTAAGAAAAGATTGTAAGTATTTTTTTCACGCATTTCTTCTTTAATAAATTAAATAGTTCTTTTTGGCCTGTTTAAGCCCAGATTATGCAATATAATTTGTAATTAGGCCTTCAAAGACAAGTATGGATAAGCATTTTCGTTATTTTTGGTGTAAGAAATATTAGTATATTTTGACATAAAAAATGTCGTAGTTAAAATGAAAAAATTAAGCATTTATTACAAGAATATTGCAATAATTTTCACAAACACAGTTCTGCTGTTTTCATTACTAAATATTATAGCCTGGTTTTTTGTAAAACCAACAAATTATTCTGAATATATTATTCATAATAGGATAATGCTTAAGGAAAACCCTAAGTTAATGCAGGATATTTATGAAGGAAGACCTATCGAAGAAATTAAGCAAATACAAGACCTGACACCGAATATTAAATCTCATCCGGTATTAGAATTTATGAACACACCAAGTTCCAATAAAATTTACCAGGTTGGGTTCGAAAATTGCAGGCTCGACTCTTTTATTACACCTGCCAATTTTTGGAAATTAATTAATGGTAGTACATGGCTATTAGGTGGTAGTACAGCATTTGGGTATTCAGTTTCTAGTAACGAAAACCTTACCTATTTTTTAAACAAAAATAAAAACAATGATAGGTACCTAAACTTTGGCGTTCCAAGCTATCAACAAAAATTGGAGATTGAAAAACTAATTTTATTGCTTCAAAAGGGGTATAGACCAAAAAGGGTTATTTTTTTAGATGGCTTAAATGATATTACTCAACTTTTGTCGAATCCGTTTGAGGCAAACGAAACACCTGCAAAACCAATAAATGCATATACTAAGGATATTGGTTTATATAATGTAAATCTGAATAAGAATTTATTGTATGCATTACCAATTGTAAGATTGTGGTACTCATATAAAGCATCAATGGAAGCTAAGAAAAAGCAAACAGCCAAGCTTGTTCATGAAAGTATTTATAATGAAAATGCACTTTACAATAAGCACCCCTATTTACATCAAAAAATTGTGGAAAAATTACCATTTGTTTTAGACAGCTCCATTTTAAAAAAAACAGACCAATATTACCAATCAAATATAGATTTAATAGATGCATTAAGCAAAGCCTGGCATTTTGAATATAAAATATTTTACCAACCCATTGGTCCATTGCTCGAAACAAATCACTTTATTGCCAATAAGAAAATATTTAAAAAAGAATTCCCTTTATATCATGGGTGGGAGGCAATTCATCAACATGTCAAAAAAAGAATTAAAGAAGGAAGATATAAGAATTTTTATGATATTTCTGAAACAGACAAGCTTACTCAATATCCTTATGTTGACCTAACCCATTATTCTCCATCTCTAAATCGATTGCTGGCAGAAAGAATAAAAACCGAACTTACTCGAAAAGCTGAAAATGAGGGGAAAACAAACCTTGAGCACCTACAATGAAAGATGCATGTAAAATACTAGGAATATCTGCTTATTATCACGATTCTGCAGCCGCATTATTGATAGATGGTAATATCATTGCTGCAGCTCAGGAAGAAAGATTTAATAGAAAAAAGCATTCATCGGCTTTTCCAACTAATGCTATCAAATACTGCCTTGAAGAGGGGTGTTTGGAGCTGAATGATTTGGACTACATTGTTTTTTATGACAAACCCTTATTAAAATTTGAACGACTTATAGAAACTTATTACTCCGTTGCTCCAAGGGGTTTGTTATCTTTTCTTAAAACAATTCCCGTTTGGTTAAAGGATAAATTATTCCTAAAAAAAATAATCATCAACGAGCTAAAAAATATTGATGCATATGATAAGCAAAAAGTAAAACTATTGTTTTCAGAACATCATTTGTCACATATGGCCAGTGCATTTTTTCCTTCAGCATTTAAAGAAGCAGCCATTTTAAGTATTGACGGCGTAGGTGAATGGAGTACAGCAGTTATAGGAAGCGGCAATAATAACGTAATTACTATTCATAAAGAATTGCATTTTCCTCATTCAGTAGGTCTTCTCTATTCTTCATTTACCTTTTTTTTAGGATTCACCGTTAATTCAGGAGAATATAAACTTATGGGTCTTGCACCCTATGGCAATCCTCATAGTGCTCAAACTGCTCAATTTGAGCAGTTGATAAAACAAAACTTGGTAGATATTAAAGAAGATGGTTCAATATGGCTAAACCAGTTGTTTTTTAATTATACCACTGGCTTAACCATGATCAATGCAAAAAAATGGGAGCAATTATTTGGCTTTCCAAAAAGGCAGGAACAAGATGAGTTATTAGAACACCATTGTAATCTTGCTCTTGCTATACAAAACATCACTGAAGAAATAGTAATAAAAATGGCGAAAGAAGCCAAAAAAATAACTGGTTCAAACTATTTGTGTATGGCAGGAGGGGTGGCATTAAATGCTGTATCAAATGGCAAACTGTTACAATCGGGTTTGTTTAAAGAAATTTTTATACAACCAGCAGCAGGTGATGCTGGTGGTGCACTAGGAGCAGCACTTGCAGTAAATTTTTTGTACCTTAACCAAGAAAGAGTAGTTACTGTAAATGACGGTATGAAGGGAGCACTTTTGGGTCCCCAATTCTCTGATGAATACATTGAAAAAGCTGCATTAAAAGCGAAAGCTACCTACCGAAAAGCAGACACCAATGATGCACTTGTAAAAGAAGTAGCAACCTTGCTAAAAAACGGAAAAGTAGTTGCCTGGTTTCAGGGTCGGATGGAATTTGGTCCAAGATCACTAGGTAACAGAAGTATATTAGCCGATCCGACGAACAAGGAAATGCAAAAAAAAGTAAATCTAAAAGTTAAGTTTAGAGAAAGCTTTAGACCTTTTGCTCCATCGGTACTTAGCGAAGATTGCAATGACTATTTTGAAATCAATACTCCATCACCTTATATGCTTTTAGTGGCTTCAATACAAAAACATTACAGAAATCCAATACCAGAAAACTTTCATGATTTGCCTTTAAAAGAAAAATTAGGTTATGAGCGAAGTCAATTACAGGCAATTACACATGTAGATTTTTCGGCACGTATACAAACCGTAGATAAAAACACCAATCCTATATTTAGGCAATTAATTGAAGTATTTAAACAAGAAACAGGGATAGGATTATTACTTAACACTAGTTTTAATGTAAGGGGGGAGCCTGTAGTTTGTACACCAGAAGAGGCCTATACCTGCTTTATGAACACTGATATAGATTATCTTGTGATGAATAGGTTTGTATTTTGTAAAGAAGAACAGGCAGAAAAAGGAAATAAAAAATGGGCAACACAGTTTAATCCCGATTAGCCTTGCAAAGGATTAACGTATTAATATGTAAACCGAAAATAAAAACATGGAGTACCTGAAAGATATTTTTTTATTCATGAAAGAACGCAAAAAATTCTGGTTAGCACCAATAGTCATCGTACTATTATTTCTTGCTGTACTTTTTGTATTTGGTGGAGGCAGTGCTTTCGCCCCATTTATATATAGCCTTTTTTAAAAAAGTGCATCATGGAACAAACGAAAGATGTTACAAAAACAATTTTAACTATAACAGTTGGGCTTTTATTTGTTTATTTTATAACCAAGCTAAATTGGTTACAATATGTTGCTTTTTGTGTTGGCCTAACAGGCCTTTTGTCTTCATACCTTAGCAATAAAATTTCTTTTTATTGGATGAAATTGGCATGGCTATTAAGCTTGATTGTACCTACAATAATACTCTCTTTAATTTTTTTCTTGATACTTACACCTATTGCATTTTTTTCACGTATGCTTGGTAAAAAAGACGCACTCTGTATTAAAAAACCTCTCACCGAAAGTATGTTTAGAAAAAGCAGCATAAACATAGATAAACTTTTTTTTGAGAAAACATGGTAAAGTACAAGCTTAAGTAGGTGTCTTATGAATACAATTGAATAAAAATGATACTTAAAAAAAATTTTGTATTACCAACTTATAATGCTGAAAAACTATCGAAGATGTTTTTAATGAGATTCAATAAGCCCCAGCCTGTTACGTAGTGTACTTTATAATCAAATAGTTATTATTCAGTAATATTTGGGAGCAGACGATATATATGATTAACCATTAAGCCATTTTTTGCCTAGGCATTAACCATTCTTTCAACTTTTTCTCTACAGGAAATTTATATAGTCGTTTTTCAACCCTCCACTTAGCTATTTGTTGTACTACATATTTTGCAAGTGTGGGTTTATTGTAAGCCAACTGTTGGTAAAACTTAAAACCCTCAATTTCATTTATTTGTTTAGTACTCAGCCAATCACTTTCTTTTGTATCAACATAATCAAAATTACTCCAAGCCTCTAGAGTTGCAGGAAATTGATAATTTTTTGCCAACAACTCATCTGCAATTTTATTGCCTGGGTAAGGTTTGTAATAAAAGATACCCATGTTGAATGTACTGCTCATTTTCCTAAGCTCTTTCACCATGTTGAGGGTTGCAGAAATACTTTCTTCTGTTTCTCCAGGAAAACCAACAATAATACTGAAATTAATGGCTATACCATAGCGAATACATTTTTTAGCAGTATCAAAAATATGTTCTAGTTTAATGTCTTTCTGCATCCAATCTAGCATTTCTTGTGTACCAGCTTCCATGCCTATCATTACACGTTCTAACCCAGATTTTTTGCAAAGTTCCCAAACACTATCATCTAACCGAACACCTTGATCGGCTCGCATGGTACCAAACCAACTAATGGGTAGTTTGCGTTTAATAAATTCTTCGGCAACACCTTTTACACGTTTTGCATTGGTAAAAAAAGTTTCGTCTTGCAAATGCACATGGTTAAACTTGTATTTATGCCAAAGTGCTTCAATTTCGTTGCCCATACGTTCTGAGCTATAACCATACCAACCACGTTTATACATGGTAGGGTCTGCACAAAACGAGCATCTAAACCTACATCCTTGAGAAGAAATATAATCTAACTGATTACGTCCAGTTAATTTAATGTAGCCAGGAACATCAATTAAATCGTAGTTGAAAGCTGGAAAATTATTCAGGTCTTCCATATGGCGTTCTTCGTTCATAACTACTATGCCATTTTGTTTAAAAGCTGTTCCCTGTAAGCCTTTTAATGGTTGATGATGAATAAACCTTTCTAATAACTCAGCAAATGTAATTTCGCCTTGACCTTTCACTACAACATCTATACAAGGTTCCTCTAAAGTTTGATGTGGAAACAATGACGGATGCCAACCACCCCAAACTATAGGTATTGTTGGAAAATGTTCTTTTACTTTTCTTGAAATTTTTAAAGCATCTTTAATAGGCCCACCCGTTAAAACTGTGGTAGCAAAACAAACAGCATTTTGTTGTAAAGCCTCACTTATTTTTTGCATGGGGTCTTTTTCTAAACGGCCATCAATAATTACTACATTGTATTTATTTGCATCTAAATAGCTACCAATGGCTACTAATGCCAATGGCATGGTATAAAAAACTGCATAAGGATTATATAATACTACTGTAAACTTCATACTTGTTTTTAGTCAGGGAAGGTATCATTTATTTTCAAGTTGGTTTAATGTGGATTTACGAGTAAAGTTTGTTCAAGTCTTATGAATATTATTGAAAGAATGGTTATTGCTCATGCAAAAAATGGCTTAAGTTTTTAGAACTGTCAACAAAAAAGCCACACATTAAAAGTGTAGCTTTATGTGGTCCCGCCAA
This sequence comes from Allobosea thiooxidans, assembly GCA_943368475.1. GTDB lineage: Bacteria > Bacteroidota > Bacteroidia > Chitinophagales > Chitinophagaceae > UBA1930. The sequence goes on from CALRLF020000018.1 coordinate 21,266, forward strand.
GAATCGAACTTGGATCTAGAGTTTAGGAAACTCCTATTCTATCCATTGAACTACGGGACCAATTTATTTTTCAAAAACCTTCTACCTGCTGCCGATTTAAAATATTTCTCTTGTCGTATAGCTTCTTCCCTTGTTTCAAAAGATTCAAAGTAAATTATTTTAAATGGAATCCATTTTTTAATTGATTCTGTGTAACCAGCGTTATATTGTTTCAATCGCTGTTCCAAGTCTTCGCAATGACCTTTGTAAAAGTAATCATGATCAACTCTTTTGATTACATAAGCAAAGAACATTTCAAATAATAATTTTTAAACTCCTATTCTATCCCTGCCCGAATGAACGAATTCATTCGGGCATTGAACTACGGGACCAACCGCTGATTACTTTAATCAGGGCAACAAAAGTAAGGTATTTGATTTTTCAGGCAAGTCCTGCTTTTAAATTTCAAAGATTTCATTATTTTCATTAATCCCTTAATAAATATCGTACATCATAATTACCCTATATGAATACTGAGTTAGAATACGAGCTTCGTACAAATTGGTTCATAAAATTTACAGAATGTTTGTTTGCAGCAGTTGCCATTACAAATACCGTGGCCATTTTTTTTGAAGTATTGCCCAATTCAATTCTTATAAAACTGGGCGACGATTTTTTTAATTGGCTGCTCATTGGTCAGGTTGCTATTGCTGTTTTATTTGCTATTGGTTATTCCATTTATTGGCATAAAAAAGCTAAAAAAGGAAGTTTTAATTCTGGTATTTGTCATGCTTGGTTCAGAGGCATTTTACGCTATTGGTTGGCTTTTGATATTGCCACTTATGGTTTTGCCAAAATATTAAAAACACAATTTGCACAATCACTTCATAGAGACGACTCACTGGTAGGTAGTTTAAATGGGTTTAATTTAACCTGGAATTATTTTGCCCATTCTTATGCATTGGCTGTAATCATTGGGTTGCTCCAAATCATTGGTTCAATATTGTTGTTATCCAGAAAAACTACATTGCTTGGGGTTTCTATACTATTGCCAATACTGGTAAATATTTTACTCATCAATGTGTTTTACGATATTGCTAGTGGTGCTTTTTTAAACTCAGTTTTGTTTACACTTGGTTTACTCTACTTATTATTATTAAGATGGAACGATTTAAAAACTGTTTTCATAAATAATATTTCAACATTACCAACTGTTGGTTATACTTGGTTTAGATATGCTACAAAATTTTTAAGTATTGCTTTGGCTTTTACACTTATTTTTTATTTAGTAAACACCAGAAAAGGCAACAATCAATTGGTAGGTAAATGGAATGTAACTAAGTTGATTAAAAATAAAGATACAATGGCAGAAAACGCATGGTTAAAAGATTCTACTGCATGGAAAAATATTTACATAGAAAGCGGTACTTCTTTTATTGCCTCTCCAAATCCATTTGTATGCGATATGAGCAAAGCTCTTTGGTTAGATTATAATTATGATGGTACAAAAAAAGAGATACAATTAATCTATTGGAAGAAAAATCAACCTGTAGATACTTCTATTTTTAAAGTAAGTAACTATACTGGTAAAGCAATGCAACTAAAAGGCATATTACATAAAGATACTATTGACCTTTTTTTAAATAAAGAAAAGTAATCTAAATACTAAATCGCTTTATAAAAACGGCCTTTCAAAATTGAAAAGCCGTTTGGTGCATTATTTTATTTATTGGGTGTAAACTTTGCCTGTACCCCATCAATGGGTTTTACTGTTTTCAGATATTGATAAATACTCGATAAATCACTTTCTGTCATCTTACTATACATCATCCATGGCATGGGCGAATTAAAGTCTTTCATAAAATCCAACTTAGGAGAATGGTAAGCTGTATCTTGATAATCTTTAAATCTCTTTATAAAACGTTCTTTCGTCCAAAAGCCTATGCCAGTTTCGTGTGGAGTAATATTTGCCGAAAGAACCATACCACCAGGAAATTGAAATTCTCTGCCACCACCAAATTCAGTACCCTTCACAAATTCACCTTTTTCAAATTTGGTATGGCAATCGCCACAAGATGCTACGTTTACCAAATAGCCTCCATAGGCAACACTGTCTGCAGGATTAGGCATCTTGGTTAGTTGTGCTTTTTGTGGAATGGTATTCATAATTAAACTAAAAGGAAAATCAGCTTTAGATGCGGGTGGATTATTTTCAATAGCTGGTAATGACCGTATGTAAGCAATAATACTGTACACATCTTCTTTATCCATTTTACCATAATTGATATAAGGCATTACAGGAAACATGGCTTTACCATGTTTATTTACGCCAGTTGTAATAACCCTGAACAATTCACCATCGGTCCAGTTTTTTAGTGCTGCAGGCGTAATATTTTTTGCAAAAAATTCTCCGGGAAAGCCAGCTTCTTTTCCAAATTTATCTCCTCCTTTTCCAAAAGTGCCAGCGGTTGGTGGTCCTGCAAATTGGCTCCAATCTCTGGTAGAATGACAATCTATACAAACAGCCACACAGGTTGCTAAATATTCACCTCTTTTTAATCGCTCTGGAGTAATTTCTACTTTTAAATCTTCTGGTTTGCCAACATTGGGTAAAAACCAAGCTACATAAGACGCAGCAACAACAGCTATTGTAACCACAATAGCTACAATAATAAGCAGTACTTTTAATGCTTTTTTCATTCGATTCTTTTAAGGGTTTAAAATGATAATTCGAAAAATAGAAAATGAATTTCATTTTTCATAATTATTTATATAAATACGAAAATGAAAATAACTGTACAGAAAAAACAGGTATTTATGGCTGCTGTACAAATGCTGTGATAAATGGAATGGGAAAAAGATAAATAGTATATAATACGTTGAAACCCTTTACTAGTAAGGGTTTTAAAACCACATGAATATGTTATTGGTTTAGAATTACACTTTTTAAGTAATAATTACAGTAATCGCTAGAAATATGAACTGAATATTTTAAACAAGCTCTTATTAATTTTTTGTAACTAAACGTGGGGTATGATAAAAAACTTCACCTTGCAGCTTCGTATAAAATAGTGATGAAATAAACACTTTTTTTTAAAGAAACTAAATATGAAAAATACATTAGTTATACTTGTGTTATTATTGGGTTGCAAAACCAATTCTATAAAATCTTCACAAACATTGTCACTAAACTTTGATATAGAAGGCCACCGTGGATGCCGAGGCTTAATGCCAGAAAATACAATGGCAGCTTTTATAAAAGCTGTAGAGTTGGGTGTAACTACTTTAGAAATGGATGTTGTAATTTCTAAAGATGGGCAAGTAGTTGTTAGTCATGAACCCTTTTTCAACCACGAAATTTCTACTAAACCCAATGGTGGTTTTGTAAAAGAAGATGAAGAAAAAAGTTTGAACATTTATCAAATGAATTATGTAGAGATTGAACGCTTTGATGTTGGTTTAAAACCTCATCCACGATTCTCTAATCAGCAAAAAATAGCGGCTGTAAAACCACTACTAAAAGATGTTATCGATACCATTGAAGCTTATATACAACAACATCATTTAAAGCCTGTTTATTACAATATAGAAACCAAAAGCAAGGCTTCTACAGATAATATTTTTCATCCTGCTCCTAAAGCGTTTGTTGATATTTTAATGCAAGTAATTTTTGCCAAAGGAATTGAAAAAAGAACCATCATTCAATCTTTTGATATAAGAACATTGCAGTATTTGCATACAAAACATCCAACTATTCAAACAGCTTATTTGTTTGAAGGTGTTTCTTTGAGTTCACTGGAAAATAGATTAGAAACATTGGGTTTTACACCCACCATTTATTCTCCAGCTTATCAATTGGTAAATAAATCTGTAGTTGAAAAATGTCACTCAAAAGGTATTAAAGTAATACCGTGGACGGTAAATGATTTACAACAAATGCAACAGCAAATTAATTTAGGGGTTGATGGTTTAATAACAGATTATCCCAACTTAGCCATTCAACTCAAAAAATAAAAAACGGCTTATCACTTTCGTAATAAACCGTTTCAATATTTAAAAACTTAATTAAGCTTTTTTAGCTTCTGTTGTTTTTGCTCCTTTTTTGCAGCACTCTTTCGTACTGTTTTTGCACTCTTCTTTTTTAGTAGTTGCATTGGTTTTGCAACATTCTTTTCCTTTAGCACATTTTTTCTTATCGCCACCATGTGCAAATGCAACACCTGTAAATAAGAAAGCTGCGGTAGCCAACATTAAAATCTTTTTCATACGTGTATTTGTTTTAAGTTTTAAAATTTCAATTGTAAATATAGCTTTTAATCAGATTTTAATAACGCTCCATCTGTTAAAATTATTATGCCCAGCTTGCTAAAACGGTTACGCCACCTTTTACTACCTCATTTAATTGCACATTCACCTTAGTACCAACAGGTAATAGAATATCTACACGGCTGCCAAATTTTATAAACCCATATTCATCACATTGCTTCACCTGCTGACCAACGCTTGTATAATTACAAATACGTTTTGCCAATGCTCCAGCAATTTGTTTGTATAAAATAGTACCATGGTTGTTTTTTACAGCCACACTCCAGCGTTCGTTTTCAGTAGAACTTTTAGGATGCCAAGCTACTAAGTATTTTCCTTTATGGTATTGGTTATACACCACTTCGCCACTCATTGGATTGCGGTTTACATGCACATTAGCAGGGCTCATAAACACACTCACTTGTATTCGTTTGTCTTTAAAATATTCAACATCGGTGATTTCTTCAATTACCACTACTTTGCCATCGGCAGGACAAATAATTTTATTGTCATCCAGCGTATGTACCCTATTTGGAATTCTGAAAAAAGAAATAATAAACAACAATAAAAAAAGCATCACCCCAAAAATTAGCAATGCCAACCATGGCATTGAGGCACTGAAAAAATAAAAAGATGCAACATTAACAATACCAAAAATTAATGCAGTTATGCCAATGGTTTGGTAGCCTTCTCTATGTATGGTCATGTAATAAATTTGAGCAACAAATGTAATGCTGATAAGTGAAAGAGCGAATTTTTTGTATTCTATCTATTCTTTTAAAAGTACTCTTCCATAAAAAACCAAATACTTCACTTTTTTAGTTTTTTTGTTTTCATAAAAGCCAATTTCAATAGGAAACTTGGCTAGATCGGCTTTTAAAATAAACTTGTTTAACCCTGTTTTTTCTAATGAAATTTTTTCAGTTTCATTCATAATAAGTAAAAGATTGTTACCCTCTTGTTTTACTTCCATTACATTGCCAGTACCTGTTTTAACCTTGGGGTCTATGTATTTACCAACCAAATCTTTCAATTCGAAAGAACGGATTGCTTTAGGTTCATTCGCAACAACAGCTGTTTTTGGGGTTGGAAAAAAAAGCTCTATTGCTTTTTCAAAACTATTTCTAAAAGGATAAAACCCTGCGTTGCTTAATATTATAATGCAACCATTGTGTTTGGGTGCAATAACACATGTAGCGTTTTGACTTTCTCCTTCTCCAGGATGACCAGAAAACTGAACTCCCTTATACGAAAAGTTGATCAATCCATAGCCATAATATGCATCGGCATAGCCAAGATATTCGGGCATAGTACCATCATAAATATAGTTACCAAACATTTTTTGTGTAACTAATTTAAATGGATGTGTGTTTGTGTTATTAGAATAAAATATTTGAGCAAATTTTATTAAATCATTGGTAGTAGAAAAAAGCCCTCCAGCAGGCATATCTTTTGCTTCTTGCAAAACCGGATCAACTGAAATATTATTTTGATAACCCGTTACATAATTTCTTTTTTGTACTTCGGCATAGCCAAATAGAGTATTATTAAGTTGCAGCGGTTTTATTATAATAGAATCTATAGCAATAGTGTACGATGTACCAGTTAACTTTTCAAGTAATAAACCAGCCAGTGCATAACCATTGTTCGAATAAGAAAACACACTACCCGGTGTTTCGAAAAATCCATTATCTCCCATATCGGCAAAATACTTTGATAAGCTTTTTTCTTTGGTTTGTTCCCATTCATCTACAATTCCACTTGTATGCGATAGCAACTGATGAAAAGTAATGGCGGATTGCTTGGGTGAAAGATTTTTTACATAATTGCCAATAGGCTGTTGAATATCTATTTTTTTATCTTCACAAACCTTTAGTAATGCCAAAGCAGTAAAGGTTTTGGTGATAGATGATATATGAAAAATACTATTACCAGCATCTATTGGTGTTTCTTTAAAAACATTAGCTACACCAAATGATTTTTGATACACAACTCTTCCATTAAAAACAACAGCCATTGCTGCACCAGGAGCAGCGGCTTTTTTCATATCAGCCAATATGGTACTATCTAATACAGTATTGTTTAATTGGGAAAATGCATTCAAAGAAAAAAACAAATTGATTAGCAAGCAAACAAAGATTTGTTTAGCAGGTTTTTGTACCATATTCAAACTTTCTTTTGTTCAATAATATATTTTTCCCTCAGCGAGGCAGGGTTATAAAAGTTACACTTAGAAGATATTACAAAAAATTCTACAAAAACAATTTCAAATACAACCAAACAATTGGCGTAGCCAGAATTAAAGAATCAAATCGATCTAAAAACCCACCATGACCAGGCATAAAACTGCCACTATCTTTTACACCAGCCAATCGTTTTAATTTGCTTTCCAATAAATCGCCTGCAGTTCCAATAATGGCCCCAATAGCTGCTATAATATACCAATGATAAGCTGCAATATTTGTAGGTACAGCTAAAGCAGAATTACCTACTAACAAAGGAACCACCACCAAACCAACTACAACAATTGCCAGTATTGCTCCACCAATAGTGCCTTCCCAGGTTTTTTTAGGAGAAATTTTTGATAAGGGTGTTTTACCTATAAAAGAACCAACAATGTAAGCCATGGTATCATTAATCCAAATAGAAGCAATTAAAGTAATTGGAATTAATAAGCCCGTTTCCATACTTCTTAAACACATCATTAAACCCCAACTTAAAGAAATATACACCAAGCCAAAAAACGAATGAGCAATCATTTTAACATTAGGCTTTTTGCTAAATAAAATTTCCTGTATAGGTAAAGTAATTGCAGCTATTACCAACATCCACCAGCCCAATTCGTGCAATCTAAAACCAGCAATATTGTACGTATCATTCAACATCCATAGCATAAAGCCAAAGCCTGCTATCATTACGCCATACTTATGAAAAACATTGATTTGCTGATAGTCTTTATCTATTAAACCCACCAGTTTTTGGTACTCGAACCAGCAACCAAAATGAATAATGCTGAACAATAAAAAAAAGCTCCACTGATTAATGAGTAAACCAGCCAACATAACCACCACAAAAATTACAGCAGTTAATGCACGGGTTTTAAAAGTTTGAATGTTTAAAGCCATAAATGCTATTGTAAAGGCAAATTAACAAAATATGTAGTGGTAAAAAGCACAACGAACTATTTATCTTCTTTTCTTTATAGTTCTGTTTATGAAATATTTTGTACAAGCTGTATTGTTTCAATTGCTATTTTCAACCATTCTTTTTGCTCAAAAAGGATTGGATATTGATGATTTTACAAATGCTGGCCTTCCCCGAAAAGAAGAATTGTCTAAAGCCGTTTTAGCAAATAATATTTTTGTAAGAGCCGAAGCCTCGGCTAAGAAATGTTTTGTTGGAGAACCCATTTTAGTAACCTACAAATTTTATACAAGGCTGGTTGCACAAAGTAAAGTAACACGTATGCCAGGCTTTAGTGGTTGTAGCGTGCAGGAAATGACCACCAACGATATTACAAGTACTATTGAAACCTACAATGGTAAAAAATATAAAGTAAATACCATTCGAAAAATTCAACTTACACCTTTACAATCGGGTACATTAATTTTAGATACTGCCAGTGTAGAAAGTAGCTTTACTGTTTACAACGAAGGTGTTACCGAACAACAAATTAAATATGGCAGTGCATTAACACATGATGAAACCATAACACTTCATAGTAAAGAAGTTTTTATAGAGGTAAATGAGTTACCACTAAAAGATAAGCCTACAAGTTTTAGTGGTGTGATTGGCAACTTTACCATTGGTGCAAAACTTGCTAAACAAACCGATACGGCTAACGAAAACAACAACCTTAAAATTACCATTACTGGTTTTGGCAATTTCGCTAATATAATTTGCCCAATAGTTAACTGGCCTGAAAATGTAGAACATTTTGAACCCGTTGTTTCAGAAGATATTAATAAACTCATTTTCCCAAATGCAGGTATGAAGGTTTTTGATATTCCTTTTGTGGTGAAAGAAAAAGGCATTATCGAAATACCAGCAATTGCTTTTGTGTATTTCGATAATACCATGAAAATGTATAAAACTGCAACTACCGATAGTTTAAAAATTGATGTAAAAGCAGCTCTCGATAAAACCATCGACGAAACCAAACTATCGCAGGATATTACCAATAAAAAATACATTTGGATTGTGCCTGTTATAGCAATACTTGCTGGTATGGGTTGGTGGTTAAAGTTTGGTAAAAAACATAAGCCAACACCTACCGATTTAATTCAAACTGCCGAACAAAGAATTGAGGAAGACGTAATACTGTTAACAGCACCCATTACACCAACAAAAAATGAAACCCTACACGAACTTTCTTTTTTAACCTACGACGATACCGCCTTTTTTACAAAAGCTAAACAACTACTGCTAACAGCGTTAGAACAGCAACAAGACGATTCAAAAAAAATAGCGTTACAAAATTTGTTGAACGAATGCAATGTTGCTCTATATGGTGGCAAAAAAAATATAGATAAAGAGCAATTAATTGAGCTTTTAAAAACATTGCTCCGCTAAAAGCCTTTTACTCCTTTTTATTCAGATAAAACTCCTTCAACTTATTTAATATTGTGCAATTATGAGTCAAGGGTTAGATTATTTAATTGCCGATGAAAAAGGTTTTACAGGCGAACTGTTAGACATGTTTTTGGCTCATGGATATTACCGCATGCAACATGCCATATTTACCTGCAACGAAGCCCAGATTGATTTTGATAGTTATAGCATTCCAGTATTTTGGTTAAGAACAATACTATCAAAAATTAGCCCTCAAAAAATGGGTGCAACTATTCGAAAAAAGTGCAGCTCATTTACTGTTGAATATAAACAAGCAGCCATTACCAACGAAATAAATGAACTGTACACACAATACAGAAATCATGTTTCATTTAATACTGCTGAGCTATGTGAAGACTATTTGCACCAACCTGAAATTCCTAACCCATTTGATTCTTGGATGATTGAAATCAGAGATAACAAACAACTAATTGCAGTTGGTTATTTTGATAAAGGACAAAACAGTATTGCTGGTATCTTAAACATGTACAACCACAACTACAGTAAATACAGTTTAGGTAAATACCTGATGCTTAAAAAAATTGATTTTGCCATAGCCAATAATATTGGGTTGTATTATACTGGTTACATTAGCACAGCAATCAACAAATTTGATTACAAGATTTTTCCTGATGAACAAGCCATTGAAGTGTATTTACCAATCGAAAGAAAATGGGTGCCTTATACTTTTTTAGGCAAAGATTTATTGGCCGATTATTATATCAACCATTTAATCTAACAACAACAAACTAGGTAATCCATAAACTTAATATGCTGTTTACACAACAGGATTACCTTTATGCAAATTCTTTGCATGAAACTCCCTATCATATTATTTGCTTTAATGAGCAGTTCGTTTGCAATTGCTCAACCCAAGATTGGTAACAAAGTTCAATTGCCTAATGGATGGAGTTTATCGCCAGTTGGCAGAAGTATTACTTTGGGAGATTTACCACTAAACATTGCTGTGAGCAACAATAAAAAAATGCTGGCTGTTACCAATAATGGACAAAGTACTCAATCCATTCAACTGATTGATGCAACATCCGAAAAAGTACTGGATAGCATTACCATTGCCAAAAGCTGGTATGGCTTAACCTTTAGCAGCAACGACAAATTTTTGTATGCCAGTGGTGGTAATGATAATTGGATTGTTCAATACCAAATCATCAATAAAAAACTACAACTGATTGATACCATTAAATTGGGCAAAAAATGGCCAGAAAAAATTGCACCTGCAGGTATTGCCGTAGATGATGAACAACAACTATTGTATGCAGTAACCAGAGAAGACAATAGTTTATATACAGTTGATTTAAACACCAAAAAAGTGATTGCAAAATTGGCTTTAGGTGCCGAAGCTTATACCTGTTTATTCAGCAAAGACAAAAAAATCTTGTTCATTAGCCTTTGGGGTAACGATAAAGTATTATACTACGATATTGCTGCTCAAAAAATTTCAGCAACCATTAATGTGGGCGATAATCCCAACGAAATGTGTTTAGATAAATCGGGTAATCGTTTGTTTGTTGCCAACAGTAACGATAATTCGGTTAGTGTAATTGATGTAAAAAAACAAATGGTTATCGAAACACTAAATGCTGCTTTATATCCTAATGCACCAAGTGGCAGCACCAGTAACAGCGTAGCCATCAATAAAAAAGGAACTACGCTTTACATTGCCAATGCCGATAACAATTGTTTAGCAGTTTTTGATATCAGCGAAAACAGAAAAAGTAAGTCGAAAGGTTTCATTCCTGTTGGCTGGTATCCTACCAATGTAAAAGTAATTGGTAAGAAGATTTTTGTTGCCAATGGTAAAGGGTTTTCATCAATGGCTAATCCGTATGGACCCAATCCATTGGGTAAAAAGCAAGCAGTCAACTATCAGCAAAGCGATAACCAAAAAGAGCAGCCTGTTCAATATATTGGTGGTTTATTTACAGGCACCATGAGTATTATTGATGAACCCAATGATGCACAACTTGGTCTTTTTTCTACTTCAGTTTACAGCAATACACCTTACACAAAAAATAAAGAGTTGCAGGCAGAAGGAGAAGTTGGAAACCCAATTCCTATGAAGGTTGGAGAAAAATCTCCCATCAAACACGTATTCTATATTATCAAAGAAAATAGAACTTACGATCAAGTATTGAGTGATATACCTGGTGGCAATGGAGATACTAGTTTATTGTTGTTTGGAGAAAAAATTACACCCAACCAACATGCATTGGCAAAAGAATTTGTTTTACTCGATAATTTTTATGTTGATGCAGAAGTAAGTGCCGATGGACACAATTGGAGCATGGGTGCTTATGCAACAGATTATTTAGAAAAAACATGGCCTACAAGCTATGGTGGCAGAGGTGGTGCATACACAGCAGAAGGTAACAGAGCCATTGCCAACAATAAAGATGGATTTATTTGGGACTTATGTAAACGTAGCAATGTTAGTTACAGAACCTATGGAGAGTTTGCAGATAAAGCACACAAGCCTCAGCTTAATTCTCTAATCGGCCACACTTGCCCAACATTTACTGGTTGGGATATGACTACAAGAGATACGGTTCGTTTCAGGCAATGGAAAAATGATTTCGATTCATTGCTTGCTATCAATGCTGTACCAACAGTTAATACCATTCGTTTTGGAAACGACCATACAGAAGGAATGAAAGCAGGGCGACCAACACCATTTGCTCATGCTGCAGACAATGACTTAGCTGTTGGTTTATTTATCGAATACTTAAGCAACAGTAAAATATGGAAAGAATCGGCTGTATTTATTTTAGAAGATGATGCTCAAAATGGACCAGACCATGTAGATGCTCACAGAAGTACAGCCTATGTAATCAGTCCTTTTGTAAAACGTAATTTCATAGACCACACAATGTATTCTACAAGTTCTGTTTTAAGAACCATTGAACTCATTGCAGGTATGCCACCTATGACACAATACGATGCTGCTGCAATACCTATGTGGCGTTGCTTTACAGCAAATGCCAATACAACAGCATTTACAGCATTGCCGGTTACCATAAACTTAAACGATAAAAACCCTAGCAATACACCAGCTGCAAAAGCAAGTGCATCATTAAACTTTAGTAAAGAAGATGGTATCCCCGATTTATTATTCAACGAAATTTTATGGCAGGGTATTAAAGGCACTTCAGCACCAGCACCATCGAGGGCTGCGTTTGTAAAATTGGGTAAAAAGAAAAAAGACGATGATGATTAATGAAATACATTTTTGTTTCTAAAAATTTATTGCTGTGTAATGTTTTACTTTTACAACTGTAATGCAACCTCTCAGCTTTAACTGTTCACTTTTAGAAAATAAAATCCGCCAATCCAATTGGTGGGCTAAAGCTGCTGCAACTATAGATAGTCACTACAGCAACACCAGTGGTGTTATGCTCACACATCATTTAGAAGCTGTGTATGATAATGTGGGTCTAATTTTTAATCAGCCCGAAGAAGGCTTTATAGGTGAATTATTTACTTTATTACGCAATTTAAAACTAAACAAAAACCAGATTTTACAGGAATTGAAAATTGCTGCACTCTTGCATGATATTGGAAAAACGGAGCAGGATAAATCTCAAATCATTCCTCACCCATTAACAGGTAAAGCAGCACACTTGCGTCATGGAATTGTTGGGTTAATGGCTGCTATGGAAATTATTGGTGAAGAATTAATTCCTTTTCCACAGCAACAAACCTCTATTTATCGTACTGTTGAAATGCATGATATTTCTTACGGTCTCTACCGTGAATTTAAACTAAACGGAAGTATTCCTTCAAAAGAACAACTCATTAAAATAAACCACAAAATTCATCCAACGGCTGGTGCTGGTTTATTGTATCTACTCATTTTTAAACTGGCCGATATTCATGGCCATGCCAATTTGGGCGATGTAGTTTGGTTTTACAATATTGCCCAAAAACATTACTACAGCGAATTAAATATTCAACTACCCATTCCTACCGAAAAAGACATTCGTTAACACTCATTTATTGGGCTAACTAAATGGTGCATTGTAAAAATATCTATTCATTAAAAAAATGATTTTCGATATCTAACCACATGACAATTGTCATTCGTTTTTTTATACCCCATTACCACCTTTAGTACAGCAAATCAATAGTTATACTCAATTGCCATAATTTTTTAACGCTAAAAACTCAAACCAATGGTTACCGAAGCACAACATAAAGAAATGATTAGCGAATGCAACAAATGGTACGACATTCTTGCATCTTACAGAGAAAAATTAAATATCCTTAAAACCGAATTGTACTTTTTTGCTCCCGGAAAAACGGAACACGATTTATTGGTAGAAATTGAACATTACCACAACCAATTTCATATTCAACTAATTAATGTACACGATTTAAAACATGAAATTCGAAGACATGTAATTGAAGCCGAAAGACATCCTGATTTTGGTCATCGCATTCCACATCATCATTTAAAAGATAAACTAGATTTACTCATTTCCGATTTAGATAAGCTGGAAAAAGATTTTCACAATTTCATTAATAAATAAGTAGTCCCTATCCCTGCAATTAGCCAGTCTGTAAAAGATTGGCTGATTGCTTTTATTTCTCTTTAAAACTATTGTTATGCCTAATTATGATACCAATCATGTAAAAAATATAGCCTTGCTTGGACATGCAGGTTGTGGCAAAACCACTTTAGCCGAAAGCATGTTATTCGAAGCAGGAATTATCAAACGTCGTGGCAGTATTGCTCAAAAAAACACAATAAGCGATTACCACGAATTGGAAATAGAAAGACAGAGTTCTGTTTTCACATCCTTACTACATTCTCCCTGGAAAGATTATAAAATTAATATTCTAGATACACCTGGTTACGATGATTTTGCTGGTGAAGTCATCAGTGCTTTACGTGTTGCCGATACAGGTGTAATTGTAATTAATGCTGCAATGGGCGTAGAAGTTGGAACTGATATAATTTGGGAGTACACCAACACCTTTAAAACACCCACACTTTTTGTAGTTAATCAACTAGATAAAGAAGAAGCCGATTTTGATAAAACACTGCAAGCAGCTAAAGCTCATTTTGGAGCCAATGTGGTGGCTGTGCAATATCCAGTACAAACAGGCAATGCCTTTAGCAGCATTGTTGATGTATTGAATATGGTTTTATACCAATATCCAAAAGAAGGTGGAAAACCTGAAAAACTACCCATTCCTAAAAGTGAAAAAGAAAGGGCCGAACAACTACACAAAGAACTCGTAGAAACAATTGCAGCCAACGAAGAAGGCTTAATGGAAAAATATTTTGAGCTGGGTGAATTAAGTGAAGATGATATGAAAGCTGGTTTACACAGCTCTATGATTAAGCATGATATTTTTCCATTGTTTTGTGCTTCTGCAGAAAAAAATATGGGTGCAGGAAGAATCATGAGTTTTATAGACAATGTTTGCCCATCGGCCAATGAAATGCCTGCACAACAAACCAAATCTGGCAAGCTATTAACTTGTGATGCCAATGGCCCAGCATGCATTTTTGTTTTTAAAACCATTATTGAACCACATATTGGTGAACTGAGTTTGTTTAAAGTGTTTAGTGGCACAGTGAAAGCTGGTAGTGAACTGGTAAATGAAAATACTGGTGTTACAGAAAAGCTCAATCAGTTATTATTACTCGAAGGACATAATAGAATTCCTGTAAACGAATTAGCAGCTGGCGATATTGGTGCAACCATTAAACTACGTAGCACACATGTAAACAATACCCTGCACGATAAAGCTGCCAATATAGAATTAGAACCCATTCGTTTTCCTAAACCCAATGTAACTGTTGCCATTGCTGCAGCCAATAAAGGCGAAGAAGAAAAACTGTCTCAGGCATTACATACGTTGCAGGAAGAAGATGCAACTGTTTTATTTGAAGTTTCTGGAGAGTTGAAGCAGACGTTACTCCATTGTCAGGGCGAATTACACTTACAAATCATTCAATGGAAAATAGAACATATTCACAAACTGGAAGTGGTATTGGATAAACCCAAAATTCCTTATCGAGAAACCATTCGAAAAATGGCTGAATCCAGCTATCGCCATAAAAAACAAAGTGGTGGATCAGGTCAGTTTGGAGAAGTATTTATGCGTATAGAACCTTGGTACGATGGCATTCCAGAACCAGCAGGATTAAACGTTAGAGGCAGAGATGAAATACAACTTGATTGGGGTGGCAAGTTGGTTTTTTACAATTGCATTGTGGGTGGAGCAATTGAAACACGTTTTCTTCCATCTATAATGAAAGGTGTAATGGATAAAATGCAAAATGGGCCATTAACAGGTTCTTATGCAAGAGATATTCGGGTAAGTGTATTTGATGGAAAAATGCATCCGGTAGATAGCAACGATATTTCGTTTAAAATTGCTGGGTTACAAGCTTTTCGTCAGGCATTTATACAAGCCGATCCACAATTACTAGAACCCGTTCACTATGTAGAAGTTTTTTGTCCCGATGAAATGGTAGGTGCAGTAATGGGTGATTTACAAACACGTATGGCTGTTGTAGAAGGCATGGAAGCCGAAGGACATTTTCAAAAAATTACAGCCAAGGTACCATTGGCACAAATGCATCAATATTGCTCTTCATTAAGAAGTTTAACACAAGGCAGGGCAAGGTTTAATATGGAATTTGCAGCCTATGCCCCTGTTTCGTATGATGTACAGAAAAAATTAATTGAAGCCTACAGCAAACATGAAGTTGAGGTAGAATAAACTTTTCTCAGTTCAGAGCTTTTGATAAATAAAAATTCGGTATATAAAACTTATATCGGATTTTTTATTGTGTACTTATTGAATTTTTTCTGTTACACCTTTACGCAGCTTAAAACGGCCTCATTAAAAATGCGTTAAGAAAACTTCGATGATTGTTGTAAAAAAGAAAACAAATGGACTACAGTTCAATAATGTTCAAATGTTTGTAAGTCGCACATTAGCTTAGCCTTGTACTTTTGATGGAGCTTGTTTTTCTTTAGACAATCGTTGAAGTTTTTAGCATTTTTAATGAAGCCTTGATTTTTTGCTCCACTTTTGTATCAAGACAAAAGTGGAATAAAACTTAAATTTCTATTACAGTTTTTATATTTAAACAATATCATGCAGCCACAAAACAAATTCAATGAAAACTACTGGAACAATCGCTACCTCGAAAATCAAACAGGTTGGGATTTACAACAAGTTTCGCCACCAATAAAAAATTATATCGACCAAGTAGTAGATAAGTCTAAAAGCATACTCATTCCCGGTTGTGGCAATGCACATGAAGCTGAATATTTAGCACAACAAGGCTTTACCAATATCACCTTAATAGATATTGCCCCTGCATTGGTTTTAAGCTTGCAAAATAAACTACAGCACTACCCACAAATACACATTATTCAAGGCGATTTTTTTGAGCATGTTGGCAACTACGATATTGTTTTGGAACAAACTTTTTTTTGTGCATTAGATCCTATACTCAGGCACCAATATGCAGTTAAAATGCACCAACTACTGCATAACAATGGTAAATTGGTTGGGGTTTTATTTGACACTATTTTCGAGAAAGAAGGACCACCATTTGGTGGCAATGCAGCAGAATACAAAACCTTGTTCGAACCTTATTTTACTTTACAACAATTTAAACCCTGTTACAATTCGTACTCAAAAAGACAAGGAACAGAATTGTTTATGATACTTCAAAAGAAATAAAACATATGAAATACCTGATAGCAATCATTGGTTTTTTATTTATTCAATGCAAAAGCAGTAACGTTATGACAAACACCAGTACGCCTGTTAAAATACATGCTTTTCGTTTAAAGCCTGGGCAGGATTTACGTAAAGAAATTGAAGCATTGGTTGCCAAAGAAAAAATTGCTGCAGGCTACATCATTACTTGTGTGGGCAGCCTGACGCAAACCAATATTCGTTATGCCAATCAGCCCAATGGCACACAAATGAATGGGCATTTTGAAATTGTTTCTTTAACAGGCACAGTGAGTACCAGTGGTTGTCATTTACACATGAGTGTAAGTGATAGTTTAGGTAAAACAACAGGTGGACATTTACTGCCCAATAATTTGGTTTACACTACTGCCGAAATTGTGATTGGTGAAAGCCCCAATCTTATTTTTACAAGAGAAAAAGATGGCAGCACACCTTGGGAAGAATTGCAGATAAAGGGAAAGGATGAAAGGTAGAGGGTGGAAGGTGAAACGTAGAAGTGGGGATTTGTACAATTAAAAAATCACCCCTAGCCCCTCCACAGGAGGGGAATAAGAAAGCCCAGCTCTTCGAAACTTGTAGTTTCGTAAGTTTTATTCTATTGCCTTTGGCAATTTTGTTCAAACCTATTCCACAGATCAAAAGCTGCACTGCTTTCCATTCGGCTTCGCTCAGGATTTAAATCTTTGCCTGCCCAAGCAGGCAAAATTGAAGACGGGCAGTGAAATGCTGTTGATTTTTGTACAAACCCACACAGCCCACCCATACAAAAAACAATTTACAGTTGGCTGCTTGGCAAAAATTGTGGTTATTTGCAAACGATTTAAAACAACTTAACATGCTCCCAAAATACAAACGTGTTTTATTAAAATTATCTGGTGAGGCTTTATTAGGCCAATCGGGTTCTAACGATCCTTTTGATCCCAAAGTAATTGAGCAATATGCTTACGATATTAAAGATGTTACCAATTTGGGTGTTCAGGTAGCTATTGTTATTGGTGGTGGTAATATTTACCGTGGTATGAACGAAGCTGATAGTGGTATTGAACGTGCACATGGCGATTATATGGGCATGTTGGCTACTGTAATTAATGCTATGGCAATGCAGGCAATGTTAGAGAAAATTGGTGTGTACACCCGTTTACAAAGTGCCATTAATATGGAGCAGGTTGCCGAACCTTATATTCGTAGAAAAGCATTGAGACATTTAGAAAAAGGCCGTGTGGTAATTTTTGGTGCTGGTACAGGTAACCCCTATTTTACAACAGATACTGCTGGTAGTTTAAGAGCTATTGAAATGAAAGCTGATGTTATTTTAAAAGGCACTAGGGTAGATGGTATTTACAGTACTGATCCTGAAAAAGACCCTACTGCAACCCGTTTTGATAAATTGAGTTTTAATGAATGTATTTCGGGAAATTTAAAAGTAATGGATATGACTGCTTTTACTTTATGCATGGAAAACAAATTGCCCATTATTGTTTTTGATATGAACAAACCCGGCAATTTATTAAACGTTGTTCAAGGCTTAGATGTAGGAACTTTGGTAAGCTAAACGTACACAACAAATAAAAAAATAATTAATTATAAACGGTTGGCCAAATGCCAGCCGTTTTTTTTACTTTTAATGGGCAGATAGTTTGAATAGCATGAAATTGAAAATTGCAAAAATTCCACTTAAAATAATTAAATACACGGGTATTGGCTTGGGCAGTATTTTACTGATGCTATTTTTATTGCCTGTGCTTTTTCCTGGATTTGTATCAGATAAAATAAAAAAATGGGCCAATAATTCTATCGAAGCGGAATTGAATTTTTCGAAAGCAAGGCTATCATTTTTTAATCACTTTCCTTCGCTAACACTCACGTTATACGATGTTCATTTAAAAGGTTCGGCACCGTTTAAAAATGATACCTTAGTAAATGCCAAAGAAATTGCATTAGGTGTTGATGTGAGCAGCATTCTTAGCAAAACTTTGCGTATAGATGAAGTTTATATTACCAATGGAACCATACAGGTGCTGGTAAATAAAGATGGTTTACCCAATTACAATATTTATAATAGCACAGCATCTGAAAAAAACAGTAGTGATAGCAGCAGTAATGAAGCTGCTTTAAAACTGGAAAGAATACAAATAGAAGATTGTGCTTTGGTGTATAACGACCTTTCAATTCCTATTCTCATACAATCGAAAAAACTGAATTATATTGGTAAAGGCGATTTAAGTAAATCTATTTTTGATTTAAGCTCCCGTATTCAAATGGAAGGCTTAAACTTAAGCTATTGTAACGAAGCGTATTTACAAGATAAAAAGGTAGACGCAAAGCTGATTACAAGAATTAATACCAATTCGCTGGAATTGGATTTTCAAAAAAATGATTTGTTGATTAATCAATTGCCCGTTGCCTTTAACGGAACATTTAATTTTTTGAAGAATGGATACCGCATGAACTTTAATGCCAAAACCGAAAAAACTGATTTTAAAAATGTTTTTACAGCCTTACCTCCTGCATTTGTACAATGGGTTGATAGAACCAATGTGCAGGGTAAAGTATTGTTGAACTTATCGTTAAAAGGCGATTTTATAAGCAGTGAAAACAAAGCTCCAACTTTATTATTTGATATAGACGTACAAAAAGGGGCTTTAACTACAGCATTAATAAAAGAACCTATTGAAGATATTTTTTTAAAACTACATGTTGCATTACCCAATTTGAATACAGCTAACCTGCAATTGCAATTAGATACCCTAAATGCAGTAATGGGTAAAGATTATGTGAAAGCGGTATTACAAACAAATGGTTTACAAACACCTACCATAAAAGGAAATATTGATGCCATTGCCGATGTAAAAAAATGGACTGTTGTAATGGGGTTAGACAGCATTGCATCTATTCAATTGAAAGGATTGCTTCAATTGAAAGCCAATTTTAATGGCGTATTCAATCCATCTAAAAAACAGTTTCCTGTTACACATGCATCGCTGCAGTGGAAAAATGGTAATTTACAAACTGGCTATTATCCCACAGCAATTACCAATATAGAAATAGATGGAGATGTGGTAAACACCAAAGGGACCATGAGTGATTTAAACATTAACATTAAACCCATTAGTTTGCAATTTGAGGGGCAAGCTTTTTCTATAAAAGCGAGTTTAAAGAACTTTGATAATCTGGTATATGATATAACCTCTAAAGGAACATTAAATATTGGTAAACTCTACAAACTCTTTGCTGTAAAGGGTTATAACATAAACGGCTTTATTAAAACCGATATTGCTTTAAAAGGTTCTCAAGCCGATGCAATGACAAAACGTTTTGATAAGCTGAGCAATAAAGGAACCATTGAAGTAAAAAATATAAACCTCAGCACACCTTATTTTCCTGAAAAATTTACCGTTACCAATGGGGTTTTTCATATAAACAACGACCAGTTGGTTGCTGATAATATGGTGCTGAATTACATCAACAACACAGTTACTATTAAAGGGCAATTCAGCAATATTATCAATTATCTTTTACAGCCAAATGCTCCTTTAAAAGGCAAGCTTTCTTTAAATAGTAAGCTATTGCTTATTCATGAATTAATGGCATTATCAACCGACACCATTGCTAAAAAACAGGTTGCTGTTGCAAACACAAGTACGTCAGGAACAGGTGTTGTAATGATACCACCTAATTTAGACATTCAGTTCAATGCCAACATTAACAGCATTGATTACAATGGATTAGTAATAAAAAGTTGTGTTGCCAATGCTACCATTCAAAATGGAAGATTGCGTATTCCAAATGCTGCGTTTTCTTTGGTAGATGCTCCTGTGAACATGCAGGCCAGTTATGCACCAATTAACGCCAAAAGAGCAAGCTTTAGTTATCACCTTACTGCTAAAGATGTAGATATTCAAAAAGCATATAAAGAAATAAAGCTGTTTAGAGAAATGGCAACCAGTGCTGGTAAAGTAAAAGGTTTGGTTTCGGTTGATTATACATTAAATGGTTTGTTGAACGATAGTTTGTATCCTGTTTTTCCAACTATAAAAGGTGGTGGCACCTTAAGCATCAGCAATGCTAAAGTGTATGGCTTTAAACTATTTAATGCCATCAGCAAACAAACAGGTAAAGAGGCAATAAACAATCCTGATTTATCAAAACGCATCATTCAATTAAAAACAAAAATTGCCAATAATATTATCGCCATCGAAAAAATTAAACTTCGTGTTGCTGGTTTCAGGCCCAAGTTTGAGGGCCAGATTAGTCTTGATGGTAAACTGAATTTAAAAGCCAGATTGGGCTTACCGCCATTTGGTATTTTTGGTATTCCGTTAAGTATTACAGGCACACAAGACAAACCCATTGTACGGCTGAAAAGAGGCAAAAAATCTGACACACTTCAAGAAACCGAAGCCGACGAAGAAGATAAAAAAGAAGCAGCCGAAGCTGAAGCCAAAGAAAAACTGGAACAACAAAAAAAGCTCTAATACAGCTAAATAAACAAGCTTTGTAATGCATGAAATACAAAACCAGTTAACTAATACTGAAATACTGAATAACAGTAAAGTATATTACAGATTGGTTGCTTTATGGGTTTTGTGTGAAGCCATGTTGGGTGGAATTATACATGGTTTAAAATTGCCAGTGAGTGGATTGTTTGTTGGTGGGGCTGCTGTAATTATTATTAGTTTAATGGCATATTATACTCCATTAAAAGGCAGCATTCTTAAAGCAACTATTGTTGTGGCAATTTTTAAAATGCTGCTGAGTCCGCAAAGTCCACTACCTGCTTATTTTGCTGTTTTCTTTCAGGGTGTGTTAGCCGAACTGGTATTTTTCAACAGAAAATTTTTTAAACTTTCTTGTTATTTGTTGGCTGTATTAAGCATGTTAGAATCGGCCATACAAAGAATTTTGGTATTAATGATTTTATATGGGACAGCTTTTTGGAAAGCGGTTGATGGGTTTCTCAACAAGCTTACCAATGAGCATCCAATAACACATTACAGTTTCTATTTTGCAGCAGGTTATATTGCAATGCATGTGCTTGCCGGATGTTTGATTGGTTGGATTTGTTGTATCATTCCTTTAAAAATGGTGGTGTGGAAAAAAACGATTGTTCCGTTTAAAAATACAATAACAGCAACTGTTGTAGAACAATCTACCAAAAGAAAAAAGAGACCATTTAAAATAAGTTTATTGGTTATTTGGATGGTATTAACTGCACTCTACATTCAATCGGCAATACCCATTGGCAAACCTATTTTATCAAGTAATATCATTTTACAAATTCTTGTTCGGTCGATAATGATTGTATTAAGTTGGTGGTTATTGTTTAGTCCATTATTAACAAAATGGCTACAAAAAATATTACAACGCAAGCAAGAGCAAATGCCACAAGCAGTTAAAGAAATTACCCAGTTGCTACCCACCATTAAAAATGTGGTAGAACAAAGTTGGGCTTCTGCAAAGTCTTTTACCGGTGTAAAAAAAATTAGATTATTTATTAAAACGGTTACTGTAAATATTATTTATGGAAACTAAAGTGTACATACTCACAGGCAATATTCAAACAGGAAAAACAACTGCATTATTAAACTGGTGCAAGCAACGGAACGACGTAAGTGGCATTGCAACTCCTGTAATCAATGGCAAACGTTTCTTTTACAATATTTTAACCGCAGAATTCTTTGCTTTGGAGGCAACCCAAAACGAAATCAATACACTTGCAATTGGTCGTTTCGTTTTTAGTCAAGCTGCATTTGATACAGCCAATGCTATTTTGCTACAAGCAATAGAAAGCCAATATATTGTGGTAGATGAAATTGGCCCATTAGAATTACAACAAAATGGGTTGTACAAATCGATTGAATTTTTACTAAAAGAAAATAAAAACAATTTGCTTTTGGTTGTACGAAAAAAATTGGTGGAATCGGTAATTGAGTTTTTTAAACTACAACAAGTAATTATTCTAACAGTTGATGATTTAAAGCAACTAGAAAGGTAAATTCTTAATTACAAAAAAGCCCAACATTTAGTGTTGGGCTTTCATTTTAATTTACTGTTTATAACAAGTTTTTTACAGCTGCAATTACTTTATCTAAATTACTTGCATCTTGTCCACCAGCGGTAGCTAGGTTTTTACTTCCACCACCACCGCCTTTAATAATTGGTGTGATGTGCTGTTTAATAATTGCAGGAGCTTCTAAACCTTTTGTTACTAATTCATCAGCAACTGAAATGGCTACTGATGCTTTGCCAGCAATATTTGCAGCAACAATTACTAATTGAGCATCAGCTTTTAAATCGTTGGCTAACTTTTTCAAACCATCGGCATTACTTACTTCTAAAACAGCACCAATAAAAGTTGAGCCATTAATGGTTTCAACTTTTGTAGCTAATTCAGTTTTTATAATAGCCAATTGTTTAGCTTCTAAACTTTCTATTTTCTTTTTCAGTTCTCTGTTTTCAGCAACTGAGTTTTCAATAGTTTTAATGAGTTCTTTTGGATTATTGAATACTGCTTTTACAGCATCTAATTGTTGTAACTGTTCATTCAAATAGTTTTCAGCAGCAACACCACTTACCGCTTCAATTCTACGAACACCAGCAGCAACAGCAGTTTCATGTTTTATTTTAAAGAAACCCAATGCACCTGTACTGCCAACATGCGTTCCTCCACACAATTCTATTGAATAATTGGGATCCATGATTACCACACGAACCACATCGCCATATTTTTCACCAAATAAAGCCATTGCTCCTAAAGCAACTGCTTCATCTTTACTCATTTCCTTAATTACAACAGGAATGTTTTCACGAATTTTTTGATTAACGATGGTTTCAATTTGTGCAATTTCTTCATCAGTAACTTTTGAAAAATGAGAAAAGTCGAAACGCAATTGTTCGTTGTTTACCAAACTTCCTTTTTGTGCAACATGTGTACCCAACACCTGACGTAAAGCTGCATGCAATAAATGTGTAGCAGAGTGGTTACTTGTTGTTTCGTTTCTTGTTGCAGGATTTACTGTTGCAATTACTTCTCCTGTTAAATCAATTTCAGCAGGTAATGTTTCTGCAAAATGAATGAAGAGGTTATTCTCTTTCTTGGTATCGAAAATGTCTAATTTGAAATTTGAAATCTCTAATTGCCCTTTATCACCTACCTGTCCACCACTTTCAGCATAAAAAGGTGTTGTAGCCAATACAATTTGATAGGCTTCTTTACCTTTTGCTTTTACTTTTCTATATTTTACAATATTGGTTTTTACTTCCAGTGAATCGTAACCAACAAATGAAGAACCCCAATCGTTAATGATGATCCAATCTTCTGTATCTACAGCCCCTGCTGCACGGCTTCTATCTTTTTGCTCTTTTAAAGCAGCTTCAAAACCAACCATATCAACTGTCCAGCCAATTTCACTCGCCATTAATTGAGTTAAATCTATAGGGAATCCATATGTATCATTTAATTCAAACGCAAAAGCACCTGGTAAGGTTTTATCAACTTTAAAGTGCACTTTTTCTTTTATCGGAACAAGCTTACCATCTATTTGCTCAAGTGCAAATTCATTGGTAACTCCCAAACCCTCTGCAGTATTCTCAACTAATTCTATCAATTGATTAAATCTATTGATGCCCGAAGCTAGAGTCCTCAAAAACGCATCTTCTTCTTCTTTCACCACCTTACTCACAAAATCCAACTGTGCATGCAATTCAGGAAAAACGTTTTCAAATTGTTTTGCCAATGTTGGCAATAATTGATGCAACAATGGTTGCTTATAATCTAAATAAGAATAGTAATAACGAACTGCTCTTCTCAAAATTCTTCTAATCACATAACCTGCACCTGTATTGCTTGGCAATTGCCCATCAGCAATGGTAAAACTGATGGCACGTATATGGTCTGCAATTACACGAAATGCAATGGCTTCTTTGCTATCGCTGAAATCATATTTCTTGCCTGTAATATTTTCTGTTGCAGCAATCGTTCCAGTAAAAACATCAGTATCGTAATTACTCGTTTTGCCTTGTATTACACGAACCAAACGTTCAAAACCCATTCCAGTATCTACATGTTGTGCTGGTAATGGTTGTAAGCTTCCATCTTTTAAACGATTGTATTGCATGAATACATTGTTCCAAATTTCTATTACTTGCGGATGGTCTTTATTCACCAAATCTCTTCCTGCAATTATTGCACGTTCATCATCTGGACGCATGTCTACATGTATTTCACTACATGGACCACATGGACCAGTTTCGCCCATTTCCCAGAAATTATCTTTTTTGTTACCAAAAACAATATGTTCTTCGGCAACTAATTTTTTCCATTCAGTTAATGCAATAGAACTTGGCGGTAAGCCTTCTTTTGCATCCCCTTCAAAAACAGTAACGTACAATCTGCTTTTATCCAGTTTGTACACTTCAGTCAACAATTCCCAACTCCATGCAATGGCTTCTGCTTTAAAATAATCGCCAAAACTCCAGTTGCCCAACATTTCAAACATGGTATGATGGTAAGTATCCACTCCAACTTCTTCTAAATCGTTGTGTTTACCACTTACACGTAAACATTTTTGAGTATCGGCAATACGTGTAAAATCGGGTTGTTTATTGCCTAAGAAAAAATCTTTGAATTGGTTCATTCCGGCATTGGTAAACAACAAGGTTGGATCGTTTTTTACAACAATGGGAGCCGATGGTACAATTTGATGTCCTTTACTTTTGAAGAAATCTAAAAATTGTTGGCGAATCTCTGCACTAGTCATGGTAAAAGAAATTTGCAAGCGTTTTTGTGTTGATTAAAATTTATCTTTGATGGCTTGTAATCAAAGGCTGGCAAAGATAGGGATTGAGCCAGTTGATTGGAACACGGATAACACGGACTGAATGGATGAAAACGGATTTTTGAATTCAAAAAATGATCTTCCCCTCTTGGGAGGGGCAATGTGAACATGAATTGATGAAAATCTTGTTGGGGTGGGTTTTGTTGATTGGAACACGGATAGCACAGATGAAACGGATAAGGACGGATTTTTTCAAAAAATGATTTTCCCCTCCTGGGAGGGGCAATGTGAACATGAATTGAAGAAGAGGTTAATGGGGTGGGTTTATTGATGAGTTGAATTCCGAACCTTGAAGGGAGCGTCGCCGTCAACAGTTTAATAGTTGTTCCTCAGCTGGTAACATAAAAATGGATTTTAGAAGGCATGAAGAAAATTAAATATTACTACAACACACACACATTACGCTACGAGAAACTCGAAGTGCCTTTACGTGTGCAATTGTTGCGTGTATTTGGTTTTATTGCAGCCAGTATTGTTACAGGATTTATTATTGTAGCCATTGCTTTTAGGTATATTGATAGTCCGAAAGAAAAATTATTGCGTCAGCAAAATGAAGATTTCAGGGATAATTATGCTGTAATGCAAGAACGGGTGAAGCAATTGGAATTGCAAATGGATGAATTGGAAAACCGTGACAACAACGTGTACAGAAGCATTTTTGAGGCTCAACCCATTCCGGATAGTGCTAGGGTAAAAGATATTGAAACCAAAAAAGAAGTGAAGCTGGTACAAAGTATGGGCGAAACCGAGTTGGTAAAAAGCATGACCAATCAGCTGAATAATTTATCGTTGCGTTTGGCTTATCAAACAAAAAGTTATACTGATATTGAGGATATGGTGAAGAATAAAGAAAAATTATTGGCCGCCATTCCTGCAATACAACCTGTAAGCAATAAAAATTTAACCCGTATTGCCAGTGGTTTTGGTAACAGAATAGACCCTGTATATAAAATTCCTCGTTTTCATGCTGGATTAGATTTTACTGCACCTATTGGTACACCTATTTATGCAACAGCAGATGGTGTTGTTAAAACAGCCAACTTTAATGCTGGTGGATATGGCAACCATGTAATTATTAGTCATGGTTACGGTTACGAAACTTTATATGGTCATATGGTTAGAATAAAAGCCAGACAAGGACAAAATGTAAAACGTGGAGAAGTAATTGGTTATGTAGGTAGTACTGGTAAAAGTACTGGTCCACACTGCCACTATGAAGTACACAGAGGTGGCACACCTGTAGATCCTATTTATTATTTCTACAACGATTTAACACCAGCACAATACGACAGATTATTGAAATTGGCTGCCAGCAGTAATCAAAGTTTTGATTAAATGTCAATCGTGAATAGGTAATTGTGAGTGGTGTTTTACAACAATTTGTTTGAACGATTGTAATTGTGTAGAATTCTATTAATCTATAATTTCCCTCATTTTGGAACCAGAAGTAAGAGCTTTTTTAATACGCATTGTAAACACCATTTCTATGGGTATGCTGTGGATGTTAACCAATGCCACAGCTGGTATTAAATTTGGCTATGCATATCCTGAAAAAGAGTTTACCGTTGGCAATTACATTTTTTATGCATGGCTACTATTAAGCATGGCAGGATTAATTTGGTACATGATACGTTTGTGGAGCAAGCCTTTGAATATTAAAATGTAATTTTTTGAAAGACTTGTTTTATATGCTAAATTTGAAATAAACATTGTAGTATGGCTACTCAAACTGCACAACATGAATTACTGGAATACTTTACTCAGTTAAGCAATGCTGAACAGGAAAGTTTTTTAAGTTTAATAAAAACTGTAATTGCAAATAAAGAAACAATTGGCATTAAGCAATACAACGATGAGTTAGAACAAGCCGATGCTTCAATTGAAGCAGGAGAATTTATGTTGAATGAAGATGTTCAAAAATTACTGCGTTAATGAATGCTGAAATAAAATGGAATAAACAGGCTGTAAAACAATTACAATCAGCAATAGAATACATTAATGAAGATTCGCCAACCAACGCTGATAAAGTAAAAAAAGATATTCTTGATAAAATTGAAAGTCTTAAAAAATATCCAGAAAAGTTTTCTCCAGATAAATACAAGTTACAGAATCAGGATTTTAGTTTTAGAGCTTTTGAAATTCATCATTACAGAATTTCCTATCGTTTTGTAAATAATGAAATTCGTATTTTAAGAATCAGGCATACCAAAATGAATCCTAAATATTATTAGTCACTTTTTATTCAAGACTGCTTAGTAATTACTTCTTCCTGCTCCAATGTATAAAATCGGTTGCTGGAATTTTTTCTACTCCCAATTGCCTAAACATAGTTACCAATTGACCACGATGATAGGTACCATGATTAAATAAGTGTAGCAACATTTGTGAAACCGTGTCTTTAAACTGTTCTCTCTTGGTATTTTGGTAAGCAAACACATGATTGATTTGAGCCTCAGAAGCATTTTTTACCCATGTACACCATTGTTGACTTTGTTGTACAATTTGTTCAACAACTTCTTGGGTTGAATAGTCTCTTAATGTGCTGTTTCTAACAACATGTTCTTGCAATTTTAATCTTTGCCACCAAATACTTTCGGCATCCCAAATATGTAATAACGTTGAGTGTATGCTTGGAAAACTACTGGCAATTGCTTGCTTTTGCTGCTCTGATGTAAGCTTTAAAACAACATTAAATATTTGTTGATTGGCCCATAAATGATAAGTGGCATATTGTGTAAGCAGTTCCTTCATAGTGAATGACTATTTTTGAGTTCAATATAAACAATAGTTACGAGTTACTGGTTACAGGTTTTGGCACTTAAAATTAAGCAACTACATAAAAGCAAATCAACTTAAACGTTTATAATAACAGGAAACAGCAAACAAGAAATTAAAAATATGAGTCAATTTCCACTTACAGGTATCAGTTCAGTTGCTATGCACACAGGCAACGAACACAATGATGCCAATGCACATCTCACACCTATTTATGCAACATCAACTTTTACTTTTGATACTGCAGAACAAGGCATGGAACGCTTTGCCAGCATTGATAAAGAAAGAATTTACAGCCGTTGGGGTAACCCAACTTTTAAAGCAGCAGAAGAAACCATAGCTGCATTAGAAGCATTTGGGTTGAAAGATGACAATGGAAATCCATTGCAATTAAAAGCTTTGTTACATGCAAGTGGGCAAGCAGCTATGACTACTTTATTCATGTCCAATTTAAAAGCTGGTGATACCATTTTATCACATTTTTCTTTGTATGGTGGCACCTATGAATTGTTTCATAAAGTAATGGAACAAACAGGTGTAAAAACCATTATTGTTGATTTGAGAGATTTAACTATTGTAGAAGATATTATCAAACAAAACCCTTCCATTAAACTGGTTCATTTAGAAACTCCTGCTAATCCCACCATTCAGTGTGTAGATATTGAAGCCATTACCAAAATTGCCAAACAGCACAATTTATTGGTGAGTGTAGACAACACTTTTGCTACGCCTTATTTGCAACAGCCTTTTAAATATGGAGTAGATTTTGTGTTTCATTCAACTACAAAATTCTTAAATGGTCATGGTACAGCCATTGGTGGTGTACTAATTGGAAAAGATATTGAGCTGATGCGAACCAAGGTTTGGAAATGGCATGCATTGTTGGGTGGAAATGGAAATCCATTTGATGCGTTTTTATTAATCACTGGCATGAAAACTTTAGAACTAAGAATGGACAGGCATTGCAGCAACGCAATGATAGTTGCACAATACTTAGAAAATCATCCTGCTGTTGCACATGTAAATTATACAGGCTTGGCTTCTCATCCAGATTTTGCAGTGAGTGCCAAACAAATGAAACACCCAGGAGCTTTGATGAGCTTTGAATTAAAGGGAGGTTTAGAAACGGGCAAACAATTCATCAATAAACTACAAATGTGTGTTAGAGCTGTAAGTCTAGGTACGGTTGATACGTTGATTTCTCATCCTGCAAGTATGACCCATTTTAGTGTACCACGTGAAGAAAGAATTAAGTTTGGTATTACCGATGGATTGATAAGACTGAGTGTAGGCATTGAAAATGTGCAGGATATTTTGAACGATTTTGAACAGGCACTTAAATAAAAAAATGCAACTGTAATATTTCTACACCTTCTTGCACTAACAAAAAACAAACTCAATAAACTGAATATGAGAAAAACACTAACCCTTTTGATACTCTTATTGTCAGCTGTAACCTTTGCCCAAAAAGTAAAACCAGTTGCCGATCGATTTGCAGGTATTGATGCCGAAATGGAAAAATTATTATCTACTTGGCATGTTGCAGGATTTGCTGTTGCTGTGGTAGAAAAAGATAAAGTAGTTTTTGCCAAAGGCTATGGTTACAAAGATTATGAAAAGAAATTACCAGTTACCACAAATACCTTATTTGCCATTGGCAGTTGTACCAAAGCGTTTACCTCTTCATTGGTTGGTTTACTACAAGCCGATAAAAAAGTTGAGTATGATAAACCAATACGTGAATATTTACCAGAACTGAAATTTTTTAATGATAACATGAACAGCCAAATTACTGTTCGTGATTTAATGAGCCATCGCACTGGTTTACCAAGACATGATTTTAGTTGGTATCTATTTAACACCAACAATAGAGACAGCCTTTTGCAACGCATACAATATATGGAGCCAACCTATCCTGTTCGTGAAAAATGGCAATACAACAATTTTATGTTTTTTGCACAAGGTATGCTTGCCGAAAAAATATGGAACAAGAAATGGGAGCAGTTGGTAAAACAAAAAATATTCGACTCCCTAGGTTTTAAAACCTCTAATTTTTCTGTAAATGATTTAGCTATATCCACTGATGCATCTTTGGGCTATGAATTAAAAAAAGATAGCACCATCCACAAATTAGATTACTATAATATAGATGCAATGGGACCAGCAGGCAGTATTAACAGCAGTGTTAATGAAATGGCCAATTGGGTAAGCACTTGGATTAATGGTGGAAAATTTAAAGGCAAACAAGTATTGCCTGCTACTTATGTTAAAGAAGCAGCATCGTCTCAAATGGTGGTAAGTGCTGGCTTTCCTGGCAAAGAAAATGCAGACATACATTTAAGCAATTATGGTTTTGGCTGGATGATTGGCAGTTATCGTGGTCATTATAGGGTTGAGCATGGTGGCAATATTGATGGCTTTAGTGCCAGCACTTGTTTTTTTCCTAGTGATAGTGTTGGCGTTGTAATTTTAGTAAATCAAGATCGAAGCCAATTGCCTTCATTAGTTAGAAATATTTTAATTGATAGAATGTTGAAACTTCCTTATATAGATTGGAGCGGTGATAGAAAAAAAGCAAATGACAAAGCAAAAGCTCAGGCCGATTCTGCAAAAACATCAGTAGCCAGCAACAAAAAATTAAACACCAAACCTTCACATGAATTAAAAGAATATGAAGGTATTTATAGCAATAAAGGCTATGGCAGTTTTGAATTGGCTGTGGTAAACGATTCTCTAATACTCACTACTCAATCTCAAAGATGGTGGCTACGTCATTACCATTATGATGTGTTTGAACCATTTAATTATAAAGGCATAGAGCCATTAGATACAACAGATAACCCACCATTTAAAATACCCTTTTATTTAAATGAAGCTGGTGATGTGGCCGAAGTTACCATGCAGGAAGAAGCTGGATTAGATCCAGTTCGTTTTACAAAATCTCCTAAACCCAAAGCCATAAAATCCGACGAATTAAAAAAATATGTTGGCGAATATGAACTAAGTGGTACAACAATTACAGTGTATATTAAAGATGAAAAAACATTGTACGTGTTGGTTCCAGGTCAACCTGATTATGAACTGATTCCTGTAGATAAAAACAAATTTGCACTAAAAGTAATTGCTGGTTACTATGTTCAATTTGAAGTGAATGAAAAAAACGAAACAAAGTCTTTAACTTTTATGCAACCCAATGGTAATTTTAAAGCTATCAAAAAGTAAAACAACAATTCATTTTATAGGTCAATTGCATGAATAATAAAATTGCTATTATAGGTGCCGGTATCAGTGGTTTATCAACAGCTTATACATTGGTTAATGCTGGTTATAATGTACAAATATTTGCCAATGCATTTTCCCCTAATCTGGTTTCTAATAAAGCTGCTGCATTTTGGTTTCCGTATCATGTTCGAAACGATAAACGTGGCATTGGCTGGTGTCAAAAATCGTATGCCTATTTTAAGCAGCTGTCTCAAAATAGTGCAACTGGTATTAGCATGCAAAAGCTAATCAAGGCTTTACGACATGGTGTGCAAGAAACTGAAACGACTTGGCACGAATTTATGCCCAAAGATTCTTACCGATTAATGCATACAGAAGAATTGCCTGCTGGTTATGCAAAAGGGTACGAAGCAATCGTTCCATTAATTGAAACACAAATCTTTTTACCTTACTTACAAAATCAACTTAAAGAAAAAGGTGTTGAATTTGTAGAACAGCATATTCAAAACCTAAACACATTTGCTACAAATTTTGATGTGGTTGTTAACTGCACAGCATTGGGTGCAAGAGCTTTATGTAACGACGTAAGTGTAATTCCAATAAGAGGTCAGGTTGCTTTGTTGGCTCCAATTCAACAACAAACCATTTTTTTAGACAACGAATTACCCACTTATATCGTTCCTAGAAAAGATGCCATTATTGTTGGTGGAACGTATGAAGAAGGTATCGAAACAGCAACCACAGAAGCAACAACCATTGAACGTTTATTACACAATGCTTATTCTATTTTTCCTGTATTAGAACAACAAAAAGTAATGGGCAGTTGGGCAGGATTAAGACCTTTTAGATCCGATGTTCGATTAGAAAAAGAAGGAAACATTATTCACAATTATGGACATGGAGGCAGCGGCTACACACTAAGTTTTGGCTGTGCCGAAAACGTGTTGCATATTCTACAAAACGAATTTTAATTATGGTACATATAAGACATGCTGAACGTAAAGATTGTAAACGTTTACTAGAATTAATTCACGAACTAGCTGTTTACGAAAAAGCACCCAATGAAGTAACGGTTACAGTAGAACATTTTGAAGCAAGTGGTTTTGGTGAGAATCCAGTGTGGTGGGGCTTTGTAGCTGATGAAGATGGGGTTATTCTCGGCTTCACTTTATACTATATTCGTTACAGCACCTGGAAAGGACAACGCATGTACTTAGAAGATTTTTTAGTTACCGAACAAGCAAGAGGCAAAGGAATTGGCAAACTATTATTCGATAGATTAATTGAAGAAGCCAAAGCAAAAAAATTCAACGCTATTGTTTGGCAAGTATTAGAATGGAATGAACCTGCTATTAATTTTTATAAAAAGTACAATGCCAGTTTCGATGGAGAATGGTTTAATTGTAGTATTAGCCTTTAGCTTATAGCCATTAGGTATTAGCAGTACATTAATGCTAACAGCTAATGGCTAATTACTAATAGCTTCTTCCTAACTCACCCCATCTACCACAGTTTCTTTATGTATTTTTTGCACCAATCCTTGTAATACTTTTCCTGGACCAACTTCTGTAAAATGTGTTGCACCATCAGCCACCATTGCTTGCACACTTTGTGTCCAGCGAACAGCACCAGTTAATTGTGCAATTAAGTTTTGTTTAATGGATGCAGCATCGCTAACAGCAGCAGCCACTACATTTTGGTACACAGGACAAGCAGGTGAATTGAAATTCGTCGCTTCAATTGCAGCCGCCAATTCTTCTTTTGCAGGGTTCATTAATGGGCTGTGAAATGCACCACCAACAGGTAATACCAATGCACGTTTTGCCCCAGCAGCTTTCATTTGCTCACAAGCAATTTCAATGCCTTTAATACTTCCACTAATTACCAATTGCCCAGGACAATTATAATTTGCTGGTACAACAATTTCGCCAGTTTCGGCTTGTATTGCAGCACAAATTGCTTCTACTTTATCGTCTGCCAAAGCCAATACTGCAGCCATTGTACTAGGATTAATTTCACAAGCTTTTTGCATGGCATTTGCACGAATGCTAACCAGTTTTAAAGCATCTTCAAAACTCAATGTATTGTTTGCAACCAATGCCGAAAATTCACCCAACGAATGTCCTGCAACAATATCAGGTTTTGCATCACTCAACGTTTTAAATGCAATTACACTGTGCAAAAAAACAGCAGGCTGTGTAACATTGGTTTGCTTCAATTCTTCATCAGTACCACCAAAAAGAACATCACTGATTCTAAAACCTAAAATATCGTTTGCTTGCTCAAATAAATCTTTAGCAAGTGTATTGGTTTCGTATAAGTTTTTTCCCATTCCACTAAACTGCGAACCTTGTCCAGGAAAAACGTATGCATGTTTACTCATGTAAAAATATTTAGGCTTCAAAAATAAGGATTTGCAATTTAGGGGCTATGGGCTGTAGTACAAAAATCAACAGCGGTTGGGGCTTTACGTTTGTAGTGTCCTCCTTCGTCGGCCAGCTACCACTTCAATCCGCAGCCCATCTACAACAAAACATCAGCTCATCAATTAAACATCAATAATTAT
Organism: Allobosea thiooxidans; assembly: GCA_943368475.1. GTDB lineage: Bacteria > Bacteroidota > Bacteroidia > Chitinophagales > Chitinophagaceae > UBA1930. The sequence continues at coordinate 55,310 of CALRLF020000018.1, forward strand.
TTTAGATATGTCTCGTTTCTTCTTTTTTTTCTATGTGCCTATGTGGTAATAAAAATCTCATTTTACTCCTTAGGTTTCACCAATTCAAAATAAGTTACCGCAAATTTTTCATCTTTTACTACACCTTGCACTTTGGCTTTTCTAATAGCATTACAAAACCCCTCTTTGGCATGTGCATCTCCATGATCATCAATACTGGTGCCTGTAACAAAATAATATTGCTTGTTATACTCAACAGCCAATATACAACCTTTGCCTTTCATTTTAAACATGCAAGTACCGCAAGCTGCAGGCAATTCAAAAACTTTTTGGGTACTATCTAAAACTAGTTTTTTAGGTGTATTATTTTGAGAAAATGAAATGCCACAAAGAAGCATTGCTACTAAAAACAGGGTAATTTTTTTCATACTTTTTAATCTTTATAAAACTCTATTAAGCAATCTCCGATGTTGCACAAGATAATCTACGTTCTTCAAAAGCATACCTAAATGCAGGAATTTAAAATAATATAAATGTTAAGTCAATTAGAAATGGCACAGTTCATTGGCATGGGATTTTCTTCGGTTTTTCTCAGAATAAATAATCCAACTATACAGTTTATTAAAAGTTATGCAAATTATTGGCTTAAATTAATTAACCAATTAATCCTGCTGCTTTACTTATTTCCATCATTCGTTGCATGGGTTTTAAGGCTGCTAAACGCAAATTTTCTTCCATTTCTATTTCAGGAGTCTCATACTTCATGCACAAATACAGTTTTTCGAGGGTATTTAGCTTCATGTGTGGACAATCGTTACAAGCACAGGAGTTATTGGGTGGTGCTGGTATAAAGGTCTTATTTGGGCAGCTAAGCTGCATTTGGTGTAAAATACCTGTTTCGGTAGCTACAATAAATTGTTCGGCTTCGTTTTGCTGTGCATATTTAAGCAATTGAGTGGTGCTGCCCACAAAATCGGCAATGTTTAAAATGGCTTCTTCACATTCTGGGTGAGCTATAAATTTTGCTTGCGGGTGGCGAATTTTTAGTTTGATAATTTTTTCTAAGCTAAAAATTTCGTGTACCATACATGCTCCATTCCACAAAACCATATTACGACCCGTTTTTTTATTGAGGTATGCTCCCAAATTTTTATCTGGTGCAAAAATGATGGGCTGATAGGCAGGAATACTTTCAATAATTTTTTCGGCATTACCACTGGTGCAAATAATATCGCTCAATGCTTTTATTTCGGCTGTGCAATTAATGTAGCTTACCACTAAATGATTGGGATGCTTTTCTTTAAATGCTTTAAATAATGGAGCAGGGGCACTATCGGCCAACGAACATCCTGCTTTTAAATCGGGCAACAATACTTTTTTGGTTGGATTTAAAATTTTGGCAGTCTCAGCCATAAAGTGTACGCCTGCAAAAACAATAATATCGGCATTGGTTTTAGCTGCTGCCTGTGCAAGACCCAAACTATCCCCAATATAATCGGCCACATCCTGAATATCGGGTTCTTGGTAATAATGTGCCAGCAGCACAATATTTTTTTCTTTTTTTAATTTTTCTATTTCTGCAAATAAATCGATTGTTGCAGGTACTTCAATATCTAAAAATCCTTTTGCTAAAACTTGCTGTTTTGCTATGTTAATATCCATTGTAATAGTATTTAATAATACATATTTATATAAACCACTACTATTATTATGAGTGTGTATATCGTGATAACTTAGTTACGCACAGGTGGCGAAGTTAATATAGTTAGTGGTTATTCACTTTAACTAACAGTTCATTCACAATTGAGTTTATAAGTGGAACCTAAGTTTGATAGATTTTTTAACATTTGTTGATTTGTGAAATCCATTTAATACACAATGCTTAAATCACAGGTTATACACTGTTAAGAAACAGACAGTAAAAAGTGTAGTAGTTGAGTGAATTAGCAAAATGTGAAAAAAGGGTACAACTTATTCTACCAGCATCCACAAATGAATTTTTGAAAAACTGCATTTATACACCAGTTTTAGTTGTTATTCACAAGGTCTTCTGTATAAGTTTATTTATGCTTTTTATCGACGGTGTAGATAGGCTTTCTATAATTCAAGCCCAAAGCGGTTTTAGAATGTTTTTCCACAATTTGTTCAATAACTATATTCCCCTATTTTTGCCTTCCTTAAAATTTAATACATATAATATTATGTCTGTTATTCAAAGTATTCGTGATAGAGGAGCGTGGATTGTATTTGCCGTAATCGCTCTGGCATTGATTGCCTTTATTTTACAAGATGGTATGGGTAGTCGTGGAGGAAGTATGTTTGGTAATTCTTCTACATTAGGAAAGGTAAATGGTGTTGCTATTAACCGAGAAGATTTTGAGAAAAAAGTTACCATGTATTCTCAAAATGGTCAAGACAGAAATAATGTAATTGGCCAATTGTGGAATATGGAAGTTGATAGAATTATTTTAAATCAAGAAGCAGAGAAATTGGGTTTACAAGTAACAGGAAAAGAGTTATCAGATATTTTATTTGGGCCACAATCTCTATTGGCTCGTGAGCCTCAGTTTGTAGATGAGAATGGTCAATTTAAAGCCGATGCTGCACGTCAGGCTTTTGCTCAACTAAAAAAATCTAAAAACGATCAACAATTACAAGGTGTAATTGAAGGTGTAATTGAGCCTAGTAAACAACAAGCTTTGAGTACAAAATACCAAAATTTGTTACAAGGTGCTGCTTATGTACCTAGTTGGTTGGTAGAAAAACAAAAAGCTGAGAATACTGCTATTGCCAATATATCTTACGTTTATGTACCTTATGCAACCATAGCAGATAGTACAATAAAAGTATCTGATGATGAAGTAATGGCTTATGTAAAAAAACATCCAAGTGGTTTTGAAAAGAAAGAAGAATCAAGAATTTTCTCTTTTGTGAGTTTTGATGCTACTCCAGTTGGTACTGATTCTTTAAATACATTAAACCAAATCAGTAGTTTAAAAAATGAATTTGCATCTACTGTAGATGTAAAAGCATATTTATCTCGTGTTGGTAGTGAAATGCCTTATCAAGATGGTTATGTTTTGAAAAGTGCTATGAAAATGCCAAATGCCGATAGTATTAAAGCATTGGCAGATGGTAAAACTTTTGGGCCATACTTAGATGCCAACAATTATGTAATTGCTAAAATGATTGGTAAGAGAACATTACCAGATAGCGTTAAAGTAAGACACATATTGGTAAAAACAGAAGATAACAGAAATCCTGTTTTAGCTGATAGTGCCGCTAAAAAAAGAATTGATAGTGTAGAAGTTTTAGCTAAAACTGCTGGTGCTGATTTTAATGCTTTAGTTCAAAAGTATAGTGATGATGGTGGGAGCAAAGGAACAAAAGGTGAATACGATTTTACATTACAACAGTTTAGCGGAATAAGCAAGGAATTTGCTGAAGCTATTTTTTATGGTAAAGTAGGCGATAAAAAAGTTGTAAAAGTTGAGAACGACAAGTATGCTGGATTTCACTATATAGAAGTCATTAGCCAAAAGAATTTTGGAGAAGCTGTTAATGTAGCTTATTTGGCTAAAACAATCAGTGCAAGTAACGAAACTGTAAATGCTGCAAGTACTGCTGCACTGCAATTTGCTGCTAGTGTGAAAAATAAAAAACAGTTTGATGAAACTGCAACTAAAATGAATAAACAAATTCAGTTTAGCCAAGAAATTAAAGAAAGCGATTTTAGTATTGCCAATTTTGGTCAGGCAAATACTCGTGGTTTAGTACGTTGGGTTTATGAGCATGATGTTAATGATGTAAGTGAACCAACAGAAGTGGGTGATAAATATGTTGTTGCAATTATTACGAACGTAAATAAAAAAGGATTGGCTAACGCAGCATCAGCTCGTCCACAAGTTGAGCCATTTGTAAGAAATGAGAAAAAGGCAAAACAAATTATTGATACAAAGTTTAAAGGAAGTTCTTTACAAGAATATGCATCTTCTGCAGGAACACAAGTTCAAAGAGCCGACAGCATAAGTTTTGCTAATCCTTCTATTCAAGGTTTAGGGTACGATCTTAAAGTTACTGGTTCAGCATTTAATAAAGAGTTAAGTGGTAAAGTCTCTACTCCAATAGCAGGAAACGCTGGTGTTATTGCTATAAAAGTAGAAACAATTGGTGCAAGAGCAACCCCACAAGATACTGAGGCAATTAGACAACAATTGTTACAATCACAAAAGCAGGCTGTTTATAGAAGCTCCAATGCTTTACGTAGTGCAGCAACAATTAAAGACAATCGTTTTAAATTCTTTTAGTAGAATAAAAATTATATGCTAAAGCCCAACACATTGTGTTGGGCTTTTTCTTTTACGCAATACGAAAGCATACTTTTACTTTATGCTGTAGTTTTACATTTTTAATTAATTGTTATGGCTGAAATTTTTATAAATAAAGTGGCCGAAAGTGGGATTCTTAGTGTTGACTTAGAAAACTATTATCCAAAAGAGCCAATTAAAATATTCGATTTAAAAGAATATTTATTTATGGGTTTAATTTTAAAAGAGAAAGATTTTAGAGCTGCATTGCTAGCTTTTGATTGGTCGCTTTATGATAAAACAAACGTTGGGATAACTTGCACTGCAGATGCAATAATACCCATGTGGGCTTATATGTTGGTTGCAAGTTATTTGCAACCGGTTGCAAATTTTGTTACTATTGGAAATGAACAACAATTAATAGAACAACTCCTGCAAAAAAATATAAATGAACAAATCAGTGCTGAAGATTACACTGATCAACGTGTAGTAATTAAAGGGTGTGGTGATATTGCAATTCCTGAAATGGCTTATGTAGCTATTACCAATAAATTAAGACCAGTTGTAAAAAGTATTATGTATGGAGAGCCTTGTAGTACTGTTCCTATTTATAAAAAGAAACTATAAATGTATTTATAAAAAAAGGAGCAATATTAATTGCTCCTTTTTTTAGTTACCATAAACACTTAAAAATTT
>CALRLF020000019.1:0-57499 GCA_943368475.1 Allobosea thiooxidans
ATAGCAGCATAAAAAGTGCAACTTCAACTGTTGGTCAAAGCAATAAAAGAATAATTAAAGTAGCTTCGTCAGTTCAACTAAAGAATGCATTAATTAGTGCAAAACCTGGTGATGAAATTATACTAACAGATGGAATTTATATTGGCAACTTCAGCATTAATAACGACGTAAGTGGAACTTCAAACAATCCTGTAATTCTTAAAGGAAGCAGAAATGCAATTTTAGATGGTGGTACAATTAGCATAGGCTATGTATTGCATCTCAAAGTTAATTATTGGATTATTAAAGGAATAAGCATTAAGAATGGATTGAAAGGAATTATGACTGATGAAGCGAATCATAATATTATTGATAGTGTTAAAGTATTTGATATTGGTGAAGAGGGTATTCATTTAAGACGATTCTCCAAACACAATATCATACAAAATAGTGAAGTGTTTAATACAGGTTTAAAAACACCTGATTATGGTGAAGGAATTTATGTTGGAACTGCAGTAAGTAACTGGGCTAAAAGTTCAGATGGGATAGAAGATAAATGCGATTCGAATATTATTGAAAAAAATACAATTGGACCAAACTGTACAGCAGAATGTATTGACGTAAAGGAAGGAACAACTGGTACCATTATTCGAGCAAATACATTTAACTCAGCAGGAATTACAGGAGCCAATAGTGGAGATAGTTGGATGGATGTAAAAGGCAATTATTGTTTAATTGAAAACAATTCAGGCTATAACCCAACAGGCACCGTTTTAAAGGATGGTTATCAAGTGCATTGTGCAGTAAATGGTTGGGGTTGCTACAACGTATTTAAAAATAATATCTCTATTATTAATACCAATGGGTTTGCAATCAACATAACACCTACAAGTAGCAAAGGAAAAACAATTGGTAATAAAGTGTATAGCAATAATCAGGTAGATAATTCTGCGAAAGGAATTACAAATATTGAGCTGAGTTACTAAATTATTTATTATGAAAATTAAAGGCCTTCGTTGGTGGATTATTACCTTAATTGGTATTGCTACAATTATTAATTATATCGATAGGAGTGCTATCAATATCATGTGGCCTTATATCTATAAAGATTTTGGTATTGCTGATACCGAAAGCAAGCAGGCATTGGCTTATATTACCACTTTCTTTATGATAGCTTATGCATTAGGTCAAACTTTTACTGGCAAATTAATGGATACTATTGGCACAAGATTGGGCTTTGTAATTTCTATTGCAGGATGGAGTGCATCAATTGCTTTACATGCCATTGCAAAAACATTAATGTCGTTTAGTATTTTCAGATTTTGCTTAGGTTTTTTTGAGGCAGGCAATTGGCCAGGTGCAACCAAAAGTAATGCTGAATGGTTTCCTGCAAAAGAACGTGGAATTGCTCAAGGTATTTTTGGTGCTGGTGCTAGTTTAGGTGGTGTTGTAGCTGCTCCTTTTATAGCAGCTTTATATTTGGCTTTTGGCTGGAAAGGTACTTTTGCAGGAATAGCTTTATTGGGATTGGTGTGGATTATCCCCTGGCTAATCATTAATAAAAATACACCCGATAAACATCCTTGGATTACCAAAGAAGAACAAGATCATATTTTAGATTGTTCAACTGATAAAAGAACCTCAACGGTTGAAGCTAAAGTATATACTTGGAAAGAGCTTTTACAATTTAGAAATACTTGGGGCATTATTACTGCACGTTTATTTATCGATCCAGTTTGGTGGTTGTTTGTAACTTGGTTACCTACTTTTTTAAAAGAACAATTCTCTTTCGATATTAAACAGGTTGGTGCATTTGCATGGGTTCCTTATTTGTTTGCAGCACTAGGTAGCTTGGCTGGTGGTTATTATGCATCTCAACAAATTCGTAAAGGTGTATCGGCAGTAATAGCAAGAAAAAAAGCCATTACAATTGGTAGCATAATCATGCTTGCAGCACTAGCTGCTATTGTGTTTTACTTAGAACATTTAAAAGAACATGTAAATATTGCCATTGCTTTAATTAGTGCAACCTTATTTGGGTTTCAATTTATTATTGGCAATATTCAAACATTACCTAGTGATTATTTTAATGGCAAAAATGTAGGTACTGTTGCTGGAATGGGAGGTACGTCAGCTGTATTAGGCACATTGGTAACAACATTAGCTGTACCTGTAATTACCAAAACTAGTTACACTTCATTTTTTGTATTGGCTGCTGTTATGGTTCCATTGGCATGGATTTGTATCACATTTATTACATCAAAAAAGAATCAATTATCTTAAAAAATACAGTTATGAAATTTAAAGGAAAAGTGGCCATTGTTACAGGTGGTGCAAGAGATATTGGAAAAGCAGTCTCACTGAAACTAGCAAGCGAAGGTGCAAAAGTGGTTGTAAATTATTTAAGCAATCCTACACAAGCGGATGAAACTATTCATTTAATCAAAGTCAATGGTGGTGAGGCTGTTGCTGTTCAGGCAGATGTTACAAAATCTTCAGATGTAGCTAAGCTAGTAGCTGAAACACAAAAAGCGTTTGGTAACGAAATTCACATTTTAGTAAATGTTGCAGGTGGTTTAGTAGCAAGAAAACTGATTGCTGATATGGACGAAGAGTTTTGGGATTTTGTAATGAATGTAAATGTAAAATCGGTGTTTCTTACAACTAAATATGTAGTGCCTTTTATGCCTGCTGGCGCTGCTATTGTTAACTTTTCTTCTCAGGCTGGTCGTGATGGTGGAGGCTTTGGTGCAAGTGCTTATGCAACAGGTAAAGGTGCTGTTGCAACCTTTACAAGAGGTATGGCTAAAGAACTTGGTCCACAAGGTATTCGTGTAAATGCTGTTGATCCTGGTATGATTGCAACCACTTTTCACGATACATTTACCAAGCCAGAAGTAAGAACAGCTGTTGCTAATGGAACACCTCTTCGCAGGCAGGGTGACGCAAAAGAGGTTGCAGATTTAGTAGCTTATTTGGCAAGTGACGAAAGCAGTTTTATTACAGGTACAAATATTGATATTAATGGAGGAACTTGGTTTTCTTAGAAAAATCTTCCCATCCTTAGATGGGTGGATTTTTGTAGCCAATAGTTGCAAATAGCTCTGCATTTGTTGTGTTATTGCAAATCCTGCTGAACAGCAGGGCACCCTTGTACTGTATAATGTTATTCAGCTTTGATAAAACCAAGTAAATAGTCTTTTTTAAAATAACCTACATGAATAAGCTACTCGTATTTTTCTTTTCTTTCACTGCTACGCATGTATTTGCTGCTGATATTACTGTTTCGTCTATTGAAGAAGCAAACAAAGTATTAAACAGTACAAAGAATTATAATAAGGTTATTTTAAAAGATGGCGTTTATAAAAATGCAGTTGTCAAATTTACCAATCACAACATCAGTTTTGTTGCTGAAAATTTGGGTAAAGTTTTTTTCGAAGGCAACTCTACTTTAAGTGTTGGAGGAGAGAATAATAGAGTTGAAGGGTTTATTTGGCAAAATGGTGGTAAAGATTTAGGCTCAAAAAGTATAGTAGAATTTAAAAATGGTAAAGATTTAGCTAATCATAGTACACTTAAAAATTGCAGTATTGTTGGTTACAATACTATTGATTTAAATACAGACAATAAGTGGGTTTCTGTTTTTGGAATTTATAATACAGTTACCAATTGTTTATTCAAGGACAAGTTTAATAGGGGTGCCACACTCACAGTATGGTTAGATGGTTTAACCGAAGCTCATCACACAATTAGCTATAATTATTTTTTAAATAGACAAAATGTACCAGATGTAGATAATGGTTTAGAAAGTATTCGTATTGGCGATAGTAAAACATCTTTTACAGCAGCTCATTGTGTTGTGGCTTTAAACAGATTTGAAAAATGTGATGGAGAAATAGAAATCATATCCAATAAATCTTGTCACAACTCGTATTTACATAACACATTTGTAAACAATGATGGGGGATTGACTTTACGTCATGGCAATGACTGTTTAGTAGATGGCAATTTTTTCGATGGTGCTGAAAAAGAAAAATCTTATGGTGTTCGTTTTATAGGTGAAGGGCATGTTGCTATAAATAATTATTTCTATCACTTAAATGGTTCTCCCAATAATCCATTTCGTAGTCCTGTTACAATTGTAAATGGATTAGTGAACACACCCATTAATGGTTATTTCCAGGTACGAAGAGCAGTTATTGTAAATAACATTTTCGTAAATAATATTTTGCCTAATATCAGGATTGGAGCATTTTCTAAAAGAGAAGGAATGACGCTACAACCTGATACAATTCTAATTAAACATAATTTTATGTTAGATGAAAATGGACAAGGAGGTGAGGTTTATGAAGAGCTTACAAAGCCTGCCCATTTAACAATTATAAATAACAGAATTACTGGACAAAACTTATCTAAAAAAATTAATGGATTTGAATTGTTAAATTATAAAGGTTTTAAACGTGATGGTTTCGATTGGATTAAAGATGCCAATGGAATAATTGTTGCTTCATCAGAAGCAAAGTCTCCATTAGGTGATAATATTGGTGTTGGTGCCAATTGGATTGAACCAACAATACTGAATGAAATTAAAAAGCGTAAATACAGTGTGCTTTCAATAAGTGAAGTTGGCCCAATTTGGTTCCGTTAATTGAAGTTAATACAAACCTAATAATGGGGTGCCTGCTACTTGTTTTATAACTTTCTCTTTACATGTAGAGCAATTTAATTTTCTACTTGAATGTAGTAAAATGGCAAACGCATCTTTACCACTGTAGGGTTTTATTTGTTTGCCCAAAGTCCATTCTTTTTCTTTTGTTATATAAGGTAAAATAGCATTTACAGCATCAGAAAGTGTTTTGCCTGATTTTGTTTTAAATGCCCAAAGATTATGATTGGTTTGCTCTGAAAGTTGTGCTATAATAACAAATGCATTCATTATAAAAGTAGAGTAATTTAAAGAAGTATTTCTCTCTAATTCATAAGGGAAAAAACCTTCTTCATTCATTTGTTTGTCTAATCTGTTTGCAGCTCTTACAACAATTTCATCGGCCATTGAAGCATTGCCAGTATATAAAGCCATCGCTAAAGTTTGTGCATCGTACCAAATACCATGATTGTTTTTTGCACTCAATTCATCTTTACCTATTTCACTTGTATTCAACCAGTTTAAAAATTCAACAAACCATTGTTTTAATTTTGTTTGATTGGCTGTTGTCCAGTATTTCGAAGTCTTTAGTAATGCTGCTCCATCAATAGCAAATATAAAATGACGGGTATCAATAATGCCTTCGGCCCTGCCATCAATTTTTCCTTTAATGGCTTGTCCAAAATTAAGATTGGGGTTCATTTTGGTGGCACTATCTAAAAACCAAACTTCTAAAAGTTTGCTGGCATGTTGTGCGTATTTTTCATTGTTCGAGTAAAAATAGGCAAGCGATAAAGTTTGTACATGTTCACAAAGCTTTGGCATGTTTTCTTTATCAGGATAGTCATGTACTTCAGGGTTTACTTCACCATCTTTTCTTATATATGGTAAGCCATTTGGTTTGGCTTGGTCTGGCCACCAGTATGGTCCAATGCTCATATAATCATGCTTGTTGCCACTTGGTGGTGTGGCAGTTTTTTGCATTACACTTACAGGTTTGTAATTAAGAAGCTTATCAGCTTTTATAATTAGCTGCTGATAGGCTTGCGTCATTTGTGCATCGTTTGCAGCAAGTTTTTTCTTGTGTTTAGATAAAATGGTAAAGTCTAGTTTAACATTATCAGATTTTGATAAAGATGCTTCCGTTTTTTTTGTTTGACTAAAAACGAATGATGTAATCAATAAACAGAAAACTACTAAGCCTAGCTTTTTCATAATGAATTTTAATAAAATGATAAAGAATTATTTGCAAACGAATAACATAATTATTCATTCTTTTACAAAGAGAAAGCAGGCGATGATGAAACAAAAATAACCAATTAATGTATTGGAATCAATCAATTTATTTGCTATTGAAAATTAGCTAAAATCTCTTTTGATTATGTAATTAACGTAACAATATCTTGCAAAGCAAATGCAGCTAGGGCGAGCAATACAAATATGGATAAACCTAAAAGAATTACTCCTGCAACTTTACCTGTGGTATGTTTTGCTCCTCCATTTTCCATATGCATTTTAATCTCTTTTTCCTGAAAGCGATTGCACAAAAATGCTACAAACGCTGTACTTAAAAATGAATAAAGAATATTAGGAATTTTATCCAGCTCAGGGATAAACGCTGTAGCTATTAACAATATAAAAAATAGAATTGAAAGAACCCAAGTTGTTTTGATAGCATGGGTTTTGCCAATTAGTTTAAAATTGGCTGTTAGCATAATTGCAGCAGTTAATAAGCCCCCTAGAAATGTTCCAATAATTATTTGTTGGGTAGTATAAACTTTTCCAGCTGGAATTTCAGTCAACAAATCTTTTTGTAAGTGTGTGTTGGTTGATTGCATATTTTAATAGTTGTATTTTTCTTTCCATCTATCTTTTAAAAACTTTCTTAATTCATTTTCTCTGGCATTATTACTAGGTTCGTAAAACTTTGTACCAGCAATTTTATCAGGCAGGTATTCTTGTTCTATAAAATTATTTTCACCAAGGTGAGAATACTGATAATTTTTGCCATAGTCCAAATCCTTCATTAACTTGGTTGGTGCATTTCGAATGTGCAATGGCACTGGCAAATCACCTAACTGGCTTACTGCTTGCAGTGCTTTTCCAATAGCTTCATAAGCTGCATTACTTTTAGGGGATGACGCAAGGTAAGTGGCACATTGGCTCAATATAATTCTGCTTTCAGGATAACCAATTTTACTAACAGCATCAAAAGTTGCATTGGCTAACAAAAGTGCATTGGCATTGGCGTTGCCAATATCTTCACTTGCAAAAATGAGCATACGACGTGCAATAAATTTTACATCTTCTCCGCCTTCAATCATTCTTGCTAACCAGTAAACTGCTCCATTGGGGTCGCTACCTCTCATGCTTTTGATAAAAGCAGAAATAATATCATAATGTTGCTCTCCTTGTTTATCGTACAACGCAATTTTTTGTTGAGCAACTTGCATTACCAAGTTATCAGTTATGACTATTTCGTTTTTATTGGTTGATGTTACAACAAGTTCAAGCAGATTTAATAATTTTCTGGCATCGCCACCACTGATATTAATTAATGCAGCAGTTTCTTTTAACTCTATTTTTTGTTTTGATAATAATTCATCTTTTGTAATGGCATGATGCAATAATTCAATTAAATCGCTTTCATTCAAAGCCTTTAAAACATATACCTGTGAACGACTAAGCAATGCACTATTTACTTCGAAAGAAGGATTTTCGGTTGTTGCTCCAATTAATGTGATGGTACCTTTTTCTACTGCTCCTAATAAAGCATCTTGTTGACCTTTATTGAAACGGTGAATTTCATCAATAAACAATATAGCCTGTGCAGTTTGTTTGGCTTGTTCAATTACTTCTCGAACATCTTTTACACCACTGCTGATTGCACTTAGTTGAAAATAAGGAACTGACAAAGTATGAGCAATAATATTGGCAATTGTTGTTTTACCAACGCCTGGTGGCCCCCACAAAATCATGGATGGTATTTTGCCTTGCTCAATTGCATTTCTTAAAATACTGCCCTTGCCTGTTAAATGTTGTTGACCAATTAATTCATCTAATGTATTGGGTCGTAAACGTTCAGCAAGAGGAATAAAATTATTCATGCAGGAAAGGTAAAAGCAATTTTAATCTTTATCAAACACGTAATGATAAATCTTTAGTAATCTGAAACTGAGAATAATGTGAATGACTAAAATGATACTGAATGGAAGCATGATGGCAACAACAATTTTTAAAAATTGCTCCATTTGTTTGGGAGTCATTTGCGTCATTACTTCTTTTTGCTGTGCATTCATTTGTTGCATTGCTTGGCCAATGATTGATGGATTTTGAATAACCATTATTGCACCCAACGATGCTAAAAACATTAATGCAGCAAATAAAATGCTTACAATGGCGTTGGCTTTAATCCATTCTTTTAACTTGCTACCACAAGGCCTTGCTTTTTGTATGCCAGAAAATAGAAATTTGCTACTAGTAAAAATATATATTGGTACACCTGCCAATAAAAATGTGGTGAACAATAAGAGTGGATTACTAAATGCTACCATTAAGCTGTTGATTGCATTTAGTGCAAATAACCCACCAAAAGGCAATAATATGTAAGTAAGTATTCTATATGTTTTAACAATATTCATGTTGGTTAATTTGGGCTGCAATATCTAACAATTTTGCTTAGGTTCAGTAAAGTACAAAGCGTTGAAAGGTGCCCTGCTAGTCAGCAGAATTTTCAACGACGCCAAGAAAGCTGAAAAATGGACTAAAAGCTGGGTTCAAAAAAATATTTCATCAATTGTAATAACTAATCGTTTTTGATTACTTACCTTGTACAAAATTTTATAACTATGGGCAGTTTATTAGGCTTATGGCCAATTTTATTGATTGTTTTTATCATTTTTAGTGGACTGGTTACTGTTAATCAGGGAACGATTACCGTAATTACCATGTTTGGTAAGTATCAACGCATTTTAATGCCCGGTTTGCGTTTTAAAATCCCTATTGTTGAAGCCATTTATAAAAGAGTGAGCATTCAAAATAGGAGTGTGGAACTCGAGTTTCAGGCAGTAACGATAGATCAGGCAAATGTTTATTTTAAAAGCATGTTGTTGTACAGTGTGCAAAACAGCGATGAGGAAACCATTAAAAAAGTAGCTTTTAAATTTATCAGCGATAAAGATTTAATGCAGGCATTGATTAGAACTGTTGAAGGTTCGATACGTGCATTTGTAGCTACCAAAAAACAAGCAGAAATTTTAACGGCACGCCGTGAAATTGTTGATTATGTGAAAGAACAAATAGACCACAGCTTAGAGGAATGGGGTTATCATTTACAGGATTTACAGATTAACGATATCACATTCGATCAGGCTGTAATGGATAGTATGAGTAAAGTGGTTGCTAGTAACAACTTAAAAGCTGCTGCTGAAAATGAGGGTCAGGCTTTATTAATTACCAAAACCAAAGCTGCTGAAGCAGAAGGTAATGCTATAAAAATTTCGGCTGAAGCTGAGAAAGAAGCTGCTCGTTTACGTGGACAAGGTGTGGCCTTATTTAGAGAGGAAGTTGCACGTGGTATGACGCAAGCCGCTGAGCAGATGAAAGAAGCCAATTTAGATACCAATGTGATTTTGTTTAGTATGTGGACTGAAGCCATTAAAAACTTTGCTGAATATGGAAAAGGCAATGTAATTTTCTTAGATGGTAGCAGTGAGGGCATGGATAAAACCATGAAACAAATTATGGGAATGATGAAAATGAAAGAGCGTTCTTAAAACTATCTTCAAAGATTTTGTACAAAAGCCTGTTACTATTAGCTGTAACAGGCTTTTTAATGTGCAAAAGCTTTCACAAAAAAGAATAGCCTTGCAATTTTATTCACAAGCTTACTGTTCTTTTGTACAAGTGATTACTTTAGCTACACTTCAAATTATAAACCTATGTTTTATTTATTGCAGGCAGCAGGCAACATTGTAGATACTCTAAACAAAACGCAAGCAGCGACCAATATTGTTGCTGAAAAAATCTCGATGATTGATTTGCTGAGTAAGGGTGGGTGGATTATGTATCCATTATACCTACTTTTTGCAGCTAGCATTTTTGTATTTGTAGAACGCTTTATTGCCATTCGCAAAGCTGGCAGAATTGAAGATAATTTCATGAGCATCATTCGTGATAACATTATTACTGGAAATATTTCGGCTGCACGTAGCCTTGCAAAAAATACCAATAACCCTGTTGCTAAAATGATTGATAAAGGATTGCAACGTGTAGGTAAACCAATTGATGCAATTGAGAAAAGTATGGAAAATGTAGGCAAGTTAGAAGTGTATAAAATGGAACGAAATATTTCTATTCTTTCTCTTATTGCAGGTATTGCTCCCATGTTTGGTTTCTTAGGAACCATTGTTGGTATGATTCAATTGTTTTACAACATTAACAATAGTGGGTTCGAATTAAATACCATTGCGGGTGGTATTTATGTGAAAATGGTTACCAGTGGTACAGGTTTAATTGTTGGTTTAATTGCGTACATAGCCCACAGTTTTTTAAGTACACAAATTGATAAAACCGTGTATAAAATGGAAGCTGCAAGTGCCGAGTTTATTGATATTTTACAAGAACCAACCAAGTAATAAAATGTTCGAAAGTTTAAAGTGCCTTAAACCTTAAGCCTTTCATCTTCAACCTTAGTAACATGAATTTAAAAAAGAAATTACGAGAAGAACCACATGTGCATTCAGGTGCATTGAATGATATTTTGTTCATTCTATTGTTGTTCTTTTTAATTGTTTCTACATTGGCTAATCCAAATGTGGTTAAGGTAAACAATCCAAAAGGTAAAAGCGATACGCAAGCCAAACAAAATATCATGGTAAGTATTGATAAGGAAAATAAAATTTATTTAGGTCAGGTTTGGATACAGGAACAAGCTTTAGATTCAGTAATTAAAGTTGAAGTAGATAAGGTGAAAGCCTTTATTGATACACCTTCTGTGGTAATTAATGCAGATACAATTTCATATACAGGTGGATTTTTTAAAGTAATGGGAGCAGCTAAAAAAGCTGGAGCTAAGATTGTAGCCAATGTGAAGAATTAATTTTTTTTATCAGCTAGCTGTAGCAACTTTTTTCAGCTTTCTTGGCGTCGTTGAAAATCCTGCTGACTAGCAGGGCACCCTTCAAAGTTTTATTCTCTAATGAATTTTTAAATCATAACGATAAAACGACACAAATCGAAATCACAACGTTGTGAAATTTTCTGTCGTTGTGGCTTTGTGGTTCAAAACGCTTCCTCTAGAACCATTTTCAGAAGGTAATAATTCATAAATAAAATCTGGTGCTAATCCAATTTCTTTTCTGTGAGATACATAAATAATTGCTGTATTTGTTTCTGCTGCTATTTTGTTCACTAAAGTTGTAAATACCATTGCGTCATGATCATCTAATCCTGTTGTTGGTTCATCTAAAATTAATAGTGGAGGATGTTTAATCATAGCTCTTGCAATCATTACCAATCTTTGTTGCCCTGCACTTAAATCAATAAATACTTTTTTGCATTGCTCAAATAAACCAATCAGTTTAAGCCATTCATGAGCTAATTGAATTTGAATTTCACTAGGTTTAATGTACAAACCAATTGAATCATTCAATCCAGAAATGACCATGTTTTCAATTGTATCTCTTCTTTCAAAATAATGGGTCATTTTAGCATTTATATAGCCAATCTTGGCTTTAATTTCCCAAACGCTTTCACCAGTTCCTTTCTTTTTGCTAAATAATATTAAGTTCTGGTTAAAGGCTTTAGGGTTATCGCCTGTAATCATAGATAATAGAGTGCTTTTACCACTTCCATTTGGGCCTCTTAATTGCCAGAATTCTGCTTTATTTATTTGCCAGTTAATGTTTTTAAGAATGGATCTTTCTTCATAGCTAACAGAAACATCATTAAACTCAACCAATGTATTGTTGATATTTTCATAGTTTTTTAGTGGGGCAGGAATTGTAATGTTTTTATTCCATTGAAAACTGGGCTGGGCAACTTTCGTTATTTGAATAAGTTGATTGTTTTCATCAAAGCTTAATACAAAATCTATGAAATCTAAGATATCAGATTTTCTATTTATTATTTGAATGAAAATAATTTCATCTTTCTTTTCTTTCAATTGTTCAGCAAGCTTTGCTTGAGATGCAATATCTAAATGGTCGAACACATTTTCAAAAATGATACAATCAGGATTTTGAGCTATTATATGTTGCAACAATGCTTTCTTTTGTTCTCCATCTGAAAATGAAATTAAGTTTCTGTTGTTTGTAATTTGTATTGCATAATGGTCGTGTTTTAATTCATCATCTATAAATGCTTCTAAAGTAGATTTTGAAAATACAGCAGTCTTTAAATTTTCAATTACAATAAATTCTTGTAATAATTTTTTGTTGAGTATTTGATCAATCAACTCTTTCTTGTTAACCTTGTCAGCAACATAAAAGGCAATATGGTTTTTGTCTTTCATCAAATACTGATTTTAGTTTTTAAAAGATGCAATAATCATTCTGTCTTTACCTTGCATGTCTTTTTTTAAAATAGCTTCATAACCATACGATTCAAACAGAGTAATAGTTTCAGCTCCTAATGCTTCATTAATTTCTACAAATATTTTTCCATTTGTATTCAAATGAGTTTTACTAAAGTCAGCAATTTTTCTGTAGAATAATAAAGCATCATCATCTTCTACAAACAAGGCAATATATGGTTCAAATGAAAGTACATTGGTGTGCATGGTTGAACTTTCACTTTGTTTAATGTAAGGAGGATTGCTTACAATAACATCGTAAGTAACTAATTCATTCCAACTCTGCTCATTTAAAAAGTCTAATTGTTTAAAAGTAATATCAGCATGAAGGTCAAGAGCATTTTTTTTAGCAACTGCCAATGCATCAGCACTTACGTCAATAGCAGTTATTTCAGTTTTGGGCAACTTCTTTTTTAAGGTAATAGGAATGCATCCTGATCCAGTGCCAATGTCTAAAATACTGGCAACTGGCAACTTGTAACTGGTAACAAGCTCAACCAATTCTTCTGTTTCTGGTCTTGGAATTAGCACATGTTCATTCACGTAAAATTTCATCTCATAAAACCAGGCTTCACCTAAAACATATTGCAGAGGTTTGTGTTGCAACAAATCTTTTGTAATGCTATGTAGTTGTTCAATTTGCCTTTCTTCAAATAGCAAATCTTTGTGTGTAATTCGGCCCAGCTTTTTGTAGCCAGTAATATGTTCAGTCACTAAATCAGCAATATTGCTTGCTTCGTCATTATCATAAATGTTAGATAATTGTTGTTGCAAAAAATGATATGCCTGCAGAATAGTCATTACTGCAAAGTAAAAAGCATTTCAGTTACTTTTGCTTTCAAAATATTCACCACATAGACACAAAGGCACATAGGTTATTTATTTGTTGTGGTAATAAAAATTATTCATCTTGAACATCCACGAAACATATATGCAAAGATGCATCCAACTAGCAAAGTTGGGTGCTGGAAATGTGGCTCCAAATCCAATGGTGGGTTCTATTTTAGTGCATGATGGTGTAATTATTGGTGAAGGCTACCACATGCAATATGGAAAAGCACATGCTGAGGTGAATTGTATCAAAAATGTTCCAGAAAATCTGAAATCTCAAATCTCGAATTCTACATTATACGTTTCATTAGAGCCTTGTGCACATTTTGGTAAAACCCCACCTTGTAGTAATTTGATTATTGAGCAGCAAATTAAAAAAGTGGTGGTGGGTTGCAGAGATAGTTTTGCAGAAGTTGATGGTAAAGGAATTGAGCAATTAAAAGCAGCTGAAGTTGAAGTTGTGGTTGATGTTTTGAAAGATGAATGTTTGCAATTGAATAAACGGTTTTTCACTTTTCACACCTATCATCGTCCATATATCATTTTAAAATTTGCACAAACAGCAGATGGGTTTATTAGTCAAACCACCCCTAACCCCTCCAAAGGAGGGGAACGATTACTCATTTCAAATGAGTTTACCAATAAACTAGTGCATCAATGGCGTAGCAAAGAAGCTGCTATTTTAGTTGGAACAAATACAGCTTTACAAGACAATCCATCTTTAACGAATAGATTGGGCTATGGCAAAAATCCTGTTCGTTTAGTAATTGATAAACAGTTGAAACTTCCAGTCACACTGCATTTATTTAATCAAGAAGTTAAAACAGTTGTGTTTAATGAATTGAAAAATGAAGTCAATCAAGAAACAGAATTTGTTCAATTGCACTCAGCAAGTTCAGTTATACAACAAATTCTTCAATACTGTTACAACCATCATTTACAAAGTATTTTGGTTGAAGGCGGTGCTCAATTATTGCAAAGTTTCATCGATGAAAATATTTGGGATGAAGCCAGAATAATCACCAACACAAATTTATTTGTACAGACTGGCGTTGCAGCTCCAAAACTTTCAGGCTCACTTCAACATTCAACACATATTTTTGGCGACAGGATAGATTATTACACGAATATTTCTCATGAGTAACGAAGCTGATTTTTATTTAACCATTGGACAAACTTCTAACGCTGAATTTAAAGACAGAGGCAGCCGTTTTATTGCATATTCATTTCCTATAGAAACAGCAGATGATTTTAAAAAGCATTTGGCCGAACTTAAAAAAGAACATCCTAAAGCAGTGCATCATTGCTTTGCATATAGAATTGGATTAGATGGCAATAATTTTCGTGTAAGCGACGATGGTGAACCTTCAGGATCAGCAGGAAGACCCATTCTTGGTCAGCTAGACAGTAAGCAAATTACCAATACCTTAATTGTAGTGGTAAGATATTTTGGTGGAACATTATTGGGCGTTCCTGGCTTAATTAATGCCTACAAAACTGCTGCAGCACTGTGTTTACAAACCACAACAGTTATTCAAAAACCTATTGAAGTGAACTACGAATTGCATTTCGATTATACCAAAATGAACGATGTAATGATGATTGTTAAGCAATGCAATTGTACTGTTATCAATCAGGAAACACAATTGTTTTGTTTATTAAAAATTGGTATTCCTAAAGCAAGGTTAGAAGAGGTGTTGTACAAGTTTAAAGAACTGTTGACTGTAGAAGTTTTGAAACTTAAATAACTTATGACTTCCCCGTTATTTTATATACATAATACCCAACTACTTCTTTTAAAAAATATTGCCAATCGGCCAATACACCAATTTTTGGAACAAAATAATTGTCTAACGTAATGTTGTAATCCACTTCATCAAAGTTAGCTGGGTGTTCAATTACGTCAAGACCAGCTTTTTTAAAAGTAGCCATTGATCGTCGCATGTGTATAGCAGAAGTAATAAGTACATAAGGTCCTTTAATGTGCAATGAATCAATGTAATGTTTTGCAGCAACTGCACTTTCATAGGTATTCTTCGAATATTTTTCTACAATTAAAGCAGTATCAACAATACCTTGTGTAGGAAACTCCTTGTATAAAAAATCGGCTTCTTTGGGTTTGTTTTGTAATAAACTTCCATCGCCACCACTAATTAAAATTTTATCAATTACACCTGTATGATACAATTTACAGGCTTGTATAAATCTATCAGAAGTTGGTGCAAAAAACGATTGATCATACCTGTCGGTATTCGTCATTCCTCCCAATAAAATTCCCAGTGAATATTTTTGTGTATGCTTTGTTACCACAGCTTTTGGTTGCCATGCCCTAATGCAAATACTATACACCCAGTAGTTACTAAATACAAAGAAAATGGCTAATGCAGCAACTAAAAATCGTTTCTTTAGAGTGGGCTTTTTAAGTTTCCAGTATAGCAATATACAAATAAGAATCCAGTAAAAGGGATTTAATAAAAACAACAGTATTTTAGACAGAATAAAAAACATAATTTGTTTATAGAGTTATTTAGTTTAGGGTTGGCTATAAAAATTTTAAATCCTTTTTTTTCAAATGTACTGATCATTTCTATGACATTATTTAAACTCTAAACTAAATAACTCCAAACTAAACAACTATTTAAACCGCTCACTTACCACTAAATCTTTGCTGCCTGCTGTGTAAGTATAAAATCCTTCGCCACTTTTAACACCCAATTTACCAGCAGTAACCATGTTTACCAATAACGGACAAGGAGCATATTTTGTATTGCCATAACCATTGTACAATACATTCATAATACTTAAACAAACATCCAAACCAATAAAATCAGCCAATTGCAAAGGGCCCATTGGGTGAGCCATGCCCAGTTTCATAATGGTATCAATTTCTTCAACACCAGCAATGCCTTCATACAAACTAATGATGGCTTCATTAATCATGGGCATTAAAATTTTATTGGCAATAAAACCAGGGTAATCATTTACAACACAAGGTACTTTACCCAATTGTTTGCTTATTGCAACAATGGTTTCAGTAACTTCTTTTTTAGTAGCATAACCATTAATAATTTCTACCAGTTTCATTACAGGTACTGGGTTCATAAAATGCATACCAATTACTAATTCAGCTCGATTAGTTACTGCTGCAATTTTAGTTATTGAGATAGATGATGTATTACTTGCCAAAATGCAACCTTTTGGTGCAAACTGGTCTAACTCTTTAAATATTTCTAATTTTAAACCAATGTTTTCAGTAGCTGCTTCAACCACTAAATCAGCATTTTTCACACCATCAAAAATTGATGTTACAGTAGTTAAATTTTTTAAAGTGGCTTGTTTTTGTTCTTCGGTTAAACTACCTTTTGCAACTTGTCTATCCAAATTTTTACCAATTGTAGCAAGGGCTCTTTCCAATTGAGCAGCACTAACATCAACCAAGTTTACAGTAAACCCATTTTGTGCAAATACATGTGCAATGCCATTACCCATTGTGCCAGCACCAATCACTGAAATATTTTTCATGTCAATCAAGTTTTATCCCACAAATGTAAACCTTACAATTGTTAGCTTTTGTTTTTTGGCATAAAAAAATCGGAAGCTTTATTTTCCGATTTTGAAATAGGTTTATTTTTTCTTTTTCTTGTAATCTCCCCGTTTCCAACTTTTAATAAACTCGGCCCAAGCCAATGGATTTAAAATATTCATTGGCGGCACTTGCCCAGCATAATAATATTTATTGGCTTGTTGTCTCATTTGATAATTCACAGCTTCACGACCATCGGCTGGTAAACTATTAATTAAAATTCTACGTTTTGCTTCATCTGTATTTTGACGTGCAATTTCATAAGCATCATCTGGTATCGTTGTATTTAAAAAATCTCTTTCAAACTGTTCTCTACTTGGTCTTGGTTTTAAAATGGTTGCAGGTAAATAAGCCGTATCATTCACCATTAATTGTACAATACTGTAATGATTTTCTTTTAAATTATTGGGTATATCAATTGTTTTGTCTTTAAAACCTATACACGAAAAAGTAATTTTATCGCCTTTTAAAACCACAATACTAAAAACACCATCACTATTGGTTAAAGTACCACGGCCTTTATCTACCACAATAATGCTAGCACTGGGTACAGCTCTCAAACTATCAGCAGTCATTACCACACCATACAATTGCACAACACTGTCTTTGGCTGTTGGTTGTTGTTGAGCATCAACTGCTTTACCAGTAATTAATGCCATCAATAAAATAAATATGCGTAAGCTTTTAATCATGTGTAATTTTTATGTTACCTGCTGTACGAATGCTATTGGGCTTTTCAGGCGTCGCACCCTTCAACGGTTAAACCATACTTCACCATTCAAAAATACAATTCTCTGTACAAATTATTTCTACATTCAAAACTTGTATCTCTAAATCAAAACAAAGTAAACCCTCTAAAGGTTTAACTTTGCACACTCATTCTTTTTTTAACAAAAACTTTCAGCAAAATGACAGAAGCAGACATCCTAAAAGCCCTCAGCAATGTGCAGGAACCCGATTTAGGAAAAGACCTGGTTACCCTTAACATGGTAAAAGATATTACAATCGACGGTAACAATGTTGCTTTTACAATTGTACTAACTACACCAGCTTGTCCCATGAAAGATATGATGCGTATGGCTAGTGAAAATGCAGTTAAACTATTGGTAAACAAAGAAGCTATAGTTAAAGTAAATTTTACAGCCAATACAACCAGCAAACGTTTGGCTGGCGATAAAATCCTAAGTGGCGTTAAAAATATTATTGCTGTTGTAAGTGGTAAAGGTGGTGTTGGTAAAAGTACAGTGAGTGCCAATTTAGCATTAGCTTTAGCAGAAGGTGGTGCATCTGTGGGTTTAATGGATGCTGATATTTATGGACCAAGTGTTCCAATTATGTTTGGTGTTCGTGGCGAAAGACCTATGATGAAAGAAGTTGATGGAAAAGGCGTAATTATTCCATTAGATAAATATGGTATTAAATTAATGAGCATTGGTTTGTTGGTCGATGAAAAAAATGCAGTTGTTTGGCGTGGACCAATGGCCAGTAGTGCCATTAAACAATTTGTTACTGATGTAGATTGGGGCGATTTGGATTACTTAATTATCGACATGCCGCCAGGTACTGGTGATATTCATTTAACCTTAATGCAAACTGTGCCTGTAACAGGTGTTGTAATTGTTACAACGCCACAAAATGTTGCTTTGGCCGATGCAAGAAAAGGTATAGCCATGTTTGGTCAGGCTCAAATTAATGTACCCATTATTGGTTTGGTAGAAAATATGGCTTATTTCACACCTGCTGAATTACCCAATAATAAATACTATTTATTTGGTAAAGAAGGTGGTAAATTTTTGGCAGATGAATATGATTTAAGTTTCTTAGGTCAAGTGCCATTGGTACAAAGTATTAGAGAGGGTGGCGATGATGGTGTACCTGCAATGGTAGGCAACGATGAAATTTCTAAACAAGCATTTCGAAACTTTACAGCACAAGCAGTGAGAAATATTGCTGTTCGTAATGCCAACATACCACAAACAAAGGAAATAGAAGTAGTAGCTTAAACGCCTTATACTTATACACGTAAAACTCCATTCATCCAATAATACGATGAATGGAGTTTTTTGTTTTTATACATTTACAACATGTACAATCTTTCTTATTTTAAAGACAATGACGCAGCTATAGTACTTGACTTTATGAAGCAGCACTCTTTTGCTTTAATTACTGCTATTGCTACAAATAATAAACCTGTAGCCACTCAATTGCCCTTTTTAATGAAAGAAAGAAATGGCGATTTGTATTTGCAAGCCCATATTATGCGAAATACAGATCATCACAAAGCATTTGAAAACAATACAAATGTGTTGGTTGTCTTTACAAGTCCTAATTGTTATGTTAGTGCAAGTTGGTACGAGCATAAACAACAAGCAAGTACATGGAATTATCAAGCTGTTCATGCAACAGGAACGCTTAGCTTTTTAGATGATGCAGCTTTGTTAAATATCCTAGATGAGCTAACAGCACATTATGAGAACAATCCTGCATCTCCTGCATTATATCAGCATTTGCCACAAGATTATGTACAACGTTTAAGTAAAGCTATTGTGGCTTTTGAGGTAAAAGTTACTTCGTTAGAGCATGTGTTTAAATTAAGCCAAAATAAAGATCAAAAAACCTATGAAAATATAATTGAACACTTGCTTTTAGGAAATTTAAACGAACAATATATTGCCCATGAAATGCTCAAAAGAAAGAAAAATTTATTTGCTTAATTCAGTTGTGGATCTAATGGGTAATTAATCATTTGACTGTATTCTCCACCCAAATCTTTTAAAGCTTCTTTCCAAATTTGTTCTGCCTTTTTATTAAAAACAATTTGTTGGCTGGCTTCTCTTGTAATCCAGCTTTTGGTTTCTAATTCTTCTGCCAATTGCCCTTCGCCCCAACCACTATAACCAATAAAAAAACGAATATCTTTTGGCGTAATCCTATTTTCTTTAATCAAATCAACCACCACATCAAAGTCTCCACCCCAATAAATTCCATCTAATAATTCCATTCCATCTTCAATTAAATCGGGGCGGTTGTGTAAAAAATGAACTGTATCAACTTGTACAGGACCACCATAAAATAAAGGGAAATTAAAGCCTTCTAAATCGCTGATCAATTCTCCCAAAGGTTGATCGTACGGTTTACTTAAAACAAAACCAAAGCTTCCTTCTGTTTGATGGTCACAAACAAGTACTACACTTCTTACAAAGTTGGGATCTTTTAAAAATGGGTCTGAAATCAGTAATAAGCCAGGAGTTATATCTACCATAGCTGAAAATTAAGTCATTCAGTTAAATTTCAAAAAAAAACAACAAAAAAACTACCCGTTAAAATGCTGATAAAAAACGAAGGGCAAATTTGTGAATATAGAATGCTGCTATATTTGTTGTAATGAAGAAAACTTTACCCGTAATTGTTGTATTGATATCGCTTTCCTTATTGGGGCTTATTTTGCTGCAAGCATCGTGGTTAAAGAATTTAATAGAAGTAAGGCAAGCACAACTACTTAATAAAGTAGATGGCGTTATGCAACAAGTTGCATCCGATTTAAGTAAAGCTGCTTATAGTGGCCCAACTGTAAGGTTGCCTAGAAGACCCAATAAAGTAGGCGTTCAAGATTTATCTATAAAACTATTACGACCTGCAAGTGTGAGTGATAAATTCACTCAGCAAGAAATTTATGCAAGATTGAGAAGTAAGTTTAATTCCAGTGAATTGAAAACAATGCAATTTGAGTTTGGGATAGCCAGTAGTGATGGTGATTATGAAATGGGTTCTTCTGGTTATGAAAAAGAATTTTATGATACCACCAATAATATTCGAAGAGTAGTCCCGATTGCTCCTGAAACTGGAACTGATCTTGACGGAATTGCACAGGCAGAACAATTGGTAATCATTGTACCCGATTTTAAAGAACAGGTTTGGAATAGTTTACGATGGATAATAGCCGGAGCAGCATTTTTTATGCTGGTAATAATTGCAGCTTTTTATGTAACCTTAAAAAGTTTATTCAACCAGAAAAAGTTAAGTGAAATTAAAAGTGATTTCATTAACAATATGACCCATGAGTTTAAAACACCATTGGCAACTATTTCTTTGGCTGTAGATGCCATAAGAAATGAAAAAGTAATGGCCGATACTGATAAAATGAAATATTTCAGCAGTATTATTAAAGAAGAAAATAAACGCATGAACAAACATGTGGAAACCATACTGCAGGCTGCTTTGATGGAAAAACAAGAATTGCAATTAAACTTAGTTTCATTAAAAGTAAATGAAGTGTTGGAGCACGTATTAGAATCTTATCAATTACAATTGGAAGAAAAAAATGCTCGAATTGAAACAAATTTTGCAGCTAAGAAAGACATGATTCAAGCCGATGAAATTCATTTCACCAATCTATTATCTAATCTAATAGACAACGCTATTAAATATTCTAAAGAAAGCTTACTCATTAAATTATCTACAACTAGTACCAATAAAACAATTTCTATAAAAATTGAAGACAATGGTATTGGTATGAGTAAAGAAAGTGTAAAAAGAATTTTTGAAAAATTCTATAGAGCCCATACAGGTAACATACACAATGTAAAAGGTTTTGGCTTAGGCATGAGTTATGTAAAAACAGTAATTGATGCACACAAAGGAAAAATTAAAGTAGACAGCACTTTAGGTAAAGGAAGTTGCTTTACTATTGAATTGCCTTTAGAAAAAATTTAATATTCCATTTTCCTTAGCGTTGGTGCTTTGAACCAAGTGATGATTACAACCAATAATGTCATACTTCCTCCAAAGATTACAGCAGGTACAATACCCATAATTCTTGACGCAATGCCACTTTCCATCATACCCAATTCGTTACTGCTATTAATAAACATGGAGTTTACCGATGATACTCTGCCTCGCATTTCATCTGGAGTAGTTAATTGTAAAATTGTTCCTCTTACCATAACACTAATACCATCACACATACCACTAAGCATTAATGCTGCAAATGAAATAGCATAAATACCTGATAGCCCAAAAACAATAATACAAATACCAAAGCCAGCAACAGCAATCATCATGCGTTTACCTTGCTTTTGTCTCATAGGAAATAGTGTGAGCAATACAATTACAATCATAGAACCTAAATCTGTAGCAGCATTTAGCCAACCAAAACCAATGGGGCCAACAGCTAATATTTTACTGGCAAATTCAGGAATTAAGGCAACTGCACCACCAAAAAGTACAGCAAATAAGTCTAAGGAAATAGCACCCATCATAATTTTATTCGACACCACAAAACGTAAACCTTCTTTAACACTTTTCCATGCATCGGTATCTGGATTGCTGTGCAGTACAGCTTTCTTAGAAATGCCAGCTATAAAAAATGCTGCAATTAATACATAGCTCAATATGATGCAAAATGTGGTGTTAACACCTAAACCTGCAATCATAAAACCAGCACTAGCATGCCCAGTTATTGATGCAATTAACCAGGTAGATGAACTGATGTTAGATGCAAATTGTAAAATATTTCTGGGTACTAACTGAGATACAATTGCATTAGATGTTGGCCCAGCAAAAGCCCTTATAATGCCTGTTAGAAATATGATGAAATAAAAAAAATATTCTTGTGTGGTTATGCCTATGTCTTTAATTAAAAAGTTAGAAGTTACTACAATTAATCCAACTACACATAAAGCATAGGTTAACATACCTTTTAGTAGTAGTGTTCTTTTATCAGATTTGTCAATCACATGCCCTGCATACAATGCTAAACTAAATACAGGTATAAATTCTGCCAATCCTACTAGTCCAATTGCAAACGAACTTTGTGTAATTTCAAATAAGCGATAAGCAACTACAGTAGCCACCATTCGTAAGGCCATGATGTATAAAAAACGTGCAACAATATACTTGCGAAATTCTTTCTCTTTTAATGGAGTAAGTCCTTCGTTTTTTAATAGAAATTGCATGTTATTTTATTTAGGGTAAAGTAAAATAATGTTGACCGTTTTCGAAATCCTTTTCCAATGCATCTAGAACTACTTGAAAATGTTTTTCATTACCTAAAAAATCGGCATTGCTGGCATCAATAAAAATGGTTTTTATGTTGTGCTGTTTAATGTAGCTGGTGTAAGTTTCTTGTAGGTTAAACAAATATTCATCAGGTATTTGCTGCTCGTAGGCTCTATTGCGTTTTTTTATGTTGGCCTGTAATTTTTGAACTGGAGCATGTAGGTAAATCAAAATATCAGGAAAAACCAATTGTTGATGAATAATATCGAATAGTTTTTGATACAACCTAAATTCTTCCTCGGGCAATGTAACTTTTGCAAATAACAAACACTTGGTAAACAAATAATCCGATACAGTTATGTTTTGAAACAAATCCTGTTGGGTGTGCACCATGTCTTTCAATTGTTTATAACGCTCGGCCATGAAAAATAGTTCAACAGGAAATGCATACTGAGCTGGACTTTCATAAAATTTTGGCAAAAAAGGATTATCTGCAAATTCTTCTAAAATGATTTTTGCATTAAAATGTTTTGCCAGTAAATGTGTAAGTGTAGTTTTCCCAGCTCCAATATTTCCTTCAACTGTGATAAAATGATGCTTCATACAAGGCGTCAAAATTAAAAGCATCGGGCATGTACACCCTTAAATCTTTTGCACATTTAGCGTATCTGTACAATCAGTTAACAGTTGTGTTATTGTCTTTTTTTCAACAGGATGGATAATATTTCCAGCTATTTCTGCCAAAGGCAAAAGGGCAAATTTTCTTTTAGGTAAATGTGGATGAGGCAATTGTAATAAGGCTGTATCAATAATGCAATCATCTACCAATAGTAAATCGATATCTATTAAACGTGGTCCCATTTTTATCATTCTTTTGCGACCCATTTGCTCTTCAATTTTCAAAACTGTTTGCATAAGCATTGCAGGCAATAGTGTAGTTTCTAATGCCAAAACCTGGTTTAAAAAATTAGGTTGCTCCGTATACCCCCAAGCTGCAGTTTCATAAATCGATGATTTTGCAATGATGCTTCCACAGAATTGCTCAATCAACTCAATTGCTTTTAAAAGATTCGCTTCTCTATTTCCTAAATTCCCACCAGTTAAAAGGTAGGCTATATATGTGTTATTTGAATAATCGTCCATCGAATACAAAAGGTTTTACTTTTTTAATCTTTACTTTTTTATTGAAATCTTTCGACAAGGGGTTCAGCACCAAATTATTTTCTTGTTCAATAATTGCCGATGGTACGCTAATGCCAATGGCAGTTTGTGCAGTTAAAAACTGGTTGCCAATGTATTGACAATACGATTCGTCATTTTGCCAATTTTGTTTGAGTTTGGTGTAATCAATTTTTGTTGAAATGGAGTCGGTAATGGTAATTTCCATTAAATGATTAATCAAAATTTCGTCATAGGTATTTTTATGAATAAATAATTCGACCAATGCCAGAGAAATGCTAAAACTAGTGTACACGGCTGGTACTCCAATCGAATTCCATCTTCCACCATATAATTTTGCTCCAGTGCCCGATAAATCAGCACTAAACCTTTCAGGGGCAAAACGATAAACTGTAATCATGTGTACACATTATGAAGTATTCTTCCTACCTGATTAATGGTTTCTTGAATGCCAATGGATGAATACAATGATTCGAAATTGAGTTTATTGCCCATTACATTTTTTTCTTTTTTTAACCAGCCATAAAAAGATTCAGGAGAAGTAAATGTTTGTAATCCTAAATTGATGAGTTGTTCTATGTGTAAAATGCGATCTATATAAATTGCAGAGAATGGCAAGTTATCCTTAGAATATCGTTGAAGTGTTCTTTCAGATAAGTTTAAAATATTAGCCCATTCTTTTTGTGTAAAAGGAACCTTATCGGCAATTTTTTGAAACTTTTTGTAAACAAAATCTGTTGTGGTTGGTATTTTTTTTAAGCCTGATGGTGCATAAATTGCCAATGGCTCATTGGCCACAGAACTGATTTCTTCTGTGTTTATAGCATACTTTTTAAGAACTGCCTTTTTTGCCATATCCGTCATTTGTCACAAAGGTATACGTCATTTGTCGAAAAATTAAATTTATTCTTCTCTTTTTTAAATATTCAAATAGATTTGTTTACCGAAATGATACTATGCAAAAGAAGTACAATCAGTTTAAAGCTTTAATGGCCATTTCAAAAGCAAGTTTATTGGCCATTTTAAAAAATCCGGGTTCATTGTTTTTTAGTTTGGTTTTTCCATTGGTATTTGTGTGGATTTTTGGTTCGTTTGGTGGTGGTGGACTTACAAAGTTTAAAGTGGCCTTTAGTAAAAAATCTGATACCACCAATATTTTATATGGTGTATTACAATCTTTACCACTTATTAAAATAGAAAAATACAGTAACGATAGTTTACAAAAAAGTGATTTAGAAAAAGGACGTTTGGCTGCTGTCTTGTCTATTTCAACTTCATACGATTCTCTAAAAAAGCAACATTACACGATTCACTTTACCAGTACCAATGCAAGTGCACCAGAGGTGATGCAGTTGATTCCCATTTTAGAAAATGTATCAGCAAAAATTAATCCACAACCAAATAATTTAATTACGATAGAAAAAAATATTTATACCGTTAGACAATACAAACAAATAGATTTTGTTTTGCCGGGTCAAATTGGTTTTTCTATACTTTTTTCAACCCTATTTGGTATTGCATTTACATTTTATAATTTAAGAGAACAGTTGGTATTAAAACGTTTTTATGCATCGCCAGTAAATCGATTAAATATTTTATTGGGAATAGGCTTTAGTCGATTATTTTTTCAGTTAATTAATGTGGTGGTGCTAATAATTGTTGGAAAATTTCTTTTAGGCTTTACGCTTTCTCATGGATTGATTACTTTTTTTGAAATGATTTTTCTTTCCATTTTACTGTTGATGGTATTAATGGGAGTGGCATTGATTTTTTCAAGCATTGTGAAAAGCGATTCAACAATTCCATTGCTCATCAATTTATTTGCTTTGCCACAAATGTTGTTATCAGGAACATTTTTTTCTATTGCAGTTTTTCCTGCCTGGATGCAAACCTTATGTAAATTTTTACCTTTAACGCATTTTAATATTGCCATGCGTAAAATTTCGTTCGAGGGGCAAAGTATTATTGATACCTGGCAAAATATTGCTGTTATTGGGCTTTGGGGAATTGGCATTTACATTTTAGTTTACAAAATATTTAAGTGGGAGTAATTAATTGGGTAACCAGCTGAAGAATTAATATTTAGCATTAGAGGAGTTGTTGTAAATCCTGCTGACTAGCAGGGCACCCTTCAACTTAATGTATTCTATTCAACAAGTTTAACTTTAAAATATGCGATTTATAAAACTAGGATTAATAAGTGTGGTTGTTTTATTTTTTATCGCTACTTGTATTGGCTTATTAATGCCAGCCAATGTTGTAGTTTCTAGGGCTGTAGATATTACAGCACCAAAAGACTCTGTATTTAACATGATGAAAGACATCCGTCAGTGGAAAAAATGGGTTGCAGGAATGAATAATGCAGGCGTTGTTGTTACATCTTCAACTGAAGCTGATTTAGCCGGCACAAAAGTAAAAATTGTAGCAACAGATAATTATATTGTACAATCAAATTGGATAGGTAAAAGTGGTACTATTCAGGAAAGTGTTATGAGGGTTATACAAGATTCAACCTCACCTGCATTGGTAGCACAATGGCAATTTACTGAGCATTTAAAATGGTATCCTTGGCAACGGTTAGGGTCTATGATGAATGAAGCTGTAATGGGCACACAATTGGAGAATAATTTAGCCAGTCTAAAAAAAAATTTCAACAACATTAATCAGGGAAACTGACTTTTCCCATGTTAACATTTGAAATGTTGCTGTTGGTAAAACAAGTTGTATTTCCGCTAACACATTCATTGGCCAATATTGCAAAAAGTACAGCTTCTTTGGCATCAGGATTTATATGCAAATCTGCAGTAGTTCTAAATATACATTTGGGCATTAATTTTTGCAAATGCTTCATCAATAAAGGATTGTGCATTCCACCACCACTTGCATAAACAACTAAGTTTGTCTCTTCAATTTTTGTTTCAATAGCTGCTGCTATTGTTTCTGCTGTAAAACGGTTTAGCGTAGCCATTATATCGAAATGACTAATATTTATTGTGTTTGAACTTTTTTGAGCTTGCTGTAAATAATCTAAATTAAATAATTCTGGTCCAGTCGTTTTGGGAAATGATTGTTCAAAAAAAGGATGTTGTTTAAACGCTTGTAAAAGTCCATTGTTTATGGTTCCTTGCTTTGCAAATAGTGCATCTTTGTCATAAGCACTTTCCGCAAAATGCTTTTTGATATAAGCATCCATAATAGTGTTGCCTGGGCCAGTATCGGTAGTGAAAATTTTTGTAGTGTCTAAGCTGCCTGAAAGAAATGTGTAATTGGCAATTCCTCCAATATTCAGCATTATTCTGTTTTCATTTTTTTTACTAAACAGAAAATAATCTCCATACACTGCTAATGGAGCACCTTCGCCACCAGCAGCAATATTTTTTTGCCTGAAATCACTAATGGTTATAATATCAGTTTGTACAGCAATATGGTCGCCATCGCCAATTTGTAATGTAGCATTGCCAAACTTTTCAAGCTTGTGTAATTTTTGTGGTGCATGATAAATGGTTTGTCCGTGCGATGCAATTAAATCGACAGTTTCGTTAGGTATTTTCCATTTTTTTAAACAAGCATTAATCATTTTTGCATGTACAGATGCAATCCATGCATTTAACAAACATAGTTTTTCAAGGTCAATATTTTTTTTCGAAAAAATACTACTTACTTCTAGCTTAAAATCATCATTATAAACAACAGTTTCAAATTGTAGTATTTCGACTTTTGTATCTAAACCTGAATCTGTAAATCGGCACAATGCAATATCTAAACCATCTAAAGAAGTACCACTCATTAAACCAATAATCAGTTTGCTTTTCTTTTGAGCAATAGAATATAAGTGTGCAATATTTTTATTCATGGTTTAATGAATGATGAACAATAAGGTATCGTATATTTTATTTAATTCAGCTTCAGTAACACAATAGGGCGGCATTATGTAAATTGTATTTCCTAAAGGACGAATATAAACACCTTTCTGAAGTGCAGCAGCAGTTATACTTGCAGAGATATTATTTAAGTATTCATCTTTGCCATTTACAATTTCAAAGGCTAAAATTGTTCCTAATGTTCGGATGTTTTTTATTTTGCCTTCGTAGCTTTTAAGTTGAGTTGCAAACTGAATATTTTGTTTAGTAATCCAGTTTATTTTATTTAAACAATCCTGCTTATTTAATAAATCAAAACTTGCAATGGCTGCACTGCAAGACAATGGATTTGCCGTAAACGAATGGCCATGAAAAAATGTTTTCAATTTATCGTCATTTACAAATGCCTGATAAATTTTATTGCTGCATGCTGTAACGCCTAAAGCCATCGTACCACCAGTTAACCCTTTACTTAAACAAATAATGTCAGGCTTTTCATGCATGTATTCACTGGCGAATAATTTGCCTGTTCTTCCAAAACCAGTCATTACTTCGTCGGCAATGCAAATAATATCATTCAGTTTTGCTGTATTTAAAATTTCATTCAGCAATTTGGGTTCATACATATTCATTCCGCCTGCACCTTGTACCAAAGGCTCGTAAATAAATGCAGCTATTTCGTTCGAATGCTTATGAATAATGGTTTTTATGGAATCAATATTTTCTGTTGTAGGAGTATCAATAAAAACAACTTCAAACAACAAATCATGAAATGCCATTGTAAAAACACTCCTATCACTTACGCTCATTGCCCCAAAAGTATCTCCGTGATAACTGTTGTTAAATGCAAGAATTTTTATTCTTGCATTACCTTCTTCCTTCTTCCCTTCACCTTCAACCTTTTTTCCATTCCACCAATATTGTATGGCCATTTTCAAAGCCACTTCGGTAGACGTACTTCCGTTGTCACTATAAAAAATCTTTGAAATTTTTTTGGGAAGAATAGTTAATAATTTCTCTGCTAATTCAACTGCAGGCTCATGTGTAAATCCAGCAAAAATTACTTGTTCTAATTGTAAAGCCTGGTGGTATATTTTTTCTGCAATTGCAGGATGTGCATGACCATGCAAATTAACCCACCAGCTACTAATTGCATCTATGTAACTGTTGTTTTTATCGTCGTATAACAAACTGCCTTCACCTTTTATAATCGGAATAGGGGGCAGCATATTTTTTTGTTGTGTAAATGGATGCCAGATTACTTCTTTATCTCTTTCGGCTAAACTCATGCAACAAATGTAAATATTACAAACCTTTCAGTTGCTTGTTTTCTAAAGTTTGTGTTCTAATCATTGTGCCATAATCCCATTTTTTACTAAGAGCATTAACTGCCATAGCAATACGCTTGCTTTTTGTTTCTATCGATTTTGCACTATCAATCCATTTACTGAAATAGTTTTGATGACCTTGTGTAAGTGTTTTGAAAAATGTATAAGCAGTAGGTTCATCTTGTAAACATTCTATAAATGCTTCATTTAATTCGTATCCTTTTTTGTCTTCTTCGATCGATACATTTATGGTTGCTCCTTTTTGTTTGTTCAGTTGTTTTCTAAGTTCAGTTTTAAGAGCCATAATAAAATTGCCTTCACCCATTGGTATTAAAGCAATAGCATTTATTTCAACAGTATCTAATTTGCCTTTTACACGAAAACTTTTTTTGTAATTGGGTTTTATTTGAGCAGCTATTTCAGCTGAAATTTCGATATACGTCCAACCAGTTTTTTCTCCTTGTTTGGCAAACTTTTGTATAGTGGCAGTAAATTGAACCATTATTAACTATTGGGTGTTTTTTTACCTTCTAACAAACTTTTAATTGAGTAAGCAATTTTGGCAATTTGTATATCAATTGTTTTAACACTAAAAATATAGGTTAGCCAAGTTTTTTGTTGTGATTCGGTAAGATTATAAAATTGTTTGTATGCTTTGGGTTCGTCTTTTAAACAATCTACAAATTCTAGTGGAATTGCTAATGACGACTCATCCAAGTATAATTGAATACTAATAAAATCTCCAGCTTGTTTGCCTATCTTTTTTCTAATTTCAGCTCGAACAGGTAAGAATAAATTGCCATTTCCCATTGGCATGAGCTTGTATTGCTTCAACTCGAAACCATCAATATTTCCACTTATTTGTACCCAACCAAAAGGGTTGTTTTTGTTGGGTTTTATTTCTGGAATTTCAGCATATACCCAACCTCCTTTACCAGAAAATTTCTTTAGTAAACATTTTTTATCGACTAATAATTTCATACTTGAGCAATGAATTTCAAATTTCTTTGAATACCTGTGAACTTACTTCTTTTTAAGGGAGAGTTTTTAAAAACAGTTTTAAAAGTTTCTTCACGCATTTCTTCCCATTGTTGGGTGGTTAAGTTTAATATTTCTGGAATTGGGGTAAACTGTATTTCAGTTGTAGGGTTGCTAAATCTGTTCCATGGACAAACATCCTGACAAACATCACAGCCAAACATCCAGTTGTTGAATTTGCCTTTCAGGTTTTCATCAATCAAAGCATCTTTTAATTCAATGGTATAATAACTAATGCATTTACTTCCATCAATTACCTTGTTGGGTAGTATTGCTTCTGTTGGGCAACTGTCAAGGCATTTTGTACAAGTGCCACAATAATCTTTAGTGTATGGGTTGTCATATGCTAATTCAATATCTACAATTAATGTTGCTATAAAATAAAACGACCCTGTATGTTTGTTAATTAAATTACCATTTTTACCAATCCATCCTAAGCCACTTTTTACAGCCCAAGCTCTTTCTAATACTGGAGCAGAGTCTACAAAACCACGACCATTAATTTCGCCAATTTCCTGATTCAATTCATGCAAAAAATAGCTCAATTTTTTCCTAATTACATCATGATAGTCATTCCCATAAGCATATTTAGCAATTTTAGGTGCTTGGTCATGTTGAGTTTGTGATGGAAAATAATTGAGCATTAATGTAATTACACTTTTGGCTCCTGGAACTAATTTTTGAGGATTCGTTCTCAAGTCAAAATGATTTTCCATATACAGCATAGAGCCATGCATGCCTTTGTTTAGCCATTGCTCTAAACGTCTTGCATCATCATTTAAAAATTCAGCTTTTGCAATACCGCAATAGTCGAATCCAAATTGACATGCAATTTTTTTTACAGTTTTTGTATAATCAAAAAAATGATTGATATTAGTTTTTTTTAAGTATTAATCTTTATATTTTTGAATTCAAATTTAAACTTATGAGAAAAATCCTCATTTTGTTATCTGCTAGCGTTTATTCTTTTTTTGTAAATGCACAGGTTAATAGACCAAATGTAAAGTTTGGAACTGTAAAAGAAGCAGATTTTGCTACAAATGTATATAGCATTGATAGCAATGCTCAAGCGGTTGTTTTATACGACTTTGGAGAAGTATCTTACGAAGGCAATAACGCTGGCTATTTTAATGTGGTGTATAAGTATCATAAACGTGTACGATTACTTAATAAAAATTCGTTCGATTTAGCAACTATAGAGATTCCATTGTATAAAAGAGGCAATGAAGAGGACAAATTAGAAAAACTACAGGCTGTAACATATAACTTGGTGGATGGAAATGTTGTAGCAACCAAAATTGATAAAAGTTCAGTTTTTAAAGATAAAGTAAATAAAACAGCAACTATTCAAAAATTTACTTTCCCCGATGTAAAAGAGGGTTGCATAATCGAGTATCTATACACCCTAAGCTCTCCAACACCTTCCAATATCAGGTCATGGTATTTTCAAGAAAACAACCCAGTGTTGTGGAGTGAATACATCATTCATGTACCTAGTATTTATGAGTTTTTATTTTTGAAACAAGGCTATCATCCTTTTATTATCGATTCAACAGGTAATTCTCAAGAGAGCTATACTTTGCTAATTCCTGGAGATAATATTATGGATAGAACTGAAACTTACAGAGGCAATTTGTTAACTTACCATAAAAAATGGGTACTGCAAGATATTCCAGCGTTAAAAAGAGAAAACTTTACTTCTTCTTTAGGTAATCATATTGCTAAAATTAGTTTTCAGTTTTCCTCTTTTACACCTCCAGGTGGTGTAATTCGACCAGCTTTAAGTACATGGTTCGAAACTTCTAGAAACCTTTTAAAAAGTGAATATTTTGGTGCAGAAATAGATACAAAAAGTGGCTGGCTGAGAGATGAAGTAAAAACAGTTATTGGTAATGAAAAAAATGAATTGGAACAAGCAAAAAAAATACATGCTCATTTGCGAGATAACTTCATTTGTACGAATTACGATGATTATAGCATGGATCAGTCATTAAAAAAAGTGTTTCAAGCAAAAAAAGGAAATGTTGCAGAAATAAATTTATTAATGATTGCCATGTTTAAATGTGCTGGCTTAAATGCTAAACCCGTACTCTTAAGTACAAGAGACAATGGCAAACCATTAATTGCTTATCCAATTTTATCAAAATTTAATTATACCATTTGTCAGCTGTTTATAGGTGAGGAGAATTTTTTAGTAGATGCATCTCAACCTTTATTAGGTTTTGGTAAACTGGTAGAAGATTGTTACAACGACTATGGTAGAGTTATAGATGAGCAATCTCCCATTATTATAAATTTATCAGCCGATTCAGTGAAAGAAAGTAAGCTAACGTCGGTAACAATTATCAATCACGAAAAAGAGGGAATGTCGGCTACAGTTAACGCTCAATTAGGCTATTTTGAATCGTTACGTACACGAAAGAAATTGCAAAAAGAAAAGGAAACAGATTTCTTTTTAGGGATTAAAAAATCTTTTGGATTTGATGTTGAAATGAGTAATACAGGTATCGATTCTTTGAAGATTTATGAAGAACCACTTGCAACTCATTATGATATTAAATTTAATGTGGATGAAGATTTAATTTATTTTAATCCTATGCTAACTGAGGGATATAAACAGAACCCATTTAAAGCTGCTAAAAGATATTATCCTGTAGAAATGCCCTTTACTTTTGTTGAAACCTATTTGTTAAATATGGAAGTGCCTAAAGGTTATATGATAGATGAATTGCCAAAGAGCGTAAGGGTTAAACTTAATGAAAATGACGGTATGTTCGAATATGTAATTGCTAAAGTTGGTGATGGCATTCAATTAAGAAGTATCCTCAGAATAAATATAGCCAATTTCAATCCCGAAGATTATGATACACTAAGAGATTTCTATGCTCTTTTGGTTAAAAAACACAGCGAACAAATTGTATTTAAAAAAGTAAAAAAATAACCTATGCTAAAACAAATAGTCTGCGTTTTATTTTTTGCTATTTTTCTAAAAGCAAATGCACAAAACTATAAAGCATCATTAATTCCTGATTCGTTAAAGGAGGATGCAAATGCTGTAAAAAGAATTGAAGAAATAAAAATTATTATTAAGGGAACACATAAAGCAATTATTAAACACAAATATGCTTACACCATTTTAAATGAAAGTGGCGATAGGTTAGCCTATTATTCAGGATATTACGATAAGTTTCGATCAATAAGCGATATTTCAGGTATTTTGTTTGATGCCGATGGAAACAAAATAAAGAGCATTAAAAAGAGAGATATTATGGATGTATCTATTAGCGATGGATTTAGTATTGCTACAGATGCAAGAGCAAAACAGTTTTCTTTTTTATATAAAACATATCCTTATACTGTTGAATATGAAGATGAAGTTGAGTTAGATGGAACATACCAATTTCCTAAATGGATGCCAGTTCAATATTCGAAAATGGGAGTTGAGTATAGTAGCTTACAAATTGAAGCCCCTGCCGATTATGAATTAAGGTATAAACAATTAAATTATTCAGCAAAACATGTTGTTGTAAATAAAAAAGATGTAGTTACTTATTTTTGGGAAATAAAAAACCTTAAAGCTATTGAATCCGAGGTTTGGCAACCAGAATGGAGAGAAGTTACTCCTAACGTTTTAATTGCACCTACTGTTTTTGAATATGCAGGTTACAAAGGTTCTATGGCAACTTGGAAGGAGCTTGGACTTTTTCAAAAAGCTTTGAATGTTGGCAAAGATGAATTGCCAAATAATATTAAGCAATCGGTACATGAGTTAACTGATCGTTTAAATACAACACAAGAAAAAGTAAATGCTTTGTACGAGTTTGTACAAAAAAATACTCGATACATCAGCATTCAATTAGGTATTGGTGGGCTAATGCCTTTTGAAGCAAAATTTGTTGCTGAAAAAAAATATGGCGATTGTAAAGCATTAAGCAATTATATGGTTAGCCTATTAAAAGAGGCTGGCATAAAAGGCTATTATACATGGGTTGCTGCTGGAGAAGATGAAGCTAAAAATGTAGTTGAGGATTTTCCAGGAGATTACTTTAATCATATTATTACCTGTGTACCCAACGGAAAAGATACCATTTGGCTAGAGTGCACCAGCCAAACAAAAAGTCCTGGATATATGGGTTCGTTTACTGGTAATCGAAAAGCTTTAATGATTGGCGATGATGGTGGTTATTTAATTAATACACCAGTTTACTCGCCAAAAGACAATGCTCAAAATAGAAGGGTAGATGCTTATATTGATAAAGAAGGAACATTGATAGCGAATGTTAAAACAATTTTTTCTGGTATTCAACAAGAATTACAGCATGATTTAATTTACACTTACAATGATGACCAGCGTAAAAAGTACTTGAACAATTATATTAGTTTACCAACTTATGTAGTAGAAAAAAATGACTACAAAGAAGTGAAAGGTGCAGTACCTGTTATCGAGGAAAATCTGAAAATTGTTTCAGCCAATTATGCCAATATAACTGCTAAACGCTTATTTGTAACGCCCAACCTTTTTAATAGAGGTAGTAAATTACCAAATATAAAGCCAAGAAAATTTGATATCGAATACGATTTTTCGTTTATAGATGTTGATACGATTAATATTAGAATACCTGATGGCTATGAGCCAGAAGCAATACCTAAAAATGTAGACATCAACAATAAGTTTGGCAGCTATAGTATTCATTTTTTGGTAACTGGCACAAGTATAGAAATGATTAGACGTTATACAAGAAATGAAGCAAAATATCCAGCTTCAGATTATACTGATTTAGTTAAGTTTTACGACGAAATGTTTAAAGCTGATAGAAGTAGAATTGTGATGCTTAAAAAAGAGTAATCGTTACTTGTCTTCCAAATGTAATTTGTGAAAAAATCTGTGTGCAATTGGAGCTAGAACCAAACTAATATTGGTAATAAAAGCAACACCACTAAACAGTGCATAAAAGCTGCTGAATAATTTGCCTGCAGTATTTTTTATTTCAACTACTGGTCCCATACCACTTAAAATCATCGATGCATTGTGCAAACTATCGAGCCAGCCAATATGGGCTAAATAATGATAGCCTGCAACGCCAATTGATAAACAAATAATCAACACACCAATTGTAAAAAAAATATTGGTGAGTAAGCGTTTTTGATAAACTGCTTTACTGGCAAGAGGTTGTTTTTTATGTTCGTACATAAAGGTTACCAATTAATATCGAAACCAAAAGTTCCAATAATTTCTACATAACCAAAATTGTGTCTCACACGATTGCCTTTTAAAGTTTCGGTGTTGGCCAATGCGTTTAAGTATTGTACAAATCCTGTTTTACCAGTAAACTCTAAAAAGAATTTTTTAAATGGGTAAAAACGAACGCCAGTTTCAGCACTGATATTATATCCAGCAATATGAAACATATTGTTTAGTTGATTGCCTCTCCATGTAAAATCAGTTCTTGGAATATTAATGCCAGCACCAGCTTTCCAAACCCAAGTTAATAAGTTACGTTCTCCATTTTTTGTAGGTAATAACTTATGTTGTTGCACATAGTTAATGTGCAATAAATTGCCTCCATCGGTATGCTCAAGATGCAAAAATGTTTTAGGATTTAAAACACTATCGCCATTTACTGTAACTCCATCAATGGTGCCTGAAACTCTAACTTTTTGGCCATCGGTTACAATATATTTAATATGATCGAAATTTATTTCTAGAGCTTTTGTTTTGTTTTTATTGAGGTAAAAACCAATTCTATAATTGTACTGCGGAATTGAAATTTGAGCCGGTTTTTTGGTGATTTCTTCAAAATCTGGGGCATCGTGTGCAACAGCCTTGTGTAAAGTAAAATTATCACCATTGCTCATTTTAAAATGGATATTACTTTTGGTGTACCAATCTCTATTATATCCCCATTGCAAGTACATGCTTTTAAAAAAGGGCTCTTTTTTTTGCTTCTTTTGAGCAAATAAAGTAGTGCAACAACTCAATATTAGTAATGGTATAATTATTTTTTTCATCGATGCAAAGCTATATTAAACTTTTTTATTTGCATGAACTTGTTAACTGTGTATCAATTGCTTCCTTAAAAGCTGTATAGATTTCTTTTTTAGCATCTGATCTATAATCTTTTGGAAAAATAATGCTGGCATAACCTCTGCATAAATCGATGATTGGCCAAATACCTGCAAAGTTGGGGCAACCAACAACCGTTGCTTTTTCTTCTGTAGTTTTTTCCATAATACAACCACCCAAACCAAAACCAAAACTTTCAGCACCTTTAGGTGAATAAGCAATCATATTTGTAGGCACTTGAATTTTCTTAAGTTCTTCTACAGCCGTTGCACTTAAAATTTGCTTGCCATTAAACTGACCATTGTTTAGAATCATTAATAAAAAATTCAGGTAATCATTGGCTGTACTCATAGCACCACCAGCTGGGTTTACACAACGATTATTTTCTGGCGAAAATGTGGTGCTTTTCATACCTAACGGACGAATGATTCTTTGCATAATCATTTGCTCAAAATTCTTTTTGGTAACTATTTCAACAACACGTGCTGCAATATTAATTCCAATGCCACCATACCAAAAATCGGTTCCTGCATTGGCTCGTATTTCTTTTTTTGCGTAATCATTTACGAGCAATTCCAATGATTCAAATTTGCCTGCATCTTCAATCGATTTTTTATTTTCGATGCCAGTTAAATCACTGAGACAATGTCTAATAGTAATGTACTTTTTTCCATAAGTTGCATAAATGGGTAAGTAGTCAGCAATCTTAGAGTCCAATGTTAGTTTACCTTCATCAATAACTTGTAGCACTAATGCAGTTGTTAACCACCTGCTGCTACCACCAATGTATGTTTGTGTTTTTTCATCAAAGTTGTCGCTGAGTTTTTTCTTGTAAACTATTTTACCATCTTTATATATCAACGCAACAGCATCGTTTCCCAGTGTTTTTTTATATTGTTCTAACTTACTGTCTAGCTCCTTGCTTTGCAATTGGGCTTGGCTATTAAAGCTTATAAATACTGCAATTGTTGTAATCAATAAATAGTTTAAACGCATACTTGAATTTTAAGAAAACAATAATAATTAAACTTGTTTGTATAAGTACAAAAAAGAAGTTAAAAGCCCAATGCAGTATCAATTCTTTTTTTCAAATCAGCATTTATTTGTTGTCGGCCTTTATAATTTAAATTCAACGTCATTAAAAAAGCACAATAGTTTCTTTTGTTATCAACCAATGGAACACTGCCAAATAAACCAGGACTGCTTACTGCTTTTGTAACACCATTTTCTACTTCATCTACCCATTCGCCATAGCCATAATTAGTATCTCTTTTTTGTGCAGGGCTTGATTTTATTTCAGCACCAGTAGTTCTACTTTTTTGCATTTCTGCAATAGATTGTTCACTCAAAATTCTTTTACCATTAAAGATGCCTTTGTTTAAAATCATGATTAAAAAGTTCATGTAATCTTTTGTAGTGCTGTATGCTCCACCTGCTGCTAAAGGAACATCTTTCTTGCCAAAATCTGTATTCTGCATATTTAATGGACGTGCAATCCTTTCAGCAAATAATGTTTCAAAACTTTTACCGCTAATCTTTTCTATAATAGCTGCACAAATTTGCAAACCAGCATTACCATAATGAAAAGTTTTGCCTGGTGTGCCTTCCATTTTTTGTGTTGCTAAAAAATCCATTGCAGCATTCATGGTTTTAAATGAACTCATTTCTTTAATACCATCTTTCAATCCTGGCTGATAAATACCTGTTAAATGGCTTAAACAATGCCAAACTTTAATAGCTCCTTTGCCATGTTGTGTAAATACTGGTAAGTATTTGCCAATACTGTCTTCAGTATTTAATTTTCCTTCATCTACAAAAGTCATTACCAATGCAGCGGTTAACCATTTGCTGCAACTTGCAATTCTAACTCTGGTATCAGCTGTAAAATCATCTTGATTAACTGCCATACCTTTTCTTTTGGCTATAAATTTTCCAATTCGTTTTTGTTTGTTGCTTAAATGGTTTTCATCGTTTTCATACACCATTTTGCCGTCTTTATAAATCATTAATACTGCTCTGCCTCCCAAATCCTTTAAATTATCTTCCATCCAATCCTCTACTTTATCAAAATTGTATTGACTGTAACTTAACTGAAACAATAGCATGAAAGCTAATAATAATGTGCCTTTCAGGCAGTTTTGTTTTATTTTTAATGACATCGTTTCTTGTTTATGATAATGGACATTTATTTGCTTATTAAAAAGAAAGAATTTTGATACAAGCTGAAGAACAAATATCAATTTTCTTGTAGCCTGTACTGAGCGTAGCCGAAGTATCGCACTCTTCAACGTTTAGCAATTCTATTGAACAGAATTGTACTAAAAAGTTTAATCATCTAGATGCACAAAGTACA
The DNA here is from genome assembly GCA_943368475.1 of Allobosea thiooxidans. Classification (GTDB taxonomy): domain Bacteria; phylum Bacteroidota; class Bacteroidia; order Chitinophagales; family Chitinophagaceae; genus UBA1930. Next base: position 38,431 of record CALRLF020000019.1, read on the forward strand.
GAAGCCCGAAATGTGCGACGCCAGTAAAGCTACATTGAAATACTTCAGCTGGTAACATAAAAATACTACAACTATGAACTTAAACAATTATACCATTAAGGCACAGGAAACCATTCAGGCTGCACAACAAGTAGCTTTTAATAATGGTAATCCCAACATTGAAACCAATCACTTGCTAAAAGCATTGTTGAAAGATGATGACAGTGCAATTAACTACTTATTAAAAAAGAACAACGTAAATGTTGCCTTCGTTGAAACAAAAATTGACGAAACAATTATTCGGTTACCTAAAAATTCGGGTGGTGAACCTGCACAAAATTTGAGCAGAGATTTAAACAATGCATTGCTAAAAGCCAATGCCAGTTTAAAACAATTTGGCGATGAATTTGTAAGTGTAGAACATTTGGTGATTGGCTTATTATCGGTTAACGACGATACTTCTAAAACCTTGAAAGATGCAGGTTTAACAGAGAAAGGATTAATTGCAGCCATTAAAGATTTGCGAAAGGGAGCTACAGTAAACTCAGCAACGCAAAGTCAGCAATACAATGCTTTGCAGAAGTATGCCAACAACTTAAACGAACGTGCAAGAAATGGAAAATTAGATCCTGTTATTGGTCGTGATGAAGAAATTAGAAGAACCTTGCATATACTTACTCGTCGTTCAAAAAATAATCCAATCTTAGTAGGTGAACCAGGCGTTGGTAAAACTGCTATTGCTGAAGGCTTAGCCATGCGTATTGTAAATGGTGATGTGCCTGAAAATTTAAAAAGCAAAGTCATTTATGCTTTGGACATGGGCTTGCTAATAGCAGGTGCAAAGTATAAAGGCGAATTCGAAGAACGTTTAAAAGCAGTGGTAAAAGAAGTGCAAAGCAGTGAAGGTGAAATCATTTTATTTATTGATGAAATTCATACATTGATTGGTGCAGGTGGTGGAGAAGGTGCAATGGATGCAGCCAATATTTTAAAACCTGCATTAGCTCGTGGAGAGTTGAGAGCCATCGGTGCAACAACACTAAATGAATACCAAAAATATTTTGAAAAAGACAAAGCTTTAGAAAGAAGATTTCAAAAAGTTATTGTAGATGAGCCTAGTGTAGAAGATGCAGTTTCTATTCTTCGTGGTATAAAAGATAAGTACGAAACACACCATCATGTGCGAATTAAAGATGAAGCTATTATTGCTGCAGTTGAATTATCGCATAGATATGTAACAGACAGATTTTTACCAGATAAAGCCATAGATTTAATTGATGAAAGTGCTGCTAAGCTTAGGCTTGAGATGAATAGCATGCCTGAAGAATTAGATAAATTAGAAAGACAAATTCGTCAGTTAGAAATTGAAAGAGAAGCTATTAAACGTGAAAATGATGAAGATAAATTGAAAGAACTTTCTCAAGATATTTCATTACTATCGGTTGAACGTGATACGTTAAAAGCGAAGTGGAAACAAGAAAAAGAAGTAGTAGAAAAAATACAAACTGCTAAAGCCGATATTGAGCAATTAAAAACAGATGCTGAACGTGCTGAACGTGATGGTGATTTTGGTAAGGTTGCTGAAATACGTTATGGCAAAATAAAAGAACAGGAAAAGATTATTGCTGCATTAAGCGTAGAGTTAGAAGAACAAAGTGAAAAACGTTTGTTGAAAGAAGAGGTAGACGCAGAGGATATTGCAGAAGCTGTAGCAAAATCTACAGGAATTCCTGTAAGTAAAATGCTGCAGAGTGAAAGAGAAAAATTATTGTTGTTAGAAGACGAATTACACAAACGTGTAGTAGGACAGGAAGAGGCAATTACAGCAGTCGCAGATGCTATTAGAAGAAGCAGGGCAGGTTTACAGGATCCTAAAAAACCAATTGGTAGTTTTATTTTCTTAGGCACAACTGGTGTTGGTAAAACTGAATTGGCAAAAGCATTGGCTGAGTATTTATTTGACGATGAAAGTATGATGACGAGAATCGACATGAGTGAATACCAGGAGAAACATGCTGTATCTCGTTTGGTAGGTGCTCCTCCAGGTTATGTTGGTTATGATGAAGGTGGACAGTTAACCGAAGCTGTTAGAAGAAAACCTTATAGTGTTGTGTTGTTAGATGAAATTGAAAAAGCTCATCCCGATGTTTGGAATATTTTATTGCAAGTGTTAGACGATGGAAGATTAACTGATAATAAAGGTAGAATGGTGAATTTTAAAAATACCATTATCATTATGACCAGCAATATTGGTAGCCACATTATTCAGGAAGCATTTGAAAATGTAACTGAAAGCAATGTAGATGCAAGCATCGAAAAAGCTAAGGTTGAAGTAATGCAGTTGTTAAGACAAACCATTCGTCCTGAGTTCTTAAATAGGGTAGATGAAATTATTATGTTTCAACCATTGTTGAAGAAACAAATTGCTTCTATCATCAATATTCAATTAGATGGTTTGAAAAAGTTGGTTGCAACAAATGGTATTCAGCTTGTTTTTAGTGATTATGTAATTGAATTTTTAAGTGAAAATGGGTACGATCCACAATTTGGAGCCAGACCATTGAAGCGTTTAATTCAAAAAGAAATCGTAAACGGATTAAGTAAGAAAATTTTAGCTGGCGACATTGATAAAACAAAACCAGTTATTGTAGATGTGTTTGATGGAATTGTGGTGTTTAGGAATGAAGTGGTATAATAATAAGATTTCTGCTGCAAAGCAGGAATCTTATTTGTAGTATTTTTTAATTTTTACGCATTGTTTTATTTGTATAAAATATTCTAAATCAATTAATTGAATGCTTTTTTCACAAATGCCTGATTAATTTAAATGATGTTTAATAGTTGAATATTAGCAGAGATGGTAAAAAACACTATGTTTGCCTTAATCAATCTCTATCGAATTGATGATGGGCATATTCTCAATATGCCTTGTTAATCTAAAAAAAGTAGCATAATTATGGCTTTCGGAAAAGAAATCCCAGAAGTAATAGAAACAAAAGACGTATTTGTAGGTGATAAAAAAGCTCCTGTAACACTAATGCAGTTTGGTGAATATGAAAATGAGGAATGTGCAAAGGTGAACGAAGTAGTAAAGAAGATTGTACAGGAATACGAAGGTAAAGTTCGATTTAACTTTCGTCATTTTCCTTTAACCAAAATTCATCAACGCAGCCAAAAGGCTGCTGAAGCAGCTGTTTCTGCGGCTCAGGATGGTAAATTTTGGGAAATGCACAATGCTTTGTTCGAAAACAGAAGAAATTTAGGTACAACTACCTTAAAATTACATGCAAAAGATGCAGGTGTAAATCGTAAGCAAATGCTCGAAGAGTTGGTAAACAGCACTTACGGGCAAAATGTACATGATGATATTGCTTATGGCAAAAAGTTAGGCGTAACTGAAATTCCTGCTTTCTTTATTAATGGAGAAAGATATTTAGGTAAACATACTTTCGAAGCTTTAAGCAAAGAATTGGAAGAAGCTCTTAAAAAAGTGAAACCTAAAAAAGCAGCAAAATAGTTTTGTTGATATAAAATTTTGATAGCCAGTTGTTTTAACAACTGGCTATTTTGTTGTAATAAATCCAAAGCAATATTCGTTTCGTACTTCATAAAAGAAAAGCTCAAAATCTAAGTCTTATGAGTAAAGAACAATACAGATTGGCTGCAACCAAACGTTATTTGAAGCTAAATACCAATAACGATAATAAGTTAGATTCAATAGCCATGTTGGCTTCGCATATTACAGAAACCCCTGTAGCTTTTATTACTTTAATGGATAAGGAAATTCAATGGATGAGCAGTTGTTATGGCTATCAGGTAGAGCAAATGCCTGTAGCTACATCTTTTTGCAAACATACTATTTTGCAACAAGATGTATTTGAAGTGCAAGACACATTTGAAGATAAACAGTATAGCCATTATCCAGTTTTGCATACAAATCCTGCAGCTCGTTTTTATGCAGGAACTCCATTAGTTAGTTATGATGGATATAATGTTGGAACGCTTTGCGTTATGGATATTGCTCCTAAATTTTTAACCGATGAACAGAAAAATTGCCTTAAAATCTTATCTAAACAAATTGCAGCTATTTTGGAGATGGACTTAGGTAAAAGCATGTTAGAAGCAACAGTTAAAGAGCTGGAACAAAAGAATAAAGCAATTGAACAAAATAATAGTAAGCTCAGAAAAATTGCACAAATACAGTCGCATGAATTTCGTGGACCACTTTGCTCGGTACTTTCTGTAATGAATTTAATTAAAGAAGAAAATTACAATGTAAACAGAGACTATATGCTCATGATGGAATCGGCTGTAAATAATCTCGATGAAAAAATTTGTCATGTTGTTAATTTAGCTAATGCAGTTAATTAGTCGAAGAAATCAGCATAAATAATTTATTGAAACCTAAAAAGCAGCATTTTGCCTAAAAATGTTGCTTTTTTTTGTTTGTTTTATTACGAATGCATATTTTAAAGCATTATTTCAATTTTTACCAAACCCACTATTATGAGAATAAGTTTATTTAAAAAGTTATCCTTCTCTTGTCTTCTTTTTTGCGTTGCTGTTTTCTCATTAAATGCTCAGGTTACAACCAATGGCGGTTCTGGGTTAGCTGGAACTTATACAAGTTTAGATGCGGCTATTACAGCCTTAAATGCAGCAACTATTACCAGTCCGGTTGTAATTACACTTACAGCAGCTAATCCACAAACAGCACCAGCTGGAGGGTATGAAATTAGAGCTGAAGGAAATAGTACCAATACCATTCGTATAGTAGGTAATGGTAACACCATTACTGCTTCTAATGCACTTACTGCTGGAGCATTAAATGATGGCATTTTTAAAATAATTGGTGGAGATTTTATTACATTAGAAGGCTTTGTGATTACGGAAAATGCTGCCAATACAACAACTGATGCAGGAACTAATAACATGACTGAATGGGGGGTAGCGTTGCTATATACATCTGCTACCAATGGAGCACAAAATAATACCATTAAAGGGTGTACAATTGATTTAAACAGAACTTACCAAAACACATTTGGAATATACAGTAACTCTAACCACACAGCTACTTCAATTAGTACAGCTGCACCTGCCTCAAATACTGCTGGTAGCAATAGTGGATTAATCATAATAGGCAATAACATTACTGATTTGAATTTCGGCATTGTAGTATTAGGTCCTTCACCATCTGGTGCAGAAAATGATGGTCTTGTAATTGGAGGTTCTCTGGCAAATGCAAACTCGATTACCAATTATGGTAATACAGCTTCCTTCTCTGGTTATTCAAACGTTTCTACAACTTCTGTTAATGGTATATTGATGCGTTTCGTGAAAAACATTACCGTATCATTTAATACAATTACAAGCTCGGATGGTGGCACTTTAAGTGGTAATTTAAGAGGTATATATATGCCAAGTGCATCAAATGCACCAACTGGAAGTATAGTAAACGTTATTTCTAACAATACAATTTCTTTGAAAAGTGCTGTTGTTGCAGGATTAATTCAAGGTATTTCTGTAGAAGCAACCAATGTAAGTACTAGTGGTACAACATTTAATATAGACAACAACAATTTTACAAATCTTACCCATACTGTTGCTTCACCAACTGGTGCAATTAGTGGAATTATTAACGCAGCAGCTGCAACAACAATTAGTATTAATAGCAATACTTTTACAAATATTATTACAACCACTGCCGGTAGTTTCACTTTTCTCTCTAACAGTGTTTTAATGCCAGCAGGTGGTACACAAGCAATCAATGGAAATTCGATTATAACAGCTTTTAATAAGACAGGTGGGGGCGGCACTGTTACAGGATTTATTACAGGGGCTAGTTCTCCAACTGGTACTAGCGTAACACAAACAAATAATAATTTTTCAAACATTACTGTAGTTGGTACAACAGCTATAGAAGTTTGGAGAAATAGGGATGGATTGAGCACTGCAAGTGGTCCAACTAAAACTATTACCAATAATACATTTACAAACATTACCGCTGGTACAGGGTCTGTAACAGGTATGATCTTAAATGCAAGTGGACCATCTAGCGTAATTTCTGGCAATACGATTAGCAATATATCAAGTGCTGGTATTATTATGGGTGCAAATATTCTTAGTAATGATAATGGCACATTTACAGGTAACACAATTACAGGGTTATCTAGTTCAGGAGCTTCAGCTGTTTCAGGTATTGTATTATCTGGTACAGCATCTGCTAACAGCCCTTCCGTTCAAAAAAATAAATTATATAATTTAGAAGCAACCAATGCTGCTGGTACTGTAAATGGAATATTAATTAGCTATGGTGGTACTGGTACAATTTGTAGCATTGCCAATAATATTATTGGAGATTTAAAAGCAACTGCTGCTAATAACGATTTGAACGATGTGGTACGTGGCATTAGCATTACAGCAACAACAACATTGGCTAATTTTAATGTTTACTATAATACCATTTATATCAGTGCAACTTCAGCTGGTGTCAACTTTGGTACAAGTGGAATTTATCATGTGCAAAATGCTACTGCAACAACAGCTCAACTTGAATTGAAAAACAATATCATTGTTAATACCTCAACTGCTACAGGCTTGGGTAATACAGCTGCATTTAGAAGATCAGCAGCAGGTTTAGATAACTATGCAGTTACCTCTAATAATAATATTTTTTATGCAGGCACACCGTCGGCTATTAATGTAATTTATCATAATGGTGCTCCATATCAAACATTAACTGACTTTAAAAACTTAGTTACTGCTAGAGAAACAAACAGCAAAACTGAGAATGTGCCTTTTACGAGTACGGTTGGTGCAAATAGTAATTATTTACATATCAGCACATCTTTAACAACCGTTGCTGAAAATGGAGGAACACCAATACCAGGATTTACAGATGATTTTGATGGTAATACAAGAAATGCAACTACACCAGATATTGGTGCTGATGAGTTTACTACAGTATTGCCTGTTACCTTGGCTAATTTTAGTGGAACAACAAATAATGGCATTAATACTTTGTCATGGACAACAGTAACCGAAACCAATAATACAGGTTTTGAATTGTTAAGAAGTATTGATGGCATTAATTTTACTAAACTTGCTTTTGTTGCAAGTAAATCAGCTACGGGCAATAGTTCAACAAGTTTGCAATATCAATTTGCTGATAATTCTCCTTTAGCAACAGCTAACTATTATCGTTTAAAACAAATAGATAAAGATGGTAAAACAACAGTTAGTAACATCGTCTTATTAAAAGGTTTTAAATCTAATAAACTAGAAGTTGTAGCAGTGTATCCAAATCCTGTACAAGACAAATTGAACCTTTTAATTGTATCTACTAAAATAGCAAAAGGCTCTATTGTAATTGTTGATTATAGTGGCAAAACTTTAGTTAGTCAGCAAGTGCAATTAATAAATGGAGAAATTAATGTGCAGTTAAATACTAATCAATTGGTAAAAGGCAATTATGTTATACGATTAACCAATGGATTGGAAACAGCTACAAACAAATTTGTTAAACAATAAATAGCTTATTGTACGCAATTAAAAAATGCAGGCATTATGCCTGCATTTTTTGTTATCAGACATAAAAAAAGAGGCACTTTTAGGTGCCTCTTTTACTAACAGGTTTATACGATTACCAACGGCTATTGTTGCTGCTGAAAGAACGCTTGTTATTGCTTTTCTCTTCACGAGGTCTTGCTTCTGTAACGTTAATATTACGTCCTTCTACAACACCACCATTCAATTCTGCAATTGCTTTTTGAGCTTCAGCATCGTTCGGCATTTCAACAAACCCAAAGCCGCGGCTTTTGTTGGTGAATTTGTCAGTAATAATTTTGGCTGAAGAAACTTCTCCATAACCTTCGAAAAAACCTCTTAAGTCATCGTCTTGAACGTTGAAACTTAAGTTTGAAACATAAATGTTCATCTTAACTAAATGATTAAAAATAAAAAATACTTGAGAAAAACGGCTGAGTAAATGATAACTAACTATTAGCAGAAATGTGCGTAGCAGAAAATCGAAAACTTACAAAAGACTGAAGAACTCAATAATTAACTTGGCAAATATAAGGCTATAAAATGTAACCTGAAGATTTATATTGTTGAGCTTTGTTAAAATGAATCGTTAATATACATAATCAGCTAGTATACAAGTGTTGTAACATTTTCTTTTGCAACAGGTAAAAATAAAAACCAAGCTAATGCCATTAAGAAAACAGATTGTTTTTCGGTATTGTTATAGTGTTTAAAATCAATTCCAGTGTTACCATTGTTAAGTTGTAAACCACAGCTAATCAATGTTTTTTGTGAACCTTTGTTATAAATAATCAATTCAGGAAGTGAATTGTTTTGTATCGTATATCTATATCGTTCGTTGTTTAGTAAAATAAGGCCTTCATGACTAAACCAGTTTTCTAAGCTTAATTCTCCCACTTTTACTCCATATTCATTTTTAAATATTGTTTTATGTCTTAAAAAACCTTCTTTATCAATTTTAAAAATTCGTCTGCTACTATAACATTCAATTTTAGCTGTTTGCGAGAACAAATTTAATTCTAGTGTCATTAATTTTTTGGCTCCTTTCCATAACTCAAAAAATTCAAATCCATTCTTATTGGTAGTTGTAGAAATCCAATTCATATTACTTGATATACTCATAAAACAATTTTTCAACCTCAAGGTAAATACTTTGCTATATAAGTTGTACTGGGGTAACAATATGTTAATAATGAACAGCTAAATATTGCAAATGCTGTAATAATCTTACTTTATAGACTACTTATACATTTTAAAATCTGTAGGCTGCAATCACCGCTCGTTCCCTACCTTTGCCCCCTTAATTAAAAAAATAGTATGAAGACGGATAAGAATACGATTATTGGTTTTGTTCTCTTGGGAATTTTGTTTTTTGCTTTTTTTTGGTACAACAATAAAATGGCTCAAGCTAGCATTGAAATTGAGAAAAGAGCAAAAGACTCTCTTGCACGTGTAGAAGCTGCTAAAATTACCCCTGAAATGAAGACAAAAGCTATTCAGGATTCTATTAAAGCCGATTCTGCAAATAAAGTGGCTCAAGTAGGGGTTTTTACTGGTGCTTTAGGTTCAGAAAAACTGGATAGTGTAGAAAATGAGCTAATGAAGGTTGTGTTTACGAATAAAGGTGGAAGAATAAAATTTGTTGCCCTTAAAAATTATAAATCTTACGATAGCAGTTTGGTAAAATTGGGTACCGAAAAAGATTTAATGGGCTATAAAATAAACACTGGCAACAACGTAGCAAGTTTAACAACCGATTTATATTTTCAATCATCCGGAATACAAAAAAATGCAGATGGTAGTCAAAAAATAACTTTCGCAATCAAAGATTCTGCTGGGAAATCTGTAGAGCATGTGTTTACGATTAACTCAAATGCATACATGATTAATTGGGATGTAAAATTCAATGGTGCACAGCAATTATTGAACAATGGTGTTATGAATATTAATTGGCAAAGCCACACCATGCAACATGAAAGAAGTGCAACTTATGAGAAACAGCAAATGAGTAATATTTGTTTTGTAGAAGACAAAGAGTTCGATTATATCATGAGCAAAACAGAACATAAGTTTGAAAAACCTGCTCAATGGTTAAGTGTGGTGCAACAGTTTTTTAATACTACTTTAATTGCAAAAAATAATTTCAATTCTGGTAATGTAACTTGGGCTCGTTCAACTGCTGATAGCAGTAAAGAGTTGGCTAAAATTGATGCTGCATTGCAAATTAATGTTCCAGCTGGTAATACAGCAACTGTTCCATTCCAATTATATTATGGGCCAAACGATTACAATATTTTAAAGAAACAAGCACCCGAGATGGATAGGATTGTGAATTTAGGAAGAGATATGTATTCCTTTGTTCGTCCTATTAACCAATATGTAATTATGCCTGTATTTAATTTCTTTGCAGGCTTTATTAAAAATTTCGGATGGGTTATTTTGTTGCTTACTTTATTTATTCGTTTGGTTACTGCTCCACTAACTTATAGCAGTTATTTAAGTGGTGCTAAAATGAAAGTTTTACGTCCTGAATTAGATACCTTAAAAGCAAAATTTGGTAGCGATCAGCAGGGCTTTGCAATGGAGCAAATGAAATTATTTAGAGAAGCTGGCGTAAATCCATTGGGTGGTTGTATTCCTGCATTATTGCAAATTCCTATATTCTTTGCATTGTACAGTTTCTTTAACTCTAATATTGCATTAAGAGGTCAAGAGTTTTTATGGAGTAAAGATTTATCTTCTTACGATTCATTGGTTAGTTGGAGTACAGAAATTTGGGGTATTGGTACACACATTAGCTTATTTACAATTACAGCTGTATTAACAAGTTTCCTAATTTCAATTTATAATATGAGCATGACACCAACACAGGATAATCCTGCATTGAAGTACATGCCTTATATTTTCCCTTTTGTATTGTTTTTTGTATTTAACAGGTTGCCATCGGCATTAACTTGGTATTATACAGTATCAAATATTATCACTTTAGGATTACAATTTGTAATTCAAAATTATATTATCAATCACGATAAAATTTTAGCCAAGATTGATGAAAAACGAAAGGCTCCTAAGAAAACCAGTAAATGGCAAGAACGTTATGGTCAAATGATGGAAAGCCAAAAGAAGATTCAAGAAATGAAAAACAAAACACAAAACAAAAAGTAGATACGTTTAAATAAGCTTGTTTTTAGAAGTCCTGCATTAATTGCGGGACTTTTTAATTAACATTGGCATGAATTTGTCTTATAGTTGTATAAATCATTTCAAAATGAAAAAAAATAGTCTCTTTATAATTTGTCAAATTATTCTTTGTGGATTCCTTCAAGCTCAAAATTCAGTAAAGGTTTTGGCAGAATGCACAGTTAACTATTCAGTTGCTGTAATTGAAGGTGATGAAAATAAAAAAGAAGATGCATCATCAATAAATTCTACAACTAAAACGGTTTATATTAAAGGAAATCAAAGCAGGGTAGAAGTGATTAATCCATCTTTTTCGCAATCAGTTATATTCGATAAAGCTTCGGGTAATGCTGTTATTTTACGTGAAATTGGGAATAACAAATTTATGACCAAGCTAAACAATACTAAATGGAAAGCACAAAACAGTAAATACGAAGGGGCAGTATTAAATACCACAACAGAAACCAAAACTATTTTAGGGTATGCTTGTAAGAAAGCTGTTTTAACATTAAGAGATAGCAGTTCTTTCATTATTTATTATGCTGCAAGTATTGCTCCATCTGTAAAAGAGTTTGAGTATCAATTTAAAGATATTCCAGGTTTTGTTTTGGAGTATGAAACACAAGAGCTGAAAGGTCAAAAAGTAAAATATACCGCTACGAAAATAAATTTGAACCCTGTTACGACTTCGAAGTTTGAAATACCAACAAGTGGGTACAGAATTTTAGAATAATAAATTAAAAACTAGTAGGAGTTGGAGCTTTGAACTTAGGAACCTTAACTTTCGCTTTAAAAGGATAAATAAAAGTTGTGTTGCCATTAGTCATTTGAATTGAACTACCTGATTTAGAAGTGGTTAATTCAGTTGCAATAAGCTTAGAATTTAAACGAATACTACTTAAAGACAAGCCTTTGTTGCTGTAATGACTTAAATTTTTAAGTGAATATTTATTGGCATTTTTCTTATTATTACTGTTGCCAGTAGTAATAAAAGAAGCAAAAACAACTTGTACAGCAAACACAAAGAGTGTTGCTATCATAAGCTTTTTTATGTGTGATTGTTGCTTCATTTTAACAAAAATAGGAAATTTTATTATGTTTAACAATTTTTATCTTATTAACAAGACGTTAATAAAAACAAAAAGTTACAAGTTGTTCAATATTTTTTTTCAACTTACATTAGGCAAACCAATATATAATGAGAGAACAAAATCCCTTTCATGAAGATAGAGAAGAGCTTAAAGAAATTTTAAGACATTACCATAACCTAAAGCATGGTAGAAATCATCCTTTTCTTGAAGAAGAAGCTTTTGAAAGAATTATCGACTATTTTGACGATAAAGACAGCTTAGTTGAAGCTTTAGAAGCAGCAGAACTGGGCATGGAACAATTTCCTTTTTCTTCTCCCCTTATGATTAAAAAAGCAGATTTGCTTTTAGCTACAAAAAAGTATAGAGAAGCTTTAGAAATACTCGATCAAGCTGCATTGTACGACAGTTTAGACATTAATTTATACATACTAAAAACGGATGCTTTTTTAGCTTTAGACGAACAACAGCAAGCTGTAGAAATTTTACAAGAGGCCTTGCAGTTATTTGAAGGAGAAGAGAGAATAGAATTATTATTTGAGTTAGCCGATGTGTATGATGATTACGAAGAGTTTGACAAGGTTTTCGATTGCTTGAAACTTATTTTAGAGGACGAACCCAATAACGAAGAAGCCTTGTATAAAATTTGTTTTTGGACCGATTTTACAGGAAGAAATGAAGAAAGTATTAAGCTGCACCAAAAAATAATTGATGAATTTCCATACAATGAAATTGCTTGGTTTAACCTAGCTGCTTCTTTTCAAGGGTTGAAATTGTATGAAAAAGCAATTGATGCATACCAATATGCGATTACCATTGATGAGAAATTTGATTATGCTTATCGTAATATGGGTGATGCTTATTTACGTTTAAGAAAATACAAAGAAGCTATTGAAGTTTTAGAAAAAGTATTGGAATTAACTCGACCTGAAGATGTAATTTATGAAGCAATTGGACATTGTTATCACAGAATGGGCAATAGTGCACAGGCTAGGTTTAATTACAAAAAAGCGGTTCACTTAAACCCCGATGACAGTAAACTGCATTACAAAATTGCACAAACTTATATTGCTGAAAAACAATGGCAAATGGCTACCAAACAACTAGAATTAGCCATGCGTATTCATAGAAATGTACCAGAATACAATTTAGCAATGGGAGAGTGTAAAATGAATTTAGAATTGTATAAAGATGCAGTGATTTATTTTGGTAATGTTGTACGCCACAAGCCTAAAAATGTTGCAGGTTGGGAAGCGTTAATTCGTTGCTTATTTAATGCAAGGTATTTTGAAGAAGCACAAGAACAGTGCGTTGCAGCCATTGTTGCTACAGAAGGCAAGCCCATTTTTCAGTTTTATTTTAGTGCTGCATTATTCTTTTTAGGTAAACCAAAAGAAGGCTTGCTTCAACTAGAAAAAGCAATGGAAGCTGCACCTAAATTAGTAAAAAAATTTATTGAACTTCAACCATCTTTTTTACAATATTCAGCAGTTGTTGATATAATAGCCAGACACAAAAAAGGAAAGAACTTTAACTAATCAATATTCTATTAAATTACTTGAATTATAGCAAGTTGCTCTCATTGCCTTATTTTTGCACTTCTTAAAAAAAGAGCAATGAACTTTAATTTATCTCAAATCCCAGAAAGAACAGCAAAGCCCCGAAATTTTGGTTTAACAATGGTAATGGATAAGGGGCTTAGTGTTAGTGAGGCAAAAAATTTTTTAGAAGTAGCTGGTCCGCATGTAGATATAGTAAAATTAGGTTTTGGAACTTCTTTTGTTACACCTAAGTTGAGAGAGAAAATTGAGGTGTATAAAGAAGCTGGCATGTGTGTTTATTTTGGCGGAACATTATTCGAAGCTTTTTTAATACGTAATCAATTCGAAGATTACTTAGCAGTTTGTAAAGATTATGGTATTGACTATATGGAAGTAAGTGATGGCTCAATTACCATTCCTCATGCTGAAAAATGTGGGTACATTGAAAAAATGACTAAATATGGTACTATTTTAAGTGAAGTTGGTAGTAAAGATGCTGCACATATAATTCCGCCATATAAATGGATTGAATTAATGAGAGCTGAACTTGAAGCAGGTAGCACTTATGTTATTGCTGAAGCAAGAGAAGCAGGTAATGTTGGTATTTATAGAGGAAGTGGCGAAGTAAGAGAAGGATTGGTTCAGGAAATATTAACCCAAATTCCTGCCGAAAAAATTATTTGGGAAGCTCCACAAAAAGCCCAACAATTGTACTTCTTAGAGTTAATTGGTTGTAATGTAAACTTGGGCAATATTGCACCTTATGAAGTAATACCTTTAGAAGCAATGCGTATTGGTTTACGTGGTGATACTTTTAGATTGTATTTAGATAAAGACAAAGCAATTTACTAATGAAACTTTTTGGCTTAATTGGTTTCCCATTAACACATTCTTTTTCAAAAAAATATTTTGATAATAAGTTTGATGAAGAAAAGATAACCAATTGCGATTTTGCCAATTTTGAAATTCCTCAAGTAAATGATATTATACCTTTAATAAAGCAAAACCCTGGATTGCAGGGTTTTGCTATTACAATACCTTACAAGCAGCAAATATTACCTTATTTAGATTGGATGAGTGATGACGTAAGGCAAATGTCGGCCTGTAATTGTGTGAAAATTATAAACGGCAAATTGCATGGTTATAATACCGATGTAACTGGCTTTGAAATTTCGTTCAAAGAACTACTAAAGCCACATCACCTAAAAGCATTGGTTTTGGGAACAGGCGGTGCAGCTCAGGCAGTAATTTTTACACTAAAGAAAATGGGGATACGCTATTTAAGTGTTTCAAGAAATGAGTTGGCCAATGGAATTATTTACGATGATTTGAATGAAGCTTTAATAGAAGAGTATTCAATTATTGTAAATACTACACCATTGGGTACTTATCCAAAAATAACAGAATACCCTACTATTCCATATCAATACATTACACCTCAACACTACTTGTTCGATTTGGTATATAATCCACCATTAACCCAGTTTTTATTGAATGGCCAAGAACAAGGAGCCGCAATTAAAAATGGTTATGATATGCTAACCATTCAGGCAGAAGAGAATTGGAAAATTTGGAATTCATAACATGGTTGAGTTATTTATGATTAAATAATATTTTCATTTTAACATAATTTGCTCACTATTTTTTTTCGATTAAATTTGTTGATACCCATAAACTAACAATGCCCTTTCTTTTTAGCATACTTATTGTTGAAGATGAAATATTGATTGCTCAGGATTTATTGGAAATTCTTGAAGAGGTAGGTTATCACCAAGTTTATAGGGCTCGTAACTACACAAAAGCTATTGAAGTACTTAATGAGTATAGTGTAGACTTAGTATTGTTAGACATTAATCTAAACCATTCTTCTTCAGGTATAGATTTAGCTCATTATATCAACCAACACAAACAAATTCCTTTTGTTTATATCACTTCTTATTCAGATGCTGCCACGATTGCAGAGGTAAAAGAAACCAGACCTGCAGGTTTTTTATTAAAACCTTACAGTAAAGATTTGTTGTTGGCTACTATAGAAATTGCCTTGTTTAATTATTCATCTAATCTTAACCAAGGCAATAAAAATATTGAACATAAACTAGACGAGAATAGCGATAATGATTTAATTATTAATAATCATTTAATGCTCAAAGAAAATTATTGTTTTATAAAAGTACCTCTCGATGATATCCTTTGGTTCGAGTCTGATAAAAACTATGTAGCAGTAAAAACGCTTCCCAAAAAGTACTTATTGAGAACCTCCCTAAAAAAATTACAAGCGAGTTTACCAGCAAACAAATTTGTGAAATGTAACAAGCAATTTATAATTAATATGCACCAAGTAGAAAGCTTCGGGTCAAATGAAGTAATGGTGAAGGGGCAAGCTATTTCAATTAGCCGAAACGAACAAACAGAGGTCTTAAAAAGGCTAAAAATGTAGGTTATATACATAAATCTGCATTTCGTCCCATTTGTTTTGACCCAATAATCATTAAAAGTTGTTTTGTAGGATTGATTATTTTAGATTGCTAACTTGTTAGAAGAAGTGAAGAATTTACTATTATACATATTATTTAATTGTGCTACTTTATTTATTAGTAAAGCAACTGCCCAAATTGTACCCACACAACCTAGCAACCAATATATTATATCTCATCGTTTAATTTCTTTAGAAGAAGGATTAGCATCAAAAAATGTTTATTGTGGTTTAGTAGATGATGAAGGTTTTATTTGGCTGGGTACCGAATTTGGATTGAACAGATACGACGGAAATAAATTTCAATTGTTTACTACTAATCAAGGACTAAAGCATAATAAAGTTATAGGATTATGTAAAGATAATAATGGGCATTTACTGATAACGTATGGGGGATCATACCAAAACCTTACTGAAGATGTTGATGTACTGGATTTAAAAACAATGAAAACAGTATCTTTTAAATCTGTTTTTCCAAAACTACCTTTTTTATCTAAAAATATTGTTGGCGTTTATAGCGACCAAACTTCTGATTTATACTTCATGGTTCAAAAGCCTTTGAAGCTATGGAAATATTCTAACAATGAGTTTAAGTTGTATGCAGAATTAAAAGATTGGTGGGGTTATGAAAAAGCAGATTCAAATGTTTTTGCAAGAAAAAAAGGAGAAATGTATTTTTTTAACAAAGGTAATATTACGCTAACCTACAATCTAAATTTTGCTTCATACATTATTACACCTAGCAAGCAAATTACTATTGATAAAAAGTATTTTATTGGTAATATAAATGCTTCTGGAGAAGTATTATATTACACCAGAACTACTAATCATATTCAAAAGTATCATTGCTATAGGATGTCTCAAGATGGAAACATAAAAAGTTTAGAATCAAGTAATGAAATTGAGGATATTTTATTTAGAGAGGGGGGAATTAATATTTTGAGAAGTAATGTTACGGGCTTTAATTACTATCTTGATACATATCCATATTGTATATACTTTACTGCACAGAAAAACAATTACTCCCTGTTGGATACAGCAAGTTGCAAGGTTTATGGCAAACCAACCATCAATAATTCGTTTGAGGATAAGTTTGGTAATTTATGGCTATGCACATCTAATGGATTACTAAAAATTACAATAAAGAAAAATAAGTTTAAAAGTTATTTTACAAACAAGCAACTTAAGAATAGTGAGCAAAATTCGGTAAGAGGAATTTATGCTGACACTAATGGAAATGTTTATGGTAACGTGGGGTTGTCTTTATACAAAAACAACAAAATGTTAGTTTCCACAATTGGGGAATATAAAGATGAAGAATTGCTTTATGGGCTTCACTTAGATGATCAAAATAACTTAACTACAACAATAAGAAAAGGATTTCTACAGTTTAATGAAAAACAGGATAAAAAATTTAAGTACACAGATAATGTACTTGATAAAGGAGGAGAGGAGATTTGGTGTATTGCTAAGGTTTCAAATAACAATTGGTTATGTGGTAGTAATGAGCATATTTATACATACAATGAAAGTAGTAAAAGGTTTGAATATGTTAAGTATGCAAACAGTGCAATACCTATTGTTAAATTTGCTTATAGAATTATTAAAACAAAAAACAAGCAATGGTGGGCAGTTGCAGAATCGGGGTTATATCGACTAAATGCAAGTGGTGATAGTATTATAGGTTTTTGGGGAAGTATTTCAGCCCCAAACAAAGCAACTCAATTAGTACACAATTTACCCATACACAACTTATACGATTTTTATGAAGATGATAATGAGGTTTTTTGGATAGCAACTAATGGAGAAGGGTTGTATCGTTGGGATAGAATCTCAAATACGTTAAAACAGTTTACAATAGAAGATGGATTATCTTCAAATGTGCTTTATCGTATTGAAGCTGATAATCTTGGTAAGCTTTGGGTTAGTAGTAACTATGGTTTAAACTGTTTCGATACCAAAAACAATTTGATAAACACGTACACTACAAAAAAAGGGATCACTCATAATGAGTTTAATAGAATTTCTTCATTTAAAGCAAAAAACGGTTTCCTTTATTTTGGTGGATTAGATGGTGTAAATCAGTTTAATCCTACAGATTTTATTAATGAATCTACATATAGTAATGCACCATTATCAATTGTTTCGTACAACCAATTTATAGGGGACAATAATAAATTAGTTAATCAAACAATTCAACTAAAAAGCGAAGGAAAAATTGTTTTAAATCCAAACGATAAATTTTTTATACTTGAATTTAAACTACTCAATTACGAAGATGAACAACAAAGGTATGCTTATAAAATAGATGGTAGTGGGGATAGCTCTTGGAACTATATTAATGAAAATTCAATTCGTATTAGTGGCTTGCCATATGGTAAATTTAAATTGAATATTAAAGGACAAAACTTAGATGGTAATTGGAGCAGTAATCATTTAATTATTCCAATAGAGGTAATGAAGCCGTTTTATTTAAAACTATGGTTTATTGGTTTTATCATTTTTGCATTAAGTGCACTGGTCTATGCATTTATTAAGTACAGAATTAAAAAATTAGATAAAGAAAATATAAGACTAGAGAAAGTGGTTGCTAAACGCACAGCCGATTTGAATAATGCTCTTCATCAAAAAGATGGTTTGATTAAAGAAGTGCATCACAGGGTAAAAAATAATTTACAAATTATGATTGCAATGCTGCGAATGCAATCAAGAACTTTAGCCGATAAAGCAGCAATTGATGCCTTGCTAAACTCTGAAAATAGACTGCAAGCTATTGCGATGGTACATGAAAAATTGTACAAGTCAGATAATTTTACCAATGTTAAATTAAAAGATTATTTACAAGAATTAATGCAAGCATTAGTGAGACAATACCACAATGAAAATATTGCAGTTTCCTTTTCAATAACTGATAAATATAATATATCAACTAATATTGATACTGCTATTCCAATTGGTTTAATTGTAAATGAACTGGTAACTAATTCATTTAAGTATGCTTTCAACAATGTGACAAAAGGAGAAATAATTATTGAACTAAATAAAATCAACAATCAATATCAACTTACCATACAAGATAATGGGCAGGGATTGCCAAATGGCGAATTGCCCAAAAAACCCAAAAGCCTTGGATTAAGATTGGTGTATTTATTTACTGAGCAGTTGAATGGCAGTTTAACATATGCTTTTAATAATGGATCTTCTTTTATGGTGAGTTTTAAAGCTACACAGGTGGCATTGTAGTAATAGTATGGCTACCATTT
>CALRLF020000020.1:0-55014 GCA_943368475.1 Allobosea thiooxidans
TACCATTTCACCAGTTTATAATTGTTGCTACGCCCACTTACTTGCTACTGTTGTAAAATGCATTTTTCTATTTAATTCTTTATTTCTCCTAGGGGTGTTATCTAGTGAGCTTTTCTAGCCAATAATCTTTGCAAATTTGCAAAATCCAAAACAAAAAAATGTTGCACTAAAAACTGCTAACAAGCATCAGGAGTCTCCTAAAAAGGAAACCCAAAACCAACACTTACTCCCCAAAAAATACCTCTTTTTTGCAGATTATATACAAACTTTTGCACTTTATCCCCTTTTTTGGGCTTGATTGTATCCAACTGCTACATTGCAGTCGAAATTTAGCCAAATACCAAAACTATGTTAATGAAACTGCTTTCACAAGCCTTATCAACCATTTCCAAACGCAACTTTATTTTAGCATGCATTGCAATTGTATTGCAAATAACGCTTTTGCAAAACGCCAATGCTCAATGGAGTACCAATGCCAATTTAAATACCCCAGTATCAACTATTGTTACCAATACAACTGTTGAGCAGCAAGTACTTTCCGATGGTGCTGGTGGTAGCTTTATTCTTTGGAGAGATTCTAGAGGAACTACTGGTCTTGATGTGTATGCTCAATACTTGAATGCATCGGGTGTTGCACAATGGGCTACAAATGGAGTTCCTGTAAGTACAGCAACAGGAGACCAAAATTTGCCACAAATGGCTTTGGATGGTTCTGGTGGAATTATTATAACATGGCAAGATAAAAGAAATACTACTTATGATATTTATGCTCAACGTCTTAATTCTTCAGGCGTAGCACAATGGACTGCAAATGGGATAGTTGTATCGGATGCAACTAACAATCAACAACTTCCTGCTATTACTAGCGATGGGGCTGGAGGTGCAATCATTGCTTGGGCCGATGGTAGAAATATTTCAAATAATTATACCAGTATTTATGCACAGCGTTTAAATGCAGCAGGTGCTGCACAATGGACGGCAAATGGTGTAGCCATTTATACAGCTACCAATGGGTATTTTCAATATGCACCTACTGGCGTAACACTTTTAGCAAATGGAAATGGTGGAGCATTTATTTGCTGGCCTGATAAAAGAAATAATAACGATTTCGATTTATATGCACAATCTGTAAATGCAGCTGGTGCTATTCAATGGGCTGTAAATGGTGTAGCAGTTTGTACTTCTGTAAACGATCAATACAATGGTGTACTAGTTTTAGATGGTGCTGGTGGTGTATTTATTGATTGGATGGATGGCAGAAGTGGAACTTGGAATTTTTATGGTCAACGTTTAAATAGTGCAGGTGTTGCTCAATGGGCAGCTAACGGGATTGCTGTATGTAATTATACATTAAATACAAATCCAAGACAAAATCTTAGTACAATTTCAGATGGTGTAGGTGGGGTTATTGCCACATGGCAGGATTATAGAACTGGTGGTTGGGATATTTATGTACAACGTATCAACTCATCTGGCGTTGCACAATGGACAACCAATGGAGTTGTAATTTGTAATGCAACAAACGATCAACTTTTTCCTTTTTTAATTACAGATACAAATGGTGGTGCAATTATTACCTGGCAAGATTATAGAAATGGATCCCATATTTATGCTCAACGTATTAATTCATCAGGTGCTGCACAATGGACAGCAAATGGTGTTGCAGTTAGCTTAGCTACTGCACAAGCTGGCCAGCACACACCAGTGATAGATGTTAATGGAGCTGGCGGTGCAATAATTGTATTTAATGATGATAGGCAAAATATTTATTACCGCAGTTTATGGGCTCAAAGTGTAAATGCCGATGGTACACTTGGTTCTGCATCTTCAAATGCAAATCTTTCTGCACTAACTATGAGTTCAGGAACATTGTCACCAACGTTTGCAGCAGCAACCACCACTTATACGGCAAGTGTAAGTAATACAACCACAAGTATAACTGTTACACCAACAAAATCAGATGCAAATGCAACTATTCAAGTAAGTGTAAATAGTGGCACTTATGCAACTGTAGCCAGCGGAAGTGCATCAGCGTCATTGGCTTTAAATGTGGGAAGCAATACGATTAATGTAAAAGTTACTGCTGAAAATGGGACAACCATAAATACCTATACAATAACCGTGACTAGAAATACTCCAGTACCAACTACCTATACCGCAATTAACAATGGAAATTGGAGTACGCCTGCCACTTGGCAAGGTGGTGTTGTACCGCCAGCAGGAGTTGATGTGATTATTGCTGCCAATGTTAGTATTGATGTTACCAATGTTACAGTAGGTAATTTAACCATTAATACAGGCTTTACTTTAACTGGTGTATATACCAATAGTATTACCATGAATGGTGGTAATACACTTACTAATAATGGTACTTTAACAGGAACATTGGGTTCTTTATATACATTCATTTTTTCAGGTTCAGGGTTAGTGGCAGGCTCTAGTACAACCAATTTTAGTACAGTTCAAATATATGGTGCTGTAGATTTTGGTACAACATCATCTGTAGCCAACCTAACCATTAATACTGGTGGTTCGGTAAATACAAACAGGCCAACCTATCGTATAGGATCATTATTGAATTATAATACTGGGGGCACTTATTTAATTGGAGATGAGTGGGTAACAGGGAATACCAACTATCCTAGAGCTCTTACTATTAATGCAGGTACAACACTTTCTTTTGGTAATATCACTACTAGTAGAAGAGTGGGTGGTGTAAATGATGCAATGAATATAAATGGTGGATTAATATTGTCATCTGCGGCAGGTGGCGATTTAATTATTACTTCTACCTACA
The DNA here is from genome assembly GCA_943368475.1 of Allobosea thiooxidans. Classification (GTDB taxonomy): domain Bacteria; phylum Bacteroidota; class Bacteroidia; order Chitinophagales; family Chitinophagaceae; genus UBA1930. The sequence continues at coordinate 2,798 of CALRLF020000020.1, forward strand.
ATAATTTTAATGGCACATTTACCGCTAATGGTAGAACTGTTACCTGTCTTGATGGTGGTAGTAACTGTATTGTTGGTGGTAGCCAGCCAGTTAGTTTTGATAACTTAGTATTGAACCTTCCTGGTAAACAGTTTAATTTGTTTACGCCGGTAACTGTTACAACTAGTGCAACATTTACCGCTGGCTATACACAATTAAATGCTAACGATTTAGTATTTAACAGTGGAGCAACCATTACTGGTGCGTCTGCCAATTGTTACGTTTATACAACCGGTGCAGGAAAGCTTATAATGAAAGGTGTTGGTGCTGGCCCTGTAGTAGCACCAATTGGTAGAAATATTGGAAATGTATTCATTCATTATAACCCTATAACTATTACCAATGGTGGTGGTTTTGATTATGCTATTAAAGCCAATGCTACGGCACCAACAGGTACTGGCATTTTAGATGCCACTAAAGTAATTAGATGTCAGTGGGATATAGCCCCAAGTGGAAATGCTACAAATGTGGGCTTGAAGTTTCAATATATAAGTGGTCAAGGTGTGCCAGGGGGAGCTTTTTCTGAAACAAACCCACAAAGAGGCTTACGTTATAATACTGGCACTTCTGCTTGGGAAACCATAGGAACAGCTACACCAGTTGGTACAAATCCTTACAATGTTTCTTATACATTTAATGGGCCAACTTGGGGGCTGTTTTCATTTGAATCGGTTGCACCACCTCCACAACCACCAACAATTACTTCATTTACGCCAACAAGTGGATCTGTTGGTACAACTGTAACTATTACAGGTACCAACTTTAATACAACAGCAGCCAATAATATCGTATTCTTTGGTGCTACAAAAGCAACTGTAACAGCAGCAACAGCAACAAGTATGACAGTAACAGTACCTGTAGGTGCAACTTTTGGTACAATCTCAGAATTTAATGCAGGAACAGGTTTAAGTGGCTACAGTTCAATCAATTTTACACCAACATTTACACCAAATAAAAATACAATAGCCGCAAGCGATTTTAATCCTAAAGTTGATTTTGCAGGGGCAAGTGGTTCATACCCTCAAGGAGTAGTGGTAGGCGATATTGATGGAGATGGCAAAGCAGATGTTGTAGTTGCAAACCGTTTTGCAAGTACGGTTTCTGTTTATCGCAATACAAGTACATCAGGCACTGTAAGCTTTGCAACAAGAGTAGATTTCAATACTTATAGTGAACCAAGAGGTGTAGCTTTAACTGATATAGATGGTGATGGAAAATTAGATATTTCTTTACCAGGTGGTAATTTAGGTGGCTATGCATTTACTGTATTATTAAATACCAGTACAAGTGGTAATATTAGCTTTGCATCTCGTGTAGATATTCCAACATCAATAAATACACTTTGTATAGCCAGTACAGATTTAGATAAAGATGGAAAACCTGATGTGGTATTAGGCTCTGCTGATGGGAATAGTTTATTAATATTCCGTAATTCATCCACTACTAGCACTGTAAGCTTTGCAGCTGGTCAATCTTTGGCAGTAAATAGTGCTAATGCAGTTTATGTTGCTGATATAGATGGAGATGGTACTGCCGATGTTGTAACTGTTGGTTATGGCGGTGGTAATATTTCTACTTTAAGAAATACCAGTACAACTGGCTCAATATCATTTGCTCCAAAAGTAGACATTACTACTTCACAATGTGTAGGCTTGGCTATTGCTGATTATGATGGTGATGGTAAGTTAGATATTGCATCTGATAATTTGTTTGGTACAGATATATATGTTCATAGGAACACTAGTACTGTTGCAGCAGTAAGTTTTGCAACACCTTTAACACTAACCTCAATTACATTGAATAGGGGAATGGCTGCAGGTGATTTAAATGGTGATGGTAAAGTGGATATTATTGGTGGGAATGTTGGTTCAGGAGGTTTTGCTGCTATTAATATATACGTAAATACGACTACCAGTGTAGGTTCACTAAGCTTTGCACCATTATTAAACCTTACTTCATCTGGAGGACCATTGTATGTTACAACAGGCGATATAGATGGAGATGGAAAATCTGATATTATTAGTTCAAACGCAGATGGATCTTCAATGTCTGTTTATCGTAACAATCCACAATTTCAAACAGTAACAGCTTCAGGTACTTTAACAGCTTTTACAAGTTGTACAGGTTCGGCTTCGGCTAGTCAAAGCTTTACAGTAAGCGGTACAGCACTAACTGCAAATTTAGTAGTAACAGCACCTACTGGTTATGAAGTATCATCAACAGTTGGTAGTGGTTATGCGTCAAGTGTAACATTAACACCAACCAGTGGAACTGTAGGTTCAACAACAATTTATGTAAGATTGGCATCAACTGCAACTGGTTCTCCTGCAGGTAATATTACTATTGCTTCTACAGGTGCAATAACACAAAATATTGCTGTAACTGGTACAGTTAATACTTTACCTTCTGCAACAATTTCAGCAGGTGGGCCAACTTCTTTCTGTACAGGTGGTTCAGTTACATTAAATGCACCAACTGCAAGTACAGGAGGCAATGCAATAAATATTACAGGATCTGCTGGTAATTACATAACAGTTCCACATAGTTCTTCAAACAATTTAGGTGCTGGTACAACCTACACCATAGAAGCATGGATAAAAGTTACCGATGCCACTAACAATACAATTGTAGATAAAGGCGATTATAATTTCTTATTCCAAACCCATTCTAACGGTAACCAAGGTTTAGGATTATATAATAAAAGTTTTGGATGGATATATTCTGCAGGTACCGTTCCAACTAATCAATGGGTACACGTTGCTGTAACATATAATAATAGAGCAGTTACATTCTATAAAGATGGTGTAGTTCAAGGTACTTATACAGCTTCAACAAATAGCACAGGTGATAATGGGGTAATGACTATTGGTCGTCAATCGCCAACAACATGTGCATGTAATATTTTCGATGGAAGTATGGATGAATTGCGTTTATGGAATGTTGCAAAAACCCAGACTGAAATACAGGCAAGTATGAATAGCACTGTACCAGCAAACAGTACAGGTCTTGCAGCATACTATAAATTCGATGAAGGAGCTGGCTCTGCTGTTGCTGATGCAACTGCAAATGCCAATAATGGCACAGTTGTTAATACAGCTAGCTGGATGGTTCCATCAACATCACCTCTAGGAGGAACAAGTGGTCCAACCCTTACCTATTTGTGGTCACCAGGTGGTGCTACAACTTCTTCAATAACAGCAACTGCTGCAGGAAATTATACAGTTACTGTAAACAGTTCAAATGGTTGTTCTGCAACATCAGCAGCAACTGTTGTAATTATAAATCCACCACCAACAGCAACAATAACAGCAGGTGGAGCAACTACATTCTGTACTGGTGGTTCTGTAACGTTAACTGCAAGTGCTGGATCCTCTTATTTATGGAGTAATGGAGCAACCACTCAAGCTATTACTGTTTCAACTGCAGGCTCATATAATGTGAGGGTTACCAATGCAAGTGGCTGTTTTGCAACATCAGCAAACACAATTGTTACGGTTAATCCTTTACCTGTTGCAACAATTACAACAAGTGGTCCAACAACCTTCTGTACAGGTGGTTCAGTCGTTTTAACAACAAGTCCGGGAGCATCTTATTTATGGAGTACGGGTTCAACAGCTGCTTCTATTAATGTAACAACAGCAGGTAGTTATACCGTAACAGTCACAAATGTAACAGGCTGTTCTGCAACATCAGTTGCAACAGTTGTAACAGTTAATCCATTACCCGTTGCAAGCATCTCAAGCACTGGAACTATATTGTGTGGTACAGGGGCAACGCTTAATTTAACAGCTACAGGAGGCACTACTTATCAATGGAGTATTGGTAGTACACCAATTGTAGGTGCAACAACTGCTACTTATACAGCTAATGCAATTGGTACTTATACAGCAACAGCAACAACTGCTTTAGGTTGTACAGCACCAGCATCGGGTAGTATAATAGTTACGCAACAAGTAATGCCAGTACCAGCATATACTTATGATTCTTATTGTATTAATAAAGCCATTGCTTTCACTAATCAAAGTACAGTAACTGGTAGTGGTGCTGTAACATATACTTGGAGTGATAATGCAGGTAATACTACTTCTACTGCAAATACAAACTTTACTTATACAACAGCAGGTAACTATAGTGTTAAACTAAAAGTACAATCTAATTTATGTGCTAACCTTAGAGATAGTATTACTAAAATAATACCTGTAGAAATTCCTCTAACTGCTGTTAGATACAATACTGTAGATGTTGCCATTAATGATAATATACAATTGCAAGCTCGCAGCTTTGGTAATAGGTATACTTGGTCTCCAAGTACTGGATTAAGCAATCTATTTATCAATAATCCAAAAGCAACATTAAATCAGCAACAAGAATATAGAGTTGCAATAGGTGTTCCTTCGGGATGTACAACTGTAGATACCATTTTAGTTAGGGTACAGGAAACCAATACTGTTTATGTTCCTAATGTATTTACACCAAATGGAGATGGAAGAAATGATAAGGTAATCATTATACCTGTTGGAGTTTCTCAATTAAAATCATTCCGAATTTATAACAGGTGGAATAAAAAGATATTTGAAACTGGTGATATTAATGGTGGTTGGGATGGAAAAGTAAATGGTGTCTTACAACCAATGGATACGTACGTATGGGTTGTTGAAGCTATTGCAAAAGACGGAAATCTAATTACTAAATCAGGTTCAATCACTTTATTGAGATAATACGAGCAAATATGAATACCATAACATTTAAAAATCATTCACAAATGAATAATTCTATCAAAGTAAAATGGGTAATGATTATCTGCTGTACAATTAGTTGTATGTGGATAACAAAAGCACAAGCACAAGACCCTCATTTTTCTCAATATTTTGCTTCGCCAATGACGTTAAATCCATCTTTAATTGGTAAGGATGTAGCCGATTGGCGTGCAGCTCTCAATTTTCGTACACAATGGTGGGGTAGTGGCATTAGCCCTTTTACAACAACAACCATATCGTTAGAAAAACGATTGGCTCCTTCAAAATCAAGCAGCGATTATTTGGCAGTTGGTTTAATGTTGTTATCTGATCAGTCGAACAACGGCCTTTTAAAAAATAATTATTTAACTGCTGGAGTCGCTTATAATAAATCTTTAAATGGAGACGCAAGTGAGCAGTTAGGTGCAGGCTTGTCATTTACTTATGCTAATCGTTTGTTAGACCAATCAAAATTTCAGTTTCAATCTCAATTTGGAAGCATGGGATTTCAACGTGAAGCACCAACCAATGATGTTGTTATAGTTAGTAAAAACAGTTATTTAGATGTAAATGCTGGAGTTAACTACAGCAAGAATAATAAAACCAATGGTTACAGAATTGGAGTTGGTTATTTTCATGCATCTAAGCCCAAACTGAGTGCTTTTAGCAATAGTCAATATAGTGTAGATCCAAGATTAAGTGTGCAAGCAAGTGGCTGGTTACAATTGCCAAGCAAACATGAAGTTCATGTAAGCACCAATAGCGAATTTCAAGGTGGATTTCAAATATATACAGTTGGCGGATTGTTTAAACTTAAGATTGAAGGAGATGATACACTCGAAAGTTTAAATATTGGCTGTTTTAAACGCTTTGGTGATGCTGTTTATCCTTATGTTGGATTAGAAGCCAACAATTGGGTTGCTGCAATTAGTTACGATGCAGTATCAAACGATTTAAAAAATGCATACAACTCTGTGCAAAGTCTTGAGTTAAGTTTGGTCTGGCAATTTGCAGGTAAAAAAGTGGCTGCAAGTACCATCGGGAAACCTGTATATTATTAATAAAAGTATCGTATTAATTAAAGCTATAAGTTTATGTGTTCATGATTCTAATAAATCCCCTGAACAAGAATTGGTGAACACATAAACATATAAAGAATAAATAGCCGAAGTAACTTACTTCGGCTATTTATTCTTTGTGAGATATAAAGGGTGTTAAATTTTTACTTTAATCACCAATTTTCTAATAGGTTGGTCATCTACATTAATCATTGGACTATGTACATCTTCAGGATAAAAAATTACGAATTGGTTATTGGTTAATCCAAAATACATATCTGGAGCATCTGCATAAAAACTTACATCTTTTTCAGCATTGTACTCTCCTTTTAGTTGAGTGCAAGTACCACGAGATTTCCAGCCAATGGTTTCTTTACCTCTAATGCAAACTTGTATGTCGATATTTTTATTATGACATTCAAACTTAGCATCACTTTCAGCAGCAGTAACGCCATTTTTATCGGAGAAAATTGCTTTTAATCCATCGGCAATATCGTATTTACCAATTTCAACATTATTTAAATCTGTGCTTTTAATGTAGGCAATAGCTTGTGCAAATAATGGGTGCAAGCTTGCGTATTTTTCTATACTGTCTAAATGATCGAGTATCATAGTAGTGTGATTTTAAAGTTTAAAGTTGAAGGTTTAAAGTTCAATAAAGTTATGTTGTACAAGTGTGCGACGCCACTGAAGTTGAATTATGTTCCTCAGCTCGTTACCAAAAAGAAAAAAATCCGCCATACTAAACATAGCAGGCGGATTTTAATTATTAATTGTTAATTACTAATTATTAATTAACGCTGAACACGTCCGCTACCATCGCCTTTAACCAATTCTTTAACCTCAGTTAAAGTTGCATGGTTTAAATCGCCTGGAATAGTGTGTTTTAAAGCACTTGCAGCAACACCAAATTCAGCAGCATCGGCCATTGGCATGCCTGTTACCAAACCATAAATTAAACCACTTGCAAAACTATCGCCACTTCCAACTCTATCTACAATACGAACATTGTATTCTTTGGTATGATAAAAATCGGTTCCATCATACACCAAAGCACTCCAGCCATTATCACTAGCACTATGGCTTTCACGTAATGAAGAAGCGATAAATTTGAAACCAAATTTTGCTTTCATTTGTCCGAAGATGTCTTTAAAGCCATCTAAGTTTAATTCGCCTTTAGTTACATCAGTATCAGCAGCTTTAAAACCTAAACATAAATCAGCATCTTCTTCGTTACCAATACACACATCTACAAAGTGACAAAGTTCAGTCATTATAACTCTTGCTTTTTCTTTGGTCCATAATTTTTTACGGAAATTCAAATCGATACTTGTAGTAATACCTTTTGCTTTAGCAGCTTTTAATGCAGCCAAAGTAAGTGCAGCAGCTTTATCACTTAAAGCAGGTGTAATACCTGTTGTATGAAACCAATCGGCACCATCAAAAATTTTATCCCAATCAAATTCGCTTGCATCCACATCAGCAATTGACGCACCTGCTCTGTCATATACTACTTGAGATGCTCTCATAGAAGCACCAGTTTCTAAGAAATAAATTCCTAAACGGTCGCCACCACGAGCAACAAATTGTGTATCTACACCATAACGACGTAAATGATTAATAGCACTTTGACCAATTGGATTATTAGGAACTTTAGAAACAAAAGTTCCGTTTAAACCATAATTGCAAAGGGCTGCAGAAACGTTAGCTTCTCCACCACCATAAGTGATGTCGAAAGAATCGGCTTGTACAAAACGTTTAAAATCTGGCGTTGATAAACGCAGCATAATCTCTCCTAGAGTTACGACTTTTTTAGACATTGTTTAAATGCTTTAAAAATTAAATAATTAAAATAGTGGTAATAGCTAAGCAGGCAAGGCTGTAAAAATAGACATAAAAACAAAACCAATGTATTTTGTAAATCAAAAATCATTGAAATCGTTTGCGTTGTTATTTGTGGGGCTGTGGGCTTTGGTAAATACATCAGCAGCTGTTTGGGCTTTCGCAAGTAGTCCTCGTACTGCTTTTCAAGCAATACTGTGGGCTACTTTGCTCAATCCCACAGCCCATCAAGAGTAGAACATTTTTATACAAGGTTTATTTTTATAAATCGTAATCTGTAAACAACGAATACGATTGCGTAAAAAAGAACACTCATTTTTAGCTTCATTTATTTATTGTATAATTACGTTGTACTTTTAGCCCCAATTATTAAAATAACAAAAGCATGTCACAAGAGCAAACCATTCAGCAATTGGTCGATTATCCAGTTGTTCCAGTATTTTACAACGCTGACCCAGCCTTATGTAAAAATATTTTCGATGCCTGTTATAAAGGCGGAATCCGTGTTTTTGAATTCACCAATCGTGGAGCCAATGCACTAGATATTTTTAAAGAATTAGTTGCATTATTACCACAATATCCTGGCTATTCTATTGGAGCTGGTACAGTTTTAAAATCAAAAGATGCTGAAGCATTTATTGCTGCGGGTGCAAGTTTTATTGTTTCTCCATGTTATAGTGGTGAAGTATTTGATGTTTGTTACCAACATAAGATCCCTTATATGCCGGGCTGCATGACAGTTAAAGAAATTTATGATGCTGCAAGTGCAGGTTGTGAAGTGATTAAGATTTTCCCAGGAGATGTTGTAGGTGCCAAATTTGTAAAAGGGGTGAAAGCTGTTTTTCCTAAGCAAAAATTAATGGTTACAGGTGGGGTAGAACCAACAAAAGACAGTTTCGCTAGTTGGTTTGGTGCTGGTGTAACTGCTGTTGGAATGGGCAGCCAGTTATTTAAAAAAGAATGGTTAGATAATGGTGATTTTGCATCTGTTACCAATATTTGTGCTGAGTGTATGGCTTTGTTGAAGAAATAATTTTTTTCACACAAAGCAACTAAGGTTATTTATAAAACAAAGTGTTTTACAAAAATCCTATTACATCTCGTAATGGGATTTTTTGTATTGGAGGTTATCCAATCAAAACTCGTAAATCATAAATCATCATAAAATTGCCTCAAATTTTTGTGTATTTTGTATTCTTTGCCACTTCGTGTGAAATATTCTTCTAATAATTTTCCACAAAATGCTTTTCGGCTTAAAATTTGTTTTTGCTTTTTCGTCTCAATCCTTACCTTTGCCATCCTTTCGAAATTCGGTAAGCTAGCTTTGGAAGTTGTGTTCATGGCCATGATTGCATAACTTCCTGTAAATCAGTTATATGAGAAATGTAATTTCTCTACCGAAACAATATTGCAATAAACCGGTTTTACAAAATAATTATGTCAACAACACAATTGAACAACAGGATCAACTTTGGTAAAACAAAAAACCTGGCTGCAACTCCTGACCTCCTAGACATTCAGTTAGAATCATTCAAAGAATTTTTCCAGTTAGAAACTACGCCTGATAAGCGTAACAATGAAGGTTTGTTCCGTGTTTTTAAGGATAACTTTCCTATTACAGACACTCGTAACATCTTCGTATTGGAATTCTTGGATTATTTTATTGATCCGCCCCGTTACTCTATAGATGAGTGTATGGAACGTGGATTAACCTACGCTGTTCCATTAAAAGCTAAACTTCGTTTAAGTTGTAATGATGAAGAACACGTAGATTTTCAAACCATCGTCCAAGATGTATTCTTAGGAAACATTCCTTACATGACACCACGTGGTACATTCGTAGTGAATGGTGCTGAACGTGTAGTTGTTTCTCAGTTACACCGTTCACCTGGTGTATTCTTTGGTCAATCTACCCATCCAAATGGTACTAAAATTTACTCTGCAAGAGTAATTCCTTTCAAAGGTGCTTGGATGGAGTTTGCTACAGACATTAACAATGTTATGTATGCTTACATCGATCGTAAGAAAAAGTTCCCAGTAACTACTCTTTTACGTTCTATTGGTTTTGAAACAGATAAAGACATTCTTACTTTATTTGGAATGGCCGATGAGGTTGTTGCCGATAAAAAAGAATTGAACAAACATATTGGTAAAAAATTAGCTGCTCGTGTTTTACGTACTTGGGTAGAAGATTTTGTGGATGAAGATACTGGTGAAGTAGTAAGTATTGAGCGTAACGAAATCGTAATGGAACGTGATGTTGTTTTAGATGAAGACGGCATCGACACCATTATCGAAATGGAAATTAAGAGCGTATTCTTGCAAAGAGAAGATGTTGGAGGTGATTATGCAATCATCTACAATACTTTAAACAAGGATACTTCAAACAGTGAATTAGAAGCGGTTCAGCATATTTATCGTCAATTACGCGGTGCCGATGCTCCTGATAATGAAACTGCTCGTGGTATTATCGACAAATTATTCTTCTCTGATAAACGTTATGATTTAGGAGAAGTTGGTCGTTATAAAATCAACAGAAAATTAGGTTTAGAATATCCTTTAACCAAAAAGGTATTAACTAAACAAGATATTATCGAAATCATTAAGTACTTGGTTCGTTTAACCAATGCAAAAGCCGAGATTGATGATATTGATCATTTGTCAAACCGTCGTGTACGTACAGTTGGCGAACAATTGTATGCACAATTTGGTGTTGGTTTAGCTCGTATGGCTCGTACCATTCGTGAAAGAATGAACGTACGTGATAACGAGGTATTCACTCCAGTAGATTTGATTAACGCTAGAACATTATCTTCTGTAATTAATTCATTCTTTGGTACCTCTCAGTTATCTCAGTTCTTAGATCAAACCAATCCATTATCTGAAATTACGCACAAACGTCGTATTTCAGCTCTAGGGCCCGGAGGTTTAAGCAGAGAAAGAGCTGGTTTCGAGGTTCGTGACGTACACTATAGCCACTATGGTCGTTTGTGTACTATTGAAACTCCAGAAGGACCAAACATTGGTTTGATTTCAACTTTATGTGTGCATGCTGCGATTAACGAAATGGGTTTCATCGAAACGCCTTATCGTAAAGTAGAGAATGGTAAAGTGAATTTGACAGAGTTGAAATACCTAAGTGCAGAAGAAGAAGAAGATAAAAAAATTGCACAAAGTAACTCTCCAATGGACGAGAAGGGTAACTTCTTAGAAGAAAAAATTGTAAGTAGAGATACTGGTGATTTTCCTATTTTGGATAAAGCTGATGTTCAGTACATGGACGTTGCTCCAAACCAAATCGTAGGTTTATCTGCTTCTTTAATTCCTTTCTTAGAGCATGATGATGCCAACCGTGCCTTGATGGGATCAAACATGCAACGTCAGGCTGTTCCATTACTTCGTCCTGAAGCTCCAGTTGTGGGTACAGGTTTAGAAGGAAGAGCTGCACGTGATGCACGTATTCAATTACATGCAGAAGGTGAAGGTGTGGTTGAGTTTGTTGACGCTAACGAAATACATGTTCGTTACGAAAGAAGCGAAGACGAAAGAGTAATCAGCTTCGACGATGATTTGAAAATATACAAATTAACCAAGTTCATTAAAACGAATCAGGCTACTTGTATCAATTTAAGTCCAGCCGTTAAAAAAGGTCAAAAAGTTACTAAGGGAGATTTCTTAACCGAAGGTTATGCAACCAAAAATGGTGAATTGGCTTTGGGTAGAAACTTACAAGTTGCTTTCATGCCTTGGAAAGGTTACAACTTCGAGGATGCGATTGTAATTAATGAAAAAGTAGTTCGTGAAGACTGGTTTACATCAGTACATATCGATGAATATGAATTAGAAGTTCGTGATACTAAATTGGGAGAAGAGGAATTAACACCAGATATTCCAAATGTATCAGAAGAAGCTACTAAAGATTTGGATGAAAATGGTATTATACGCATTGGTGCTACCATTAAAGAAGGCGACATCTTAATTGGTAAAATTACTCCTAAAGGTGAAAGTGATCCTACACCAGAAGAGAAATTATTACGTGCCATCTTTGGTGACAAAGCAGGCGATGCAAAAGATGCTTCTTTAAAAGCTCCAAATGGTACCGAAGGTGTTGTAATCGATAAGAAATTATTCCAACGTGCTAAGAAAGATAAGAACGCAAAAGTTCGTGAAAAAGCATTGTTAGATAAAGTTGAAAAAACACACCAACAAAATGAAGAAGACTTAAAAGAACAATTGCTAAACAAATTGCAAGCGTTGTTAAAAGAAAAAGCTTCGCAAGGTGTTACCAACAGTTTTGGTGAAATATTAATTGGTAAAGGTGCTAAGTTTAACCAAAAGAATTTGGCTGCCATAGAATATGCAACTGTTAATCCTTTGGGTTGGACAGGTGATGCCAAAATTGATGACGCTATCAACACTTTATTACACAACTACAGCATTAAGTTTAATGAAGAGTTGGGAAGATACAAACGTGAAAAATTCAATATCTCAATTGGCGACGAATTACCAGCGGGTGTATTGAAATTAGCTAAAGTTTATCTTGCTGTTAAACGTAAGTTGAAAGTGGGTGATAAAATGGCTGGTCGCCATGGTAACAAAGGTATTGTTGCTAAAATTGTACGTGCTGAGGATATGCCATTTATGGAAGATGGAACACCAGTTGATATTGTGTTGAATCCATTAGGTGTACCTTCTCGTATGAACTTAGGACAAATCTATGAAACCATTTTAGGTTGGAGTGCTAAGAAATTAGGCGTACGTTTTGCAACACCAATTTTTGATGGTGCAAGTACAACTGAAATCGAGCAATACTGTAACGATGCAAATATTCCTTTAAACGGACATACTTATTTATACGATGGTGAAACTGGAGAACGTTTCCACCAGAAAGCAACTGTAGGGGTTATTTATGTAATTAAATTACACCACATGGTTGATGATAAGATGCATGCTCGTTCTATTGGGCCATATAGCTTAATTACACAACAACCGTTGGGTGGTAAAGCTCAGTTTGGTGGTCAGCGTTTTGGTGAGATGGAGGTTTGGGCATTAGAAGCTTATGGTGCTGCTAACATCTTACAAGAATTGTTAACCTTAAAATCTGATGATATTATTGGTCGTGCAAAAACCTATGAGGCAATTGTAAAAGGCGATAATATTCCTAAAGCTGGTGTACCAGAATCATTTAATGTATTGGTGCATGAATTGAGAGGTTTAGGCTTAGATCTGAAGTTCGATTAATAAAGAATCAATCTTTAAAATACAACTCCCATACTATAAAGTGTGGGAGTTTTTTTGTGACCAACTGTAGAATATAAATTTAGCTGTTGTTGCGTCGCACCCTTCAACAGTCGAATATAATTCAGCACAATAACGTTAATAAATGAACATTTCGTAATAAATGCTGCTTAGAAGCTTAACTTGCACCATTATTAAATAAATGAATTCACTTTGAAGAATAAAGCAATGTATTCCTTACATCAGCATACGAGTAGAGGGGTTACAGATAACTTACAAGCAATTACTTACGCTGCTGCTGGCGTTGAACATACGATTACTGGCATTATGGAAGAGGTAGACAATTATATCTATCTATACGAGTATAGAGGCAAACAAACAGGCACAGAATTTTTTATTTCTTTCTCCAAAAATTCAACATCATATAAATTAATCGATGTGCAAGAAATTAAATAGGTTGTACATGCCCATTTTACCATCTTAATATAACTCACAACAAATAAGAGATTTACACCAACAAAATAAGTGTTGTTGGGTACTAGATTGTATTTTTCTATTCGATAGATTTACGGCAATTTTTAATATATAAATCTTCAAAATGGGTTTACATTTTAAAGCATTAGTTCTAATGCTTTTTTGTTTTAAGTGTACCATACAAGTATCTGCTCAACAAAAAGATACTGCCTATTTTATGCAACAGTATAAGTTGGCTACAAAGTATCATCTTACCAATAAAGTAGATAGTGCTATTTTATTTTATCAAAAAGCAATCAAGTGGAGTGAGCAAAATCGTTTTTTTGATACAAGTAAAAGTGTAAGCGATATGTATAGTGGCATAGGGCGTATGTATAGGCTTAAAGAAATGCCACAGGAATCACAAATTTTTTTAATGAAGGCTGTAGAAAATGCTCGAAAATACAATCACTTTGTTGAACTAAGGCTTGCCCATTTACGATTAATTGTTTTACATAAAACTATTGCGGAAAAAAATTGGCCTTTTAACTATCCAACAGTTAAAGAAACAGAAACTTCAGAGGTTTATTTTTCTATAAAATCGGTTAAACCATTGGGCAACGATTCATTAGAAGTTGTGGCAAATGCAGGTAAATTGGATGGCATTACTAACGATTCACAGTTAGTGAGGGTGTCGTCTAGAATTATACTTAAAGATACTTTATACCATAAATCTGTATCAACCAAATTATCTGCTCCTATCTATAAACTTACTGATAATTTTATAACAATACATATCTCTAATGAGTATAAAGAAAAAATTTTACTAGAAGATTTTATAGTATGTTATACACAAACACCTGTGATGTGGAATAAGCTTTTCTTAAAGCAAACATTATTAGATAATGTTATTTTTAAGACAAATACTGATGACTATTATGGTTATCGCTACTACTATTATTATGTCAATGAATTGGTAGAGCAGGAAGCCTTAAAATCTATGTTAGAAGATGCTTATGAGGCTGCACGAATTGTTGGAAAAGATACATTAACCAATTCTGATAGAGCAGCTAAATTTCCTGGTGGCATTTTTTCAAACGAAAATATGTTCACGGCTATTTTAATTAGTAAGCCTATCCACTTAAAACTTTTTGTTGAATATATACAAAGTGTTCCTGCTGACTTTATGGGTAATCATCCATCATTTGTAACAGAATATGCTAAATGGGTGGCAACGGAGTCTCGTTTAAATCCAATATCAATAAAACCTTATTTAATCAGCATTGCTAATAAACAAGAGCGTTTAAGCAACGCTTTTAACCTGTTTAATCAAATAAAAAAGGCTGAACTTATTGATAGTTGGTTGGGTGATGCCATGCAAAATATTAATGACGAAAACTTTACATCTGCCAAGCAAAATGCAACACTCATAGATGAGGTTGTTGCCATAAATAAAGACTCAGCCAATGTCGGTTGGTCACAATATATTTTGGCAAGTGTTGAAAGAAAAAATGGTGATTCTGTTTTGGCAAATAAATATTTGCAAGAGGCATTTTTGGCTTTTTCAAAAGCAAATAATTATGAAGGTAAAAAATGGGCTGAGGCCACAGAATTAAGTTGGAGTAAATCAAAAAGTATTAAAATCGGTGCACAAGATGGGCACACAAAAAATTACATAACTGCTATTTCTCCAAATGGAAAATATTTTGCGACCGGTGGTGCTGATTATCAAATTAAAATTTGGGATAAGATTCTAGGTAAAGAAATTACCACTATCTATGGGCATGTTGGCAGAATTACAAGTTTAACATACAGTTCAAATGGAAAATATTTTGTGAGTGCTGGAGAAGATAAAAAACTATATGTTTGGAACGCATATAACTACACATTGCTAGTTGCTTATAACACAGATGGTGCTGTTAATGTTGCTAAATTTTCGCCAGATAACAAATTATTGTATGTAGCAGAAGATTCAATTCTCAGCATTTTAAATCCTTTCTCCGATACAACAGCTTTAGTTAAAAAGATAAAGTTGCATGATGGAGTAATCAATGATTTTGTTTTTTATAGAAATGATGCCAATGCCATTTATTCATGTGGTGATGATGGTATGGTATATAAATGGAATTTAAAAAATGATACAAAAACAAATACATTCAATAAAACTTTTGGTGTAGTAAAAAGAATAATTGTAAGTAATGATGGAAAATTGTTTAGTACCATTTCTTCCGATTCTATGCTTACGATTTATAATATTTTTCTGGGCCAAAAAGTTTTTAAAGAAAGGGCGTATTTAGAAGCAGATTATTACAGCAACCCTTTTCCAGCAATGTATGCAATACATTCATTCTCACCAAATGGTAAATACTTATCTTATCCCAAAACAGCAGATAGTTTTAGGATTGTAAACCTCATAGATTTTTATAGCAGAAAATATGCATCTAAACTTAATTATCCTATACGCAGTTTATTATATACTCCTGATGACAATGATTTGATGCTTATAAGCAGTGATTACAATATTAAGCTATACTACATCAAGGATTATGATTTTGAGATAAATCCATATTTTGAAAGTAGACTAATAAATTTTTATTCTAATGAAATAAACAGGTTGCAGTACACAACCAATGGAAATGAATTAAGGTATCTTCAGTTTGGACAGAAATATGGCAGAATAGATTTAACAACTGGTAAAAATTATATGGGCAATGGTTCTAAAAGTTATTTTCCCAATGGAAGATTGATGTCTCTTACTGGCGATAGTTTATACTTGATTAGTGTCGATGATTCTCTGGTATTATTAAGTAGTAATACATTCAACTATACCAACAGACTTTATACGGATGGATATGAAAAAATTGATGCTTTCGAAACAACACCAAATGAAGATGTTTTTTTCATCAGTGGGCAAGCTGGTAGCATTATAGGATGGGATAGGAAAACAAATTCTAGAATATTTAATACAAAAATTTATACTGACAGTACGACCAACTCAATGTATTTGTATTATGATAAGCATAAGAATAGGCTATTAACAAAAGCTACTGGAAATTACATTTTAGTTATCGATGCAACAAAAGGCAATATAATTGATACCATTAAAGTAGATAAAGCTAGATACTGTGTGGCGACAGCAAAAAATATTTATGTTACAACAGCCGATGGTTATCTACATGTATTTGATGCTACTAATTTTAAGTCCACTTGGAGCTGGGCAATTAATGGAGGTAAATATGAAGCATTGAGTATCACTCTTTTGCCAGATGAGCAATATGCAATTATTCAAAATACAATAAGGAGTTTAGCATTATTTGATATTATAAACGAGAAGTTCGTTTATAATATTAACGATCATGAATATGGTAGTAAAACACTTGCTCTTTCAAAAGATGGAAAAGAATTTGCAACAGGAAGTTTAAACGGAAAAATTAATGTTTATGAAACTCTTACAGGCAAATTAAAAGCTACTATACACTTGCCTTACAAGAAAGATGCATTTATTGTAGATACACTAAATCATTACTTGGCAACGAAGAACTCTTTGGAAGCAATCAATGTATATTATAACGATTATGTATATCCGTATGACCAATTCGATTTGCAATTAAATAGACCCGATTTAGTATTGGCAAAACTTGGAAGGGCTGATTCATCATTGATAAATAATTATTACAATGCGTATAAAAAGAGACTGAAAAAATTAAACCTTAATGAAAAAAGTGTAAATCTTAGTCTTCATTTACCTAGGGTTAAATTGCTAAATCGATACAATATAAAATCATCTACTTCGGCAAAAGAATACACTTTAGATATTGAATGTAGTGACGACAAATTTAACTTACAATCTGTTCAAGTATTGGTTAACAATTCGCCTGTATTAAGTGTTAACGGAAAAAATATCAGTAGTTTAAAAACCAATAAGTACAACCTTCAGGTAACATTGCCATTAGCAAAAGGCTTGAATAAAGTAAAAGTATTTTGTACCAATATAAATGGTACAACCAGCTTAAAAGAAACCTTTAATGTTCTGAGTACTTTTGTTGATACATTAGTTACTGCTAAAATTTATTTTGTGGGTATTGGTGTAGCAAATTACAAAGACAGTAATATGAATTTAACTTACTCTGTAAAAGATATCAGAGATTTAGCAAGTGATTTTGCTACGAATTTTTCTCGAAAAACTTTAGTGGTAGATACTTTATTAAATCAAAATGTTACATTAGAAAATATTGCTAAAATCAAACAACGGTTGCTAAAAACCAGTCCTAATGATAGGGTTGTAGTTGCAGTAACCGGACATGGATTATTGAGCGATTCTTTAGATTTTTATTATGCTACCTACGATGTAAATTTTAGTAAGCCTGAAGTTCGGGGTTTGAAATATGAGTTTTTAGAAGGATTGTTAAATGATGTTCCAGCACAAGAAAAAATTATGTTTATCGATGCTTGTCATAGTGGGGCTTTAGATAAAGATGAAATTTTAACCATTCAAAAAAACAAGCAAACTACAGTTGCCTCAAATAAAGAAGATGCAGAAAATGTTAAAGGAATTGCTACCAGAAGTTCCATTAAAATTAAAAATAAAACTGCTAAAGTGAGTGCTAATAGCAGTTACGAATTAATGCAAAATACATTTAGTGATTTAAGTGGCAGTAATGGTGCTATTATAGTTTCAGCAGCTGGTGGTATGGAATATGCTTTTGAAAGCCGTGAGTGGAACAATGGCGTATTTACTTATGCCATAAGAAATGGACTGTTTCAAAAAGAAGCCGATAAACAACTAAATGGCGATAAAGATGGAAAGGTTACTATCGAAGAATTATTGGCTTATGTAAATGCATTGGTGACTAAGCTAACCAATGGAAGGCAAAAGCCTAATTCACGAAAAGAAAATTTAGAGTACAACTGGATTATTAACTATTAGCAAATAAAAAATCTAGCAATTTTTTGCTAGATTTTTTATTTGAAATACATAAACTGGGTTTAAATTAAATACCCAAACAAATTGTTGTCTTTATTGATTTCTGAATAATCTATTTGATACTGTTGCATTCTGGAAAGTAAAGCATCATAGTCATTTCTTGACGCAAGTTCAATGCCAACTAATGCTGGACCACTTTCTTTATTGGTTTTTTGCATATACTCAAAACGAGTGATGTCATCTGTTGGGCCAAGTACATGGTTTAAAAATTCTCTCAATGCTCCTGGGCGTTGGGCAAATCTCACCAAAAAATAATGCTTCAATCCTTCGTATTGTAAAGAACGTTCTTTTATCTCTGGCATACGATCAATATCGTTGTTGCTTCCACTTACAACACATACAACAGTTTTCCCTTTTATAGCTTCTGCGTAGTCGTCTAAGCAAGCAATACTTAATGCACCAGCTGGTTCTACAACAATTGCATCTTCGTTATAAAGTTTTAAAATGGTAGAACAAACTTTGCCTTCAGCAACCAAGTGCATATCGTCTAATACATCTTTACAAAAAGAAAATGTAATATCACCAATACGTTTAACAGCAGCACCATCTACAAAACGATCAATGCTATCTAACGTTACAGGTTGACCAGCTTTTAAAGCTTCAAACATACTTGAAGCACCTTCTGGTTCTAAACCAACAATTTTTGTTGCAGGAGAAAATGTTTTAAAATAACTGCCAACACCTGCACTCAATCCACCCCCTCCAACAGGAACAAAAACATAATCAATATTGGTTAACTCTTCTAAAATTTCTACACCAACAGTTGCTTGTCCTTCAATTACTTTATAATCGTCAAATGGTGGTATGAACACCATGTCGTTTTCTTGTGTAAACTGTTTTGCAGCAATTGCACAATCATCAAAAGTGTCGCCAATTAGTTTGATTTCAATAAAGTCTTCACCAAACATTTTTGTTTGATTTACTTTTTGCCTAGGTGTGATAATAGGCATAAAGATTACACCTTTAGCTCCCAGTTTTTTGCAACTATATGCAAAACCCTGAGCATGATTACCAGCACTTGCACACACTACACCACGTTGCAATTGTTCTTGTGGCAAACTGCTCATCATATTGTAGGCACCACGTAATTTGTAGGAACGTACAACTTGTAAATCTTCACGTTTTAAATAAACATTGGCCTGGTATTTTTTACTGAGGCTATGACTTAATTGTAAAGGCGTTTTAATAGCAATGCCTGAAAGCCTTTCTGCAGCTGCTTTGTAATCAAGTTGATAAGTAAAAGTAGTTGTGCTCATAATAAGAATGTAAGAAAAAGATGCCCAATGATATGTAGTACAAGTGTGCGACGCAACTGCAGTTTCATTATTCATCTGCAGTTGGTCACATAAAAAAGTTATGCAATTGTGTGAATGGCTTTCATAGCAGTCATAGCTTGTCTTAACACTTTACCAACTGCTTCAACTTCGTGTGAACGAATGGCTTCATTTACTTCGATTAGAGTTTTGTTATCTACACCATTGTCTTTCCCTTCATTGTAATTTTTACCAATTACATCCACATCGATTGTTTTCATAAAATCAGCAATCATTGGTTTTGCAGCATGATCAAATAAGTAACAACCATACTCAGCAGTGTCAGAAATTACACGATTCATTTCGAATAGTTTTTTACGTGCAATAGTATTGGCAATTAATGGAGTTTCGTGCAAACTTTCATAATAAGCACTTTCAGCCTTAATGCCTGATTGAACCATTGTTTCAAAAGCCAATTCAACGCCAGCTCTTACAAATGCCACCAATAATAATCCATTATCAAAATATTCTTGCTCTGTAATTTTCGCATGGGTTGGTGCAGTTTTTTCAAAAGCCGTTTCACCAGTTGCTGCTCTCCAGGTTAATAAATTTTTATCGTCGTTGGCCCAATCTTCCATCATGGTTTTTGAAAACTCTCCACTCATGATATCATCTTGGTGTTTTTGAAATAGTGGACGCCAAATGTTTTTTAACTCTTCACTCAATTCATATGCTTTCAATTTTGCAGGGTTCGAAAGTCTATCCATCATAGCAGTTATACCACCTTGCTTTAAAGCTTCAGTAATTACTTCCCAACCATATTGAATCAACTTTGCAGCATAAGCAGGTTCAATTCCTTTTGCTACCATTTTATCAAACGACACTATAGAACCAGTTTGTAAAACACCACATAAAATGGTTTGCTCACCCATTAAATCGCTTTTTACTTCTGCAACAAAAGATGATTTTAAAACACCAGCCTTATGGCCTCCAGTGCCTGCTGCATAAGCCTTTGCTTGTGCTAAGCCTTTTCCTTCAGGGTCGTTTTCAGGATGTACAGCTATTAATGTTGGCACACCAAAACCACGTACATACTCTGCACGAACTTCAGAGCCTGGACATTTTGGTGCAACCATTATTACTGTTAAGTCTTTACGTATTTGTGTGCCTTCTTCAACAATATTAAAGCCATGAGAGTAGGATAGTGTTGCTCCCTGTTTCATTAATGGCATGATTGCTTTGATGACTGACGTATGTTGCTTATCAGGTGTTAGGTTTAACACTAAGTCTGCACTTGGAATTAATTCTTCGTAAGTACCAACGGTAAAACCATTTTCTGTAGCACTTTTCCAAGAAGCTCTTTTTTGTTCAATCGCTTCTTTTCGTAAAGTATAAGCTACATCTAAACCAGAGTCTCTTAAGTTTAATCCTTGGTTTAAACCCTGAGCACCGCAACCAACGATCACTATTTTTTTACCTTTTAATACATTCACTCCATCTGCAAAATTGCTGCCATCTAAAAATTCACAAACACCCAATTGATTTAATTTTTCTCTCAATGATAGTGTGTTAAAATAATTTGCCATTGTATCCTGTTTGATTTTTAATGTTTAAATTTTATATTATCAGCTATTGAATATTTATTGAACACCTGTTGCGTCGCACCCTTCAACTGTATAACAATATTCTGCTAATTCGAAAAAGGCAAAAAAGTTTTTATGTTATTTAGAAGTAAAATAAAATCCGTTTTTATCTTTCTCATCTGTGTTATCCGTGTTCCAATTGATTACATACTAAACACCGCTTCTCCTTCATTCAAATATTCATTTTCAATTACTTCTTCACCTGGTGTAATTGCTTCAAATTCTTTTAGCTTTTCATGAAATCCTTTACTGTTCTTAATAATAGCTACTCTTGCACTTCTTACAAATTCAATAAGGCCATAAGGTTCTAAAACTTTTACTAAGTTTTCTGTTTCTTCTCTATGTCCTGTTACTTGAAATACGGTATAATCATTTCTAATTACAACAGTATTTGCTCCATGCTGACGTAAGAGTCTTTCCACTTTTACTTCACTGGCAATAATATCTGTAGGCACTTTGTACAAAGCCATTTCCTGCCAAATAATTTCTTCCCCAGTGTTGTAATATGCTTTTAAAACTTCTACTTGTTTTTCAATTTGACGGCACAATTTTTTAATTACATCTTCTGTTTCGTTTACAACAATAGTGAAACGATGTACACTATCTACTTCGGTTGGTGAAGTGTTTAAACTATCTATATTAATTTTTCGGCGAGAAAAAATAATAGCAATTCGATTGAGTAAACCAACCTGATTTTCTGTATAAACGGTTATGGTATATTCTTGATGCCCCCCAGCCCCTCCCAAGGAGGGGTTTTTGGTAACAGGTGAAGTATTTGTCAGCTGGCTCATATGTTGATTTTAAATGTTCAATTTATATTCTTTAGTTGCAGTGTGCGACGCAACTGCAGTTTGGTTTTATTCTGGTGTTGATAACAAAAAATATTTTCTCCTTCCTTTAGCCCCTCCTTTGGAGGGGTTGGGGAGGCTTTAAATTTCTTCCTTACTCAACACAATTTCAGAAACACCTCTTCCTTGTGGTACCATTGGAAATACGTTATCTTCTTTACCCACTTCAACTTCTAATAAATATGCTCCTTGATGATTGAGCATGGTTGATAATGCATTTTTCAAATCTTCACGTTTAGAAATACTGTTACCCGGAATATTGTAACCTTTTGCAACCTGAACAAAATCAGGACTGGCAATATCTACAAACGAATAACGCTTATCGTGAAATAATTGCTGCCATTGACGTACCATGCCTAAGAAATGGTTGTTGAGAATTAGAATTTTTACGTCAATTTCAGTTTGCATAATGGTGCCCAATTCTTGAATAGTCATTTGAATGCCACCATCGCCAATGATTGCTACAACTGTACGCTCAGGAGCTCCATATTTTGCACCAATGGCAGCAGGTAAAGCAAAGCCCATAGTGCCAGCACCACCAGAAGTAATGTTGCTTTTAGATTGATTAAATTTTGCATAACGGCAAGCCACCATTTGATGCTGACCAACATCGGTTACAATAATTGCATTGCCATTGGTAAGTTCATTTAAAGTATTGATGACTTCGCCCATGGTCATTGAATCGGCTGTTGGATGTAATTCTTTGTTAATGCAAACCGTTTCTTCTTTTTGTTTATAATCGTTGAAACGTTGCAACCATTGTGGATAGCATTTAGTTGCTATCAACTCAGTTAGCATGGGTAATGTTTCTTTACAATCGCCCCAAACTGGAACTGTTGTTTGAACATTTTTATCAATCTCAGCAGGGTCAATATCTAAATGAATAATTTTTGCTTGCTTGGCATATTTATCTAAACGTCCAGTAACACGATCATCAAAACGCATACCCACAGCAATCAATACATCACATTCATTGGTTAAAACATTTGGGCCATAATTGCCGTGCATGCCCAACATACCAACATTTAAAGGATGCTCAGTTTCTAAAGCACTTAAGCCCAGAATTGTCCACGCAGCAGGGGTTCCAGCTTTTTCGATAAAGGCTTTAAATTCTTTTTCGGCTTTTCCTAAAATAACACCTTGACCAAAAATTACAAATGGCTGCTTGGCCTCATTGATTAGTTTAGCAGCTTGTTCTATATATGAGTTTCTAATAATTGGTTTTGGGCGATAGCTACGTATATGCTCACATTTTTTATAACCTGCATAATCAAATTTCTGTAGTTGAGCATTTTTGGTAATGTCAATTAAAACAGGTCCTGGTCTGCCTGTGCCAGCAATATAAAATGCTTTAGCTAAAACTGCTGGAATCTCATTTGCGTCAGTAACCTGATAATTCCATTTGGTAACTGGCGTAGTTATATTAATTACATCTACTTCCTGAAAAGCATCAGTACCCAACAAGTGAGCAAACACTTGTCCTGTAATACAAACAACTGGTGTGCTATCAATCATAGCATCTGCTAAACCTGTAACTAGATTAGTAGCTCCTGGACCACTGGTTGCAAATGTTACACCCACTTTTCCACTGCTACGTGCAAAGCCTTGTGCAGCATGAATTCCCCCTTGCTCATGACGAACCAAAATATGTTTCAACTTGTGATGATAATCATACAAAGCATCATAGATTGGCATAATAGCACCACCAGGATAACCAAATACTGTATCGACACCTTCGGCTACCAATGCCTCTAATACAGCTTGTGAGCCACTGATTTGTGTAGTTGTGGGTGTGATTGTTTTTTCTTCTGTTAATTCAAGTGTTTGCATATTCACTACTTATTTACTGATTTGAAACTTGGAAACTAATATTTTGTGTATGATAAAATTTGACCTTTTGATTTTTGAAAATTGCAGGATTCCATTTTGGACTTTTTTCTATTACCCTGATTGCTTCTTCTTTTGTGCCATAACCAGGATTATTCTCAGCTGAAACATTACTTACTTCGCCATCCTCGTTAATTAAAAATTTTACGATGACCTTATATAATCCAGGAGGTGCACCATTTTTTACAGGAGCCGTACTTTTTAGATTTTTGGTTAAGTATTTTAACCACCCTTCAACACCCCCTTTAAATTCAGCAACTTTTTGATAAATATAATTGGGTATTTTATTTCCAGATTCATCGAATGCCTCTGTTTGTTGGGTACTGTATGTTTCGTGAACAAATAGTTTTCCATTTTCATAAAAAAGAAAATATTCTGTTATTGTACCATTGCTGTCTTGCTTGGTAGAGTCTTTAAAGTTTTTGTTCTCATAAAATCCGTAGTTGAATTTTAGTTTGCCGGGCTCATAAAAAAATGCAGAGTCTTTTAGATTTCCATTTTCATAGTAGTTTGTTACACTACCTATTCCTTTCTCAAACAATGTATCTGCATAAATAGCTCTTGAATACAACTTGTTAGAAGGTAAATAGTAAGACATACATAAATAGTTAAGACCACTGGGTTTAAACTCTGTAAAAAATCTTGCTTTTTCTTTCGTGGTGTATGTCCATGTCGAATCATAATATCTTACGAATGAATTGCTCTGAGCAATGCTGCCCAGTACAATCACTGTAAATAATATCGTTAATAATTGTTTCATCATTATTTATGCTTCATCTGTTACACAGCCTTCAGCTGCAGTTTTTACCAGTTTTGCATATTTATACAATACACCACTCGTTGCTTTTAATGCTGGTTGTTGCCAATTGGCTTTACGTTGTGCAATTATTGCATCACTAACTTTTAAATTGATGGTGTTGTTCACTGCATCAATTTCAATAATGTCATTGTCTTCAACCAATCCAATTAAGCCACCATCAAAAGCTTCAGGAGTAATATGACCTACCACAAATCCATGTGTTCCTCCACTAAATCTTCCATCGGTAATTAATGCAACTGATTTGCCTAAACCTGCACCAATAATAGCTCCTGTGGGTTTCAACATTTCAGGCATACCCGGTGCACCACGTGGGCCAATATATCTTATCACTACAACATCGCCATTATGAACCTTGCCTGATTGAATGCCAGCAATTAAATCTTTCTCACCATCAAATACTCTTGCTGTTCCTTCAAATCGTTCTCCTTCTTTACCAGAAATTTTTGCAACACTTCCGCCCGTAGCAAGGTTGCCATACAATATTTGCAAATGCCCAGTTGCTTTTAAAGGAGCTTCTAGTGGCATGATGATTTTTTGTTGTTCAAAATCTAAATCTTTTGCCTCAGCTAAATTTTCAGCTACTGTTTTACCAGTTACTGTTAAGCAATCACCATGAAGTAAACCTTTGCTGTGCAAGTATTTCATTACACTTGGTACACCACCATGTTGATGCAAATCTTCCATTAAGTACTTGCCACTTGGTTTAAAGTCTGCCAATACAGGAATTTTATTACTGATGGTTTGAAAGTCATCTTGGGTCAACTCCACGCCAACACTTTTTGCCATGGCTATTAAATGCAAAACTGCATTGGTGCTACCTCCCAAAACCATAATCACAGTAATCGCATTTTCAAATGCTTTACGTGTCATGATATCGCTAGGCTTAATATCTTTTTCTAACAATAGTTTAATAGCTGCACCAACTGCAGCACACTCTTTTTGTTTGTCTTCACTTAGGGCAGGGTTGCTACTTGAGTATGGCAAACTCATACCCAATGCTTCTATTGCACTTGCCATGGTATTCGCTGTATACATGCCACCACAAGCACCAGCACCTGGGCAACTATGTTGAACAATGCCTTTAAAATCGGCTTCACTTAAATTGCCTGCAATTTTTTGTCCCAATGCTTCAAAAGCAGAAACGATGTTTAGATCTTCTCCTTTATAGTGTCCATGTGCAATCGTTCCACCATACAACATAATTGAAGGGCGATTCAATCTTCCCATTGCCATAACTGTTCCTGGCATATTTTTATCACAACCAGGGATACCAATTAATGCATCATAATATTGAGCTCCAGCATTGGTTTCTATACTATCTGCAATTACATCTCTACTTACTAAACTATAACGCATTCCATCTGTACCCATACTAATGCCATCACTAACGCCAATAGTGAAAAAACGCAATCCCAATAAGCCTTCTGTGGCATTTACACTTTTCTTAACTGTGTCATTTAAATCGTTTAAATGCATGTTACAAGGGTTGCCATCCCAACCCATACTAACAATACCAACTTGTGCTTTGTTAAAATCTTCTTCTTTAAAACCAATGGCATAATACATTGCCTGAGCTGCAGGTTGAGTTACGTCTTGTGTTAATGTTTTTGAGTGTTTATTTAGTTCTGACATTTTATTTTTTGTTTACCAGCTTTAGAATTTCTATTTGGCTTTAGTTGCGTCGCACACTTGTACAACATAACAGTGTTCAGCATTATGAATGCTTTAGGCCAACACTTTTTCTTTATATTTTTTCTGAATAATTGAACTTACTGTTTCATTCCAGGGTTTTTTAAACTCCACATCATCCAATGATTGCCAACCCACAATTTCAGCAGCAGTACCACAATAGAAAGCAGCATCTGCCTGTTGTTTTATTTCATTGGTGGTGAATTGTTTTTCTTCTACTTTAATATTATGTTCAGCACATATTTCTAAAACTGTTGCTCTTGTTATGCCTGGCAAAATGTTTCCCAATGATGGTGTAAATAATTTGCCATCTTTTTCATAAAACATATTTGCTCCAGGACCTTCTGCTGCAAAGCCATGCATGTCTGTCAACAATGCTTCATCAAAACCATTGGCTTTGGCTTCCTGACTAGCCAAAATAGAATTCACATAATGACCAGTTGCTTTAGCTTCTATCTTAAATCCTTTGGGATTCGGTCTCTCAAAGGATGATGTCATTATTCGTAGTAATTTATCGCCTAAGAATAATCCCATTTCCCATGCTTCGATAACAATAAACGATTCAGTGTTTTTATTAAAACTCATATTGGCAGGTGCATATACCAATGGACGTATATACGCATCTTGCAAATTGTTTTCAGCCAATACTTTATAAGTTGCTGCTATCAAATCATTTGTTTCAAAAGGGTAGGGCATATTCAATGCAGCGGCTGATTTTTTTAATCTTTCATAATGTTCTACTGCTTTGAAAATCTTTGTTTCACCGCTTATTGTTTTATAAGAACGTATGCCTTCGAACACGCCATAACCATAATGAAGACTTTGCCCATAGAAATTTGTTTTGGCTTCATTTGCTTTTACAAATTGGCCATTGAGATAGATAATTGTGTTTTCGTTGTAGTACATTTTTTTATTGTTTAATCATTGACGGATAATAAAAAACCCGCCTCGATGGAGGCGGGTTGTATGTTTCATTCGTTTGTGTTAACATCAACTTGCACCTCCATGCGTAGCAGGAATAGTAATGACAATCACCACAATAATTATTGCGTTGATAATTGTGATTGCACTATGTAATTTGCTTTTTGGCATAAAGATGTTTATTGAACGAATATAACGCCGCCTCTTGAAATAACAAAGAACTTTTTAAGCCGTAAGGCTTAAGGTTTAGGGTTAAAGGTGGAAACCCTTATACCTTACACCATAAACCTTTAACCTTAAATTATAGTTGACTTTCTCAACTCAATATTTTCTGCATGTACTATACCAGGAATGTTATTGCTAACATAGTCAGCAATTAAATCTCCTATGGTACTCGTGAAATAAAAGTTGATTGGATCAATATCTTTAGAAACAAATTTGTGTTCGAGTGTCCAAGCAACAGCCTCACGAACCAAAGCAGCTTCTTCATTTAATTTTAAGTGTTCTAATAATAAAGCAGATGACAAAATAGAACCAATTGGATTGGCAATATCCTTGCCAGCTGCTTGAGGATAGGAACCATGAATAGGCTCGAACAATGCAGCACCTTTACCAACAGATGCACTTGGTAACAATCCAAGAGAACCTGCTAATACACTGGCTTCATCGCTGATAATATCGCCAAACATATTTTCTGTAAGAATTACATCGAACTGTTTTGGGTTTAAAATAATTTGCATTGAAGCATTATCGACAAACATATAATCCACAGCAACATCTGGGTATTGAGTTGCAATTTGCTGAACCACTTTACGCCACAAACGTGAAGTCTCCAATACATTGGCCTTATCAACCAAGGTTAATTTCTTTCTTCTGATTTGTGCAGTTTGAAAAGCCAAATGTGTAACACGATCAATTTCTTCAATACTGTAAGTACATTCATCTAATGCAACTGTACCAGCTTCGTTTAATTCTTTCTTGCCAAAATATATTCCACCTGTAAGCTCTCTGAAAATTACAAAATCTACATTCTCTAATAGTTTAGATTTAAGTGGAGATAAATGATGTAAAGATGAATAAGTTGTAACTGGACGTATGTTGGCAAACAGCTGTAATGATTTTCTGATTTTTAATAAACCTTGTTCTGGACGAACTTTAGCTGTTGGATCATTGTCGTATTTTGGATGACCAATTGCACCAAATAAAACCGCATCACTGTTTAAGCAGGATTCAATGGTTTCATCGGGTAATGGATTGCCTGTTTTGTCAATCGCAATAGCACCCATTAATTGATAATCATAAGTAAACTCATGACTGTATCTTTTAGCAACGGCATTCAATACTTTTACAGATTGTGCAGTTACTTCAGGACCAATACCATCGCCTTCTATTACGGTAATTTTTTTGTTCATACCCCTAACCCCTAAAGGGGAATTATTATGTTTTGTTATAAAATATGTTCTTGTTCGTATGCTTCAATTTCTGGCTTTATGTTTAACAAATAATCAATATCATCAAAGCCATTTAATAAGCAAGTTTTTTTATAATTGTTAATGTCAAATGTTACTGTTGCTCCAGTTTTGTTTAAAGTGATGGACTGTTTTTCAAGATTTACCGTTACTTCTGTAGATGGGTTCTTTTCAACAGCTTCAAAAATTTGATTTAAAAATTCATCACTTACTACAACTGGCAATAAAAAATTATTAAGGGCATTGTTTTTAAAAATGTCTGCAAAGAAGCTGCTTACAACTACATCGAATCCTGCGTCTTTAATTGCCCAAGCTGCATGTTCACGACTGGAACCACAACCAAAATTTTTTCCTGCAACCAAAATTTTACCAGCGTAAATTGGATTGTTGAGTACAAAATCATTTTTAGGTGTTGCTTCATTGTCATTTTCATAACGCCAATCACGAAATAAGTTTTTACCAAATCCATCTCTGCTAGTAGCTTTTAAAAAACGTGCAGGAATAATTTGATCGGTATCAACATTTTCGTTGTGTAGAGGAACTACTGAACTAACAACTATGTTTAAATTTTTTGACATTCTTAATTTCTAATTTTAAATTCCTAATTCAATAATTCTCTTACATCACTCACCACACCAGTAATTGCAGCAGCTGCTGCTGTTAAAGGGCTTGCCAATAATGTTCTTGCATTGGGTCCTTGTCTTCCTTCAAAATTTCTATTGCTGGTGCTGATGCAATATTTACCAGCAGGAATTTTATCTTCATTCATTCCCAAACATGCACTACAACCTGGTTGACGTAATTGAAATCCTGCAGCTTCAAAAACCTTATCAATCCCTTCGGTAATGGCTTGAGCTTCTACTTGTTTGCTTCCTGGAACAATCCAAACTTCAACATCTTTTGCTTTTTGTTTACCTTTTACAAATGATGCTACCATTCTCAAATCTTCTATACGGCTGTTGGTGCAGCTGCCTATAAAAACATAGTCTATTTTTTGTCCTTTTATATTAGCTCCAGCTTCCAAACCCATATACTGTAAAGCTTTTTCATAAGAAACCTTTTCTTTAGCATCTATTTCATTCAATGCAGGAATATGCTTACTTACGCCAATGCCCATTCCTGGGTTAGTACCATAAGTAATCATAGGTTCTATGTCTTTTGCATCTATATAAATTTCTGTATCAAAGGTTGCGTCAGCATCACTGAACAAAGTTTTCCAGTAAGCTAATTTTTCATTCCAATCTTCACCCTTTGGTGCAAACTCTCTTCCATTCATGTAGTTGTATGTTGTTTCATCTGGAGCAATTAAGCCACAACGAGCACCCATTTCAATACTCATATTGCAAATGGTCATTCTTGCTTCCATACTTAGGCTGCGAATAGCAGAACCTGCAAACTCAACTGCATAACCTGTTGCTCCACTTGCAGAAATTAAAGAGATGATATATAAAACAATATCTTTTGAAACAACACCTTTATTCAATTCCCCATCAACCGTAATACGCATTAATTTGGGTTTGCTTTGTAACAAACATTGTGTGGCCATTACCATTTCTACTTCACTTGTACCAATGCCAAATGCAATAGAGCCAAATGCTCCATGGGTTGACGTATGTGAATCACCACAAACAATGGTCATGCCTGGTTGCGTAAAACCAAGCTCAGGACCAATTACATGAACAATGCCTTGATAAGCATGTCCTAATCCATACAATTCTACATTGTGAGCAGCACAGTTTTTGGTTAATGCTTCAACTTGTAAACGAGATAGTTCTTCTTTAATTGGAAGATGTTGGTTTAAAGTAGGCACATTATGATCGGCAGTGGCAACAATTTGTTTTGGACGAAAAACTTTAATGCCACGTTTATCTAATCCAGCAAAAGCTTGAGGAGAAGTTACTTCATGAATTAAATGTTTATCAATGTATAAAACAGAAGGACCACCATCGATAGTTTTAACGATGTGCTTTTCCCAAATTTTTTCGAATAATGTTTTGCTCATTTGTTTTCAATTGTAAGTGGTATTTTTTACCAGCTTTTGTTTTTCATGGCATCGCCTGTTGTGTCACTCACTTCAAGGTTCTTAACTTTTATCAACTTTTATCGAAGCAAAGTTTTACCACAGAGGAAAAGAGGTTTTCAATGAGTTTTACAGAGATTTTACTCTGTGAAAATACTCTATATAACTCTGTGGTTAAAATCAGCACAGTAAAGAACCAATAGTACAAGTGTGCGACGCAACTGAAGTTGATGCTTGTTCTTCAGCTGGTACCATAAATATTTTATGCACTCACTGGTTTAAATGCTTTTGCCATTGCATTCAAATCATCATCATTTACTTCTTTTTTACTATCGGCCACTCTTAAAAATTCTTCATATAAAACATCTACATCATTTCGGTTAAATGTGTAGCCCAATTTTTGGAAACGAAATGCCAATGCACTTCTGCCACTACGTGCTGTTAAAACAATTTTACTGGTATCGGCACCAACTTCATCTGGATTAATGCTTTCGTAAGTAATGGCACTTTTCAAAAATCCATCCTGATGAATACCTGACGAATGTGCAAATGCATTACTACCAACAATGGCTTTGTTTGGCTGAACTGGCATACGCATCGTATCACTCACCAGTTTGCTCATTGGATTCAATTGCTTACTATTTACATTGGTATATAAATCCAAAGATTTGTGTTGCTTAATTACCATTACCACTTCTTCTAAAGAAGTATTGCCTGCACGTTCTCCAAGTCCATTAATGGTACATTCAATTTGTCTTGCACCAGCAATAACGCCAGCAATAGAATTGGCAGTTGCAAGTCCCAAATCGTTGTGGCAATGGCAGGAGATAATGGCTCTATCAATGTTTGGAACATTGTTTACCAAGTAAGCAATTTTTTCGCCATATTGGTGTGGCAAGCAATAGCCAGTTGTGTCTGGAATATTTACGACTGTTGCTCCAGCTTTAATAACAGCTTCAATTACTCTTGCTAAATATTCATTGTCTGTTCTACCTGCATCTTCTGCATAAAACTCAATATCATCTACAAAATTTTTTGCCCATTTAACACATTGAATGGCTCTTTCTAAAATATCATCCTGTGTACTGTTGAATTTTCCTTTTATGTGGTAATCGCTTGTGCCAATGCCTGTGTGAATACGTGGACGTTTTGCAAATTTTAAAGCCTCAGCAGCTACTTTAATATCTTTTTGAACAGCTCTGGTTAAACCGCATACAGATGCAGTAGTGATAATTTTAGAAATTTCAGTAACACTTTCAAAATCGCCTGGAGAAGAAATTGGAAATCCTGCTTCAATAATATCAACACCTAAAGCTTCCAGCTCAAGTGCCAACGCAACTTTTTCGCTGGTGTTTAGTTTACAGCCAGGTACTTGTTCACCATCTCGTAAAGTGGTATCAAAAATGTGTACCTTGTTATCGGACATAAAAAAATAGTTGAAAAGATTGCAGGTTATTTAATTTTGGTTTGCCTGCCAGTTTACAATTAAACAACCTGCGAGGACGAACTTAATATGCATTTTCGGTCAATTATGACCAAATTGTTAAGCATTTTACACTGTATAATGTGCTGGTAATTGACTGAAATGCTTGCAGGTAAAGGATTTGAGCTTTAATAAAATACGATGCCTAACAGAAATACGGATACCCTTTTTCAACTGATAAAATCTCTTGAAAAGGGAGAAAAGCGGAATTTTAAACTATATATTCAACGGAATACTTCAAGTGAGAACCTGAAAGTGGTTCAGTTGTTTGATGCATTGGACAAATTGGAACTATACGATGAGGAGTTGTTGTTGAAAAAAAGTAAAGACATTAAGAAGCAACAATTATCGAACATTAAAGCACATTTATACAAGCAAATTTTATTGAGCCTAAGGCTGATTAATGATGAAGACAATATAGATATTCAGCTGCATGAACAAATGGATTTTGCCCGCATTTTATACAATAAAGGTTTGTATTTGCAGAGTTTAAAAGTTCTGGATAAACTAAAAGAAACTGCTGCCAATCATAACCAAATTACTTTTCAGTTACAGGCAATTTTATTTGAAAAGAAAATTGAAGCACTTCATATTACCCGAAGCATGGCCAATAGAGCTCAACATTTGAGCAACGAATCGGACACTATTGTTACACATCTTTCATTAATTAGTCAGTTGTCTAACTTGGCATTGGAATTATACAGTTGGTATATACAACATGGTCATGCAAGGGATGAGAAAGATATTGCAGCCATCAAGGCTTTTTTTGAGAATAAATTGCCACAGCATGATGTTCAGCTAATGGGGTTTTACGAAAAGTTGTATCTCTATCAATGTTATTGTTGGTATGGATTTATTTTATACGATTTGCTGCTATATTATAGATACGCCCAAAAATGGGTGGATTTGTTTGAGAAATTTCCAGTAATGAAAACCACTGAAGCTGGTCAGTTTATTCGTGGTATGCATAATTTGTTGAGTGCACATTTTATGCTGAAAAATTATGAAAAACTGAATGAAGGAATTCAACAGTTTGAAGCATTTGCTGATTCAGCAGATGGATTGATGAACCCCAATACCAGAATACAATCATTTGTTTATTTGAGTATTTCTAAGATTAATAAACATTTTCAAGAAGGCACTTTTACCGAAGGATTAAATCTCGTTCCTTTTATAGAAGAGAAG
The DNA here is from genome assembly GCA_943368475.1 of Allobosea thiooxidans. Taxonomy (GTDB): domain Bacteria; phylum Bacteroidota; class Bacteroidia; order Chitinophagales; family Chitinophagaceae; genus UBA1930. Next base: position 36,366 of record CALRLF020000020.1, read on the forward strand.
TTGACGGAATACCAATTACAACTCGATATGCATCGTGTATTGGTTTTCTATTATAAAATAGCTTGCCTGTATTTTGGTAGTGGAGATAACGATAAAGCCATTGATTATTTGAATAAAATTATCAATCGAAAAATGAACCTGCGTACCGATTTACAATGTTATGCAAGGTTGTTACATTTAATTGCACATTACGAATTGGGTAACTATGATATATTGGAATCTTTGATAAAATCGGTTTATCGTTTTATGGCGAATATGAATAATTTAAGTACGGTAGAAGAAGAAATTTTTAAATTCATCCGTAAATCTTTTTCATTGGCACCCGATAAAATGATTCCTGCTTTTACAAAATTAAAAATGAAGTTAGAACAGTTAGAAGGCAACCCTTTAGAAAGTCGTTCGTTTATGTACTTAGATATTATTGCTTGGTTGGAAAGCAAAATAATAAAAGTGCCTGTGCAAGATGTAAGACGGAAAAAGTTTTTAGAACATAAGCTGTAAAGAAGTATTGCAAAAAGCTGAAGATAAAATAGAAGGATTGTTATTTAACAATCCTTTTTCTTTTGTGCCATAATAATAGCACAATGTTTGGTATCCTAAATTAAAGGCAAACATTTCTCCCAATTAAATATTACCAGTATGCAACATTTGTACGCTAAATTTTTATACCATGCAGTACAAACAATCAACCTACACAATTCTTATTGCAAGCTTCTTTGTGTTTGCCACACAGGCAAATGCACAAACTAACTTTGAAAAGTTATTGGAAAAAACTTCCGTTAGTTTGGGTGTTGGATTTGCAAATTATGGCGGCGATTTGCAACAAAAACGATACACGTTAAAGCAAGCTGGCTTGGCTAGAACAATTGGTATTGGGTATAATTTAACCAATCGTTTACAATTAAGAGGCGATTACACGTTTGGAAAGATTGGAGCCGATGACAAACTAAATGCCAGTGCTGTATTACAAGAACGCAACTTAAACTTTAAAGCCAATTTATTTGAAACAGCCCTAACGCTTCGTTACGATTTAATTGATGAAGATCGCTATGGACTTGTGCCTTATGTATATGCAGGTGTTGCTTATTTCAAAGCAAGTCCTTATACATTAGCAGCAGATGGTACTAAATATTTTTTAGCTGGTTTACATACCGAAGGTCAGGGATTGCCTAATGACGCAAGTGAGCCTGCATACAGCACCAAACATATTTCCATTCCGTTTGGATTTGGTTTACGTATGAAGTTGAATGATATTTTTGCCGTAAGTTATGAATTGGGTTTTAGAAAAACATTCACCGATTATATAGATGATGTTAGTGGCACTTATGCCGATTACACATTACTCAACAATTACAACCCTGTTAGTGCACAATTGGCTTTTAGAGGTGGTGAAGTAAAAGATGGAGTAAGTTATCCTGCTGCTGGAACCCAGAGGGGCAATGCTGCCAATAAAGATTACTACTATTTCGGATTGATAAAACTGCAAGCCAATTTGAGCTTCTTAAACAAAAACAGATTGGCTTGTGCCAAAAGGGTTTTATAATTTTTGAACACCAGCTTCAGTAATGCTGTTAAACAACAGCCCCGCTTTTCATTGCAAGCCACGCCTTAGGGCGTGGGCTTTTCATTGCAATCGGGTGTAGAATTTGAACTGTAAAATTTCTATTGAACAGTTAATGCAAACTCACCACTTTGGTAATCTTCCATTGATTGTTTTTGTGTTGCCAAATGATTATAAATTTTCCAGCTCTAGAGTTGGCACTCGATGGGTCGGTGTTGTTGTGAAATTTATGTAAACCCATTTCAATGGCTCCATAATCTTTAATAGGATAAACTTCAATACTGCCTTTCACCAATTCTCTGGTAACCTTGCCACAAACATATTGTTTGGTAGAAGCTACAATTTCTTCTTTTACGTTCATTAAGCCACCTTTATCATGGTAAAACTCAATACTGTCTGCATAAAACGAAGCATATGTTTCAAGATTTACAGCACAGGTATTGTAAGCAGTAAAAAAGATGCTGTCTAATTTTACAATAGTATCGTGTAATTGTTGGTCATCGGGTTGGTAATTATAATTTACGGTGGCTTGTTTATTGGTTAAGCAAGATGAAAAGAATAGTGCAATAAAACAAATAAGTATAAGTATATTTTTCTTCATTAGTTCAGTTTAAAGTGGAAAATACAATTTGTACAATGAATATATAGTAAGGTTTATTATGAGTGGCAAATGGAGAGGTTATAAAGTGAGTGGAGTTGCCCATTGTTTATTCCTCTTTTCAAGGGCTTGGGATAGTAGTGGAAAGCCCTGAGGTACGAAGGCTTGCAACGTAAAGCCCAAAACCACAGCGGATAAATGTTATGCAGTTAATAGCCCCAAATTTTTATCTTCGCAAAACTTTTAAACCTTAAACTCATAAACTTTAAACTATTCTGTATGCCTTCATTTGATATTGCCAGCAAAGTAGATTTACAAACCTTAGATAATGCCATTAATGTGGTGAAAAAAGAAATTACCAATCGTTTTGATTTTAAGAATAGTCATGTGGTAATCGACCTGAACAAAAAAGACTATAAAGTACTATTAGAAGCTGATAGTGATATGAAAATGGAACAAATCATCGACGTTATTTTAAGTCGTGGTGTAAAGCAAGGTATTGATGCCAATGCATTTGATTTTAGTAAAGAATCTTACCCAAGTGGTAAAGTGGTGAAAAAAGAAGTATCGGTAAAAAATGGCTTAAAACAAGAAGATGCCAAAAAAATTGTGAAAGCCATTAAAGACAGTGGATTGAAGGTACAGGCTGCCATTATGGACAATATTATACGTGTAACAGGTAAAAAATTAGATGATTTACAGGAAGTTATAGCGTTGTGTCGTAAATCTGATTTTGGTTTGCCACTGCAATATGAGAACATGAAAAGCTAAGAGTTTGAAATTTCTAATTGCTAATCTCTGATTTACTGTTATCTTCGCCGCCCATTATTATATAATCGTCACGGCAAAATCCGTGCGGCCTTAAAAAAATTCTTTATGAAAAAAGGTATCCATCCAGAGAGTTACAGAGTGGTTGTGTTTAAAGACATGACAAACGGTGATTCTTTTTTAAGCAAATCAACATCTAACACCAAAGAAACTATTCAGTGGGAAGACGGCAACGAGTACCCATTAGTAAAACTGGATATTTCTAACACATCTCACCCGTTTTATACAGGTAAGAATATGTTGGTTGATACTGCTGGTAGAATTGACAAATTCAAAAAACGTTACGCAAAGAAAGATTAATCTGATTTGTGAAAATTTATATCCCACTTCTTTCAAGAGGTGGGATTTTTTATTTGGTTAACTTTACAAATTAAATTTTACAAATGAAGTTAGATATATTGGCATTTGGTGTGCATCCTGATGATGTTGAATTGGGTTGTTCAGGTACTTTGCTAGCAGCAATGTCAGAAAGGAAAAAAGTAGGTATTATTGATTTAACCCAAGGTGAATTAGGTACAAGAGGTACTGCTGAAACCAGAAAAGTTGAAGCTGATAATGCAGCTAAAATTTTAGGTGTGCATGTAAGAGAGAATTTGAAAATGGCCGATGGCTTTTTTCAAAACGATGAATCACATCAACGCAAAATAATTGAAGTTATTCGAAAGTATCAACCGGCAATTGTATTGTGTAATGCTCCAGAAGATAGGCATCCAGATCATGGTAGAAGTGCCAAATTAGTAAGTGATGCTGCATTTTTAAGTGGTTTAAGAAAAATAGTTACCAATTTAGATGGTAAAATGCAGGATGCTTGGAGGCCAACCTATGTTTTTCATTACATACAAGCTAGGTATTTGAAACCCGATTTTGTTGTGGATATTTCTGCATTTGCTGATATTAAGCTGCAATCGATATTGGCTTATACCACACAGTTTCATGATCCAAATTCAACAGAACCGCAAACTTTTATTTCATCGCCACAGTTCATTAATCTTGTACAATCAAGAGATCAAATGTGGGGTCAACAAATTGGTGTTGCATTTGCTGAAGGCTTTATCAGCGAAAAGGTGATAGGTGTAAAAAGTATGGATGGATTTATACAAAATGTTACCTAATTTTAAATTGGTCTGCATATTAGAGCAGACCAATTTAATGTTTACAACTGCTTATATTTATTGTATGATTGAACTCAAAAAAATCTTTCCTATTATTTGGATTGTATTGCTTGCCGCCTGTGCTCCTAAACCTTATGCAGATACCAACAAAGTATATAAGCAGCAAACTAAAACCTATGCCAAGAAATTAGCTGAACAACCTATGGTTGAAGCTAATGACAGCATATTTGCTCCTGCTTTTTTTGCTGGAACAACCAATTTCAGCATGCGTAAACCCAACTTTGTCATTATTCATCACACAGCACAAAATAGTTGTGACCAAACGTTGAAAACATTCACTTTAACACGTACGCAAGTGAGTGCTCATTATGTTATTTGCCGTGATGGTGTAATACATCATATGTTGAATGATTATATGAGGGCACATCATGCAGGTGCAAGTAAATGGGGCAATGTTACTGATATGAATTCTTGCTCTATTGGCATTGAATTAGACAATAATGGCTTTGAACCTTTTAGTGAAGCTCAAATAAATAGTTTGGTTAGTTTGTTGGGCAAATTGAAAAAAAATTACAGTATTCCAGCTGCTAACTTTATTGGTCATGGTGATATTGCTCCAACAAGAAAAAATGATCCCAGTATTTTATTTCCTTGGAAAACCCTTGCTGATAAAGGTTTTGGGCAATGGTACGATGTAGTAACAGATACAATTCCTGCAGGGTTTAATCATTTACAGGCATTACGAATTGTAGGATATGATACAAAAGATACTACTGCTGCCATAAGAAGTTTTAAACGTCATTTTATGCAGGATAGTACGAAAAAAATTAATGATGCCGATAAACTGGTGTTGTATAATTTGATGAAAAAATATTAGGAGTGTATTACACGAATTTTTCGAATTACGCTAATTACACGAATTGGTAAGTTTAAAAATTAACTAAATAACCCGTAACCAAACAATTATTAAACCCTTAAATGCAAACACTTATAACCAACATAGCTCTGCTTGTTAATACAAGAACTGAAAACAGTTTATTGCGTGGTAAAGCATTGGCAGAATTACCTTGTATAGAAAATGCTTTTTTGGTTATAGAAAATGGATTGATTAAAGATTATGGTTCAATGCAATCAATTGGAAATTATCAATCAGCAATTTCAAATTGTATTGATGCTCAGGGAGCAACTATTCTTCCAACATGGATAGATAGTCATACACATTTGGTATTTGCAGCAAGCCGTGAAAATGAATTTGTAGATAAATTAAAAGGTAAATCCTATGCCGAAATTGCTGCAAGCGGTGGAGGTATTTTAAACTCGGCCAAACGCATTGTAAATGCAACAGAAGATGAGCTGTATGCTAATGCTAATGATCGTTTGCAAGAATTGATTAAACTAGGAACTGGAGCAATCGAAATTAAAAGTGGTTATGGATTAAGTGTAGATGCAGAGCTAAAAATGTTACGTGTTATTAAACGTTTAAAAGAAAGTTCCCCTATACCTATTAAAGCAACTTTTTTAGGAGCTCACACTTATCCAATTGAGTATAAAGAAAATCATCAAGGCTATATTGATTTAATCATTAACGAAATGTTGCCTACCATTGCTAAAGAAAATCTGGCCGATTATATTGATGTGTTTTGTGAAGAAGGATTTTTTTCTAAAGCAGAAACTATTGCCATTTGTAAAGCTGGTATGCAATATGGACTGAAACCAAAAATTCATGCCAATCAACTTAATTTAAGTGGTGGAGTAGAAGCAGGCATTGAGTTAAATGCAATATCTGTAGATCATTTAGAAACCATGGATGACGCAACTGTACAAGCATTGGCCAACTCCAATACAATAGGAAGCTTGTTGCCAACAGCAGCTTTCTTTTTGCGTATGGCATTTCAGCCTGCAAGGCAGTTGATAGATGCTGGTTGTGCCATAGTACTGGCAAGCGATTTTAATCCAGGTTCATCTCCCAGTGGCAACATGAATTTAGTAGTTGCCATGAGTTGTATTCAAATGAAAATGTTGCCCGAAGAAGCCATTAATGCAGCCACTATCAACGCAGCTTATGCAATGGAAGTGGAAGAACAATTGGGCAGTATTACCATTGGTAAAAAAGCCAATCTTATTTTTACCAAACCCATTCCTTCATTGGCTTATTTGCCTTATGCTTTTGGTACTAATTTAATTGATAAAGTAATGATTGATGGGGTGTTTATTAACCACTAACTCTTAACCCTGTTGGCTTCTGCATCAGAAGCTGTATTTCTATTTCTACTGGCTTTTAGTTTTTGATTACCAAATGAGTATCTGATAGTAAAACGAATATTTCTGCTTTCGGCTCTTTGTAAAAAGTTCACATTAATTGCCTGATATGCAATTTCTCCTTTTGTAACCTGACTGTACAAGACATCGTTGAAGTTTAAACTCAATCTTAATTTTTTGTCCATTAAAGTTTTAGCTATACCAAAATTTAATGCACCCATAGGTTGTATATTGATGAACTCGTTCAAAAATGCTGTCATATAATAGCCATTTGCTTCAATGCTCCAAGTATCGGTTGGCTTATACGTTAATTGGCTGAATAATAAATAATTCCATTTTTGTCTGTTATAAATGTCTCCTAAATATTCAGCTTTGTATTTATTTAAAACAAATTCGTTGTGTATAAAACCATCGAACTTTTTACCTAATGGAATGGGTAGATTCAATTCAAAAGTGAGGTTCTCGTATGCAGCTAAATTCTCAGCCGTTGTATAGGTTAAATTGCCATCTTGCTTAGGAGCATTTTCAAAAATCACATCGCTTGTTTTATTGTAGCTGACCGAGATAAATGGTTGATTTTTGTAGTTCACAGCGAATTTGTAAGAGTTTAAAATTTCTGGACGAAGCAATGGATTTCCTCTGGTATAGGTTAATGAATCTAAGAATACAACAAAAGGGTTTTGTTGCTGAAAACTAGGCCTTTCTACTCGGCGACTGTACTGTAAATTCAATCCAATATCCTTTGTTAAACTATAAGTAACAAACGTAGAAGGGAATAGCTGTGTATAGTTTCTGTTTAATAATTCTTTGTTTTGGTCTTTTCCTTTTGCTATGGTTTGCTCTGCTCTTAAGCCCACCATAAAATCCCATTTTTTAATTTTATTTTGAAAAGAGCCATAAGCAGCATTGATATTTTCTTGATAAATAAAATCGGTACTACGAGTTGGGTCAATAATTCCTTTTTGTAAAAAAGTTAAGTAATTGTCGATAGTAGCAATACTTGATTTACCACCAAGCTCTAATTTCATATTTGCGTTAAATGGATGTATATAATCAACTTTTAGTGCACCAAATTTTACAGGGTTATCTACAAATTGGTTGTTGGTGTATTCAGTACCATTGGATAGTTTATTGAGTATATTACTGTTGTTGTTAATTTTAAATGACGAGAAGTCTATATCAACATTCAAGTCTTTACCTGTTGTATCAAAATAGTGTCTCCAGTTGAAGTTGGCTGAAAGGTTGCTTCGGTCATTTTTACTTTTGATAATGGTTTCAAAAGAGCTTTCTGTAGTATTGTTACTCAGTTTTATCTGATTGGTTTTGTTTTGTGTTTCGCCAGAACCTGTTCTTTCAAAACCTCTTACCAAAAAGCCAAACGTATTTTTTTTGTTGGCAAAAAAATCTGCTCCAAATCTGTAACTGTTGCTGGTGGCTTCGTTGGGGTTGTAATTGGTTTGTAAAAAATTATAGCCACTGATAATTCTGCTGAATTCATTGTACTCAAACTGGTTTCTTGTGAAATAACTGTACGAACCAAATAAGTTAATTTTACCTTTTCTATGATTGATGCTAAAGCTTGGGTTCAATCGGTTAAAGTTTCTATCAACCAAATCTTTTGAGGTACTGTATAATCCTGTTCCTGTGGCTAAACTTACACTTCCATTTGTTCCTAAGTTTGCATTGCGTTTCAATACAAAATTTATTACAGCCCCACCCGCTGCATCATATCTTGCACCTGGGTTTGTTATCAATTCAATTTTAGAAATATCGCTGGCACTCATGTCTCTTAAAACCTGAGCCACATCTGTATATTGAGATGGACGACCATCGATATATATTGCAGGAGTACCTTTACCTGTTAGGGTAATTTTTTCGTTCATAACCATTACACCCGGTACTTTTTGCAAAATTTCTAAAGCTGTTGCACCAGCAGCGGTAGCACTGTTTTCTACATTCACAATTAACTTATCTGCACGTTGTTCCAAGAAGGGTTTAACGGCGGTTACTGTAACTTCTTTTAAAGTGGTTGCTTCTGGCAAAAGCACAATTTGCTCTAACTCAATTAAAGAACTGTTGGCATTTATAGGTACATACTTTTTTTTGTAGTTTAGGGCATTTACAAACAAAAGATATCTTCCATTTGCGATATCTGTTATTTCAAAAACTCCATTGTCGTTGGTAATGGCTGATTTATTTAAGCTGGAATCTTTGCTATTTAACAACAATATAGCAATAGACTTTGAAGGAACCTTCTTTTCATCAACTACTTTACCTGTAATTTTTGTTTGAGCAAAACTGAGGGCAGTAACTAAACAAAACAATAAGGAAACTAAAACTTTCATGTCGGAAATTTTGTCTTAAACGAAGTTGTTTATTAAAGGTTACACATTTGAAAAAAAAGTACAAACGTAAATCTGCAATGATTGATGGTGATATTTATGTTGTTTTTTATTACCAATACAAGTTTTTTTATTTTAGAATGATCGTAGATTTTTTAATATAAACTTAAGACTTGAAAACTATTAAACCTGCCCAGATTAAGTTAAATCTGTTTAATAAGATGTAGATAAATAGCCCAAAAAAAGCCACAACCGATAAAGGTTGTGGCTTTCAAAAAATACACTATTTATTTAAGAATTTACTGCAGCAATACCCGGCAATTCTTTTCCTTCAAAATATTCTAACATAGCACCACCACCAGTACTTACATAACTCACTTTGTCATTAAAGCCAAATTGATTAACAGCACTCACACTATCGCCACCACCCACTAAGCTAAATGCACCATGCTGTGTACTATTGGCAACAGCAATTGCAATCGCTTTTGTGCCAGCCTGAAATTTTTCCATTTCAAAAACACCCATTGGACCATTCCATAAAATGGTTTTCGATTTATTAATTACTTCGCTGAAAATGCCAGCTGCTTTTGGTCCAATGTCTAAGCCCATCCAACCATCAGGAATGGCATCACTTGGACATGTTTGTGTGTTTGCGTCAGCTGCAAACTTATCGGCAATAACTGAATCTTCTGGTAAGTGAATACTTACGTTTTGAGCTTTTGCTTTTTCTAAAATCTCAAGAGCTGTAGCCAAACGATCCTCTTCGCATAAAGAGTTACCAATTTTACCACCTCTTGCTTTCATAAATGTGTAAGCCATACCACCACCAATAATAATATCGGTTGCACGGGCTAATAAATTTTCAATAATTAAAATTTTGTCTGAAACTTTTGCTCCACCAATAATTGCAGTAAATGGTTTCTCTGCTTTATGTAATACTTTTTCTGCACTCTCTACTTCACCTTCCATTAATAAACCAAAGAAGCGGTTTTCAGGTGTAAAAAACTTTGCTATAACAGCAGTACTAGCATGAGCTCTATGTGCTGTTCCAAATGCATCGTTTACCCAAACATCACCTAGCTTAGAAAGCTTTTCAGCAAAAGCTTCATCGCCTTTTTCTTCTTCTTTATAAAAACGTAAATTTTCAAGTAATAAAACTTCACCTACTTTTAAATTGGCTGCTAATTCACTTGCTTGTGCACCAATGCAATCATTGGCAAACAAAACAGTTTTTCCGCCTAATAAATCACTTAGATGTTGGGTAATATGTTTTAGTGATGATTTTTCTTCAGGACCATCTTTTGGACGACCAAGGTGACTCATTAAAATAACACTACCACCATCGTTTAAAATTTTACTTATGGTTGGCACTGCTGCTGTCATTCTTGTGTCATCAGTAATTGCAAATGTTGCTTTGTCTAATGGCACATTAAAATCTACTCTAATCAAAGCTTTCTGATTAGCGAAATTGTGTTGTGAAAACTTGCTCATATTTTTTTTGATTTACGTAATTGCAGGCTCTACAAATATAGTTCATTGGCTGCTACATTGGGGTAGATTTGTTGCATTCTTTAACGAAATACATCCAGTAGTTGAACAACTAAGTCTAAGTTTCTTTCGGCGATGGTTTCTTTGTTGTGCACTTTCAATTTATACATTGTTCCGCTAATTAATTTATAAGCTTCTACTGCCTGCTCTTCGTTGTAAAAGCAAGCATTCCAATCTATTAATTCGTTGCTATAAGCCATTCTTGCTGTATTTATGAAATGTAGCTGAAAGGGCTGAGGATACCAGCCATGTGTAAGACTTTCTATTTTATTATCTACCTGATACTGAAAACAAATTTTTAGAAACTGTATATACTGAAAAGTTCTTTCCCTGATTTGTTCTCTAGTTTCTGGATTAGTTGGTTTAACTCGCCATTGGTTGTATTTACTTTCGAACGGACTTTCGGAAACCATATTTTTATTGCCAAACCATTTATCAGCCTTTTTTCGTTTTACAAGAACCTCTCCTTTTTGTAGAATCCTTTTTACTTGTACTTCTTCTTTCTCCTGTTTAACTAGTTCAAAAACAAATGTTCCGTTGCGTGGATGTCCAGACTCTGGAGTAAGCGTTATTCTAGATGTTGTAGCATCCCATTTCCATTTGCCATAATTGTAAAAGTTGGCTGCAAAATGAGCATAACTACCATCGCTTTTTAAATTGAGAGCCATATTTTCATAGCCAGAACTATCTTGGTCATTATACCCTTCCTGTACAATAAACCAATCTCCGTTTAATGAAAATTTGGTATTGGGGTTACAACCAACAATTGAAATACAAATAAACAAAATGAATAAATATTTCATACAATTTTTAAATGATGGCGTTACAATATTAGTTTAATTTGAATATTTTATTGAAAGGATTAGACACAAAAAAACCTCAAACATTTGTTTGAGGTTTTTTTTAGAAAACTATTTTTATTAGCTGATCAATCCTGCAAAATGTTTTACAGTACGAACCAACTGGCTCACGTAACTCATTTCGTTATCGTACCAACTAACTGTTTTTACAATTTGTGTATCGCCAACAGTAATTACTTTAGTTTGTGTTGCATCGAACAAAGAACCAAAGTGCGTACCAATAATGTCAGTACTTACAATTTCGTCTTCGTTGTAACCAAAACTTTCGTTAGCAGCAGCTTTCATGGCAGCATTCACTTCTTCAAGTGTTACTTTTTTGCCTAAAACTGAAACCAATTCAGTTAAAGAGCCAGTAATGGTTGGAACACGTTGTGCCCCACCATCTAATTTACCTTTCAATTCAGGTAATACTAAACCAATTGCTTTTGCAGCACCAGTACTGTTTGGTACAATGTTTTGTGCAGCAGCTCTGGCTCTTCTTAAATCACCTTTTGGATGTGGTGCATCTAATGTGTTTTGGTCGTTGGTGTACGCATGTATTGTAGTCATGCTACCAGCTAAAATACCATAATTATCACTCAATACTTTAGCCATAGGAGCTAAGCAGTTGGTAGTACAACTTGCACAAGAAATAATGGTTTCGCTACCATCTAAAATGGCATGGTTAACATTAAAAACAACTGTTTTTAAATCGCCAGTTGCAGGAGCAGAAATTACCACTCTTTTTGCACCAGCAGTAAGATGTGCTTCAGCTTTTGCTTTATCAGTAAAGAAACCTGTGCTTTCTATTACCACATCAACATCATGTGCTCCCCAAGGAATTTGTGCTGGATCTCTTTGAGCATATATTTTAACGCTACTGCCATTAACTACTATTGAATCTTCTGTAGCGGTAACAGGAGCATCGAAACGACCCTGTGCACTATCGTATTTTAATAAATGAGCCAATACTGCTGGAGAGGTAAGATCGTTGATAGCAACTACATCTATTCCCTCCATGTTATAAATTTGACGAAAAACTAAACGGCCAATTCTTCCGAAACCGTTGATTGCAACTTTTACCATTGTATAAAATTTTGTGTTTGAATAATTCGCAGGCGATTGCAAAAGTAAAGCTTTACAATCAATTTTTACTGATGTAAATCATACCTGAAAATCAGCAGATAAATGCAATTTTTAGAGAACTTTGCAACAAATACTGCTTTTGTTTGAGTATTTTCTTTTTTGAGGTGTTTAATTATTGCTCTTTAGTGATAGTAACTTTTTTGTTGATTATACAATTTGAATAGAAATAAAATTGCCATTATTTGAAGTGCAATACAAACTAATGAGCCTTCGAAGCCAAAATTTCCACCTGTAAAAAAATCTGGCCCCGTTAAACTTTGTATAAACAGTTTATGTGTTTTAATACCACTTACTTCATAACCTAAAATTGGGCCCTGAAAAAAATTCCAAGCAAAATGAAGAAAAATGGCAAACCATAAGTTTTTAGTATAGATATAATTGATGCCCAACAATATGCCTGCAATAAAAATTGCTGTGACAGATAATAAACTAACATTTGGATTTGTAGCGTGTAAAACTGCAAACAATGCAGCACTTATAAGCAATGCAATCCATTTGTTAAAACTTTGCATTAAGTTGTTGAGTATATAACCACGAATAATTAACTCTTCGCTAAAAGCTACGATAGCAAACAATAAAAATTGTAGTAACAATTGTTGCAAGCTAAACTGAAAACCTGTGTAAGTAAGGTAATCGAAACTTAACAGTATCAATGTTCCAACACCTAATAAAAAAATGGCTAAAAAGAAACCTGCAAAAGCATGTTGGCTAAAACCTTTCCAATAAAATCCTAAAGAAGCAATGCTCTTTTTATCGACCCATATTCTCAATGCAAATGCTGCAATAATAAAACCACTGTTGTTAATTAGGTAAATGGGTAACAAATCTTCAATATTCCCCAATTTTTCCCATTGATTGATTAAGCCTTTGAGGTTAAACAATGCAGAGCAAATGGAAACTACTAAAAAGCTCAATAGCAGTGCTGTAATTATGTAAATTACTATTCTTAACCAGCCTTTCTCTATCATTGGTTTTTTATGCATGTATCTTTCTATTATCTTGCCACAAAATACTAATATGCTTTTAAATTATAACCATACAGTTCTTGAACGGTTTTTGCAATACGTTACAATAGATACACAAAGCAATCCTCAAAGTAATTCACATCCTACAACAGCGAAACAAAAAGATTTGTCGAATTTATTGGTCGAGCAATTGCAGGCAATTGGATTAAACGATGCCCATGCTGATGAATTTGGTTATGTATATGCAACCATTCCTTCCAATACAAGTAAAGATGTTCCGGTAATTTGTTTTTGTAGCCATGTAGATACTGCACCAGATTGTAGTGGCAACAATGTAAACCCAATAGTGCATGAAAATTATGATGGAAGTGATATTGTTTTGCCTGATGACGCAACCCAAGTGTTGAGTGTAAACGATTATCCATATCTGAAACAACATATTGGTAAAAGCATTATCACTGCAAGTGGAGCTACTTTATTAGGGGCCGATGATAAAGCTGGTGTTGCTATTATTATGGATATGGCCACCTATTTAATGAGGCATCCCGACGTAAAGCATGGAACAATAAAAATATTATTTACGCCTGATGAAGAAGTTGGACAAGGTACAGCTAACATAAATTTAGCAAAGCTAGGAGCCGATTTTGCATATACTTTAGATGGTGGAGAATTGGGCACATTTGAAGATGAAACTTTTAGTGCCGATGGTGCTACCATTACAGTGCATGGTGTAATTGCTCATCCTGGATATGCAAAAAATAAAATGGTAAATGCATTGAAAATTGTTGGCGAAATTTTAGCTGCTTTACCTAAAGGCGAATTTAGTCCTGAAACTACCAATGGTCGTGAAGGATTTGTTCATCCTGTAAGTATAGAAGGAATAGCGGAAAAAGCTTCAGTAAGTTTTATTATTCGTGATTTTGTAACAGCAAAATTGGCTGATCATGAAGGAAGATTAAAAGCTATTGCAGAAACTGTTGTAGCTAACTATCCACAAGCAACCATGGACTTTACTGTGGTTGAACAGTATAGAAATATGAAAGAAATATTAGACCAACATCCACAAGTTGCAGCCAATGCAATAGCAGCTTATCAACGTGTTGGTTTAATTGCAGTAAATGAACCCATACGTGGTGGAACAGATGGCAGTCGTTTAAGTTTTGTGGGTTTGCCTTGCCCCAATTTATTTACTGGTATGCAAGCAATACACAGCAAAAAAGAATGGATTGGTGTAAGTGACATGGAAAAAGCAGTAGAAATGTTGGTGATGCTAACACAGGTTTGGGAAGAAAAAAGTTAAGTAGCTGCTTTTGCCTTTTATTTCAATAATTCACCTTTTATACAAATGATGAATTATGCAACTGTAGTATCCTAATTTCTAATATCTTTAAAGAGTTATAAAAATTTATTGCATGAACCAACCTGTTTTATCTATTGAAAATTTAGCCAAAAATTATGGCAGTATCAAAGCCTTAAATGGTATTTCTTACGAAGTGCCCAAAGGCTGTGTTTTTGGCATACTAGGGCCTAATGGTAGTGGTAAAACCACCACATTGGGTATTATTTTAGATGTCTTAAAATCTAACAGTGGTACTTTTAAATGGTTTGGACAACCCAGCGGTCCTGATACCAGAAAGCAAATTGGTAGTTTATTAGAAACACCCAATTTTTATCATTATTTATCGGCTGTTGATAATTTAAAAATCACTCAGGCAATCAGTGGTCGTGGTACAGCAAAAGATATTGATGCTGTTTTAGAAGTGGTGAATTTAGCACAACGTAAGAATAGCAAGTTCAGTACCTATAGTTTGGGTATGAAACAACGTTTGGCAATTGGTGCAGCATTGTTGGGTAATCCAGATGTATTGGTTTTTGATGAACCTACCAATGGATTAGACCCTGTAGGAATCGCAGAAATACGTGAGCTAATTAAAAAGCTGGCTAAAGATGGTAAAACCATTATTATGGCAAGCCACTTGTTAGATGAAGTGGAGAAAGTTTGTACCCATGTTGCCATTATGAAAAAAGGCACATTAATTACGGCTGGTGCAGTAAATGAGGTTTTGGTAAATGAAGATATTGTAGAAGTAAGTTCGGCCGACGTAACTCAACTGTTTGCTGTTTTGCAAAACTATACTGGTAATATCAAAGCTGAAAAAAACGATTCAACTGTTCATATACATTTCCCTTTGGGTGTTGCCAAGTTAGATGAAATTAATCAATATTGTTTTCAACAAGGCATAACGCTAAACTTATTAAACTTAAAACGAAAAAGTTTAGAAGCTAAGTTCTTTGAACTAACTAGCAATTAGAGGTGAGTGGTGAAAGGTAGATGGTAGAAGGTAAATAAAAAATAAGACACTGTAAAATTTGAATAATTTCAAACTAATTAATTAAACTATATGTTAGACCTTATAAAAATAGAATGGCTAAAGCTTAAAAAATATCCAGCTTTTTGGTGGATGATGGGTATTGTGGCATTGACTTATCCTGGCGTTAACCTTATGTTTTCCTCTGTTTTCGACAATATGTCTCAAGGTAAAGGCATGGAAAAACAAATGGTTAAAATGCTTTTGGGTAATCCATTTGCCTTTCCTGAAGTATGGCACAGCGTTGCTTATTTTTCTTCGTGGTTTGTAATGATACCTGCTATTTTGGTAATCATGATTATTGCCAATGAGTACACGTACAAAACCAACAGACAAAACATTATTGATGGCTGGACTAGAAACCAATTTGTAACCAGTAAATTGTTTGATGTTTTAATTATCTCTTGCTTTACCACATTGGCGTATGCATTGGTAGCATTGAGTTTTGGATTTTCGTATAGTAGTGAAATTGGCAAAACAAGATGGAGTGAGCAAATGCAATACATTCCATTATTCTTGTTACAAACATTTGCCCAATTAACCATTGCGTTTCTACTAGGCTTTGTAATTAAGCGTTCATTTATAGCCTTGGGAATATTTTTATTTTATTCTGTTTTGGTAGAGCCTATTGCTGTTGGTTACATTGGCAATGCAACCTCATTTAAACCATTAGCAAATTATTTTCCATTAGAAATTTCTGATAAGTTGGTTCCGCCAGCAGCTTTCTTAGGCAAGTTTAATGAAGCAGCCTATAACCAAAAACTCATTGATATTAATATCCATATTTTATATACTGGTATTCTTACAGCAGGTATTTGGTGGCTGTGTTTCTATTTGTATAAAAAGAGAGATTTGTAAAATATATTTAAAAATGTCAGCTATTAAAGCTGACATTTTTTTTGTGTATATGTCAAAAATCATATAGTATTTATTTGCGTAGTAAAAAAGCCTACTTAACTTTAATTTAAAATTAATCTTAGTACACTTTTTTCATTCAGAATATTATAACATGAAATTGCAACCTGCAACTTTTAAACAAGTATTTAATGGAACTGAAAGACTAGAAAAATATTTATTGGTTATATTTTTTATTGTAGCTACTTTTTCAACATTAGTAGGACAACCCATTCAAAAAGCAGCAAAAGATGCTTTTTTAATTACCAGAATGGCAGAAAAGTACCACATTCAACCAAGGGGTTTAGATGAAAAGTTTTCGACCGACTTATTTGCTTTGCTGTTAAGTAAATTAGATAAAGATAAGAACTTTTTAATTGAAGAAGACATCAAATTACTGGCAGGTAGTAAGCACAATTTGCATAAAGAGATTAGCTCTAAACGTTCCGATTTTTTACAAAGCTTGATTACAATCTATCAAAAAAGATTACAACAGGCAGATACAATGATTGACAATATCTGCAAAGCTCCTTTTAATTTTTCTATATATGAAAAATATACTGTTCAAGAAGACACTTCTTATGCTGCAAATACTGCTGGTATGCGTTTAAAGTTCTATAAAAATATCAAGCTATTGGTGCTACAGGCTTTGGCTGAATTTCAAGAAGAAAAAGCAATCACAACTCCAGCTAAACAGAAACAAATCAATGATAGTATTGAAGTGGTTGCAAGAAAGAAAATTCAAAAAATATATAAAAGGTACATCCAAAAAGAATTGAATGCTCCAGGTGGTATTGCACAAGTTGTAAGTGATGAATATTGTAAAGCTATTGCATTGTGTTATGATCCTCATACTGCTTACATGTCGGCAACAGATAGAGAAAATTTCGAAAAAGAACTTGGCAGAAAAAGTATGGCTTTTGGTTTTGGAATGGAAGCAGATGATGAGGGCAAAATTTCAATTACTGGATTACAGCCTGGAAGCCCTGCATTTAAAAGTGGAATGATGAATGCTGGTGATAAGTTGGTTGCCATTAAGTGGGATGAGCAAAAAGCTATAGATGTTAGTGATGCAAGTGTAGAAGAAGTGTCGGCTATTTTAGATGCTAGTAATCATGCAAAAGCAACTTTAACCATTCAAAAATCGGATGGTACAAAACGGGAAGTTGTTTTATATAAAGAACAACAAGCAGGTGATGAAGACGAGGATAGAGTGAAGAGTTTTATTTTGAAAGGGACAAAAAAAGTTGGCTATATCTATTTGCCAACTTTTTATGAAGACTGGGAAGATAAGGCAAGGATAAATGGTTGTGCAAATGATGTAGCCAAAGAAATTGTAAAGCTAAAAAAAGATAAAATTGATGCGTTGATTTTGGATATTAGGTATAATGGAGGAGGCTCTGTACAAGAGGCTGTAGATTTAGCAGGTATTTTTATTGATGCAGGTCCACTTACACAAATGAAAAGAAAAGAAGGCAAGCCTGTTACGTTAAAAGATATGAATAGAGGAACTATTTACGATGGTCCTTTGGCTGTTTTGGTAAATGGCTACAGTGCATCCGCATCTGAACTGTTGGCTGGTGCAATGCAAGATTACAACAGGGCTGTTATCATGGGTACTCCTACTTATGGTAAGGCAACAGGTCAAAGAATTTTACCACTTGATACAACTATTGATTTAAGTACAGATTTGCGAAACATTAATACAACTACTTATCTGAAACTTACCTTATCACAGGTTTTTAGGGTATCTGGAACAACAGCACAGTTTAGTGGAATTGTACCTGATATTCACATTCCAGATTTTTCTGAGGCTATGAAGAATAAAGAAAAAGATGAATTATTTGCTATTCCAGCATCGGCTATTGAATCTAATAAATATTATCTGCCATTGGCTCCATTACCTATTGCCACTTTAAAAACAAAGGCAGCTGAGTTGCAACAAAAAGATACTTTTTTTAGAAGGATAGAAGATTATATAATAGCTAAGCGTAAAGCAACACAACAAAGTACAGTTTCTTTAAAGCTAACTGATTACTTAAAAATGCAATCATCTGTTGATGATGAGGAAGAAGATGTAGATGAGGATGAAATAACAATAGAAAACGCGGTATCAACAAATGCAACACAACCAGCCATTTTTACAGTGGAAAATAATTCTTTTGAAGCAGAAAGAATACAAAAAGAT